>NZ_JWLW01000009.1 GCF_000808575.1 Alteromonas marina
GTCGACGGGGCCTGGACCGCTGGCACATGGAATTAAATTCGTGGGGATCCCTCAGACTCTGACCCCGTTAATTAGGTGTTGGCGAGTGCGTCGTCGATATCTTTTGCGCTGTGACGGTTTTCTAACTGACCATCGTCACCCCAGGTTTTGTTGACGATACGGCCTCGTTTAACCCCTTCACGCTGCTCTAGTTGCTTAGCCCAGCGGACCAAATTGGTGTACTCGTGCACCTGAAGGAAAGTCGCTGCGTCGTACAGGTTGCCAAGTACCAAGTTGCCGTACCATGGCCAAATAGCCATATCAGCAATGCTATATTCGCTGCCAGCCATGAACTCATTGTTTGCTAAGTGTTTGTCTAGCACATCTAACTGACGCTTAGTTTCCATGGTAAAACGATTGATAGGATATTCCATGGGATAAGGCGCATAGCTGTAGAAGTGCCCAAAACCACCACCTAAGTAAGGTGCTGATCCCACCTGCCAGAATAGCCAGTTGAAACACTCTGCTTTAGCATGGGCATCTTGTGGAATAAACTTTCCAAACTTTTCCGCTAGGTAAACTAAGATTGAACCCGACTCGAAAAGCTTGGTTTCTGGCGACGTGGTCCTGTCGACCATAGCAGGAATTTTACTATTCGGATTAACGTCAACAAACCCAGAAGAAAACTGATCGCCCTCACCAATGTTAATCAGCCAAGCGTCGTATTCTGCTTCGCTCACGCCAGCTGCCAACAACTCTTCAAGCATGATGGTAACTTTCTGACCATTAGGCGTAGCTAACGAGTATAGCTGCAAACCATGTTCACCATTAGGACGAGCCTTTTCATGGGTAGCGCCCGATACAGGACGATTGATACTGGCCCACTTGTTGCCATCATCCTCAGCCTGAGTCCAAACTTCTGGTGGTGTATAGTTACTTTCTGTCGACATAGCAGCTCCTTTAAATGACTTTATCGTTAAGGTTAGTGCAATACATAGCTACTAAGAACAGCTTTTAAAGACTTATAGCTCAACGGTGTCGACTAATAAACGGCGATATACGTTTATTGACATAAAAAAGCCGCGCTTTAGCTTTATCCAGAGCGCGGTTTTATGAATAAAAGGCGAGCAGTCCTTTGCCCGCAAACTGGTACTATCGATAGTTGCCATAATCTTTTGCCAGCGGTAACCGTGGCAGAATCGATAGTGTGTAAGAAGGATTAGCCGCGAATTACTTAACCTCGTAGTAGGCATCAATTAAGTCGGATTCATCCAGATAAGCAAACATTTCAATTTGCTCATCCACTGGGCTTTCTGAAACTGTACTAGCAGCCGTTTTAGCAGCTTTTTCATCTTGTGCTGCAACATCAACATTAGGTGCGTCGCAAGCTGAGAGTGTTGCAAGAGCGGCCATAACTAATGACGTAGAGAATGAGCGCTTAATAATTCGCGCGTAGAAAGGACTTACCTTGTTTTTTAACTTGGTCATCAATAACACCCCTTGCTCCTTGTTGTAACTATTAAGAGGTGTATCAATCATTGTGCCAATTAAAATTAATTCATTAATAACAGCGGGTTAGCGGAAAATTAACGTGAATATATATGAATAACACATAGGAAATGTTGCGCATAGGCAACACCATATTACATTTGGTTGGAGTTCAGCCGCGAAATGGATGAAGTTCGAGCAGTGAGACGGTGGCTTACTTCAGCTTTTGGGTTGTAAGTCATGGTGAAAGCGTTGTTCACAAGTACTAAAAAAGCAGGCTAAGCCTGCTTTTTTATAACGTTAACGGATACTAGATGCTTACCCGCTTGTAAGGGCGGTACTCTGCTTTCCAGAAGTTACGCTCAATGCTGGCGCGCAATGCGTCGTCAGACATCTCAAGCGCTAGCCCTTGCTCCATAGCAACTTTACCCACTTCAAAAGCAATCTCACGACTAATTTCAGCAATTGCAGCAAGTGGTGGCAATAGTGAGCCTTGCCCTGTGTTGACTAATGGCGACGCCGCCGCAAGAGCGTTACTTGCAGCCATTAGCATTTCATCACTAATGAGCTTCGCTTTTGAGGCGACAACACCAAGGCCGATACCAGGGAAAATATACGAGTTATTACACTGAGCAATAGGGATGATATTGCCATTGTACTCTACGGGCTTGAACGGACTACCAGTTGCGATAATTACCTCGCCATCTGTCCATTCAATTACTTGCTCGGGGCGCGCTTCAACTTGTCGTGAGGGGTTACTTAACGGGAAGATTATGGGCAATTCACAGCCTTGTTTCATGGCACGGATCACCTGCTCAGTAAACAAGCCTGGCTGACCAGAGACACCAATAAGTACATCTGGTTTCGCGCAATGCATCACATCCAACAGTGACGCGTAATCTCCACTGAATGTCCAATCAGCTAAATCTGCATTTCTCTGCTGAAGCTTTTGCTGAAAGTCGCGTAAACCTTCCATGCCCTCAGTCACCAAGCCAAAGCGGTCAATCATAAACACTTGTTTACGCGCTTGTTCATCAGTAAGGCCTTCAAACACCATTTGCTGAATAAGCATTTCGGCAATGCCACAGCCAGCTGACCCCGCACCCACAAACACGACCTTCATGTCACGCAGCTTTTGCTGCTTGGTTTTACAAGCCGCCAAAATAGTGCCAAGGGTAACGGCAGCAGTTCCTTGAATATCGTCGTTAAAACAACACACGTCGTTACGATAGCGATTTAATAACGGCATAGCGTTAGGCTGCGCAAAATCTTCAAACTGAATCATGACATCAGGCCAGCGTCGCTTCACAGCATTAATGAACATATCAACGAATTCGTCGTATTCTTCCTGTCCAATACGAGGATGGCGCGCCCCCATGTACATTGGGTCGTTTAGTAGCTTTTCGTTGTTAGTCCCTACATCTAACATTACGGGCAATGTGTATGCTGGGCTAATTCCACCACACGCGGTGTAAAGCGAAAGCTTACCAATGGGAATGCCCATCCCCCCGATACCTTGGTCTCCCAAGCCTAAAATACGCTCACCGTCAGTTACAACAATCACCTTCACTTTGCGCTTAGTCGCATTGCGAACAATGTCATCTAGCTGATGGCGCTCTTCATAAGATACGAATAAGCCTCGTGAACTGCGATAAATATCAGAAAACTGTTCACATGCATCACCGACTGTTGGGGTGTAGATGATAGGCATCATCTCATCGATGTGCTTTTGAATAAGACGATAAAATAAGGTTTCGTTGTTGTCTTGAATAGCACGTAAATAAATGTGCTTATTGAGTGATTCATCGAAGCTACTGTATTGCATATAGGCGCGTTCAACTTGCTCTTCAATAGTTTCGTACCGTGGAGGCACAAGACCAGTTAGGTTGAACGCAGCTCTCTCGCGCGCAGTGAAGGCGCTACCTTTATTAAGTAGGGGCGTTTCCAGCAGTGAAGGGCCGGCATGAGGAATATAAAGATATCGCTGTGAATCTTCTGACATTGGTTTTCCGATAATGTGTTCAGGGCAAATACATTGCCTTCGCCTGAAGCAGCACGCACACAGCGTGCTTTTTTTATAATTAGAATATTTCTTCTGGCTCTGGCGCAGTTGTCTTGTCCTGCGTGGCTGGATCTAACACTTCGTCATCGCGAACGTAAGTAGTTGGCTCAGTACCTTGCAGGAAATATTCGAATAGTGTCGTATGGTCTGTTCGTCTGGTCAACTTTCCACTGGTACGATCAATGCGAACACGTACTATATTTTCTGGTACGGGCATAGGCGTATGTGGCTTGTCCTTCAAAGCAAATTGCATAAATCTGATCCACGCTGGCTCCGCCGCTTTAGCGCCATCTTCAATGCCAATCATGGCGTTGCCTATCCAGTTAAACTTCTCAGGCGCCTTATTAATCAAATTTTGATTACGCGTGGCACGTCCTAACTGACGCCCCATGTTGTCGAACCCGACCCAAGTTGTTGCCACCAAATCTTTGTGGAAACCACTGAACCACGTGTCTCGCGAGTCATTCGTTGTACCCGTTTTCCCAGCTATGTCAGTACGCTGAAGAATATTACGAGCACGCCAGCCGGTGCCTAACCAATAGGTTTTCTTGCTCCAATTTCCGTTTGCTCTCACAGCCGTTCGCATCATTTCTGCCACTAAGAAAGCGTTTTGAGCAGTAATAACCTGAGGCGCAATCACTTTTTCTGCAGCTTCGTCATCATCGACGTCGCCAAGTAAAATATCTTGATTTAGTTCAGCGGCAAGTAAGGCTTCAATATCGGCTTCTTCGTCTTCAGGTAGTATTTCTGGATCGCTTTGATTTTCACAACGATTGCACGCCCAAACTGGGTTTGCTTTCCAAAGCTCATCGCCGTTTTCATCAAGCACTTTGCTGATAAAATGAGGGTTTACTAAGTAGCCACCGTTCGCAATGACCGACATACCTCTTACCACTTCAAGCGGCGTGTGCGAACTCGAACCAAGAGACACGGTTTCATCCAGCGGGATATCATCTTTATTAAATCCAAAGCGCGTTAGATAATCAGCCGTTTCTCTAAGACCAACACCGCGGAGTAATCGAACCGATACCACGTTTTTCGATTTACCAAGGGCTTTACGCATTCTGATTGGACCGTCGTATTCAGCCGGCGAATTTTGAGGGCGCCAGGCGACACCTGTAGCGGCATTCCATTGGTTAATAGGCGCATCATTGATAATAGAGGCAAGGGTGTAACCACTGTCTAACGCTGCTGAATAAACGAAAGGTTTGATGTTTGAACCCACTTGGCGCTTAGCCTGGGTAGCTCTATTAAATTGGCTTTGGTAGAAGCTGTAACCGCCAACCACGGCTTCTACCGCGCCGTTTTTCGGGTTAAGTGCAATAAAGGCTCCGCTTACCTCGGGGATTTGCGAAATACGCCACAGCCCTTCTTGCTGCCTGATGTAGACAACCGCCCCTTCTTGAGTAACATCGGACGCGGTTTTAGGGTCACTGCCCTGCCTAAAATCCGTAATATAACGCCTCGCCCAGTCCAAGCCATCCCACTCTACTGTAATGGTTCTTCCGTCAACGGCAAGCACATCGATTGACTGTTCATTTACCTTTGTTACCACAGAAGGTAACAGAGGCTTGATGTGAGGGATTTCTTCAAGCACTCGTATAAGTGATTCATCATCCCACTCTTCACGAGATGTTCTATTGCTTACATCAAAACTTAACGAAAGCTGGGGAATGACGTCATCTTTACCTTCTTGCTTTGGAATATCCCATAGGTACCCCATCGCTCCTTTATAACCATGACGTTCATCGTAATCGTGAAGGTTTCTCACAACCGCTCGTTGCGCGGCTAGTTGAAGGTCAGACGTTGCTGTTGCGAATACTTGGTAGCCTCCAGTTTCCGCTTCTTCTTTTCCATAAATTTCGACCATTTCATTGTAAATGGTGTCAGCCAAATAAGGGGCATCAACTTCAATTTCGGCACCGTGCTTTTTGGCCGTAACTGGCGCATTGGCAGCTTCATCGAACTGCGCTTTAGTAATGTATTCTTCATCTAACATTCGAAGCAGCACAACACGTCGGCGCTCTACAGACCGCTGTGGCCCGCTGATTGGGTTTAGCACTGAAGGTGCCTTTGGAAGACCCGCGATAGTAGCAATTTGGGCTAAAGAAAGCTCGTTAAGCGGTTTGCCATAATACACCTGAGCCGCCGCACCGAAACCAAAAGCTCTATGACCTAACTCAATTTTATTGAGGTATAATTCGAGAATTTCTTGCTTAGAAAGCTCCTGCTCCATGTGCAATGCAATAAATATTTCTTTTATCTTACGAATATAGGTTTTTTCACGGCTCAGGAAAAAGCCTCGCGCCAGCTGCATAGTTAACGTGCTCGCTCCCTGACGTTTTTCGCCAGTTAAGACTAAACTTACTGCTGCACGCATTATACCAATGGGGTCGATACCGTGGTGTTCGTAGAATCGACTGTCTTCGGTAGCAAGTATGGCGTCAATTAATTCTTGTGGAACTTCCTCAAGTTTTACGGGGATCCGCCGTTTAACTCCATACTGCGAAATAAGTTTTCCGTCTTTGGTGTATATCTGCATAGGGGTTTGCAGCCTTACATCCTTAAGTACAGTAACGCTTGGCAGGTCAGGTTTGATATAAAAGTAAATACCTACCAGTGCTGCAAAACCAAGAAGGCCTGATAGAAAACTAAATAAAATAAGTGGTTTAATGTACTTCACTGTAACGGATACCAAGACATTTTGTTGAAATGACGTATATTCTATACGTATGTGTTATCTGTAGAACCATACGCACAATACTAATAGAGTAATATTGTACTTTAGAGCAACTACCTTTGAAACTGGACACTTGCAAATGAAATCGCTGTTTAAAAAAAAGCTGCCGCCCATTGTGGGCTTAGATATAGGCACGCGTCAAATAAAAGCGGTATGGCTAGAACAATCTAAAGACGGGTTCGTCCTTCAAGGGTATGCCTGCGAGCCGATCACTAAAATCGCTTTTTCAGAGCGAGATATCAAAGATTATGAATCGGTAAGCATTGCGCTGAAAAAAATTCGCAAATCTCTGAAGACAAAATTGAAGTTGGCGAATGTTGCGGTGGCAGGAACCTCAGTAATTAGCAAAATCGTATACATGGATCCTGAACAAAACGATTATGATCTTGAAAATCAAATAGAAATTGAAGCTGACAGTCTGATTCCCTATCCTCTTGAAGAAGTGTATTTAGATTTTGAAGAAATGGGGCCAAGTACTACCCATACTGGCAAAGTGAACGTTTTGCTGACCGCTGCTCATAAAGACTTAGTAGATAGCCGGTTGCTGCTTACTAGAGAAGCCAATTTCGAGCCTAAAATTGTTGATATGGAAAATTACGCCATTGGCAATGCGTTAGACTTTTTTCACCCCCCTCAGCCAGAAGATGAGCCACTTTGTTGCATTAATGTGGGTGCCTCGCTACTTCAAATATGCGTGATCAAAAATGGTGACGTAATTTATACAAAAGAGCATGCGTTTGGGCTTAACCAATTAATCAGTGATATTAGTGCCATCCATATGGTAGAACGAGAGGTGGCAGAGCGTCAGCTATTAGACGGCACGCTTTCAGGCAATTGGGTAGAAGATACCCTTCCCATCTTTGCTGCTAACCTTCAGCAGAACATCAACCGGGCGCTGCAGATGTATATGAGCACTCTACATGCACAACGCCCAAGTAAGATTCTATTAAGTGGTGGCGCAGCGACCATCGAACCATTGGTAGAGATTCTGAAACAAGACTTAGGCCTTGAAGTAGATTGCTTTAACCCGTTCAGCAATATGACGATAAACCCAAAACTCGATACGACTCGACTTAGCAAAATTGCACCACAGCTTGCAATTGCAGCGGGTCTGGCGAGCCGGAGCTTTACGCCATGGCACATGTAAATTTACTTCCGTGGCGAGAAAAACAGCGCCAACATCAAAAACAACAATACTTAGTTGGCTTGGTTGCCGTTGCTGCTATCGTAGGCTTAATTTTTTGGTTTATAGGGCAAGCTATCGACCAGCAGATTAATAACCAAAACTCACGTAACCAATATCTTGAACGCGAAATTGCTACTCTTGATGCACAGATCGGCGAAATCAAGAAACTAAAAGACAAAAAGAACGCTGTTGAACAACGTATGGCCTTAATTGAACAGCTTCAGGCCAGCCGTAATGTCGCGCCTATTGTGTTTGATGAACTCGCCAAATTGGTACCTCAAGGGGTGGCGTTTGAATCAATGACAAGAAGTAATAACAGCATCAAAATAGAAGGGATAAGCGACTCTAATAATCGCTTATCAGACTTTATGCGTGCCTTAGATAACTCTAAAGTATTTGTGGGCGCAGAACTCTCTACGATTAAGTCTGACAGTAGTGCGGCAAGAGCTATTAGTAACTTTACCCTTACATTTTCTATCGCGCCGAATGTTGCCCCCCTAAAAAGCGCTAGTAGTGAGGCGCCATAATTATGAAGTTTGACGTTTCGAAACTTAAAGAATTAAACGAACTCGATTTTGAGCAGATTGCTATTTGGCCGAATGAAGTTCGCATTGTCGTTGCTGCATTCGTCGCAATATTAGTAGGCGCCCTTAGCTATTATACGTTGGTAAGCCCAAAGCTCCCTATCAAGGATGCAGCTGAGTTGAAAGAACAAGAGCTTAAGCTGCAGTTTGAAGCGAAGTACCGTATCGCGGCGAATTTAGAAGCTTATGAAGCGCAGCTCGCGAAAATTAAAGAAGATTTTTCTTCCATGCTTAAGAGCTTACCCACCAGTAATGAAACGCCAGGTTTGCTTGACGACATCACTTATGTCGGCACATCGGCAGGCCTGACATTTGAACTACTTAACTGGCAACAAGAAGTACCGAAAGAATTCTATACTGAGCTACCTATAGAAATGGAAGTCAGTGGCGGATATCACAACTTTGGGGAATTCGTGTCTAAAGTGGCGGACTTACCTCGTATTGTTACGCTGCATGACTTTGATATTAAACGGCAAGCAAACGGGCTATCCCTTAAACTTCAAGCCAAAACCTATCGTTCTGAAAACTCCTCGGATTTTGAAGGAGATGAGCAATGATTCGTGTACTTATTTCTCTTTTGGCCTTGTTACTTATTGCGGGCTGCTCGCCAAAACTGAATGACCTTCAAGCCTACACGCAAAGTGTGAAATCGCGTGCGCAGCCTCAAATCGAGCCCTACCCAGAGTTTAAAACCCACCCGCCATTTAGTTATACTGCAAGCGCACTTAGAAGCCCGTTTGACCGCCCGCGCAACAATGCGGCCCCTGTAGCTAAAGCTCGCGTGGAAAACTGTCTACAGCCTAACTTTCAACGTCCAAAGGAAGCCTTGGAGGCTTATGGCTTAGATGCCCTCGCCCTTGCCGGCAATTTTGCGGTTAAAGAAGTGAAATGGGCGTTATTAAAAAGCAACGACGGAGTGTTACATAAAGCGAAAGTAGGGAGCCGTATCGGATTGTTTTATGGCAAAATTATGCAAATTGGCACCGACTCAATTACTATTGAACAACTATTACCTGATGGTGCAGGCTGCTGGCAAAGGAAAACAACAACAATGACTACAGCATCGAAGGCGGGAGAGTAAGCATGGCCGAACGATATATTTTCAACAAATCTCTCAATCGTAGAGCGCCTAGATGGTATTGGCTGGCCTTCGTTGTCGCTGCAATATTTTCATTCACCTTTCTGGTTTCTCATCCTGTCAAAGCACAGGAACCACTACTGGTAGATCCTAACGCAAAGAGAAATGAAACGGCCCCAGCTACCACCATTACGAATATAGACTTTACCCAAGCGGCAAATAGCACTGCAATTACATTAGTAGAATTTGTGGGCACAGCACCAAAGGTGCAGCTTATTGAATCTCAAGGAAAGGTGATACTCACACTCACCAATACTGCATTAGCTCAAGATCAGCTAGTAGAGCTAAGCGTGGCGGACTTCGGAACTATCGTTTCGACCATAGAAACCTTTGAAGACGAAAATGCCGCCCGTATTGAGATAAATTACTCAGGTCCAGTTACCGTCAAAAACACGGTGAAAGATAGCGTATTACGCGTAGCAATTTCACCAATGGACAGTGAACAGCAAGAAGCACTTGAGGCAGAGAAGAAATATACTGGCGACCCTATTTCTCTTGATTTTCAAGATGTACCTGTAAGACAGGTTTTGCAAATTATTGCGCAAGTAAATGGCTTTAACCTCGTTACGACTGACACAGTATCAGGCAATGTTACTATCAGTTTATCTGGCGTTCCTTGGGATCAAGCCTTAGATATGATCTTGCGCGTTAAAGGATTAGACAAGCGTTTAGAGGGCAATATCTTGTTGATTGCCCCTGCAGAAGAATTGTCTGCTCGTGAAACTCAAGCGTTGCAATCTAAAAAACAAGTCTCAGATTTAGCCCCTTTGCATACGGTAAATATTTCAGTTAACTACGCTAAAGCCTCTGCATTGGCTACTATTCTAAAATCTACCGAAGGCGGTATTCTTTCCGAGCGTGGCGGCGTTACGGTAGATGAGCGAACCAACACCCTACTTATACGTGATACATTAGCGTCGATTGACGAAGCAAGAAAAACTATCAACGCGTTAGATATTCCAGTTAAACAGGTACTGATTGAAAGCAGAATGGTCACAGTACTTGACAATGTTGACGAACAGTTAGGCGTGCGCTGGGGGTTCAGCGACCGCCAAGATGATAACGGCGTATCAGGCAGCCTCGAAGCAGCCGATACCATTGCCGGAGGCGTGGTGCCTAGCATTGATAATCGTCTTAATGTGAACCTTCCGGTAACCAGCGCTGCGGGAAGCATCGGCTTTCAAATAGCAAGCTTAGTAGACGGCACCATATTAGATCTTGAACTTTCTGCACTTGAGTCGGAAAACAAAGGGGAAATTATTGCAAGTCCTCGTATTACTGTGGCCAACCAACATGAAGCTTACATTGAACAGGGTACGGAAATACCCTATGTGCAGGCAACGTCAAGCGGCGCTACATCGGTTGAGTTTAAAAAAGCGGTTCTATCGCTCAAAGTTACTCCTCATATTACGCCAGATAATCGCATTATTCTGGACTTAGTGGTAACTCAAGATACGCGCGGCGAAACCGTGGCTACATCAACTGGTGATGCAGTTGCTATCGATACACAGGAAATTAAAACGCAGGTATTGGTTGAAAACGGCGAAACCATTGTGCTTGGTGGGATTTTCCAGCAGACAAGTTCTGATGGCGTATCCAAGGTACCTTTATTTGGTGACTTACCTGTTGTGGGTGCCTTATTTAGAAATACGTCACAACTTCAACAGAAGCGAGAGTTACTCATTTTTGTTACACCCAAAATTGTAACTGAACGTCCATAAGAACAGTTTTATCTTCAAAAAACGCGCATCTTAATGCGCTTTTTTTGTTTTTAGACCGTTTTTATCACTAAATTTACAGGTATACGCTATTTGTTAGTAACAAAACTTGCAACGCCTTACGTGAAACTGAGATAATCCCCGCCTCGAAATTTAAGCGAGGTTTAAGGAGTGGTGCTTATTGGAAACTAAATAGGCACGAGTCAATGGGTAGGCTGGTAAGGCAACAGTGCACTGCCCCTAACATGATTAAGTTGTGATATAAGCAAATATGGCTGAAAAACGTAATATCTTTTTAGTTGGCCCAATGGGTGCTGGCAAAAGTACTATCGGTAGACATCTGGCAGACGAACTTCACCTAGACTTTTTTGATTCGGATCAGGAAATTGAGCGCCGTACAGGTGCGGACATCGCCTGGATCTTCGACCTTGAAGGCGAAGATGGATTCCGTAAACGCGAAGAAACCGTCATTAACGATTTGACAGATAAGCAAGGTATTGTACTTGCCACTGGCGGCGGCTCTATTGTAACCAAAGCTGTGCGTAATCGTTTATCTGCCCGCGGCATCGTTGTTTACCTACAAACGACAATCGATAAGCAAGTTGCCCGTACACAACGCGACAAACGTCGCCCTTTACTGCAAAACGAAGATCCAGAGCAAGTACTTCGCGATCTTGCAGAAATGCGCAACCCGCTTTACGAAGAAGTTGCTGATTACATTGTTGATACAGACGACCAAAGTGCACGTGCTGTAGCAAATCAAATTATCAGTAAAATCGGTCTATAAATTAAATATGTATTAGGAGGTGCTACGCCAATGTCAACCTTAACTGTGGAACTTGGAGAACGTAGCTATCCTATACAGATAGAGGCTGGGCTGCTTTCGCAACCCGGTCTTTTTAGTGCCTACATAAAAGGCCCTCTGGCGGTTATCGTAACAAACGAGACCGTTGCGCCGCTTTACTTAGAAACCGCTAAAGCAGCATGTGGTGACGTTCAAGTTGAAACCATTATTTTGCCAGATGGCGAGCAGTACAAGAATTTAGAACAATTCGAAGTAGTCATGACCCGCCTTCTCGAACTAAATGCGGCAAGAGATACAACACTTATTGCCCTTGGCGGTGGTGTGATAGGAGACCTCACGGGCTTTGTCGCAGCAACTTACCAACGCGGTGTGCCTTTTATTCAAGTCCCTACTACCCTGCTTTCCCAGGTAGACTCATCGGTAGGTGGAAAAACCGCGGTAAACCACCCTCTAGGTAAAAACATGATTGGTGCTTTTTACCAACCTGTTTATGTTGCTATCGATACTGACTCGCTGGCGACACTACCGCCACGAGAATTTGCTGCTGGTATGGCAGAGGTTATTAAATACGGCATTATTTACGACGCACCGTTTTTTACGTGGCTTGAAGAAAACGTTAACGCACTTACGTCTCTTGATACTGAAATCCTTACCTACGCTATTTCTCGCTGCTGCGAAATAAAAGCAGATGTGGTTGCGAAAGACGAGCGGGAAGGTGGATTGCGCGCTATTCTAAACCTTGGGCATACCTTTGGTCACGCTATTGAAGCTGAACAAGGCTACGGCAACTGGCTGCATGGCGAAGCGGTAGCCGCTGGTACTATAATTGCTTGTAAAGCTGCTGAAGCATTAACATGGTTTGAAGCGTCAGAAACACGACGCGTATCGTCGCTATTTGAAGCATTTGCACTGCCTATTGCAGGGCCTAGTAGCATGACGAAAGACGACTATGTTAAGCACATGAAACGCGATAAGAAAGTGGAAGCGGGCAGTATTCGATTTGTACTTCCTCAAGGCATTGGCAAAGCGGTTGTTACTAAAGACGTCACCGACGCCATCCTTACTGACATTCTCTCTTAGTCAATCGCGTTCACGACAAACTGGCAGCGTGCCCTTTCGTTATTCCCGAGACTTGGGAACTAGTAACAAGGTGCGTTGCTAGACTAGTTTTAAAGCAACGGTGAATAAGGGCAAACTCCCATGCAAAGTGAACTGCATGAACGTTTGGAATATCTGGTCAATTACTCCTCTCAGCTGATCTTTGTCAGCGGTGAGTCTATTGCTCAACAGCAAAAAACCCTTGAAGCCTTTGTCTTCCAACAGCACGACGATACCGAAATTGCGTATTTGACCGCGCAAGATAATATGGAGCCTTCTGACTATCGTAGACAGCTTTGCCGCCAGCTACTAGGTCAAGTAGTGGGAAGCTTTGTTCGCCCCCTCAATGAGTTACTTTCTGATCTGAATAGCCACGAAGGCCCAATTCTAATCGCTATCACCCAAGCCCATAATCTTCCTGATGCACTGTTACAAGAGCTATGGGATTTGGTGTTACAGAGTAGATTTGCTGGCAATAAACAACATTTGAACGTGCTTTTATTTGCCAATAATGAGTGGGCTGAGCGCGCCAAACAATGGCTTCCTGCGAAGAATACTGAAACTCCGCTTATTATTAGTAGCCAATCTGTCATTAGTGAGCAGCCAAATTTCGAGTCAGATCTCGACAAAATGATCGCGTCACGAAGAGAAGCGTTTCAGGCTCACTTAGAAAATAGACAACGTGAAAACACCAAGACATTCACTAACCCACTAAAAACAAAATGGTTTTATTTAGGGGTGGTTCTAGTCTTTCTGGTCACATTCTCAGGCCTTATTTATTGGCAATACGGTGAAAAACTGTCATCTATTTTTTCTCCTATTAGCCAGCAAACACTTGAACCTAAGGAAACTCAGGTTCAACCGGGTTCAGCCTATAATAAGCTAATTGCAGACGGCATTGCTGGTGAAGGCTTCAGTGGCGACGATGAAAAAAGCGGAGAAACCACAGCTGCTGAAATTCAAAATAACGTAAGCGTACAAACCGGTAATGTGGAAATTGTCTCAACACCGACTGCCACGCCTGAGTTACCGAACCAATCAACCCTTGATATGCCAGCTGAAAATGAAATAGCAGCCAATGACTCGCTGATTACTGATTGGGAAAGCGCAGTATCAACATTGCCTGATGCAGGTTCTTCGTCTAAAACAGAAGGCGATAATAGTAATATTACAGCAAGGGCACGAAGCAGTAATTCTTCCTTCGTCGATACTAGTTCAGGTGAAAAAACTGAACAAAGCGCTGATACGGCACTTAGCAGAGAAAATAGGAACCAAACATCACTGCAGCCAAATCAATGGATTAGTGCTAACGATTACGCCATTCAGATGCTAGCGATGAAAAGCGAATCGGTGCTCAATGCATTCTTGCGTGAAAACAATCTTGTAGGTCAAACCCGCATTTATAAAACCGAACGCTATGGTGGCGACTGGTTTGTCGTTGTTTTTCGAGAGGTTTTTTCCTCACTATCACAAGCACAACAGGTACGTGCGGCGCTACCTGAATATCCGGGCAAACAAAATGCGTTTATTAAGCGAGGAAATCAGGTCCTCTCTGAAATAGACAAAGCACAAAATTAAGCCACTTTTTTACGCAAACTCTCTTTTAATTTTGATAATTTGCCAAAATTCCATTCTTGCGACACTTGTTGGTTGTCCGTTTTACTGATGAAAGTTACAATCTACCTTTAGTGTGGTGATATCTGATACTGATCAGCATAAAAGTATAAAGACGACCCTTTCCCTTGGAACGGCGGCGCACGGAAAAACCACCGTCTTCATTCCGTCTAGGTAGTAACGTTTAAGCATGATGCAGAAAAAAAACCGGGCCTTTTTAAAATGGGCCGGTGGCAAATACAGCTTGGTTGAGCATATTCAGGCCAGATTACCGCAAGCTAACAAACTTATAGAACCGTTTGTTGGAGCCGGCTCTGTATTTCTGAATACGCAATACAAACGTTACCTGCTTAATGACATAAACCCTGATCTCATTAATCTATACAACTTCTTAAAAGCGCAACCCGATGCGCTGATTAACGACGCTCGAACTTTTTTTGATGGGAGTCGCAATAAAGAAAAGATGTACTACGACTTGCGTGAGGAGTTCAACGCAACGAAGGATGAATACTACCGAGCTATTCTTTTTCTTTATTTAAATCGTCATGGTTACAATGGTTTATGTCGCTATAGTCTTCAAGGCCGTTTCAATGTGCCATTTGGGCGCTATAAAAAACCCTATTTCCCTGAAGACGAGATGTTTGTGTTTTCTGAAAAATCACAAAAGGCTACGTTTACGTGTCTACCATTTGAAAAAGTTTTTTCAAGAGCTAGGCGAGGCAATGTCATTTACTGTGATCCCCCATACGCACCTATTAGCAAAACAGCAGCGTTTACTAGCTACGCGGCGCGAAGCTTTGGGCAAGAGTCACAAGAGAAGCTGGCTGAGCTCGCTACCCGAGCGTCTAAAAAGCGTGGTATCCCAGTATTGATATCGAATCATGACCTACCGCTCACGCGCGCCTTATACCAGGGCGCAGACTTTAGTATGCTGTCGGTTAAGCGCTCAATAAGTCAAAATGGTGCGAAGCGGCAGCCTGTGGATGAAATACTTGCTTATTTTCCACCCGCCAAAGTCGTTCCCAAACGAAACACGCATAAAAAAAAATAGTTCAGCGCCCGTAAGCTTGATGACGAACATAAAACTGAAAGAAAGGTTAGAAAGCATTCATTCGCAATGCTGACGAGTCTGAGTTCATCTAGGTAGTGTATAGGTCTAGCTCGGGTTTAGCCTGCATACCATCTGACAAACATAAAAAGCGAAACGACGAATACCCCAACTAAAATAACGCCAATAATAGCAAAACTAATAAAGGTACCTTTAGTAAAGTCCCGTTCATAGTTTTTGTGGCTTTGCACGCCGAATAAGCTTGCTACTACACTACCTAGAACTGACCAGAAACCAGTACCAGATTGCATCACGCCGCCCCTATGAATCGTTTGAAGGTGAGGTGAAATCTCGATTACCATCGTCGCTATGAAGCAACTCTAGTAAGTCTAAAAAGTGGAATTGAAAAGACGGTGATTTACCTGCTATCCACGATAGCCAACTAACTTCTTCCACTCCCTCTTGATGACGGGCGCATTGATTTTGAATGTGGCTTGCTGGCAACTTGGGGTTAAATTCAGTAACAGGTTGGAATTCGCAAACAGACGAACGAGAGCTTGGCGGGTTTGTAACAGCCACACTAACCAGGGCGACGGCTCCACAAATCGCAAAAAAAGGAAGAACTTTCATCCTGAACACCCCTTACACTCGTCTAAAAAGTAGTCTCATTATAATCAAAAGTAGGTAACGAACAAGTTAAAAATGCGTTGCTTTAAAAATGAAAAGCCTAATATATATTAGGCTTTTATTACTCAACGTTTAAGTCAAGAGGCCTGTCCGTTGACCTCTCCCTATAATTTTAGAGTTCGAAATCTACTGAATAACCTACAGTGAATTTCAACTCGTCGTTATCTAATGCGTCAGCTCCAACATCATCTAGGTTAGTGCCGGTCACTGCAAAGCTAAAACCGTCTTTAGCAATAGTTACGCCGTAATCAGCATAGCTATCAGTACCGTCGCCAAAGTTAAACGCATCAACAAAGTCACCGCTGTGATAACCAGCGTGTAGAGTCAACTCAGTGCCGTTCAAAATCTCTGTAGTATAGTCAAGAGATGCGTAGTAAGCCTGGCCAAAGCCGAAATCTTGACCTTCTGCTTCGTCAGCTTCGGTGTGCGCTAGTAGGTAAACTGTTACGCTTACACCACCCATGCCAACTGAGCCGTAGATTTCTGCGAAATCAAATTCTGCTTCAGCGTCGTAGTTGTAGTACAGGTAACCGAAGTCATAAGCAATACCATCAGACTCGCCCGAGTAGCCAAAATATACGTCATGCTCGTATGAGTAAATATCATCTGATGCATAGCTTACGTTCGACGCCCATGTACCTGCATAAAAACCACTTTCGTGCGCATAGTCGATACCGCCTTGAACAGCAGCTTCGTTTACAGTTTGGGTTAGACCACGCCAAATGTAATTGCTGGTCGCGCCAGCATTCGCAGTAAATTCACCCTCTGCATAGCTAGGCATAGCAGTTAGTAAACACGCTGAAGAAATAGCAGCGGCAAGTAGAGTTCTTTTTGTAGATGTTTTCATGTGTGTTCTCCAGTCAAATTCAAACTTGTTGTAATTCGTTTTTTTCTGTCTGTGTTTTCTTTTTGGACTGGGTAACGCAAAGTTGATGCCCATTTATGGTTCATCAAAAAAGTCGACCGAAATAAATTTAAAACATTGAAAAATAATGACTTATTTAAGTGCAATCTCACATCCACAGTTTTTGGACGATCCAATAAACGAACAATAACGCACCAATAAAACGCAACCTCACCAAAGTTGGGCAGCACCGTAAACTAAGGTTACTGGTCTTAAATTTCTGTGAAATTAACCTTGTTGCGTCCTTTACATAGTAAAGAAGCGTGGTTTTGGGTAAACTTTCGCAACCTCAAAACGTAAGTGGCAACGCACCTTGTTGTTTTTGATTTAAAGGACATGTAATGAAACCATTTTTAATCGCCCCATCAATACTGTCTGCTGACTTCGCTAGGCTAGGTGAAGACGTAGAAAACGTGTTAGCCGCTGGCGCCGATGTGGTGCATTTCGATGTAATGGATAACCACTATGTGCCAAACCTTACGTTTGGGCCGATGATTTGCGAAGCGTTGAGAAAATACGGCATTACTGCACCTATCGATGTTCACCTTATGGTAAAGCCGGTAGATGACCTCATTGAGAAATTCGCTAATGCTGGCGCAAGCTATATTAGCTTTCATCCAGAAGCGTCAGAGCACATCGACCGCTCTCTTCAGCTTATTATTGATGCAGGCTGCAAACCGGGTTTGGTATTCAACCCGGCCACACCACTGCACTACCTTGACCACGTTATGGATAAACTGCACCACATTCTTATTATGTCGGTGAATCCAGGCTTTGGTGGTCAAAAATTTATACCTAGCACATTAGATAAGGTACGAGCAGTAAAACAGCGCGTACTAGAAAGCGGCTACGATATACGAATTGAAATTGACGGTGGTGTCAAAGTCGATAACATTCGCGAAATAGCAGAAGCGGGAGCAGACATGTTTGTGGCTGGTTCGGCGATTTTTTCTCAACCCGATTACAGTGATGTCATTGCACAAATGCGCGATGAGCTTTCATCGTTATCAAAAGCTTAATTTTTAACAGAATTTAACGTATTACAGGTAAAAAGAAATGAGTAATAAATCCGTTGTATTAAGTGGCTGTCAGCCTTCAGGACAACTTACCCTTGGAAACTACATGGGTGCACTTAAGCAGTGGGTTTCCATGCAGGACGATTACGACTGTCTATACATGATTGTCGATTTACATGCGATCACCGTAAGACAAGATCCGAAGCAACTTGCAGAAGCTTGTTTAGACGGCCTTTCTCTTTATCTAGCCTGCGGCATTGATCCGCAAAAGAGTACGCTATTTTTGCAATCTCACGTACCAGAGCATGCACAGTTGTCGTGGGTGTTAAATTGTTATGCCCAAATGGGCGAACTAAATCGCATGACGCAGTTTAAAGATAAGTCTGCGAAAAATGAGAACAACATAAACGTAGGCTTGTACAGCTACCCTGTACTTCAAGCAGCAGATATCTTGCTTTATCAAGCCGATAAAGTACCTGTGGGTGAAGATCAAAAACAGCACCTTGAGTTAACACGCGATATAGCAACGCGAGTAAACAACTTATACGGCGACGTATTCCGCTTACCAGACCCTTATATTCCAGAGTTCGGTGCGCGTATCATGAGCCTGCAAGAGCCAGAAAAGAAAATGTCTAAATCAGACAACAACCCAAATAACTTCATTGGTTTGCTGGAAGAGCCGAAAAAGCTGGCTAAGAAGATTAAGCGCGCGGTCACAGACTCTGACGAACAAGCCAACATTTACTTCAACCCGACAGAAAAACCAGGCGTATCAAACCTACTTACTTTACTTTCTCTCGCTACGGGTAAATCGGTAAAAGATCTAGAGCCTGAATATACCGATAAAATGTACGGTCACTTAAAAGGTGACGTAGCAGATGCGGTAGTTTCGTTACTTGAGCCTATTCAAACTCGCTATGCTGAAATTCGCGCAGATAGAGCATATCTAGATGACGTTATGCGCCAAGGCGCTGAAAAAGCATCAGCACGTGCGGCAGAAACGTTGGCAAAAGTTTACAAAGCCGTCGGCTTCATCCCAAAGCCATAAACCGTTGCTTTAGGGCTTAAAATACTAACAGCATGAAGCGTTGATAAAGCGCTTCATGTGTAAAACCCCCATACTTCAGAAATACCAAGGACTAGCACTGCTGTGTTGCTGTTAATTGATAACTTCGATTCGTTTACTCACAATCTTGCTCGCTATTTTACAGAGCTCGGCGCAGACGTCGAAGTTGTGCGAAACAATGCTCTCAGCATCGACGATATTTCGCATATAGCCCCTTCTCATCTTGTTATTTCGCCGGGACCTTGCACGCCTAACGAAGCAGGTATCAGTCTAGCTGCGATTAAACACTTTGCTGGCAAAATGCCAATACTGGGCGTTTGCTTGGGTCATCAAGCAATTGGCCAAGCATTCGGCGCTGAAGTGGTTGGCGCACAAGAAATTAAACACGGTAAAGTGTCAGTATTATCACACGGCAATACGGCCTTATTTAACGGGCTACCTAGTACGTTTAACGTAACTCGTTACCACTCCCTGGTCTTAAACCCTACCTCTTTACCGCCATCGCTACGTGTTGATGCTTGGTGTGAAACGGCTCAAGGCACGAAAGAAATTATGGCGGTTTCGCACATCCACTACCCGATTTGGGGGGTACAGTATCACCCGGAGTCACTACTTACCGAACACGGCCACAATGTGCTTGATGCCTTTCTTCGTGTTAAAACGGTTTAAGTTAGCGAGTTTAGTGCCGATACTTAAAATGCGTAAAGCTTACGCTTGAAGACCGGTAAAACTCGCAATTCACTGATTTTTCGTTTAACTTTTCATAAACTAATTTAGTCACTGTACTGAATTAACGTAATGTCGAGAACTGCATAAGCGATATCAAAAGTTGCCGAGCGAATAAAACACTTTCAAGTTGTAGCTATTATTTCCACCATTAGCATTGCGAAAGTTATAAGGCCCTGATGTACGATAATATAGCCGTTCACCAAAAAGTTATGAGCAGGAGTGCTTTTAAAATGACAATGGGGGCAACCACATCGCCCACGATAGATGATCGTTTCGAAAATATGGTCATATCACCCGAACGCGTTCTTGAAATGCTAGGAAAGCGCAAGGTGGGTCAAGTTAGCTTCGAACAGTCAGAGCAAGGAGACGCGCGCAGACTTTTACTCCACGTTGAGAAAGTTGCAATTGAAAATAAGCGCCTGCAAGAAAAAACCGAAGCCTCTTACCTGGAATCTGTGAGTCATCATCTTCACGAAATTTTGCTTGGTGAACTGACTGAGCAACTGAGTTATACCGACGAACTCGTTCAGAACGTGCTTAACTTACCTGAAAATATCGGCGAACTTTTAGATGCTCTATCGGTAAAAGCATGCTCGGTTTCAAAGTTAGAGCCTATAGCCGCCACCATGCCATGGCTTTATGACGAATTGATAGTTGTTGTAAATACGCCCCAATTCAGACGCAAAGATTCGCGAGGACGGATAATCGTCGTTGAGACGTTGCGCACTGCTTTAAGCTTTTTGGGAATAGAAAACTTGCGCACGCTGATACCTTCATTGATATTAAAGCGCGCTATGCCTCAAATTACTGATCCTTACCCGCTTATCAAGCAAAAGCTAACGCATTACTCAACAGGCGTTGCGCTTACTGCAAAACGCCTAGCTGCAATGAGTGACTTAAATAAGAATCAAGCCTACACGCTAGCAATGATAAGTAATTTAGGCCGCTGTGCTGTAACACGACTTTATTTCAAACTGTTCGATAAGATCCAACTGCATTTACTACAAGAGTGCCAGAAAGACAAAGAGCAAAAGCGTCATGAGGCTTTATTAAAAATTGCGCCGTCGGCCAACCATCTTATCGCTCTGCAACAAGAATTCGCTGATGCGGTGAGTGCAGACATCTTAGAATGGATGCACTTCACACGCCTCCCCATTGCACAGCCAATGCGAGACTGCGCCGATAAGCAGCCCAGTCAACCCAAAACCTTGAGTAAAATACTGCATCAAGCGCGAACTTACACACAAATAAGAATGCTACATCAGCTGAAACTCGTCGACATTAAAGAAGTAAAACCGCTTTTTTCTGAGCAGCGCTATCCTGCGGGTGCACTTGAGAAACTCAAAAGCATGGATATTTTCACTCTTCCGTTGGTAAAAAACGAGGATAAAAGATAGGCTCAGTTTGCTTTTTTTACTCATTTAGACCAAATTACGAGCATAAAAATAAGGCAAACCTTAAATATTTTGTGGATATTCATGCACTCGTTATGCACCTAGTCTAGCAGTCATATTAAATACACTGAATTATTGACTATTACTCAACGACTCGACTGGTTTTAGCGCTACTGAAAGGTAACTTGAGTATCGTCTACTACAGCACGAAAATTATCGTGAAGCATAACAAAACTCCCAAGCGGCGCTTTTCTTGGCGTAAAAAACGATTATTACTAATCGATATAGACCAGTAGTTAATAGTTATTCACTTTTCCTGCAAATTAAGCCACAGTCCTTATAAATAAAGGGCTACAGCCCTTTACATAGAAGACAAATGTTAAAAAAAATGGCATACTGTAAAACAAATCCGATTAGTTTTTACGCGTCCAGTTGATGCTTTTTGTCACTCGGAGTACGAACAAAACGTACTCGTTGATTCTACAAGCAAACTCACATTGTGTGATTGGCGCCCAACGCAGAGGTAACAAAGATGAACGTAACTCGCGCTACATTTGATGATGTAATGGTTCCTAACTATAACCCAGCAGGTATGGTACCTGTTCGAGGTGAAGGTTCGCGCGTATGGGATCAAGATGGAGCTGAGTACATCGACTTTGCAGGCGGTATTGCGGTAAACGTTTTAGGTCACTGCCATCCAGAATTAGTTAAAGCTCTCAATGAACAGGGCAGCAAGCTTTGGCACTTAAGCAACGTGTTCACTAACGAACCAGCCCTTCGTCTCGCTAAGAAACTTAACGATGCGACATTCTCTGACAAAGTTTACTTCGCAAACTCAGGCGCAGAAGCGAACGAAGCAGCATTGAAGCTAGCTCGTCGCTGGGCGCTGGACAAGCACGGTGAAGAAAAAAACCAAATCATCGCTTTCAACAAAGGTTTCCACGGCCGTACCTTCTTTACCGTAACAGTAGGTGGTCAAGCAGCTTACTCTGACGGTTTTGGTCCTAAGCCAGGCGCTGTTGACCACTGTGACTACAACGATTTAGCGGCCTTTGAAGCGCTAATTTCTGACAAAACCTGCGCGGTAATGATGGAACCGCTTCAGGGTGAAGGCGGTATTATTCCACCTGATGTAGATTTCGTAAAAGGCGTTCGCGAACTTTGTGACAAGCACAACGCATTACTTATTTTTGACGAAGTTCAGTCGGGTGTTGGTCGTACTGGTCACCTTTATGCCTACATGGGTCTTGGCGTAACACCTGATATCCTAACAACCGCAAAATCTCTTGGTGGCGGCTTTCCAATTGGTGCCATGCTTACCACAGCAGACATCGCTGCACACCTTAAGCCAGGTACCCACGGTAGTACTTACGGTGGTAACCCACTAGCCTGTGCTGTTGCGGAAAAAGCGTTAGATATCGTGAACCAACCAGAAGTGCTTGAAGGTGTACTTAAGAAAGAAGCCCTATTCCGTGAACTACTAGGTGCTATCAATGAAAAGTACAACGTATTTGAAGAAGTACGTGGTCAAGGCATGCTGTTAGGTTGTGCGTTAAATGAGAAATACCAAGGCCGTGCACGTGACTTCATGATGGCTGCAACGAAAGAGAACCTTATGTGTCTTGTTGCTGGCATGAACGTTATTCGTTTTGCACCTTCACTGGTTATTCCTGATGAAGACATCAAAGAAGGTCTTGCACGTTTTGAACGCGCCGTTGCTGCCGTTGTAAACGCCGAATAATTACAACACGAGTAGCGAACATGAATATCATTCGCCCTATCACGAAGGCCGACTATAACGCGCTTAAAGAAATCGCCGTTGAATCAGGTATTGGCTTTACGTCTTTACCTGTCAACGACGAGTTGCTGCAGCGTAAAATTGATCGTGCAGAAACTGCGTTTAACAAACCAAACGTAACCGAACCTGGCGATGAGTCATACTTGTTTGTAATGGAAGATACCACTACCGGACAGGTAGTGGGAACAACAGGTATTGAAGCGGCTGTTGGTATAGACGATGCGTTCTATCATTACCACCTAAGCAAAGTAGTGCACGCCTCGCGCGAGCTTAACATTCACAACACGGTAGACATTCTAACGTTTTGTAATGACTACACCGGTGTTACTGAAATATGTACGCTGTTTCTTCGCGAACAAGCCCGCGGCGGCATAAACGGCCGCTTCCTTTCAAAGGTTCGATTCTTGTTCATGATGGAGCACCGTGAACGCTTCTCAGAGACAGTTATTGCTGAAATGCGCGGTGTGAGTGACGAAGAAGGACGCTCACCGTTTTGGGAGTGGTTGGAAACCCATTTCTTCTCTATGGATTTTCCTACTGCCGACTACTTAACTGGCATTGGTAATAAAGTGTTTATTGCTGAACTTATGCCGAAGTACCCGATATACGTAAATCTGCTTAGCAAAGAAGCGCAAGAAGTGATTGGCGAAGTTCATGACAAAAC
This sequence comes from Alteromonas marina, assembly GCF_000808575.1. Taxonomy (GTDB): domain Bacteria; phylum Pseudomonadota; class Gammaproteobacteria; order Enterobacterales; family Alteromonadaceae; genus Alteromonas; species Alteromonas marina_A. Next base: position 23,719 of record NZ_JWLW01000009.1, read on the forward strand.
ACGCCCTGCTCTTCAGCTTCTTGAAGAAGAAGGCTTTTCTTGCCGCGGCTACGTAGACATTTTCGACGCAGGCCCGACGGTAGAAGCAAACTTAAGCCACATCCGCACGGCTCAGTCGAGCTTAAAACTGCCTGTAGTGATTGACGATAGCGCTGCTGCCCAAGGGCAAACGCACTACATCATTAATACATCAGTATCTGATTTTCGTGCAGTTGCCACCGAGATGACGGTAAGCGAAGAAAAGCAAGTTGCCGTACTATCTCGCCAAGCCGCTGCTGCATTGAATGTCAAAGAGGGAGAGCACGTACGCTTCGCCCCCGTTACATTCAGAGATTAAAAGGACACCCACTATGCTACATACACATTTTATCAACGGTGAATGGGTTGCCGGACAAGGTCATGACTTAACATCAGTTGACCCTGCAAAAAACGAAGTGATTTGGGAAGGTAAGTCTGCGACCGCCGCTCAAATTGATGACGCAATTAACGCTGCTCGTGCTGCACTTGTAGCATGGAGCATGAAAACCGTTGAAGAGCGTCTTGAAATAATAAAGGTTTACGGCACTAAGCTAGAAGAAGCTAAAGCGCACCTTGCCAAAGTAATGGCTAAAGAAACGGGCAAGCCAGAGTGGGAAACTGCCACTGAAGTTGGCGCCATGATGGGCAAAATTGGTATTTCTGAAAAAGCCTATTTTGAGCGCACGGGTAACGTTGAAAACCCAATGCCTGTAGGTAAAGCCTTCATTCGACACAAGCCTCACGGTGTTGTTGCTGTATTTGGCCCATACAACTTCCCTGGCCACCTGCCAAACGGACACATTGTTCCAGCCCTTATTGCAGGTAACACAGTTGTGTTTAAACCAAGCGATTTAACGCCTATGGTTGCACAAGAAATGGTGAAGCTGTGGGACGCTGCTGGCCTGCCAGCGGGCGTACTCAACCTAGTACAGGGTGAAGTTGAAACGGGCAAGGCATTGGCGTCGCATAACGATATCGATGGTCTTTTCTTTACGGGTAGCTCGCGCACAGGAAAAATCTTGCACGAGCAGTTCGCAGGTCACCCAGGTAAAATCTTGGCCCTTGAAATGGGTGGTAACAACCCGTTAATCGTAAAAGATGTAGCTGATGTTGATGCTGCCGTACACGACATCGTTCAATCTGCTTTCATTACATCAGGTCAGCGCTGTACGTGTGCACGTCGCCTATTCTTACCAGCCGATGCACAGGGTGATGCAATCCTTGCTCGCTTAATCGAAGTGACCAAGAATATTAAGGTGGGTGATTATGACGCTGAAGATCAACCATTTATGGGCGCAATGATCTCAAGCAATGCCGCTGCTCTTATGGTAAAAGCACAGCAAGAGCTTGAAAACCTTGGTGGTAAAGTACTAGTTCGCCTTGAACAAAAAGACGAGAACAAAGGTTTTGCTACCCCAGGCATTATTGATGTTACTGACATGCTTGCCTCACTGCCTGACGAAGAACACTTCGGTCCACTGCTAAAAGTGATCCGTTACAGCGATTTCGACGCTGCGATTGAAGAAGCTAATAACACTAGCTTTGGCTTGTCAGCAGGTCTTCTTGGCGACAACGAAGAAGATTATCGCTACTTCTTCGCACGCATTCGCGCGGGCATCGTAAACTGGAATAGACCTATCACGGGTGCTAGTAGTGCTGCGCCGTTTGGTGGTGTGGGCGACAGTGGTAACCACAGAGCAAGCGCGTTTTACGCAGCCGACTACTGTGCATACCCAGTTGCATCAGTTGAACTTGATAAAGTTACTATGCCAGGCAAATTAAGCCCTGGTTTGTCGATGTAACTTAAGTTTTTCACGTTATAAAAAGGCCGATGCAACTTTTGTGTCGGCCAGTTTAGTACCAACCCTATAAGAACTATTCGTTTTAAAATAGTCAACGACAGAAAGGACCCTACTACCATGCATAGCAACATCGATACGTTGTTTAGCAACATGTGGGACGATTACGTTACCATCACTCCCTCAGCGCATAAAATTCATGCACTATTAGCGGGTGAAGAAAACACGAACGACATCGTTAACGACCATGTAGCTTTTCGAACTTTTGCTCTTGATAAAACCCGCTTAGACAAGCTTGCTGCGCACTTCTTAGCATTGGGTTATGAAGCTAAAGGCGACTATGACTTTGAAGCGAAAAAGCTTACTGCAAAGCATTTCGAGCACCCTGACGATACTAAACCAAAAGTATTTATTAGTGAGCTTCGTGTAAATGAGCTTTCTGAAACTGCTCAAGCAATTATCAAGAAGATGGTTGATCAAATGCCTGAGTCTGTAGTGGATGCAGATAACTTCTTGTATTCGGGTAAACATTGGGACGTTACTAAAGCAGAATACGACACACTGCTTAACGAATCAGAATACGCGGCGTGGATGGCGGCATGGGGCTTCCGTGCTAACCACTTTACGGTAAGTGTTAATCACTTAACCCGTACTGACGAGCTTACCGACGTAAACACATTGCTTAAAGAAGCAGGCTTTGTGCTGAACACCTCAGGTGGCGAAATTAAAGGTGGGCCAGACGTATTTTTAGCGCAATCATCAACGATGGCTGACCGTGCTGACGTAGCGTTTAGCGACGAGACTGTGGCAATTCCAAGCTGCTTCTACGAGTTTGCACAACGCTATGAAATGCCTGATGGCAAGCTTTACAAAGGCTTTGTTGCCGCATCGGCAGATAAAATCTTTGAAAGCACCAATGCTAAGTAACGAGTCTGCTTAGTCATTAAAAAAGCCCGATAGGGCTTTTTTTGTTTATGCTTAGCTGAAGACATTACCGATTAGGCTCAGTAGTATGCCTTGCCAAGAACTGATCGTAAGGCATTGGTTTATCGAAGTAAAACCCCTGCATTAGCTGAATATCGGCCTGCTCCATGAAAGGCAAATAAGACTCCAACTCTACGCCTTCAGCCACCACATCTATTTGCAAACTCTTTAACATGGCTATCAAACCATTAAATAGCGCATTGGCTTTGCTATCTTGGTGAATACCCTGAATTAAGCTTTTATCCACCTTAACCACTTCAAACTGGAAACTTCGCAAGTAGCTAAGAGATGAAAAGCCACTGCCAAAATCATCCAGAGACAGTCTAAACCCATGATCTCTCAACGTGTTTAATGCTCTAAGTGCTGATTTTTCATCGCGAATAAAGACCGACTCAGTGAGCTCTAGTTCAATAAATTCGGGAGACACATCATTATCCATACAGATAGACATTGCCTGATTTGGAAATTCTGGGTCAAGCATCTGATTAGCGCTGATATTCACAGACAAAGGAATGGCATCACCCTGCTGCGACTCCATTATTGAAATGTAATCACATGCCGCTTCCAGCGCTTGAAGGCCTATGGCACTGTCTAGCTTGTACTCTTCTGCTATAGGAATAAACACTGCTGGCGATACAACACCGTGCAAGCCTGAAATCCAGCGACACAGTACTTCACCGCCCTTTAACTCGCCGTTTAGATCGTATTTACCCTGAATATAGAAATCGAGAAGGTGGTTCTCTACCGTTCTGCGCAAGTCATTCACCATACTGACCTGCTGGGTCATGCTCTCATAGAGACCTGACTCGTAAATAAACGCCTGACCTTTACCCAGCTCTTTCGCACGGTACATTGCGGCGTCGGCACACTGCACCAGGCTTTCTAGGTTATCACTATGTTCTGGAAATTCAGCAATACCAATACTGGCAGACAGCCTAAGCTCCGACGTTTTTACGGTTATGGCGTCTTCTTCTATCTGGCTGATAAGCCGCTCAGAGCGTTCAGCAATTTCCTCAACATTCTGATTAGGCAATACGGCAATAAACTCATCACCACCCCACCTGCCGACTTCCCCTATCGGGCCGAATATGGCAGTAAGGAGCGCTCCTACGCGCTGAAGCTCAATATCCCCTCTTTCATGCCCTGCGTTATCGTTAATTGCTTTGAACCCGTCCAGATCAATAAAGACCAAAATAAAGTGCTGTTCTTTTTGTACTAACCCGGAGATGGACTCACGCAGCGAATTGCGATTGGAAAGGCCGGTTAACTCATCGTGCAATGCCAGTTGACGTAGTTTAGCTTCGTTGCGTTTTCTATCGCTGATGTCGCGCATTGTAGCAATTAAATAAGATGACGTTTGCTGGTAGGTCTCAAACAGAGCCACCGAGATATCGACAACCTTAATTTCGCCGTTTTGCGTCTTCACTTTCGACTCGAAGCGAATTTGTTTATCAAGCGCCAACTGCACTTTATCGACTTTCTCAGCAATGAATATTTGGTTGAAATCCAAACCAATGCATTGCTCTTTAAAAGGCGCAGCAATCAGCTGAATATATGCATCGTTACATTCTGTGATAACAAGATCAGGTGAGAGTACTAACATGGGCTCACGTGAGCTCGCAAAAGCAGAGGCCATTAAGTGAAACGATTGTTCAGCTTTGCGCTGCTGAGTAATGTCTTTTGTGGTGCCAACAATATGAAGCGCTTCACCCGCTTTTCCGCGCTTCAGCACGCGCCCGCGCAGCCTTACCCACTGAAAATCGCTGTCGAGCTTTAAGCGAAAAGAAAACTCTATACGGTCACGATTGCCGTGTAGCGCCATGCTCCAGTGAAACTGCAGACCGTCTAAATCGTCCTCATGTACCCGCTCTAGAAGCTCAATTAAGGTGCCTGACCAGGTAGATACACTTTCAGAATGTAGTGAGAATGAGCGAAATTCCATAATGTCATTCTCTGCCTCCCAATTCCAAAAAGACTCCTGCGACGCCCATAGTGCAAGTTCCAAATCTTTCTGTGCACTTTGGCTTTTTTGAAGCGTAGCATACAAACTTTGCGTCTTTTCTCTCAGCAAAGCTTCGGCTTGCTCTCTCGCATTTCGCTCTCGCTTTAAACGCCTTTCAAGTAACGCAGCACGGTCGCTACCAGAAGGCGTGCTATGCGTTGTTCCATCTGACATAACATGCCTCCGTTAAACGAGAGATATACTAAATTCGTAGGTATGAGGCCTATCTAGTTGATGGGTTTCCCTTTCCAGGGTGCAGTTGTAATGAGCTGCGGCTGCGTCCATCAAGCCTTCTGCTAAAGGATATAATTCTCTTTCAGAATAATACTGTAAGCGCATGGTGTTATCGGTTCTGGATATCACCGTAAATCGGGGTAGGTCGGCGTCTGGGTAGAGCTTCTTAACCTGAACATGAATGTCGCCGTCCAAGTGCTCCAGCATATCCAACATGCCTTCTGTACTGGCTAGCACGTCGCGATGTACTGCACCTAACTTACCAAATAAGTAATAGCCAAAATCGTAGAGTAGCTCGTTAGCTGACTTACCCGTTTTCTCCACCAGCACACCTAACAGGCGTTGCATTTGTTCAAACGGGTAATAGCCCACTGCGGTATAAGCGCCGTCGTTTTCTAACCCAGCTTCCATGATGACATCGTCAGCAAACTCAGGAGAAACTTTCTCCTCGAGCATATCGATTAACGATGTAAAAACTATGCCTAGCATGTAAATTCCTCATCTAATCCCTTTTTGAGTGTAGTTCACCTAAGCATAAGAACAACTTAAACTTTATGACAAATCTTCAGATGTTTCGTCCTTGCTGGGTAAGACAACTTCAACCGTATCAACCCGCTGTAGTCCTCGCGGTAATTTATTCCCTCTTCGGCCTCTTTCTCCCTGATAGTGGGTAAGGTCGTCAGCCGTCAGTGTCATGTTGCGCTTACCGGCTCCCACTTTAATTGCGGCACCATCAGGTACAACAGCAAGCACCTTCACATACTCTTCACGAGACTGTGATTTTGCTGAAGGAATATTGATAAGCTTGTTCCCCTTCCCTTTACCTAAACTCGGTAAATCGCGTAGAGGGAACATGAGCATACGACCTTCGTTTGAAATACTTAGGCACCAATCGGAGTCAGGGTTAGTCACTGGCATGGGTTTCATTACTTTTGCGGCAGTAGGTAATGATAAGTAGGCTTTACCTGCCTTGTTCTTACTCACCATATCTTTAAACGTGCCTACGAAGCCATAGCCTGCATCAGAACCTACTAAGAATTTGCTTTCGTCTTGCGCCATAATGACGTGTTGGAATGACTCGCCACCCACTATGCTGAAGCGGCCTGTTAGCGGCTCTCCCTGACTTCGTGCAGACGGTAATCCATGAGCGTCACAAGAGAAAGTACGACCTGAACTATCCATAAACACGGCAGGCTGATTGCTCTTGCCTTCGGCGCTGGATAAATAGGCATCACCCGCTTTGTAACTTAAACCTTCCGCATCAATATCGTGACCTTTCGCACAACGTGCCCAGCCTTTTTCTGAAAGTACTACCGTTACTGATTCAGCAGGCACCAACTCTTTTTCAGACAAGGCTTTAGCTTCGCCACGCTCAACAATTGGCGAGCGTCTATCGTCACCATATTTTTCAGCGTCTGCAAGAATTTCTTTTTTGATAAGCGTTTTAAGACGGCGATCTGAACCAAGCAACTGCTGTAGCTTGTCACGCTCTGCGGCAAGTTCGTCCTGCTCGCCTTTAATTTTCATTTCTTCCAGTTTGGCTAAGTGACGAAGCTTAAGTTCGAGAATAGCTTCAGCTTGCTTATCACTTAATCCGAAACGGGACATTAATTCAGGTTTTGGTTTATCGTAAGTACGAATAATTTCGATGACTTCATCGATATTTAGAAACGCAATCAACAAACCTTCTAGAATATGCAGGCGAGCTAACACTTTGTCTAAGCGGTACTGCAAACGACGCGTTACCGTATCTTTGCGATACTGCAACCACTCAGACAAGATGGTACGCAAGTCTTTAACCTGCGGACGGCCGTCTAGACCAATCATATTCAGGTTAACGCGATAGTTTTTCTCAAGGTCGGTAGTTGCGAATAAATGCTGCATTAATTGGGTGACATCAATGCGGTTTGAGCGAGGCGTAATCACCAAACGGGTTGGATTTTCATGATCCGATTCGTCTCGAAGATCGCTTACCATCGGTAACTTTTTCGCCTGCATTTGCGCGGCAATTTGCTCTAGTATCTTGGCACCAGACGCTTGGTGTGGCAAGGCAGTTATAACAACGTCACCGTTTTCCTCGCCATATACTGCACGCATTTTTATCGAGCCACGGCCAGTTTCGTAAAGTTTTTGAATATCAGCCTTTGGCGTAATAATTTCAGCTTCGGTAGGATAGTCAGGTCCACTAACGTGTTCTAGCACATCGCTAAGTTCGGCTTTGCTGTTATCCAGCAACATAGCGCACGCATTAGCCAGCTCTCTTACGTTGTGCGGTGGAATATCGGTCGCCATGCCCACTGCGATACCTGTCACACCATTTAAGAGAATATGAGGTAAGCGGGCAGGTAGAACACTAGGCTCTTCTAACGTACCATCGAAGTTTGGTACCCAGTCTACAGTACCTTGTCCAAGTTCATTCAGCAGCACTTCAGAGAAGCGCGAGAGCTTAGCTTCCGTATAACGCATGGCAGCAAACGATTTCGGATCATCCGGCGCACCCCAGTTGCCTTGACCATCTACTAAAGGGTAGCGATAAGAGAAAGGCTGAGCCATGAGCACCATCGCCTCATAACAGGCAGAATCGCCGTGAGGATGAAACTTACCCAGCACATCACCGACGGTTCTCGCCGATTTTTTATATTTGGCGTTTGCACTTAAGCCTAGGTCTGACATCGCATAAATGATGCGTCGCTGAACAGGCTTTAAGCCATCCGAAATATGTGGAAGTGCACGGTCCATGATGACGTACATGGAATAGTTTAGATAAGCGTCTTCGGTGAAACGTCGAAGAGGAAGTTGCTCTACCCCATCGCGATTAATGATGATCTCGTCACTCATGATAGTTTTTTCGTTTTGTTATTAATACCAATAGGCTCGTGCTAGTGAGGCGGTCGTTTATGGGTGGTTTAGCGCACCACATAGTGAATTCACGCGAGCAATAAAGCTATTGTGGGGTAAACCGCAATTGTGTGCAATCCTTGAAAACATTTGTCATAGCATTTGAGCGCTCAAAAAGGCTGTTTAACCTTTGTTCCGTAATAAACTAAACCTAGTGATTAACGGCTGTGGCGCAATATTTTGTCATTACGTACATAGAGTGGTTAAATAGAGAAGGATGAATTTTGCCGTTCAATATTCACCCCAAAAATAATAAAACCTTTATTCAGACGGTAATTAAAGTACAGATTAATATGGCAATATTTCGCGTATTCTCTTTTCTGCTTGTTTTGTTAGGTAGCTTCTTGCCCTCCTGCTTACATGCCCAGCATATCGAGCAGCTTTTTGATGAACAAAGTACGCTTGATTTGTCAGATTCACTGTATTTTTTATTCGAAACTGACTATCAGCTTACCATTGGTGATGTATCAAGAAGGCGAAGCGACTTTTTAATGCATCCACACGACAACCCCAATTTTGGCTTTCGTAATAACGGCATGTGGCTACTTACGTCGGTAACCAATGTTTCGAACGACAAACACTGGGTCTTTTCAATCAACTTTAGCCAGCTGGATAGCGTTGATTTTTACCTAGTAAAAGATGGAAAGGTCATTAGTCAAAGTCATCAGGGAAAAGCACAAAAGGAACAACGTTTTCGCGTGCCGACTTTTCGTGTTGAACTTCCCAACAGCGACCCCGTCGACCTTTACATTCGCATTGAAAGCCATTCATCCAGTCTGATTGCCCCGCTTCGTATTCAAGCTGAACCTCTGCATAGCAGTTACTTTCAGATGGACAGTTTGCTGTGGGGCTTTTTCTACGGTGGCTTACTCATTCTAGCGATTTACAATTTAGCGCTGTTTTTCGGCGTAAGAGAAAAGAGTCTACTTGCGTATGTGGGCTATATACTGGCGGTAATCTTGTGGCAGTTTGTGTGGGGCGGGCATACACACCTATTGTTCACCCAAGGCATTCCATCATTGCTGGTTGGTCATTCAGAGCTAATATTCGTCATTATTGGTATAAGCTCAGGCTTATTTACCATGACGTTTTTAGAAACCGAAAAACATTCCTCCACTGCCCATCCCATTATCAAACTGTTATTGGTATGCCAGGTATTAACAGGGCTAGTGTGCTTTATCAATCTTCTCCCCTCTATATGGAAGAACAACCTTGTATATGGCGTAGGCCTAGTAGCGATTTTGAGCTATATCTGCGCGGGGTTTGAAGCCTTCTTTAATAATTTCAAACCTGCACGCTATTTTATTTTTGCATGGAGCATGCTTGCCACCGGCGCTATTATTGGCATGTTAAGCCTTATCGGCGTTTTGCCCTCTAATGATTTTACTACCTACTGTTTTCAGGTTGGCGTTTTTCTAGAGGCAGGACTTTTCTCTTTCGCGCTTATGGAGAAAAGCAGAGGTCAGCTTGAAAGTGAGGTAGAGCAAGCCACTAACGATTTGCGCAACAATGTTGAGCTTATTGAAGAGCAAAACGCGCGCTTAGACATTGCGCGGAAAGATGCGATCAAAGCCAGCAATGTGAAGTCTCAGTTCCTAGCGAACATGAGCCACGAAATTCGAACTCCACTTAATGCGATACTAGGTTTCAGCAAAGAACTCAACAACGCGCCCTTGCCAACAGATCAACAAGAGCAAGTGCGAATCGTCAATACCGCCGCTGAAAACTTGCTCACTATAGTTAACGATGTTCTCGACTTTTCAAAAATTGAAGCCGGTAAATTGCAAATAAACAATCAACCGTTTTCGCCCAATAAATTGCTCGAAGAGATGGTCACCATCATGGCTAAATCTTCGCACAGTAAGCGTATTGAATTCGTTTTTGACTTAAACCCGCTACCTGAAAAGCTTATTGGCGATGTGTTTCGCATCAAACAGGTGCTAAATAACCTGCTCAGTAATGCATTAAAATTTACATCCAGTGGAGCCATTACATTCTCAGCAAGTGGGCGCTCGTTAGCGCACGGCATCCACGAGTTGAATATTACCGTTGAAGATACGGGTATTGGAATTAGCCGACAGGACAGGAAAAAGCTGTTTAACGCTTTTTCACAAGTAGATGATGCACTTAATCGCAATTATCAAGGTACAGGTTTAGGCCTTGTTATAAGCAGAGAGTTAGTTCGCCTAATGAATGGCGACCTTACCCTTAAAAGTGTTCTTGGCCAGGGCTCAACTTTTAGCGTATCCCTTCGCATGAATCAGTTAAGCCAAAAGTATTCGCTGACAAGTAGCAACGATTGGAAAGGGAAAAGCGTTGTGATATTCGATCCCATTCCTGCAACCCGTCGCTCAAGCGCTAACATGTTATCTATCTTAGGCGCGAATATCATTTCAGTGGAGTCTTTGGACTACTTAGCTACACTAGATGGTCAATATGACTTTTTCATGGCAACGGTACCGGTAAGTAAAATGTCGCTACGTGATACTTTTCTTAGCCGGTTTGTACAATTCCCGGCTCAAAAGCGCATTCTCTGGTATTCTGGACCCGAACCGTTTGCTCAATATCCCAGCCTTTCGCAACATTTCCATTCCCAAGTGCGCATGCCCATTACCTTGACTAAATTAGATAGTTTGGTGAATCAGCACGCGACACCGGCAAAAAATGCGATGCAGGAGAAGATTGGTAGCCTTCCCAGTGTAAAAATATTAGCCGTTGATGACATGGAAATGAATTTAAAGCTCCTGCATACATGGCTTGATCATTCACCTGTAGAGCTAATTACGACAATTAGCGGACAAGACGCCGTTAACCAGTGTCAAACACAAGAGTTCGACCTGATTTTGATGGACGTTCAGATGCCGGGGATGGACGGTATACAAGCTACCAGAGAGATTCGGAAGTCCCCTATAAATATGGGCACGCCCATCATTGCCGTTACTGCTCATGCTTTCAAAGAGGAACAGGAGCGCTTACTTGCTTCTGGTATGGATGACTACCTACCCAAACCCATTGAAATAGATTTGCTAATTAATCTTATTAAGTCATGGTGTCACAATATTGAACCAGGAAAAATTGAACTGCCCTCTGTCGATTGGCAGCTCGCATTAAAGCGTGCTAATCAAAATCAAGATACAGCAAGAGAGATGTTAGATGGCTTCGTAGCTATGCTACCAGAATGTATCTATACGCTTTCGACACTTTGGCAAAAACAAGATTACAACGAACTTAAAACCGAAGTGCACAAGCTACACGGTGCGTGTTGCTATACTGGCCTTCCACTTATGCAGCACCTTGCACATGAAACCGAAAGTGCGCTTAAACTAGGTCAACATAACCTTGTGGATGAGCATTTACCTGCACTTATCGCGGAAGCCGAAAAAATATTACGAGAGAGTAAATCTGGCCTTTAACGGCGCGTTTTTTACACTTCGAGTAAAGCGTGTGTTTCTGATTAACTGTCTAGGGATGACTGACGTGTTTGCTGACATTGGGCAATTAGCCTAGCAAATTCGCTGGCTTCTCTGTCTAACTCTGAACTTGCGATAAAAATGTCAAAACCCAGCCTTTTTCTTAGCTCTACCATGCGGTGTGCTAGCATGGCTTTGATTCCCTTAATAACGGTGCCGTCCTCCATAACATACTGTTTGTCATCAAACATTGATTGTTCATAGCAACTCCCCGATGCGCACCCCTCATCAGTATTTTGCATTAACAAAGGTCGTTGCTCCATGAGTAAATGGGTCGCAAGCCTTGGTGAAATAGTATTGAGGAAATCTGTATAGCTTTTCAGTTTAAAACCGATTGTTTCTAGAGGAACATGGTCAAGTCCATGCCGCACACGGGGGCAATCTGCACGCTGTAAGTTGTCCCAATGAATACGCCAAGAGCCAAGGCGATGACGATAAGTGATATAGTCTTTTGCGATTTCCAAGCTGTAGTCTGGCTCGCGTATTTTGAAGTAGCCGACCAGCAAACACACCAACGCTGCGCTTGTCAAAAAGATACCCGCTAAGAACAACCAGTCTGGTAGAAAGGCCAGCCATAGCGCTGCAATAAACAGACCTACGCAGCCCAATACAATGCTAGTAATGCCATTACTTTTCGATGAAGCTCGAATATAGATAGGTTCAACATTAGTGCCAGACATACAAATACACCACCAACATAATTACAGCCCAAACAATATAGAGTCTAATGCGTTTGCATTTCACGCAGTCAGTATGCCACCAGCGCAATATTGGGTTTGATTTTCGCATACGCTAACAACACTTTCTTATACGCCTGTTAAAGAGGGATAGTTTAACCGTAAAATTAAGCTAATGTGTGATTTCTATAACGATATCGTTGAAATGCTGCCACTATTGTCGGGGTAAACACCAAAGATAAAATAACAGAAAAGCCTACGCCACCAGCAAGCACAACAGCCAGCGGCGGCCAAAAGCTCCCTTCACTGAACAACAGCAGCGGTATTAAGCCACCCACAGTAGTAAAAGTAGTGGATAAAATATGTCGGCTACAGCTCATGGTTTCTTCAACGATGGCTTTGGTATCGCCTTGCTTAGCTTTGGGGTTAGCGTTAATCGCGGCGATAACGACTATCGAGCCATTTATTGCAACGCCGATAAGCCCTGCACAACCAAGTAAAGGGTTAAACCCAACTGGCAAACCAGAAATCCACAAGCTAAACATTCCTAGTCCTACAGAGAGAATAGCAACTAGCGCGATTACGCCAGCCATGCGTAGGCTAGTAAAGGTTAAAATGAGCGTGGTCACCATTAGCACTAATAAGACTGGGGCATACGTCGCAAGTTTACCTAACGCCTGCTGCTGTTCATCTGCATCACCGGCCAAGTGGATCCTATAGCCCTCTGGCAATACCAGCCTACTCTCAAGCAAATCTCTTAGCTGATTACTAGCGTCAATTGCCGGTACACCAGGAAGCAAAAAGGCTTGGATGCGATTAAGTCGTTCTCCGTCTACACGGGTAATGCTGCTGGTTGCAGGCTGTAGTGTTAAATTACTCACTGCGGCCAAAGGAGACCAAGAAATAGCATTATCGCCGGTTACAGGGATAGGCATAGCATCCACACCCGTTACATTTTGCCTATATGCCTCATCAAGTCGCACTCTAACGGGAATTTCCTCTGTACTTTCAAGCACTGAACCGCCAGTAATCCCCGAGAAGTTAATTTGCATCTGATTGGCAAGCTCAGAAAGGGTTAAGCCGAGGTGAGACAAGTTATCGCTGTCTGCATTTATTTTAAGCTCAGGTTCACCCATTGAAATACTGGTGATCGACTGAGATATGCCGTCAACTTGTGACATCAGCATACGCACCTTATCACCTAGGTCGTTCAGTATATTAAGATCGGGGCCGAAGATTTCAACTTCAACCGGCGCGGCAATGGGGGGCCCCTGTCCAAAGGCTCGTACTACAATTTGTACTTCAGGGTACTCACTATCAAGGGAATGCTGAAGATTACCTACTAGCGCTACGGCGTCTTCTACCGTGTGTGTCGATACAACAGCATTTGCAAAGTACGGCATATTGTCACGGGTCATCATTTGATTGTAATAAACTGACGGTGCTGATCCGCCCACCAACCAACTGACTTGCTTCACCCCTCGCTCGTCACGAATAGCGGTATCAACCTTTTTAACATATTGAGTCGTGTTATCGATGCTGCTTCCCTCTTTCGTCCACAGGTAGACTTCAAACTGATCCCTATCTGCACTTGGGAAAAACACGTTAGCGAGTGTTGAAGACAGCACAAAGCCGGACAAGCAAAGTAAGGCTATAACCGGCAGCACTAAAACAGGCTGCTTTATCCAGCGACCTAATTGTTTCTTGAATGCTAGGCTTAGCTGGGGAGCTTGCAATCCAACTTTCCACCAAGGCTTTGATACGATTTCGGAGGACGAGTCATTGTGGTGCTTTGGTAAAAATCGAGCGGCTAACGCAGCGATTATCGTCAATGAAATAAACAGCGAACCAATAAGCGCCATAACCACACTAATCGCAATAGGCCCTACGAAATCCCCTATATTCCCATCAAGCAGAAAAATAGGCATAAAGCCAAGAATGGTAGTGAGTGTTGACGCCAATAACGGCGCAAATAGGTGAGATACACTTTTAGCCATTGCTCCCACCCGAGTTAAGTTGGGATCTTGTAGATTAATGCGTATTTCATCGGTGATCACAATGGCGTTATCAATAAGCAAGCCGATAGCGATAATCATCCCAAAAATTGACATTTGATGTATCTGCTCGTCATAAAAGCTTAACGAAAACAGGGCAAAGGCCGCACACAATGGCAGTGCTAACCCCACAATCCACGCCGCTCGAAATCCCATAAACAATAGAATGACCATCATGACAACAGCACACCCCATAAGCAGGTTCATCGACAAGTCAGCCAAGCGGTTTGCCGTATATTCGTTTTGCTCAAATGCCACAGTAGCGGTCAAGGTGCCGCTAAAATCTTTATTAAATTGCTCAACAACCGCTAACGCATTTTTAGTCCACACATCAGAACGTAGCGAAGGCTGCATACGGGCTGCTACGAAAATTGACTCTTCACCGTTTAAAAAGGCTACCTCGCCTCTCGGTGTGGTGTAACTGCGCTCTACCGACGCCACATCTTCTACCCTCAAGTAGCGGCCCTGCGCGTTCATCAAAGGAATTGACGCTATCATATTGACGCCATTTAACCCTTCTCCCACTGTGAAGCGCACGTTGCTCTGCTCGGTGTTCAGCATGCCAGCGGGCAACTTGGGATCGGCTCGGCTAATTGTGTTGCTTACCTGCTGCAGTGTAAGCCCTGTGGCGGCAAGCTTAATAGGGTCTATACTGACACTGATTTCTTCCTGCGGTGCGCCGTATACACGCACGAGTTCAGTTCCATTAACGTTGCGAAGGCGGTCTGTCAGTTCTTGGGCCAATCGAGCAGTGAGTGTAATAGGGGTATTTTCAAAATGGTCGGCACGTACAGAAAGCAATAAGGTGAAGGCAGTTGCCCCCCGTTTTTCGTCAAATATTGGGGCCATTGCGCCTTGTGGAAAAGACTCAGCGGCTGCACCTATTGCATCGCGAATTTCACTGAATAGCTGCTCGTTGCTTTTGTTATTAATCCAGTCCTGAGTCTCAATTAAGATAATAGAAATACCTGCACGAGACGTGGATTTTACTTCCTTGATCTCAAATATTTCTCTTAACCTGTCTTCCAACACATCGCTGACTAAGGCTTCAACCCGCTCGGCTGATGCTCCTGGGTATTGAGTGATGATCAACGCATTTCTTGTATCTATTCGAGGGTCTTCGATACGTGGCAAAGAGCCCAATGCTGATAAGCCTGCGGTGATTAAAATCAACAAGCTTAAAATCAGCAAATGGCCACGTCGATAAAACAGCGTGTACCAAGGATAGGGTTTATCGGTGTCGACATTGAATGACTTCATTAACGCGCCCCAGCTTGCTGTTGACTGGGAATGGCTACCATCTGCCCTGGCGCTAATTTATGCGTCCCTTCATCAACATATATATCACCGTCTTCAAGTGCGCCGCGAACAAACGCCTTGTTACCGTCGGTGTATACCACTTCTACCACACGTGCTTGCAAGGTGGCGTTTCCTTCTTTTGGTAACACAAAGACACGCCATAGCCCCCTAAGCCCATTACTTAATGCGTTAACTGGAAGCCATGCGCCAGTTTCAGAATGAGAGCGGAACGCAGACAAAATGGCCATATCGCCGGGGCGTACACGTTCATTGCTATTAAGGGTAACAAGGATATCAACGGTTCGAGTTTGCACGTTGCGCGTGGGGAGGCGCTGAGATACCGTCCCTGCTACATCTAGATCTCCAACGCGTACAAGCACAGGTTCATTTACGTCAAATTGCTCTACAACGTCAGCGGGCACCGCAAAGCGCGCTTGGTAATTTTCACTGCTTGTAATACCAAACACAGGACTGCCTGCACTCACCACACTGCCTTCATCGAAAAAGCGGCGATTGACTACACCATCGAACGGTGAAAAAAGTGTGGTTTTTCTTATCTCCACATTAAGAGATTCGAGGGCGGCTTGCATCTCACTCAATTGGGCTTTCGCAACATTTAAATTCGCTTTTGCTTCATCTAATCGTTGTGCGGATTCTAGCTTTTTTTCTACCAATGACTTGGTTCTATCGCTGTTTACATTCGCAAGAGCAAGGTCAGCATTTGCGCGTTCAATTGCAGCTTGAAGTTCTCTTTTTCTCGCAGTAAGACGCGCAATGTCTTGTTGCGCAAGCATATCGCCTTTCTTTACTACATCGCCTTCTTCTACGAGCATGCGGTTAACTTGACCTGCGACATCAAAAGACAAAGACGTTGCCTTAGGTGATTCAACTAAACCAAATACGTTAACAGGTGTTTCAAAGCCTGATTGAATTTTTACCTGGCCAGTGGAAACTGTTGCGGGCAACCTTGCCTCTGGCGCTTGCGTTGCGTTACCCAAACCGGCCGTCATTAAAAGTATCACTAATGCTGCAGTAAAAGCGGCAATCGAAATTATTAACGTGAATTTACCACTTTTAGTTGGCGTATTTGCAGCAGTCATAACAGTTCCTTTAACCAATTTAGCGAATGCTTTAGGCTATATTTGCATACTTATTGTGCTATGCTAGTATATAAATACTAGACCGTCCAGTTTGATATTTAAATATTCTGCAATAAAGTGAGAACATACGTGGCAACCACCAAAAAGCAAGGCCGTCCTAAAAGTGAAGAAAAATACCACCTTGTACTACATGCCGCGTCTTGCTTGTTTCTGAAAGAAGGCTTTGCGAATACATCAATGGATACGGTAGCTAAAGCATCGGGCGTGTCTAAACAGACCGTCTACTCTCACTTTGAAAGTAAAGATGCTCTTTTTAAAGCGGCTATTTCATCAAAGTGCAGGTCATATCAACTCGACACTCAACAACTCATAGACGCCACCTCTGGCTCACTTTCTCTGTTTGAATGCTTACAAAAAGTGGGTTGTCAGTTTGTGCGTTTACTACAAGACCCTGAAGCCATCGCCATATTCCGCGTGATTATAGCCGAAGCAGTAAACAGCCCTCACGTAGCTACGCTTTTTTATCAAGCAGGCCCTGAAGCATCGCTCGCTACACTGAGTTCAGTCATTGAGAAATTTGGACAAGGCAGCTTGAATGCTAAGGTTGCACAGCAACTTGCTGTGGACTTTTGCGCACTACTGAAGGGTGAATATCACACCATGATGCTTTGCGGCATACAGTCTCCACTGAAAGACGAAGAGATCACAGCACACGTAAATAGCGCAGCTGAAAAGATTCTCTTACTTTTCACTCACTACACACAGCAAAACGCCAAATGCTGATGCTTTTAAAAAAAGCATTAATCTAGCTTTTACCGTTGGCCAAACTTAACGAAACGTGAGACAAGATTAACCTTGCCCTAATGACTTAATACCAGCGGTATTATAAACTAGCGCCGTTTTCGTTGATGATTGAGAAGCGCATGTCTGACTTTACCGGTAACCACATTCTTTCGGTTAATCAATTCGATCGCGAGGCCATTGAGAAAGTGTTCTCAGTTGCCAATTCCATGCAACCCTATGCCAAACGACAAAAGCGCACAACCGTGCTAGATGGCGCCATTCTCGGCAACCTTTTCTTTGAGCCAAGTACCCGTACGCGAGTTAGCTTTGGTACCGCATTCAACCTTTTAGGTGGCGAAGTAAGAGAAACCACCGGCATGTCGAGCTCTGCGCTTGCTAAGGGTGAGTCATTGTACGACACAGCCCGTGTGCTGAGCGGCTATTCTGACATAATTGCAATGCGACACCCTGCAGCGGGTTCAGTGGCAGAATTTGCCGAAGGTAGTCGTGTACCTGTTATCAACGGTGGTGATGGTGCAAATGAACACCCTACCCAGGCGCTGTTGGACTTGTTCACGATTAAACGTGAACTGGAATACAATGGCCACGGCATTGACGGCTTGCACATCGCCATGATTGGTGATTTGCGCTACGGCCGAACCGTACACTCTTTATCTCGCTTGTTATGTTTGTTTAAAAACATTCGCTTTACGCTCATTTCGCCAAAAGAGCTGGCCATGCCTCAGCCTATCATAGACGCCATCGAAAATGCGGGGCACCAGCTTACGATTACCGATACCCTTGAAGGGAATATGGATGCGGACATATGCTACCAAACACGCATTCAGGAAGAGCGCTTTCCTTCTCAGGAAGAAGCTAACAAATACCGAGGTAAGTTCCGCCTTAATCAGTCGATTTACACGAAACACTTTCAGTCGAAGACCGTTATCATGCATCCACTTCCGCGAGATTCACGTATGGAAGCCAACGAATTAGATAACGATCTAAACCTCAATCCAAACCTCGCCATTTTTAGACAAACCGACAACGGTGTGCTTGTCAGAATGGCTTTGTTTGCGCTTACTCTGGGTGTGGAAAACCTTCTCACTAAGTACGAGCGTGACGTGGTTTGGTACAGCAATAAGAGTAAGTAATTACATGCAAAAATCTGAAGCCCTATTTACCCGCGCCCAAAAAACCATTCCTGGTGGCGTAAATTCACCCGTTCGCGCTTTTAAAGCAGTAGGCGGTACACCTCGCTTCATCACGAAAGCTGATGGCGCTTACATGTGGGATGCGGATGGCAAACAATATATTGACTATATTCAGTCTTGGGGCCCTATGGTTCTTGGTCACAATAACGCTCAAATTCGCGAAGCGGTAATTGAAGCGTCGTATAACGGCCTATCTTTCGGTGCACCTACCGAAGCTGAAGTGCTCATGGCCGAACTTGTCAGTGAATTAGTTCCTTCAATGGAAATGGTGCGCATGGTGAACTCGGGCACAGAAGCCACCATGTCAGCCATCCGTCTTGCTCGCGGCTACACCAGCAGAAACAAAATTGTTAAGTTTGAAGGCTGCTATCATGGGCATGCGGACTCACTTCTAGTGAAAGCAGGCTCTGGCGCACTAACCCTTGGTGTGCCAAGTTCACCAGGTGTTCCAGCAAATGTTGCTGAGCATACGCTTACCGTTGAATACAACAATCTAGATAGCGTTCGAGAAATCTTTGAAGCTCACGGCGATGATATCGCCTGCATTATCGTTGAACCTGTCGCAGGTAACATGAACTGTATCCCTCCTGTGGAAGGCTTCCTTGAAGGACTTCGCGCTATTTGTGACCAATATGGCAGCATATTGATTTTTGATGAAGTAATGACAGGCTTCCGCGTATCTCGCGGCGGGGCGCAAGAGCGTTACAACATCAAACCAGACCTGACTTGCTTGGGTAAAGTCATTGGCGGCGGCATGCCAGTGGGCTGTTTTGGTGGCCGTCGTGACATTATTACTCATATCGCGCCAACTGGACCTATCTACCAAGCAGGTACGCTTTCAGGTAACCCGGTTGCCATGGCCGCAGGTCTTGCTGCATTAACCCAAATTAAACAGCCTGGCCTTTACGACTCTATCTTTGAGAATACACAAAAGCTCGTTGATGGGTTCCAAGCGCTGGCTGACAAACACAATATTAGCCTAACTACTAATATTGCCGGCAGTATGTTTGGGATATTCTTTACGGACGTAGAGAAGGTCACTAACTATAAGCAGGCGATTAACTGTAATACCGAGCAGTTTAATAAGTTTTATCACGGTATGTTAGAACAAGGTGTTTACTTAGCCCCAGCGTCTTACGAAGCTGGCTTTGTCTCAAAAGCACACGATGCTGAAGTCATTGAAAAAACTTTGGCTGCGGCAGATAAAGTGTTCTCAACCTTATAAACTATCAGCCCCCTTATCGTTAATTAAAGTTCGGCGCTAACACTTTTGCAAATGTAATCAAAAGTAATGTGTTAACGCCGAATTCTCCTTTATACTTTCTTAGCAGCATAATTTTTGCCCCTTTTTGCTGTTTTTCTGTAGGAAATTGAAAGGTTTGATTAACAATGGATTGGCAAACAAGTGCGTTAAGCGCTCTTATTGTGTATAGCGCTGTTATAAGCATTCTTTACATCAGGCGCAGCAGACGCTTCAAATATCGACTAAGAAAAGCCCTTTCACGCAACACCAGTAAGTATGAAGCCACGCTTCAGGCCGCTGACGAAGCTCGATTTCAGGCTGCCGCCGACGAAGCCATGAAGCTCACTCAAACTTTTCAAAAGTTTGTACCCCGCCAATTCGTTGAGCACATGGCTACGACTGATGTGGATTCATTGGAGCTTGGCTACGCAGCTGAAAACGATGTCGCCATCATGTTTTGTGATATTCGTGGCTTTGCTGGTTTCTCTGAAAGTATTACCCCGCAAGAACTGATGAATTTTCTGAATTCATATTTCACGCGAATGAATGACCCTATCCACCAAAACCGAGGCTTTATTGATAAGTTTATGGGCGACGGCATAATGGCCTTGTTCGACCACCAGGGCGGAACCCCTAAGCAGAAAGCATTGGATGCGGTTCAAGCGGCATTAGATTTACGCAAGGCGTTAACCATCTATAACGGGCACAGAAAAAATTGTGACTATGAACCTATCAATATGGGTATAGGTATTCACTTCGGCCAAGTCATTATGGGAACCGTAGGTTCAGAAGATAGGATGGATACCACGGTGATAGGTGATAGTGTCAATATCGCATCTCGGTTAGAAGCGCTTACCCCTAAGTATCAGGCCGATATAATCGTAAGCGCTCAAGTACTTCAAATAATAGGGCCTGGCTTTCCGATCAAAACCCGACTACTTGACTGGGTGAGGGTAAAAGGGCGAAAAGCGCCTATTGAGATTTATGAAATTCTTAGCCATCTTCCAGAGCAGGAGCAAGATAAAAAACTTGCCGTGCAAACGAAGATTGCAGCGGGCCTGGCGTGTAGAATTAACCAGCAGTGGGAAGAGTCTATCGCGTACTTTGAAACAGCGCTAGCGATTAGCCCTAATGACTCTCTTGTACACCACCATATTGATGTGTGCCGAATTTATAGAAATTTAGACCTTGCGCCTGATTGGGACGGCGCTCTGGTTCTTTAACGTTTATCAAACTGACTTTTTTCGTCGGTCGACTGGGTGTTGAAGCATTTTCTTCTTCCGATGAAGATCTGTTCTTATACAAAGCTCTTAGTTTTCTGAGAGCTTTGCCTGCCGACGAATAAAGCTAATAGAAGGAGCAAAAAACGCAGCACCTGTTTCAGCACTGGTAAAGTCCAACCAGCGGTCGTAGTCGCCCTCTCCGTTGCCATATATTTGGCTGTGAAGCATCTGTTTAAAAGGCCGCGCGCTTGCGCTACAGCTTACGAAAAATAACCCTTGAGAAGCCATGTCGCCGTAGGGCATACCTTGCTTTATCAACCTAGGTTCGTCGCCATCGGGAGCAACTGTGCTTGCCCTAACACAATGCGAAGATTCAGACTGTTCGCTACTTATCAAATTGTGTTCTTGCGTGGTGCCCATCACTTGTTCTTGCTGACGGCTTGAAAGGCTGTTCCAGCGCCTTAAATCGTGCCGAAAACGCTGAACGTGAACATAGCTTCCGCCGCTAAAATCAGGGTCATCTTCGCCAATAATCGCGACTTGTCTACGCTTCATGCCACGTGGATTATCTGCGCCATAGAGAAAACCATTGAGGTCACGGCCATCTAAATACCTAAACCCTCTTATTTGCTCTACCAGTTCTACATGAATACGCAACAAATCCATCACTTCAATGCCAACCGCATGACAAATATCTAACCTATCAGCGCGAATTTGGATAAAGAGGTCACAAGGCATAGTGGGGGCACTTCTATCATCACATTGCATGTCAGGAAAAGGGGCAAGCTCAACAGGTATCAAACCGGGGTATACCTCAGCCCAGTAACCGGTGCCTATAGCCACCACGCCGGTGACCATAGCTTCGTAATGCTCATTCTCGAAATGCTCGAATATATCGAGCACGCGAGATAGCTTGGCGCGTACGGCTTGGCTATCGTCATCAATGACGTTCAGTAACAAATACTGTGCATGTAAATTTGGCTCAGCGCAAAGGCCTTTTTGTGGTTGTGTCATTGCCGCTCTTGTTGTTATTAACGTCTTGTTCTGACGTTTCGCTGCTGGCGATCATTCGCCGCGCTTTGTTGTGCGAACCTTATTGTAAAGTGTAGCGGCTGCTTCAAACTTTGAAACCCTTTAAAGCGAAGCAGCAAACGGGGGAAAAATTAACTCCGCCGCCTATTATTTACTCTAGTGTGCTTAATAGCCCGCGGCTTGTCCATCTTTTCGCGTTTCTGAAGCGCCAAAATAGACACCTTTCTGCTCGTCCCAAGCGATAGCCTGATAGCCACCGAACGCGCCTACCACACGTTGAAGCTTATGCCCCCGCTCCATGAGCTCTCGTTGAACGGTTTCGCTGAACCCTGATTCTAAGCTCACATAGCCGCCATCAGTCATTAAGGCGCCCGTTGGGCTACTCGACCCACTGTGCAGTATACGTGGAGCATCCCCCGCTTCCTGCAAATTCATTCCAAAGTCGAGAATGTTTACAATAATTTGTGCATGCATTTGAGGCTGAGTTCCGCCCCCCATTACGCCAAAGCTCATTACTGGCTTACCGTTTCTGGTTACAAAAGCCGGAATAATGGTGTGAAATGGACGCTTTCCTGGGCGATATTCATTAAAGTGCCCTTCTTCAAGGGTAAACATCTCACCTCTATTTTGAAGAATAAAACCTAGCCCTGGAGGTGTCATGCCCGAGCCCATTCCGCGGTAGTTACTTTGAATTAAGGACACCATATTGCCCTCTTTATCAGCAACGGTCAGATAAATGGTATCCCCCTCATAAATACCCGCATCAACGCGATTCGCTGCGCGTTCATTATCAATGAGTTTCTGACGCTTAGCGGCGTACTCTTTCGAAATCAGCCAGTCGACAGGGATATCGTTAAAGTCTGGATCCGCATAGAACTTAGCGCGATCTTCAAAGGCGAGCTTCTTTGCTTCCACAAAAGTATGAATGTAGTCAGCTGAGTCAAACCCCATTCCTTCTATGTCATAGTGCTCAAGCACATTAAGGATCTGTAGTGCCGCTATACCTTGTCCGTTCGGCGGAAGCTCCCAAATATCGTAGCCGCGATAGTTAGCGGAAACAGGCTCTACCCACTCTGAGGTATGCGATGATAAATCTTGATATGACAAAAAGCCGCCTTGAGACTTCATGTAAGCATCGATAGTGCGCGCGATATCGCCCTTATAAAAAGCATCTCGCCCACCTGTTGCAATCTTTTCATAGGTCACAGCTAACCCAGGATTTTTAAAAACATCGCCTTTTTGCGGTACTTTCCCGTCGATAAGAAAAGTCTCTGCGAAGCCGTCATAGTGACCAATTCGCTCTTGATTCATCTGCCAGTAATAGGCAATGACTTCTGAAACAGGAAACCCCTCACGGGCATATTTGATAGACGGCGTAAGCAGCGCAGACATGGGCAGCTTGCCAAATTTTTCGTGTAGTGCAAACCAGCCATCTACAGCGCCAGGGACAGAAACGGGTAGCGGACCAAATTTTGGAATTTGATGTAAACCACGCTCGGCAAACACCGCTTTGGTTAACTGTCTGGGTGAACGGCCAGAAGCATTTAAACCCACCAATTTTTCATCTTTTGCATCCCACACAATAGCAAATAGGTCGCCGCCAATACCGCTGCCTGTAGGCTCAACTAAACCTAACATGGCGTTGGCTGCAATAGCTGCATCAACTGCACTGCCGCCTTGTTTTAAAATATCCAACGCCACTTGCGTAGCTAATGGTTGGCTCGTTGCTGCCATGCCGTTCTTTGCAATAACTTCTGAACGACTTGCAAAGGGATGCCCCGTTATTCTGTCATAGCCCAAACAACTGATACTAAAGAAAGCTAGTATCAAAGGTAGAAGTCGCACACTTGCAATCATAACCGTCCTTTTACTAAAACGTCGCCGATAATAAATCTAGCGTTAGTCTGTCGATTCATAGTGTAGCGTTATTGTCACATTACGCCTAGGCTCTTTTCCTAAGCTCAGTAATGGTCTTAAAACACATTGCATGAAACGAAAAAAGCCCCGCATTAGCGGGGCTTAAATGAAGTAATAAGGCATTATTGTTATTGTTGTTTCGTTGCCTAATCGAGACTCTCTTACGAACGGCTGCTTGTGAAGTCTGGGTATGCTTCCAGACCGCATTCGCTCATGTCTACGCCGTCGAATTCTTCTTCTTCGCTCACACGTATACCCATAACCGCTTTAATCACTAGCCATACAACTAGGCTCACTACGAATACCCATACAAAGATAGTCGCTGCACCAATTAGCTGACCAGAGATGCTTGAACCATCGTTAGTGAAAGGTACAAGGATAAGACCTAGAAGACCTACCACACCGTGAACTGAAATTGCGCCCACTGGGTCATCAATTTTTACTTTATCAAGCGCAACGATGCTAAGCACTACTAGAATACCACCAAGGCCGCCGAACAGCGTAGCTTGTAGAGGCGTTGGCGTAGATGGCTCAGCTGTGATTGCCACAAGACCAGCTAGCGCACCGTTTAGTACCATAGTTAGGTCAGCTTTACCGAATAAAATGCGTGCTACGATAAGTGCAGCAATTGCACCACCAGCCGCTGCAGCGTTCGTGTTCATAAATACAATCGCTACTGAGTTTGCACTTTCAACAGTTGCAGTAGCCAGTACTGAACCGCCGTTGAAGCCAAACCAACCCATCCACAGGATAAATGTACCTAAAGTTGCAAGCGGTAAGTTTGCACCTGGAATCGCGTTTACTTTACCGTCAGCTGTGTATTTACCCTTACGAGCACCAAGCACAAGAACACCAGCAAGAGCAGCAGCTGCACCAGCCATGTGAACAATACCTGAACCTGCAAAGTCAGAGAAACCAAGGTCACCAAGCGTATACATACCGAATACAGCTTCGCCGCCCCATGTCCAAGCACCTTCCATTGGATAGATGAAGCCCGTCATAACAACTGCGAACGCTAGGAATGCCCAAAGCTTCATACGCTCAGCTACCGCACCAGATACGATAGACATTGCTGTTGCAACAAATACTACTTGGAAGAAGAAGTCAGCAGAAGGTGCATAGGTTGCTGGCTCTTCAGCGACACCTGTTGCGCCATCAGCCATGATACCGCTTAGGAATGGACCCCAGTCGCCACCACCGTACATAATGCCGTAACCGCAAATCATGTACATAGTGCAGGCGATAGCAAATAGCGCTACGTTTTTAGTTAGAATTTCTGTGGTGTTTTTCGCTCGAACAAGACCTGCTTCAAGCATCGCAAAACCCGCAGCCATCCACATAACTAATGCACCGCAGATTAGAAAATAAAAGGTATCTAGCGCATACCCAAGTTCAAAAGTGATTTCCATTATGGTTTTCTCCGCAAATATATCGTTGTGGCTTACAGCGCGTCGCTATCCGACTCACCAGTTCGAATACGAACGGCGTGTTCAAGGTCGTAAACAAACACCTTGCCGTCTCCAATTTTGCCTGTTTTGGCAGCGCCAACGATGGCTTCTACCAGGCGCTCTACTTGATCATCCTGAACAGCAATTTCCAGTTTGACTTTAGGTAGAAAATCCACCTGATATTCCGCTCCGCGGTAAAGTTCAGTGTGTCCTTTTTGACGTCCAAAGCCTTTCACTTCGGTCACGGTCAAACCGTCGATGCCGATTTCTGAAATGGCTTCACGAACATCGTCTAGCTTGAACGGCTTGATGATCGCTGTGACTAGTTTCATGAGTTGCTCCCAGTTTATTTTGGTTATTCTGTGATTTATGGTCGTGTTTCCAACTATCGGAAGATAAACCAAGAGCCATGCCACAAATGATTAACCATAAAAATCATATACATACACACAAACGCTTCATGAACGCACAAAAATAATGCACACAAATGGTGCACCGATAAAAATTTGCCCAATTATGAAGCGGTATGAGGTTGCGGTAAGGTGAGAAGACTAAAAAGTGCGATGAAATTAGGATGGAACTATTCGATAGGGCCCATGGTCTGTTGTTTACTATGACGACTATCACCCCATCTTTCTTTGCGCCTGAGCGCAGCATTGACCACCATTCCGTTGCAAAGAAAACGGCGTGGCGCCCACTATTAATTTCGGGCTGTGCACATGTGTTTGGGGTCATCGTAGTGGTCATACTTTCTCAGATGGGCATCAACAACCAAAAAGCACGAGTAAATGTTTTGGAGCAAACGCCGGAGATAAGCGCCAGACTGTACTATCCCCCCGTTCCACGCCCTCCTGCACAAGCTAAACCACAAGAAACTAAACCAAACGATGTTTCCCCTAAAAGGCAAGAAATTGAGTTGAAGCCTGACGCAACCAAAGCGACTGAAGCACTTGATAGTAAGAATGAAATTGTAGAAAGTCCTGCGCCCAAAAAGCAGAAAAATGCTGAGCCCGATACACAGCAGGTACCCATTGAAAGTAAGTCGACGAATACACTGCCGTCGCCCACTTTATCAAAAGACGCAAATCGGCGCGCAGGCTCGTTGAACCTATCGGTAAAAGATGGCGCAGCCCTCTACTTTGAAAAGTATCACAGTGACAAAGTCGCTGAAGACGCTGAACAAGCAGCAAAGGCATTTCAGGAGCGTAAAAATAGTCCTGTGCTTAGCGGGCCAAGCACACAGCAAATACAAGCTAATGAAAATCGACGCCCTTCAAAACGGGTAAATTGTAGCAGTACGACCAATAAAACCTTGGCGATATTAAGTGGTTTTACAGGTGGAACCTTAGAATGCACCAAAATGGACGACCACAAACGTTTCATAGAAGCCAGACTCAATAAACTTCCTAAAGACGAAGAGATTAACTAGTTGTCTCTATCAACGATTTACCGTCATGTGAGGTAAGCCCTTATCACAGTCACTTTCTTTTGAAAAACTTAGGGGGTTGCCCGAAATACGCTTTGAACCGTCGACTGAACGCTGCAACATCTTCGTATCCTGTTAGCTGAGCTATACCCAACATTGGCGTATCAGTATTTCTAAGCAGCGCTTTAGCCTTTTCCATCCTCACTTTTACGAGGTAATCTCGTAAACTATGTCCGGAGGCTTCTTTAAAGCGTTTTTTGAATTGCGTGGTTCCCATGCAGGCAAGTCCAGAAAGGTTCTTTACTGAATGCTCACCGCCTACATCACTATGGATATGGCTTAATACTCGAGTCATGCCTTTACCTGTCGCACTCCCTACTTCGCTCTTCGCAAGTAATACCTGAAACAATTCAGCCACTTCACTGTGACCATAAAAAGCGTAATGCGTTAATTGTACTTCAACAAAGCTTAAAAATGCCTGAAGCGCACTATTAACTTGGAATATTGGTGAGTGTTTGTCTTGAAGCTGCACCGGTACCGATAACAAATCAGCTACCACAAACTTAGCGTTTTCGTTTGCGCTAAAGTCGTGTATTTCATGTGGTGCGATGCACACCCCCTCTCCAACACCAACATTACCTGTATAGCAATCTTGCGCTATTTCTATATGTCCATTAATAGGCAAAACCAATTGATAATAGGGGTGTGCGTGACTTCGTACCGTTCTGGTATAGGAACGAATTGAAAGTGATGGAAGTTCTGTCTCTTCGTTTATTTCACTATCGTTACTCACAATGATTTCAACCTTTTATCTGAATTCGTACTATTCATAAGTTGCCAAAGGTAAGATCCTGCGCGTATTCTCTGCATACCGCAACGACTTATCGCTTCTTGATTTGCTATGTTAGTGAAACATAAAGCAACAAACTTTATAACAACAAACACAAGGAAAATCACTTTGGCCGCAGCTAACTTACTTGCCCTACTTGATGATATAGCAACGTTAATGGACGACATCGCAACCATGTCGAAAGTCGCTGCGCAAAAAACAGCGGGTGTTTTGGGCGACGATCTAGCGGTAAACGCCGACCAGGTCCAAGGCGTCAAAGCAGACCGAGAGCTACCTGTTGTTTGGGCAGTAGCAAAAGGCTCACTTATTAATAAAGCAATATTGGTTCCTGCGGCATTAGCTATCAGTGCTTTTGTGCCCTCACTTATAACCGTCCTTTTGGTACTGGGCGGGTTATATTTATGTTTTGAAGGTGCAGAAAAACTGTTGCACAAATATCTTCCCCACGAAGATGAAGAAAAAACACGAGAAGCCAGAATAGAAGCGCTCACCCACGAAGATGTGGATATGGTTGCTTTTGAGAAAGATAAAATTAAAGGCGCTATACGCACTGACTTCATACTGTCTGCTGAAATTATTGTCATTGCATTAGGTACTGTGACCGATGCAACACTTACTACGCAAATCGGCGTACTGGTAGCACTAAGCTTAGCGATTACTCTTGGCGTTTATGGGCTGGTAGCGGCACTAGTTAAAATGGACGATGTTGGGCTTTACATGCTTCGCAAGTCGTTAACAGGATCAATGAACACCCTTCAACGATTTATTGGCAGAGCGTTATTAGTTACCGCCCCCGCACTAATGAAGACTCTTGCGGTAGTAGGTACTGTAGCTATGTTTTTGGTAGGCGGTGGCATACTCACTCACAGCATCGGCTTTTTGCACATTGTTACCGACTGGTTTACCGCACTTATCCCAGACGCATCGCTGGTTATGTCTATACTTGCTGATGGTGTTGTTGGTATTGCTGCTGGTGTGCTCATTGCGCTAATAGTGACTATGGTTTCACAATTTAGAAGTAAAGCGTCCTAAACCTATTCACTCTTTTTTATACCAATCCGCATAGATAATTGCCCACTCAGAAGGCGCTGGCAAGTTTCCTAGCAAAGCGTGGGAATGCAGGAATGGCTGTTCCCTTTCAAATTCCCAGAATGAAGCTAGGAAGCTTGCCAGACCTTCCCGAAGGGCGAGTTTAAAATGTCCGTACTCTTTGTTGTGTCACCTTGATGTAGAACCACTATACCTGCGGTAACACGCCGCGATTACGAACATTTTAACTCTCGCTGAGTGGGTAATGATCTATGCGGATTGGTATTACATTGGCGGCGCTGCTCTTTTTATAGACTAGCGCCCCTATTTTTGACCTGTCTCATGGTCACCAGTGTCGCTGCTCGAATGTTAAAAAATTTGCGTTAGTCATTTTGACCACCTCCATATCAAACTCGCCAAATTTTAGCTTTTCTATTATTTTACATTTTCACACCCGCTCTCCGACAAAAAATAAAAATCATTAATTTCAGCTACTTGTGCATTTTTTACGAGTTGGCACATCCCTCGCTATAAACTAATTGTTAATTGATAACGACTTATTATCGAAACCTTTAGCAACATGATAGCTGCCACGCAGTATGTTCAAGTGCAGTGTCTAACTTAATTTTTGGAGATTACTATGTTTATTGGTCGCAAAACTTTCACTGCACTAACTTTAGCAACTAGCGTATTGGGCGCATCAGCGTTCGCTGACGACACTCAGAACAACATTGTTTCGCATACAGATTCGATCGTTGAAAGCGCCATGCACGACGTAAAGCAGAACTTAGACCTAGCCGTGACTTATGACGTGTTAACTGCAAGCCATACGTTTGAGCCAGAAGTAGAAGAAGCGAATGCATTGGTTGCTGACGTTACTATTACACCGATTGAGCCTATCAGCTCAGACGATAACGACGCATAAGGAGAATGCATATGTTAACCGCCGCAACCCTATTTATGGTGGTACTCGGACCGGTTATTGCGTTTGTAGTAAGTGCGCTGGTGTTTTCAACAGCGCGCCTATTCCTTCAGAAAGGTCACTGAAAACGCAATAAAAACAAATAGGACCTAACCGACTACCGCTAACAAATTTGCCTCCCTGGGCCTTTTACTCCAGAGGGAGATAGAAAGCACTGACAGTATCCCAGCCAAGTGATTGTGTTTTCTATCTTCTTACTGGAGCTTTTTTATCCGAATATCCGTTCCCACCAGCTTTTATCATCCTTGTCGCTGTCTTTGTCTACAGGGCGGCCTGAGCAATCTTGTTGAGGTGGAGGAAGCACATCCAAAATAGCCGGTACGCTTAAACTCCCAGCGCACCCTGCAACCACAACTGCGCCGGTCTTGGCGTCAAAATGTGCAATGCCTAAGCCTTTAGGGAAACGCCTTGATAATGACTTGGGCGACTGAGATTTCATGTAGTTTATAAAGACGGGCAAGGCACCACCTGCACCGGTCAAATTAACCGGTTGGTTATCATCGTTGCCTACCCAAACCGTAACCACATTGTTTCTATCGAAGCCACTAAACCAGCTATCGCGGTAATCGTCTGTGGTGCCCGTTTTGCCAGCCATATTCACATTGCCAAAATTCCAGCCGATACGCTTCGCAGTGCCTTCGGTAGTTACTTTATACAAGGCATAGTTGAGCAAATAGGTCGCCGCTTCATCGGTGCGCTGAGCAAAAAACTCCGCCTTTTTCCAAAGCAGCGCGTTGTCTGCTGTTACTACAGAAGTCACCGTATGAAGAGGTATATAACGCCCATCATTTGATAGGGTCTGATACATTTGATTGGTACTAAATGGTGTCAACTCAAAAGCACCAAGGGTCAACGACGGTACTTTATCTACGGGGGTGGTTACCCCTAATCGCTCTATCGTATCGGCTAACGCATCAAGCCCTATCTGCATGCCTAAATTAACCGTAGGTATGTTCAAAGACTCGACTAGCCCTTGAAGTAAAGGCACTTGGCCTCTGAACTCTTTATCGTAGTTTTGCGGCGACCACGTTTTTCCATTTCGACTTTCAAGGGTAATGGGCTCGTCTTTAAGCGGCGTTGCCAGGTTAAATTGTGTAGGATCTTCTAGTGCGGTTAAGTAAACCGCAGGTTTAATCAACGAGCCTATAGGGCGTTTTGCGTCTAGTGCTCGGTTAAAGCCTTTGAACGCAAAGTCTTTTCCGCCAACGATAGCGCGTACTTCACCACTTGCACTATCTGTGACTACCATTGCGCCCTGTAAGGGTACTTTCCTGTCTTTTTGCAAACCGTCTAGCGTACCCGACAATGCACTTTCAGCGCGGCGCTGGGCTACGATATCAAGTGTTGTAAACACTTTTACGCCCGAATCTCTTAAGCTAGGCTCAGCCAGAATTTCATTGAGTTCCCGACGAACCTGCTCCATGAAAGCAGGGTGTTTACCGCTTGCTAAGCTAGCCCCACTGGCGAGCCCTAACGGCATATTCACAAAACGTTCGTAGTCTTGACGACTAATTTCATTTTCATCAAACAGCATGCGCAACACTAAATCACGACGCTCTTTCGTGCGCTCAGCATATTTGCGTGGGTTGTAATAAGATGGGCCTTTAATAATAGCAACCAACGTGGCTATTTCGGGCGTACTTAGCTCGTTAGCTGGTCGGTCAAAATAGAAATAGCTAGCAAGTCCAAAACCATGTACGGCCATATCGCCATTTTGCCCCAAAAACACTTCGTTTAAGTACGCTTCAATAATTTCTGATTTGCTGTAACGGGCATCAATGATCACCGCCATAATGGCTTCTTTTGCCTTACGCACAATGGAGCGCTCACGGGTTAAAAACATGTTTTTAACCAGCTGCTGCGTTAGCGTACTCCCGCCTTGAACCGTTCTACCGGCTGCAATATTTGCCATTAGAGCCCGCAATATTGAAAGCGGCGCAACGCCATGGTGATTATAAAAATTGCGGTCTTCCACCAGGGTTAGCGCTTTTGGCAACATCTCAGGAATGGTGTCTAACGTTACCAGCATACGGTCTTCTTGAGACCCGCTTGTCATGCGCGTTACTAACCAGGGTTCTAGCTTTGCAGAACCATACGGGCGGCCTTGCGACTTGTCATAAATTTCCCCAATACGTGCACCTTCCCACGTGATCACTAAATGTCGCAGAGGCTCTGCGCCTTCTGGAAACTGAAACGCACGGCGCTGCACAGTCAGCACCTTATTTTGATAGCTATATTCACCGCTACTGTCGGCAAAGGTTACCTTGCGGTAGCCCAGCAAATTGAGCTCATCAATGACTTCTTGGGGCGTTATCTCTTCACCTTTGCTGATTTCCAACGGACGGGCGAAGATCTGCGCGGGAACTTCCCATTTATTTCCAGAGAACGCATGCTTAATTTGGGCGTCAAGGTAGAAGGCATACGCCCCAAGCACAACTAAACCAATAAGAGTGACTCGCCAAAACAGTTTGAAAAACCACGAGCGCTTGGCCGAGCCTTTGCCATTGCTTGATGTTTTACTTTTTGAAGATGGATTGTCTTTTGTCTGTCTTTTTGCCACGTGAAAACGCCATGAAGATCATTAAGGATGACATCGCACATAATGCGATATGGATTTAACAAACGCCTTTAAAACGTTAGTTTTAATAGTATCAACATTATCATTCGGGCCGCCTCTCAACAACTGTTTCCAAATATGCACACTCCGAATTGTATACTTCTAAAACGTCCCATGGCGCTAATATGTTGAAGGACTAAAATGAATTTTACTCGCGTTTCACGGTCACAATGCGATAGCATGCTGGCAAGTAACACAGGAACCGTACTATGCGCTTAGCTTCATTTAAGTCTTCTTTTTTCTCTATTCGTTCGCCTAAAGAGACCAAGTCTTACGCCTCATTTCTTCGACCGTCACTTCGCATGTCTATGGCGCTGCTTCTCGCGGGTGCGACAATGAATTCAGCGCTAGCCAATGAACAATTCGCTAGCTGCACCGCAGCGCTTGCTGATAAAGCCAAGCAGGAAGGGGTTAGCCAGCAAACTATCGATGACGTGTTTCCTCGTCTTGTTCACCAGGACCGCGTGATAGAGCTAGACCGAAGCCAACCAGAATTTGTACAAACTTTTCCAGGGTACTTCAGCAAGCGCGTTACCGACTGGCGTACCGAAAAAGGTAAAGAGATGTATGCAAAGCACGACAAGCTTTTGCATAAGCTAAGTGAAAAATACGGCGTGCCTCCTCATTACCTGCTTGCTTTTTGGGGGCTAGAAACAAACTTTGGCTCTTATAAAGGCAAAATGCCGGTACTCGATTCGCTTGCCACTTTGGCTTGTGATAAGCGACGAAGCACCTACTTCACCCAAGAGTTTCTTGTTGCTGTGAAATTGATGGAGCGAGAGAAGCTGCAAAAAGAAGAAATGATTGGCTCGTGGGCCGGTGCCATGGGGCACACCCAATTTATGCCTTCGGCCTATACACACTACGCTATTGATGGCGATGGCGACGGACAAATTAACTTGTGGGCAAGTGAAGAAGATGCGTTGTCTTCTGCGGCAAACTTCCTTGCTAATCTTGGTTGGGAACGAGCTTTCCGCTGGGGTCGTGAAGTGCAACTGCCTGAGAACTTTGACTATCAAGAGTCAGGCTATAAAAATAGAAAATCTCTCAGTGAATGGCACGCCCAAGGCGTGAAAAAAGCTGATGGTTCTGAATTGGGCGAAGGCGATACTACAGCCTATGTTATTGTGCCAGCTGGTCACAACGGACCCGCCTTTATCGCCTACAAAAACTTCCGCGTTATTATGCGCTGGAACAACTCAGAGTTTTATGCCATTGCCGTGGGTGTATTGGCCGACCGCATCGCTGGCGCGTCTGGCATTAAAGCCACGTTACCTGATCTACCTGCGTACAATCGCAAAGATATTATTGCCCTTCAAAGCAAGCTGAATGATTTGGGCTTTGATGTGGGTAAGCCTGACGGCATTATTGGCCCCGCCACCCGCGAAGGCATTCGCAATTACCAAATTAGTAACAACATGATTGCGGATGGGTTCCCAGGACTTGAAGTGATGGCTGCACTTAATATCGACCTTGAAACGACGACTTCTTAAATTTCATATATGATGCGCCATTTCTGGCGCGCATTCACTGTTTGGTATTTTCATTGGCCTACAAGGTGTAAACCACTCACTTTGTTGGTGACTGAAAGTACTCAAACGTTAGGCTTGAAAAATAGGTTTCGAAATCTGCAGCCGAGCTATTTGTAAGTGGGACTCCCCAAACTGTATTCAGAATTACAGGTCCTTCGACGTCAAATTTAAATGTCGCCTTGCCCTCACTATCCGTTTTAACCGCTTGCTCTTTAGCGCTGTGATCAACCAAGGAATACGCATCAATAAGCGCGTTACTCAAAGGCTTACCTTTAAATAATACCTGAACAGATAGCGTATTTCCTGCAAGCTTGTAAGGATGTTCAAGAGGCACTATTTCCAATGTGTGGCCAATGGGTTTTAATACGTTGTTCGTTACCGCGTCACCAACTTGTACAATGGTTTTCGCCTTTCTAGAGTACAGCTCTTTGCCGGCGATATCGTTTTGTCCCCTCGCCTCGCGGTGCGCCAATACCTCAGTTAAGCCTTCTTCTTTTGCATACTGATTAAACTTCTTCGCTTTTAATGTGCTTGTGGCGTGATAGCTTTCAAACCCTATGACGTGAGTACCGGATGGGAGCTTGGTTGTTTTTGCCATGCCCGGCAGCATTGAGGTTTTAGGTACAACACTGGCAGCCATATCAGCCACACCGTCAAAAGAGTAGGTGCGCAACGCGACTATTCTATCCCATGCAAGGTTCCAATGAGAGGTATCTTCCTTATGACCCACTTTAAACTGCAATGCCAGCGAATTCGGTTCTTGAGAACGATATGCTGTGGGTTCTAGCCAAAAATCGTGAGCTTGGGCGCTTAGAGATAGAGCAAACAGAATCCCCGCTGCAGTTAAACTGATTAATTTCATAACTTTAGGTTACCTACATAAACGTTAGAGACTTCAACTATCAACTTAGCTTAGTTTCTCATGTGTAACCACTGTCGGTAAAAGCAGACTATGCGAGAGGCGGGCTTATAGCCAGCTGCTCTTGTTTAAAACCACTTGAAAATGATGATTCGTGTAGCCGTATCGGCGCGCTACATATGCTTTTTTGTTTTGCTGGTCGGCGATGCATTTGCGGGGTCATCTGGCCAAAAGTGCTTTGGATAGCGCCCCTTCATTTCTTTTTGTATTTCCTTATAACTGCCATGCCAAAAGGCGGCTAAATCACTGGTGGTTTGTAATGGCCTACCTGCTGGCGAAAGCAGCTCACATACAACGGTAATTCGCCCATCCGCTATCGTTAATGGCGTGCCTTGAGAATATAACTCTGGCATTTTGACCGACAGCACCACATCTCCATTATCGCGATAATCCAGGCTAGCCTCTCTGCCGGTTGGAATAGTCACGTGAGTTGGCAAGAGTGTGGCTAAGGCATCTTGCTGAGGCCAAGAAAGACCATTATTCAAGGCTGTTTTCCACGGTAACTGCTTAAGGTTTTTGATGTTTTTACAGTTTTTTAAGGCAGGCGCTAAACTGTCTTTGGCATTCTGCACGAGAGCGTTCAATGACAACGGCCACGGATCGGGTTCATCGAAGGCTTTGTCTTGTGGCAAATTAAGATTCCCAGCCATTGCCACTCTTCGCCACCATTGCCAGTCTGCGTCAGAAAGCGGCCAGCTTGATAGAGGAAGTGCATCAAGATAGGCGAACCATGCGTTGCATAACGCATCATCCCAGAATGCTTTTTCACGACTTTTTTCCTGCCCCGAAACCGGTGTGCTATTTAGGGTTATCTCATAAAAGCCCGTACTTACTCTGGCTTCCATTACCCCAGTATCGCTGTTAAGAATAACGCTGCGCTTTTCTTTGAACGCGTCAGGAAAGGCTAAACGCAACCAGCTTTCACGCACTGGCTGTGCCAAGCGTATTGCCACCGTGCTTTTTATCAGCTGCCCGTCGAGCACTGCCAGCCATGGTCCATCGCCATTTTCACTCTCATTAAAAATGGACGCACTGCCAGCGGCAGTGAGCTCTGCACCTTTGCCACTTGCCAGTTTGTATTCGACTATACCGGTCTTAGGCTTACCGTTTGTTTTATTCGAGCTCTCTGCCGATTTATCTGGCGCACTGCGCCTAAAGCCCACCTGCAAAGGAAATGCGATAGCGATACAAAGCCCAAGGGCTTGCTCGTCTAGTTCGTTAATATCAGGCTTAAAGCGTTGTGCTTTTCCATCATTATTTTGCACGTAGCGCGCATAACGGGTAGCTTGCTGTGTAAGCTGACTGCGCGTGTTGCTATTGGCGTGGAGCAGCGCATCCATGACATTTGTTGCGCCACCCACACTGATATTACTTTCGCTAAGAGCCACAACAAAGGGAGCAGCGTGGCGAAGCGCTTCGTTGTCATCAGCACAAAGCCCATCAAGGCCTTGTTTAACGGTCAGCAATAAGTGGGCTAAATGGGGCTGACAGGGTAACTGGGCCAGCGCTCTTCCATAGGGAGTAATGCTGGATTGTGAGATAGCATTAACCCGCTGAAGCTTTTGTTGTGCGACCTGCTGCTGCGCTTGTGTAGGCTTCGTCAACAAGGCCAAGGTATCTGGGCTACTGCCCCAGGCTAGGGTATCAAGCAAAAAGCTACTTAAGTCTTCTTTTTCAATTTGCGCCGCATTGTGTTTGGCCAAACGCTCGAAGCTGCTTTTGCTACACAAACGATAGCAGGTTCCGGCCATCACACGCCCCGCTCGCCCTGCTCTTTGAATGGCAGATGCTTGCGAAATGCGCTGCTGAGTAAGAGCCGTAATGTCGCTGGACGGATGATACTGAGCACTGTTTTCCCATAGGCTATCAATAACCACCGTCACGCCTTCAATAGTAAGACTCGTCTCAGCAATATTGGTAGATAATATGATTTTTCGTCTGCCTTGCGGGTCTGGCGTAATAGCGGCTTGTTGCACAGATTTACTTAACGCTCCATAGAGCATGTGAACGGCCATGTCCGCACTTTCAGCTAACCCTTTTATTTCTTTGGCAACCGCATTAATACTTCCTCGCCCAGGAAGGAAAATCAAAATATCACCGTCGTGTTCGCCTACGGCCTGCTTTATGATATTGCAGGTTTTGGGTACTAACTCATGCGCCTGCACATCTTGTGTGTAGCGAATTTCAACGGGAAACATGCGCCCTTGCGTATTCAAGTTCACTACTGGCAGTACGCTATGCGCATTGAGCAACGTTTGAAGGGGTGCTACATCCAAGGTAGCCGACATGACAACTAATCGTAAGTCATCGCGAAGCCCCGACTGTACTTCAAGCGCTAGTGCCAAACCGAAGTCACTGTGAATACTGCGTTCGTGAAATTCATCGAAGACAATAGCAGCTACCCCAGCAAGCTCAGGGTCTTGCTGAATCATGCGAGTCAGGACCCCTTCAGTTATGATCTCAAGCCGAGTGGCAGACGATGTTTTCGACTCCCCCTTAATGCGATAGCCAACCGTTTCGCCCACATTTTCATTTAATTGCCAAGCTAAATAGTCCGCAAGGTTTCTCACCACCACGCGCCGTGGCTGCATAAGTAATATTTTTCCTTTAAGCGATGACTTCAGCAGTGACAAAGGAAGTACGGTGGACTTTCCCGCACCCGGAGGCGCCCCTATGATGACGTTGCTAGCGCCTACAGCTTCTTCAAGCGGCGTAACGAGTTCATAAGCGGGTAAGTGAGAAAACGGCTGTAACATAAAGGGCATAAAGGTGTTATAAGTTGATGGGTATAGTGTACCTGATTTGAGCAATGCACCCGAACATCACTGCTATTTTTTTAAATTTGGCAAATAGCTCAACACTTGCGTCTTGTTTTGGAAATCGCAGGTAGCGCCATGATAAACTTAGGTTTGTATAGACATTAACGTGATGTACAAGCAAAAGGGCAAATTTGAAGGAGGAAAGCTATGCGAAGCTTTATTGGTTTAGATCTTAGCGCCACAGAAAAACTTGCTCTAGATAGCTGGCGCCAACAGGCATTGCCTGAAGTTATGCCCCGTCAATGGGTAAAAAGCGAGTCTATTCGTTCTCGAAAGTCGTCCAATAAGCGCTACGATCACACCAACAGCCAAGGGCCCGCGCAACCGTACGCAGTGCCGGCGGCGAACTTCCACATTACGCTTAGTTTTTTAGGTGAGATAAATCACCGGCAGCACGAAGCACTCGTGTATGAACTCGATCAGCTTATGAGCGAACCCTTTTCTCTAACCCTCGATGCGACGGGATTATGGAACGGTCCTAAGATACTCTTCGCTTCGCCGACAGATGCGCCAAAGGCGCTAGGTGAACTCGCCAAATTGTCGCGAAAAGCAGCCCGCAAGGCGGCAATAGAGGTGGAAAGCAGAGAATATAAGCCTCACGTTACGCTTGTCAGAAAGGCTACGTCGAGCTTGCCTCTTCCCCTTTACAGCCCCAATGTAGACGTTCACGTTTCGGCATTTCACCTGTTTGAGTCTATCTCTACACCGCAAGGGGTAGTCTACCCTATCCGCCAGTCTTGGCCGTTAAAACACAATATGTCGGTAAGAGAAAAGCTGCGCCGTGGGATAACCGACGAGTAAAGGAAAACGCAATACCGTGCTAACTTGGGTAAACCGATGTCCATTTGACTTGCGCCTTTTCAGCTTAAGACCTCGTGTGATTATGAGTTATAGCAATTTCAGCTGGTTTAAAGTACCGCGTCGCCTTTACAACGCATGGCGGCACAGGTAAAAAGAAAGCCTGTTTTTTTATTCAAAGTGCTCAAATGCAACAAACATTTAGATTAGTAATAGACTGCCCAGACCAAATTGGGCTCGTTGCCAGCGTGTCGCAATTTTTGGCCGACCATAACGCTACCATCGTTGAAGCAAGCCATCACACTGACTTACAAACCGGCCGCTTTTTCATGCGCCATGAAATTAGCACCGACTCGCTAAAGTTAGATCATCAAAGCTTTGTTAAAGAATTCACGCCACTTGCTAACGAATATCAGATGAACTGGAAGTTGAGCGACTCCAGCAAAAAACAACGCGTTGCGCTTTTAGCTAGCCTTGAGTCTCACTGTTTAGTTGATCTGCTTCACCGCTGGCATACAGGGGAACTACACTGTGATATTCCGGTTATTATTGGTAACCACCCGCAAATGAAACAG
This sequence comes from Alteromonas marina, assembly GCF_000808575.1. Classification (GTDB taxonomy): domain Bacteria; phylum Pseudomonadota; class Gammaproteobacteria; order Enterobacterales; family Alteromonadaceae; genus Alteromonas; species Alteromonas marina_A. The sequence goes on from NZ_JWLW01000009.1 coordinate 62,661, forward strand.
TTTGCAGACTGGTACAAAGTCCCTTTTCATTGGGTAGACTTTAAAGCGTTAGGGAAAGAAGCCGCTTTTGCACAAATCACGACCTTACTTCAAGAATACAAAATTGATCTGACCGTGCTTGCCCGCTTTATGCAGATTTTACCTGATACGCTTTGCCAAGAATTAGAAGGCAAAGCCATTAACATTCACCACAGCTTCTTGCCGAGCTTTGCAGGTGCTAAGCCTTATCAGCAAGCCTATGATCGCGGCGTAAAGTTAATCGGCGCAACCTGTCACTACGTGACTAAAGATTTAGATGAAGGCCCTATTATTGAGCAAAGCGTTAAGCGTATTAGTCACAGTGACAGTGCAGCTGATATGGTACGTAAGGGTAAAGATTGTGAAGTAACGGCATTAGCTCATGGCGTGCGCTACCATTTAGAAGACCGCGTGATTATTCATCGCAATAAGACCGTCGTATTTGCATAACAATGTACTAAGTCATGACCTCAATCAATGCCCAACGCAATGCGTTTTTATAAGCTAGCAGTATGGGTAGTTAAACGATGAGCTGTCATGATAAAAGTTTTGAAATGGATAATGGTCAGTGGTGTTTTGCTTTTTATACTGGGGCACTACATTATCAGCTATTCCGGCCTTCCCGAAAAAATAGGGGTTAAGGGCATTTATCTTGGTGCGTTCTGCATGGCCATTGGACTTGCCATGTCGCTACCTACAAAAATGTACTTAACCTTTCTTTTCGTAACACGTGAAAATCGTTTACGTACGCATACTAATAAAAAGCACTAGCGCTACTACACAGCACTTACGCGTATCGCTTTTCTAAGTCTTAGGTAGTACCACATATTAGAGGCTGCAAAAAGCGCTTCAGTAATGGCTAATCCCCACGTTTGCGTAATTATTCCGTACGCGGTGAAGTTGATGGAGCCAATGATCATGCATACCCTTAAACCCGCTTCCTTGCAGTGAAGTTCACCAAACCGGTATGCCATAAAAGTTAACACCGGCATAGCTTCAACTAAGGACGTTTTACCGGTTAGGTTATTCACCGTCAGCACAATAACCATCATAGCGATTAATGTAATATAGGTTGCCATAGGAGACAGTAGTTTTTGTTTTATTAAACGATAACTGGTACTCAGCCCTGCCACCGTAATAACTGCAGCTCCTCCCCACGCTTGCTCGAAAACCAAAAGTGAGCCAATTGCAATACATAATCCTAAATTCAGTAGCAGTAATTTGCGCTCAGTGTTCGACCAAAAGGAGGCCAAAGCGAATGCAACGGGAAACCCGTGAAGAAGTAATTCAAACATGATGATCACAGTAAAAAAGTCAGTGGTTTACGAGCTGCGGAAGACAGCTATTGGGAACGCGCGCAGTGTAATTTCCAACCAGCATAAAGCCAATCAAAATTTGACCAATTTCGACGAATTGCATATCAGCGCGATTTCTCTTCAAACCGCTGTACTGCAAGGAATTACGTTAAAGAGCATTTAACTTATTTTTACATTATCTTAAGATGGTTTTTGTCAAAAAACGTAAAGATAAAAACAGACAGGAAAACTTATGGGAAAATTTAAAACATCACTTACCGCTATGGCGGTTGTGGTTGCACTTGGTGCATGCTCAGAACAAAAGGCACCTGAGACCACCAGCACAGATGTACAAAATACAGCGACATCTCAACAAGCACAGTTTGATAACGTGCTGCTTCAAGAGTTTAAAGGCCCGTACGGTGGCGTGCCTGCTTTCGATAAAATGAATTTGGAAGATTTGAAGCCTGCGCTAGAAAAAGCCATGGAACTGAATCTTAAAGAGATCGAAGCCATCGCAAATAACGAAGCGCCACCAACGTTTGAAAACGTCATTGTTGAAATGGAGCGTGCAGGTGCAGAGCTTGGACGCGTATTCACGTATTACGGCATTTGGAGCTCAAACAAGTCTAGCCCTGAATTCCGCGAAATTCAGGCCGAGATGTCACCAAAACTGTCAGCTTTCTTCACGCAAATTACGCAAAATGAAAAACTCTTTGAAAGAGTGAAAACGGTGTACGAGTCTGATGAACTGAAATCGCTCACGCCAGAAGAACAGCGTATTACGTGGATGACTTACAACAGCTTCGCGCGCAACGGTGCGACGTTAGATGGCGAAGCGAAAAAGCGCTACGCTGAAATTAACCAAGAACTTGCTACGCTGCACACCAAGTTTTCTAACAACGTGCTAGCAGACGAAGAAAATTACGTTACTTATATTACTGAAGACCAGCTTGACGGCCTACCCGCTTCGTTTGTAAAGGCAGCTAAAGCGGCAGCCGAGTCTCGCGGTGAAGAAGGTAAATATGCGATTACCAATACGCGTTCGTCTATGGACCCGTTCTTGACCTACTCAACTAATCGTGAGCTTCGTGAAAAGGTATGGCGTACTTACTATAACCGCGGCGACAATGCCGACGAGTTTGATAACAACGATATCATTAAACGTATCCTAACCCTTCGAGATGAACGCGTTGAGCTGTTAGGTTACGAAAATTACGCACAGTGGCGTTTAGAAGATCGCATGGCGAAGAACCCAGAAAACGCCATGGATCTGATGATGAAAGTATGGCCTGCCGCTATTGCTCGCGTTGAAGAAGAAGTGGCCGACATGCAAGCCATTGCCGATGAAGAAGGTGCAGACATCACCATTGCCCCTTGGGACTACCGCTTCTATGCAGAAAAAGTACGCCAAGCGAAATACGACCTAGATTCAAACGAAGTAAAGCAGTACTTGCAGCTTGATAAGCTTCGCGAAGCCATGTTCTACGTAGCTGGTCGCTTGTTCAACTTCAACTTTACACCTGTTGAAGAAGGCAAAGTGCCGGTTTTCCATGAAGATGTAAAAGTATGGGAAGTAACAGATAAAGACAGCGGTGAGCATATCGGTCTTTGGTACCTTGACCCATTCTCACGCCAAGGTAAACGCTCTGGTGCTTGGGCAACCACGTATCGCTCTTACACCACGTTCGATGGTAAGAAGACCGTATTGTCTTCAAACAACTCGAACTTCGTGAAAGGTGCTGATGGCGAAGCTACACTTATCTCGTGGGACGATGCCGAGACCTACTTCCATGAATTTGGTCATGCACTTCACTTCTTAGCGTCAGACGTAAAATACCCGTCTTCGCATTCTGGCGTGCGCGATTACACTGAGTTCCAGTCTCAGTTACTAGAGCGCTGGTTGACCACCGATGAGGTAATCAACAACTATCTGGTTCACCATGAAACCGGCGAGCCAATTCCAGCAGAACTAGTTGAGAAGATTAAGAAGGCCTCAACCTTCAATGAAGGCTTCAAAACCACTGAGTACATGGCTTCTGCCATTATGGACCTGAAGTATCATACTACCGATCCTAGCAAGATTGACCCTGATACTTTTGAGCGTGAAGAGCTTAAGAAGCTTGGTATGCCAGAAGAAATCGTTATGCGTCACCGTTCACCTCACTTCGGTCACGTGTTCTCGGGTGAAGGTTATGCTGCGGCCTATTATGGCTACATGTGGGCAGAGGTTCTTACTGCTGACGCAGCTGAAGCCTTTATGGAAGCACCGGGTGGTTTCTACGATAAAGAAGTAGGCGATCGCTTAGTGAAATATCTATTCGCCGTACGAAACGCAATGGATCCAGCTGAAGCATATCGCAAGTTCCGTGGTCGTGACGCCAAGGTAGACGCATTGATGCGTGACCGTGGTTTCCCTATTCCTAAGGAAAGCAAAGAGTAAGTTAACGTCCTTACCCTTCCTAGGTCCTGTTGTTATTCGCTGTACATCAAAGAGCAACAGGCCCTAGCTGTGGCTAATTAAATATTTGGCTTCAGTACGCCATTGGCCCTCTTGTTTTCTTCGTAAAGCAGAGGGCTTTTTTGTAAAGCCTCATCTTTCTATTGACCTATTGGTCAATTATGCTTCACAATCTCTTTGCCCTAGCAAAAAGTATAAACTTTGCAGGGAAAAGGTCGATATCTTGTCTGCGCTTTAAAAATAATAATAGCACTAGCGTAAGAATCAGAGAGTAGTACTGATCCGCCTAGGACTCAGTATCAGACGTTGCTGTGCCTGCAATGCCACGTCATCCTTGATCATAAATTTCAGCATTAACTTACGTGGTCGAAAGTCATGACTTTCAGTATAAAACAAAAACTCATTATTTCTCTTATTGTGGCGGTGCTCGCTGCTGCTATTCTTGTAGGTTCTATTAGCCAATGGATTGCCCGTGATCTCGTTAAAGAGAACATGGAAGAACTTCAGCTTCCTTCATTACTTAAACAGGTTGGTAACCGCGTAGACAGGGAAGCAAGTGTAATGCTTACCGTTGCTCACGGCATTGCTTCAAACCCCGACATTCTTGCTTGGTCATCGGCAGGCGCAGATAGCGCTGGCGAACGCCGTCTCCTTAGCTATTTATCTAATATCGTTGAATTTAACGATTTAACGGTAGCCTCATTTGTAGACAGAACCACCTACAAATATTGGAACCAAGATGGTTTCTTACGGGTGCTACAAAACGATGAATTTGATGGGTGGTTTTTCGCTTACAAAAATAGCGGCGAACCAATTTCACTAAGCCTATACAACGAACCGGGCCAAGGTTACCGACTTTTTGCGAATTATCAGCAAGTAAACGGCAGAGGTATGTCGGGTGTCGCTAAATCGGTCGATGAGCTGCTAGATATCATCAATGCGGTGAAAATTGCGCAAACCGGCTTTGTCTTTCTTGTTGACGGAAACGGCACCATTATCGCTCACCCCAATACCGAGTTATTGGGTAAGGCTAAGTTAGCGTCAATAAGCGATTCAAGCACAGCGGGGCAACTACTCAATCGTCAGGGCTTTGCTATGGCCACCAGCGACGCGGCAGGCGACACGCAACTGTTTGCCAGTACCTACGTGGAAAAAGCCGGTTGGTACGTGGTTGCACAAGTACCCGAGCATGAGCTTTACGCATCACTAAATGCAGGCAGCCGCCAGATTATTATTTGGGCTTTGGTGATAGCAGGCGCTTTCGCACTTATTGGTATTTGGCTAGCAGGCACGCTTACCAAACCACTTGAATCACTGGCCGATGTTTTCCAGCAGCTTGGCAGAGGACAAGGCGACTTACGCTCTCGTATACCAATGCCAGAACAAAAGGAAATTGCCCGATTAGTGGAAGGGTTCAATAACTTTATTGATCACCTTCACGGCACCATTTCGCAAGTGGCGAAAACAAGTCACGCACTAAAGGCGTCAGCACAAGATGTTGCGAAGCAGTCTCATCAAACAGAAAACTCTACCAAGAGCCAGCGCGATCAAACCTTACAGGCGGCAGCCGCGCTAACAGAGATGGGCAGTACGGTAAATGAAGTAGCCCAGTCAGCTACCCATGCTGCGCAAAATGCGAATCTGGCTACAACTAATTCCGCTCACGGTCGAGAAATTACCCAACGTGCAGTACACGCGATAAACGGTCTTTCGGGTCAAATTCAAGATGTGTCTCGGGTTATTCAATCGCTAGATGAACATACCGCAGCTATTGGCGGTATCCTCGATACCATTCGAGGTATTTCAGAGCAAACCAATTTACTTGCGCTAAATGCTGCTATAGAAGCAGCGCGGGCTGGCGATCACGGCCGAGGCTTCTCAGTCGTTGCTGATGAGGTGCGAACACTTGCACAACGTGCCGCTCAAGCGACTGATGAAATACAGGTGAAGATCGATAAGTTCCAGCAAGACTCTAAATCTGCCGTTTCGCAAATGGAGTCAAGTCGCGCACGCACAACCGATGTGGTAACTGCAACCAATGAAATAGACAAACTGCTTCAAGATATCGCCGAAGAGATTGCGCACATTAATGATGTGAACACGCAAGTGGCGACGGCTACGGAAGAGCAAGCTACGGTGGTTGAAGATATCAGTCGAAACATTAATGACATTAGTGCATCAAGTGAAGAAACCCTGAATGCGACTAAGATATTGGTTAGCGTGAGTGACAAGCTAGATGAACTGGCGCAAGAACTCTCGTCTGAAGTGAGCAGATTTAAGCTTTAAGTTTACTTATGTCTTATGAATGGCAACGCGGTGAGATAACACAATCTTATGCGCCATCATTTAGAAAGTGATGGCGTATTCTACTTTTACTTGATTGTCACGGCTGGAGCGCCATGGCAATTGCATTGATGCTCCTTCACTTTCCCACGACTCTCTCATAGCTCCAACAGTAAGAAGGTGCTTGTCTTCGTTAAATGGAATTTCTACGTAAAGGCCTGCTGATGTACTGGTAGGCAGACGAATTGTATCGGCAACCGGAATGCTCATCTCATGACGGGGGCGTACTTTATGGCTTAACCCCAACCGATAATCACCTCTATCCCACCAGCTAACCACTTCAAATTCGTGGCTTCTGACACGCTGAGACATAACGCCGTAATCAAGCAGCCCTTTGTTGTAATGGACAATGGCTTCAACGTTAAACATTGGCGCCAGTCTTTGGCTGAACGCTAATTGATATTGCTTCTGCTTACAGCCTTTGAATTTAATCTTATTTTTGGTGAGGGTCAGAGAGAAGGTATCGTCGCTGTCCGAATATTTGTTGAGCCATTCTTGTGCCTTTTCGACCACAGAGGCATTAGCTGCACCCGCCAATAAAAACCATGGAAAAAAGCACATTGCTAAAAAGGACTGGTTTAAGCGTCTCATTTTTCGCTGCCTCTCAAATTGTGGTTGGCTACAACTTATTCGATCACAATTTCAGTATAGACAGGAAAGTAGGCAGTTGGGTATTAGCCATTTTACTAACATCGACTAAAAGATAACTTTAAAGGAATGGTGATGAGTCACACAAACAGTGACGGCTTAAGCACACGAAAAGCGAGCCGCGCTGACATGTCAGAGGGCGCTTACCTTGATACAACCTTTGAGCTAGATAGAGATGCTTCGCGCTCTTCTGTCGCTTCCTCGCTAAACCAATAGGTGCCGTTAGTATCAACACACACGCCTTCAACTTGCTTATATTGTTTTATTGGCCAAATATTTAGAAGCGCATAGTCTTGCGAGATTTGTGCGATAAAGGTAGCAAAATTGCCAAAGGGATCTGATTTATAGCCTGTGATAACAAACCGGTCTTGGTGCCGGTCGAAGTCAACGCCCGTAACCACACCAGGCAGGCCATCAATCGATGTAAAAGGGCTAATAGTTTGTTCGCTCTCCCCTTCGTTCACTTTGTAAACATGAGTTATGCCCGTTCTCCAGCTTTTAGAGAACAAGAGAAGTTCATCACCATGCTTTACCATTGCCTCTGAATCAAAATCATGAGCGTATGGAATATTAATGTTAGCGTTATTACCCGCGTATTTTAGCGTAAAGGTGGTTATCTCATTTGCATTACGGCGACTTACTTTGTGAATCTCTACCTTTTCTCTATTGCCTTTGTTGTTTCCGACATCGGCTATATAAAACGACATGTCGTCAGCCGTTATAGCTTCCCAGTCTCTATTAGTAAGCGGTAAGCGCGTGCGCTCAATTATTTCACCTTGATAGTTAATGCGATAAATGACGGGCGCATTCCCGGAGTCGTTAAGCGAAAACATGCTATCGACGTCGCAAAATAAACCAGACGTTTCTGACAGTTCTTCAGGTAATTTAACAGTACTGTTCACAATCAATGAAGCAGTTGGAGTGGGATATTGAGTCGCGCATGCCGAAATTAGCAAAAGCGCTAGCGGTAAAAACGCAAGTTTAAAAATGCGGCTCAAAAAATAACTCCAGAATAAACGATAAGTACAAATAATAACAAAGCTTGAAGCATCAAACATGCATATTACAACGCTAAAGACAGTCTATTGGTCTAAACTTCTTACCCAAGCGTATATCTCTGTAAGCTTAACTTGTTCTAAAGTCTCAGTATGATAAATGATTAAGCTAATATACGATGGAACAATAACAACTTCTTAAGGACTCACTTTGTCAGACCCGCTTCTATCACTCGTTGCAGTAGGACTATTGTCCATTACCTGCCAATACTTAGCTTACAAAGTTAGGTTGCCCGCTATTCTGCCATTGTTAATTGTTGGTATCGTTGTTGGACCAGTGTTCGGTGTGCTTAATGCAGACGACCTGTTTGGCGACCTACTGTTTCCGGTTGTTTCTCTTTCCGTTGCTATTATTCTTTTTGAAGGGTCACTGACACTGAAGTTTAGCGATATTGCCGGTCATGGCAATATGGTGAGAAATCTATGCTCTATCGGTGTATTAGTCACCTGGGTGGTTGCGGCGACAGCCGCACATTATAGCCTAGACATTTCATGGCAGTTGTCCTTTTTGTTTGGTGCCATCGTTACTGTAACTGGCCCTACCGTTATTGTTCCCATGCTAAGGACAGTTAGACCAAAAACTAACCTTGCCAATATCTTACGTTGGGAGGGAATTGTTATCGATCCTATTGGTGCCCTGCTAGCGGTGCTGGTATTCGAATTTATAGTAGCGTCACAAGAAACAGCTATCACACATACGCTTATTGCCTTTGGAAAAACCGTCGGCATAGGGTCTGTATTGGGGCTTGCCTCAGGCTATCTACTTGGCTTATCTATACGCAAAGACTGGATACCTCACTATTTGCTTAACACCGCTGTGTTAACCGTTATTTTAGGTGTATTTGCTGCATCAAACTACGTAGCGCATGAATCGGGCCTTCTGGCGGTGACCATCTCTGGCATGGTGTTAGCCAATATGAAAGATGTTGATGTAGAAGACATCCTCGAATTTAAAGAAACCTTAAGCGTGTTACTTATTTCAGGCTTGTTCATACTGCTTGCCACCAGACTGAACTTACAGTCTGTCACCGATGTAGGATGGGGCTCGATTGTGGTGCTAGCCGCTATTATGTTTGTAGCCCGCCCCCTGTCGGTATTAGCTTCATCCATTGGTACTGGACTTAAACTTAATGAATTAGCGTTGCTAAGTTGGATTGCACCACGTGGTATTGTTGCTGCAGCAGTCTCAGCCCTGTTCTCTCTTAAGCTTGAAGAAATCGGCTACGAAGGAGCGGGCATTATAGTGCCTATCGTCTTTATGGTGATTATCGCAACGGTTGTGGTACAGAGCCTTACATCACGCACCGTTGCGTCGTTACTTAAAGTACGTGCCCCTGCCCCAACTGGCTACCTGATTTTTGGTGGCAGCAAATTTAACCGCGCCTTGGCGTGTGAAATGCTAAATCAAAAATTAGACGTGACGATTGCAGATACCAACTGGGATGCCATTAGAGAAGCGCGCATGATGGATATACCGGTGTATTTTGGAAACCCTATGTCCGATCATGCTGCTCGACATCTCGATTTAAACACCTTTGGCACTGTATTAATAATGTCGCCCTACAAACAATTGAACCCGCTTATTGCCTATCACTTTGAATACACTATGGGTAAAGACAAAGTGTGGGCGCTTACCAATAATGAACAGTCTACGCGACCTAGTCACCAAGTTAGCGAGCAGTATGCTAAAAAGCTTACGTTATTTGATGAGGGTGTTACCTATGGCTATTTAGCGTCAGCCATTGCCCGTGAATCTGCGGTTAAAACAACTCGGCTTTCGGAAGAGTTCACCTTTGAGCAATATACTAAACAGTATGGCGAGCGCGCTACGCCACTTATTGCCATTAACGCCGAAGGTAAAAGCTACACCTTTATTAACGGAAACAGCATTCAGCCCAAAGCTGGCTGGCGTGTTATAAGCTTGATTGAGCCAGAGCCTGAACAAAATGTAGAAGGGTCAAAGTAAGAAAACCTCCTGCCTCTCGGCAGGAGGTCTCTCCCTGGAAAACACGTAACACAGTGCCCTTTTTTAAAGGTGCATATTTATTTGGATTTTACTGCCGCTACGCTGTCGTAGGCTTTATAGCAAAGAGTAGACCAAAACAATAAAAGTCTAACTTTACAATCACTTACATTAATTTACACGTTCTAGCTTTACAGGCACCTCATAGAAAACCCCTAAATAGTGCACAGTGCGCACTATTTAGGGGTTCACTTTTTAACCGTAAAACAATTAGTTAACGTATTTTCGTATGCACTGAACAGTAGACTCGAGAGCACCGCTATTTTCTTCCAGGACTTTACGACCAGCTCGTCCAGCCTTTTCTCGCTCACTCGGGTTATGGATCCATCTATCCACAATCGTAGACATTGCCTTTCCACTTTCTACTTTTATCAGCGCGCCGCACTCTTCTAAGTAACTGCAGATAACCGGATTATTATAAGTGTGAGGTCCCATCATTATCGGAATAGAAAAGCTTGCGGGCTCTAGGGCATTGTGACCCCCTCTATCAGCTATGGACCCACCAACGAAGGCGAAAGAAGCCACTGCATAAGCATCGTTTAACTTTCCCATCTCATCGAGTAACACCACATTGGTATTTTCTGGTACGGATTGCACCTGAGAACTTCGAACATGGGGTAGCGACTTAGCTTCAATAAGCTTAGCTACTGCATCGAAACGCTCGGGGTGACGCGGAACAATAATTATTTTTAAGGAAGGGCTTTTTTGCCACAACTCTTTGGCCGCTTGAAGTACCGCTTCCTCCTCAAGGTCATGAGTACTCCCAGCAACAAGTATGGGATAATCCGCTTTATTCAAACCTAAAAACGAATGGCCCGGCGCTGTAGCAGAAGCAACTTGGTCGAACTTGATGTTGTTAGTCAGCGTAAGCTTTTCATCTGGAACACCAAGCCATGCGTAATTTGTGAAGTCGCGCTGCCCCTGGGCGCAAATATGGTAAAGCTTAGCGAGCATAGGGTTAAACAACTTACCAATCTTTTTATAACGTCTGGCAGACCTATCGGTCATACGAGCGTTAACGACCATTACAGGTATATCTCGTTTCCAGCATGCGTGAATAAGGTTAGGCCATAACTCTACCTCGGTAATTAGCACAGCTTTGGGCTGAATTCTTTTAAGCATTCCTGCCATAGCCATATGCAGATCGTAAGGTAAGTAAAAGTGATGCACATTGTTACCGAAGATCGCCCTAACACGCGCAGAGCCTGTAGGCGTAGTGGTGGTCACCGTAATTTGGCAATCGGGCTCGTCCGTCATGATGCGCTTAATCAAACAAGAAGCCGCAACCACCTCTCCCACAGAAACGCAGTGAAATAAGTATCCGTCTTTTTTAGGTGCATGTGCGACGAACCCAAAGCGTTCAAACCTTCTCCGGTTATAGTCTTTGTTTCTGGTGGTACCTCTTAGCAGCAACTGTAAAAAGGCGAAGGGAATAATGAACACCAATACCAGCGAATATCCCCATCGGCATATATCTTCAATTAGTGTGGGTTTGTAGCCGTTACGCTCGGCAGCAAACATAAATTGTCCTTAATGGTAAACATAAACGCATACATAACCGTTAATACAATGTGCGTCATTAAAGTGTCGTCAAACTGTGATGTTATTGCTAGCTAGTTAGCTTCACGTGAATTTCGAAAGCCTATTCTAATGCCTAAAGACGTACAACAAATTCTTTTCATCAGGCTTAGCGCAATTGGCGATATTGTAATGGCTTCTGGCCTACCGTCTAGCATTAAGCAAAGTTATTCCCAATACGGTAAACCTGTTGAATTAACCTGGTTAGTAGAAGCCCCCTATGCCGAATTAGTTAGCAATCACCCCTATGTCGACCACGTTATTGCGTGGCCAAAAAAAGAATGGCGCTCTCTATTAAAGGCTAAAAAATACTGGGCGCTTTTTAAAACTATTAAAGCATTTAGAAAGCAGCTCAGAGAAAAGAACTTCAAAGTGGCAATTGAAGCGCAGGGTCTGTTGAAAAGCGCGTTTTTCGCTTACATCAGTGGAGCTTCAGAGCGCATAGGTTTCAAAAGCAAGGAAAATAGCCAAAGATTGCTTACGCTCGCGCTAGATAAGCCAAGATCACAACAGATTAGCAGCGAATATCGGCATCTCGCTAAAACACTATATTCACTTTGCAGCGCTGAAAACAATGGTAGCCCAGACTATGAAATGAGCATCAGATCAAGTAGTGCTGCCATGCAGTCAGCGATAACGAAAATTAGTCACTTAGGCTTAACAGAACCCTTTATAGCCATCGCGCCTTTTACCACTCGTCCTCAAAAGCATTGGCCTTCTGAACACTGGCAAAATTTAATCCACAAGGTACGTAAACACTCTCATTTACCTATAGCCATTTTAGGAGGCCCTGGGGATGTTGCAAAAGCCGAAGCCTTAACCTTTGAATGTAATGGGGTAATTTCGCTGGCAGGAAAAATTAGCTTAGAAGAGTCTGTAAGTGTGCTATCGCTATGCGATGCGTTTGTTGGTGTAGATACTGGCCTCACCCATTTAGCTACAAGCTATAAAAAACCTACGGTTGCCATTTTTGGTTCAACAAGACCCTACACCATAACCGACAATGCGTATACCCATGTACTGTTTAAAGACATGCCTTGCGCCCCATGTAAAAGAAAACCCACGTGCAATGGACGCTTTGATTGCATGGCGCTAGTTACACCTGAACAAGTATTTAATCAGCTTAAATCATATATAAGCCACTAATATGAGCAATCAGCACTCTTTCGACATTAACGTTTTGCATATCGAATTGGGAAGGCATTTATACGGTGGTGCGAAGCAAGTGACTTATCTTATCGATGCGCTAGATAAAGACACTAGGTTTACCCAACATCTTATTTGTGCCGTGAATAGCGAAATCAGTCATTACAATTTTAACCGCTGTAAAACATTCTCTATTGGCTACAAAGGCGATACCGACCTGATGGGCTTTAAGCGTTTACTTAACGTTGTAAAGCGCATTAGGCCCGATGTGATTCACGTACATAGTAGACGCGGTGCCGATGTTTGGGGCGCACTAGCAGCAAAATTCACCGGAATATCGGCAGTATGCACCCGCCGAGTAGATAATACTGAAAGTAAATTGGCGCGCTTTAAATATCGTGAGTACGACGCTGTAATAAGCATTTCGGACGGTGTCCATAATGTAGTCTCAAAGCATTGCGATAAAGTGAAATACCAAGGAGTTATTCACTCTGCCGTTGATGAGGAAGAATACGGACAGCCTGCTGACCAGCAGTGGCTGAAGAGTAAGTTTAATATTCCACAGCAACACTTTGTTATCGCTAATTTTGCACAATATATCCCCCGCAAAGGGCAAGCCGATTTAATACTCGCTATGCGGGAGCTAACAGCGCAATTTGACAACTTAACTTGCCTTCTTTTTGGTAAGGGCTCTGAAGAAGAAAATTACAGACAGTTGATAGAAAAGCATAACCTAGAAAGTAGTGTAAAGCTGTGCGGGTTTACTCACGAAGTCGCTAACATTTTGCCTAATGTAGACGCTCTTGTTCACCCCGCCTACGCTGAAGGCCTTGGCGTTATACTTCTTCAAGCAGGGATAAGCAAATGTGCTGTTATATCAACTCCCGTTGGCGGAATACCGGAAATTATAAAACATAAGGAAACGGGTTTAATGGTGAGCCCTGGAGATATTAGTGGGCTTGTGCAAGCAATACGCTTATTGATAGCGGAACCCCAGGAAAAAATAGCATTAGGTAAAGCACTTCATCAGCATGTGAAGACACATTTCAGCATAGAGAATATGGCAAGTGAGTATACTGCACTATACCACCAGATTGTGAAAGCGTGAGCGAAAGGAAACACCACTAGTTTTTAACTATGGCTCATACGCTATCGTTAAACCAGAATTTTTACTGCCTGCTCTACAATTGCCAATTTAAAAGCAAGGGAGTAATCACCTAGACCACGTTTTGTTTTTGATTGCATTACACTATTTCAAAATAAGTTTGAAAAGTGTCAACGCTATTTAGGATGGGTCAAAGAAAACAAAAAAGCCGCTCGAAAGCGGCTTTTTTAAGACTTTGAAAAAAGTTAGCGATTAAACGCCAGCTTTTTCAACAACGTCAACTAGCATCCAAGATTTGTTCTTAGATAGCGGGCGACATTCACGTACTGTTACTACGTCACCTTGGTTGCACACGTTGTTTTCGTCGTGGGCGTGAAGCTTAGTAGAGCGCTTGATGAACTTCCCGTAGATTGGGTGCTTAACAAAACGTTCAACTACAACAGTGATGGTTTTATCCATCTTGTTGCTAACCACACGACCTTGTACTGTACGAATTTTTTGCTCAGTCATTACGCATCAGCCTTTTGAGTCAGAATGGTTTTAACACGCGCGATGTTACGACGTACTTTTCTCAACTGATCAGTTTTTTCAAGCTGACCTGTTGTGTGCTGCATGCGTAGGTTGAACTGTTCGCGTAGCAGGTTAATCAACTCTGCGTTCAGCTCTTCTACGCTTTTGTCTTTCAGTTCAGTCGCTTTCATTACATCACCGTCCGAGTTACAAAGGTTGTTTTAAATGGCAGTTTAGCCGCTGCCAATTCAAACGCTTCGCGTGCAAGATTTTCAGGAACACCTTCCATCTCGTAAAGAACACGACCAGGCTGAATTTGGCATACCCAGTACTCAACGTTACCTTTACCTTTACCTTGACGCACTTCAAGAGGCTTCTCAGTAATTGGCTTGTCAGGGAAAACTCGAATCCAAATTTTACCTTGACGCTTAACGTGACGAGTCATAGCACGACGCGCTGCTTCGATTTGACGCGCAGTCATTCGACCACGGCCAACTGCTTTAAGGCCGTAAGTACCAAAGGCAACAGTGCTACCCGCTGCGAAGCCGCGGTTGCGGCCTTTGTGCATCTTACGGAACTTCATGCGTTTTGGTTGTAACATGATTAGCCCTCTCGCTTAGCGTTGCGGCCTTTCTTCTTAGGTTGAGCAGCTGGTGCTTGCTCCTGAGTTGTAGGTAGACCACCTAGAACTTCACCTTTGAAGATCCATACTTTAACGCCGATGATACCGTAAGTAGTTGACGCTTCAGAGGTTGCGTAATCGATGTCCGCACGGAAAGTGTGCAGAGGAACGCGACCTTCACGGTACCATTCAGAACGTGCAATCTCTGCACCGCCTAAACGGCCGCTAACTTCAACTTTAATACCTTTAGCGCCTAGACGCATTGCGTTTTGAACTGCGCGCTTCATAGCACGACGGAACATAACACGACGCTCTAGCTGGCTAGAAATGCTGTCAGCTACTAGCTGGCCATCTAGCTCTGGCTTACGTACTTCAGCGATGTTGATCTGAGCTGGCACGCCGGCTAGCTTAGATACGTAGTTACGCAACTTCTCTACGTCTTCACCTTTCTTACCGATTACAACGCCTGGACGAGCAGTGTGAATAGTCACACGGATGCTCTTAGCAGGACGCTCGATCACGATTTTAGAAAGTGAAGCGTTCTTTAGTTGCTTAGTCAGATACTGACGTACCTGATGATCGTTATACAGGTTGTCTGCATAGTCTGCAGTATTAGCGTACCAGGTAGAAGTCCATGGTTTGCTGATACCCAGGCGTATACCTGTAGGATGTACCTTCTGTCCCATTATCTACTCCTAGTTATCCGCTACAACCACAGTGATGTGACTGCTGCGCTTGAAGATACGATCAGCACGGCCTTTAGCACGTGGCTTGATACGTTTCATAGTTGGACCTTCGTCAACGAAAACTTTAGACACGCGTAATTCGTCGATGTCTGCGCCTTCGTTGTGCTCTGCGTTAGCAATCGCAGATTCCAATACTTTCTTTACTAGCGCTGCGCTTTTCTTCGGGCTGTACGCAAGAAGCTCTAGAGCTTTCTCAACGTGCATTCCGCGAATTTGATCCGCAACCAAGCGTGCCTTTTGAGCCGACGTGCGGGCAAAACGGTGTTTAGCTAATGCTTCCATCTTCCTACCCCTTAACGTTTAGCTTTCTTATCCGCGACATGGCCGCGGTAAGTACGCGTTGGCGCAAATTCGCCCAACTTGTGGCCGACCATTTCGTCACTAATAATGACAGGTACATGTTGGCGACCGTTATGGACCGCAATGGTCAACCCAATCATATCTGGGATGATCATAGAACGACGAGACCAAGTTTTGATTGGTTTACGTTCGTTCTTTTCCACTGCAGCCTCTACCTTCTTCAGCAAGTGAAGGTCAATAAAAGGACCTTTCTTGAGAGAACGTGGCATGGTGAATCCTCGCTATTACTTGTTTCGACGACGTACGATAAGCTTATCAGTACGCTTGTTGCTTCGGGTTTTCTTACCTTTAGTAGGAACACCCCAAGGAGTTACTGGGTGACGACCGCCTGATGTACGACCTTCACCACCACCGTGTGGGTGATCAACCGGGTTCATGGCAACACCACGAACGGTAGGACGAACACCACGCCAGCGTGTAGCACCAGCTTTACCTAGTGAACGAAGCATGTGCTCTGCATTGCCAACTTCACCGATAGTGGCGCGGCAATCAGATAGAACTTTACGCATTTCGCCAGAGCGTAGACGTAGGGTAACGTAGTTTCCGTCACGTGCTAGGATCTGAGCATAAGCACCAGCAGAACGTGCGATTTGCGCACCTTTGCCAGGCTTCATTTCAATTGCGTGTACAACAGTACCTACAGGGATGTTACGCATAGGTAGAGTGTTACCAGACTTGATCGGAGCGTCCGAACCAGACTGGATTGCATCACCTGCTTGCATACCCTTAGGAGCCAGAATGTAACGACGTTCACCGTCTGCGTACAATACTAGTGCAATGTTTGCAGAACGGTTTGGATCGTATTCTAAACGCTCAACTTTAGCTGGAATGCCGTCTTTGTTGCGTTTAAAGTCGATTACACGGTAGTGTTGCTTATGACCACCACCAATGTGACGAGTGGTAATACGACCATTGTTGTTACGACCGCCAGATTTGCTGTTCTTTTCAAGCAAAGGTGCGTACGGTGCACCTTTGTGCAGGTCAGGATTTACGACCTGAACAACGTGACGACGACCGGCAGAAGTTGGCTTAGCTTTCAATAATGGCATTTCTAATCCCCTTCTTACTCAGCACCACCGACAAAGTCGATGTCCTGACCTTCTTTAAGAACCACGTAGGCCTTTTTCCAGTCGCTGCGCTTACCGAAAGACATGCCGTGACGCTTGGTTTTACCCTTAACGTTCACAGTACGAACACCTTCAACTTCAACTTCAAACAGTTTTTCAACTGCAGCTTTGATTTCGGCTTTGTTCGCGTCTTTAGCTACTTTAAATACAACTGTGTTGTTCGCTTCAGCAGCCATTGTAGACTTTTCTGAAACGTGAGGTGCTACTAGCACCTTCAGTAGACGTTCTTCTCTCATGCTAACGCCTCCTCAAGTTGTTTAACCGCATCAGCAGTCATTAGCACTTTTTCAAATGCAATCAAGCTCACTGGGTCGATGCCTGCTACGTCACGTACGTCAACTTTGTACAAGTTGCGCGCCGCTAGGAACAAGTTCTCATCAACTTCAGGAGTAACGATTAGAACGTCATTTAGTTCATATTCGTTAAGTGCAGAAATAAGAGCTTTAGTCTTAGGTGCGTCAACACCGAACTTCTCTACAACAACCAAACGGTCTTGACGGATTAGTTCAGACAAGATGCTCTTGATCGCACCGCGATACATTTTCTTGTTAACTTTTTGGTCAAAGTCACGAGGCTTAGCTGCGAAAGCACGGCCACCGCCAACCCAAATTGGGCTACGGATTGTACCAGCACGCGCACGGCCAGTACCTTTTTGACGCCATGGCTTCTTACCGCCACCACGAACTTCAGCGCGAGTTTTCTGCGCTTTTGTACCCTGACGAGCGCCTGCACCGTAAGCTACAACTACCTGGTGTACCAGGGCTTCGTTGAATTCACGTCCAAAGGTCGCTTCGGATACTTCAAGAGCGCTTTGCGCGTCTTTCAATGTTAATTCCATCAGTTCACTCCCCAGACGTTACGCTTTAACAGCTGGCTTTACGATTACATCGTTGCCAGTTGCGCCAGGTACGGCACCTTTAACTAGGATAAGGCCGTTCTCTACGTCAACACGTACAACTTCCAAAGACTGAGTAGTCACTTGCTTGTTACCAAGCTGACCAGCCATTTTCTTGCCTTTGAATACTTTACCTGGTGATTGGTTTTGACCAATTGAACCAGGAGCACGGTGTGACAAAGAGTTACCGTGTGTCATACGCTGAGAACTGAAGTTCCAGCGCTTGATAGCACCTTGGAAACCTTTACCTTTTGATGTACCAGTTACATCAATTTTCTTAGTGTCGTTAAAGATTTCAACAGTGATTTCACTGCCTACTTCAATATCGGCACCTTCGTTTTCTTCTAGGCGGAATTCTACTAGAGTGCGTCCAGCTTCAACACCAGCTTTAGCAAAGTGACCTGCTTCAGCTTTGTTGATGCGGTTAGCTTTCTTAGTTCCAGCAGTAACCTGAAGAGCGCGATAACCGTCAGTTTCCTCAGTACGAAGCTGAGTAACGCGGTTTGGGGTCGCTTCAATAACAGTCACAGGGATAGACGTACCATCTTCAGTGAAGATGCGAGTCATACCCACTTTACGACCGACTAGACCAATCGCCATTGTTATAACCCTCTCTTATTAGCCCAGGCTGATTTGAACATCAACGCCAGCAGCCAAGTCCAAACGCATCAACGCGTCAACTGTTTTATCAGTTGGCTCGATGATGTCTACCAAACGCTTGTGAGTACGGATTTCATATTGATCACGCGCGTCTTTGTTAACGTGCGGAGAAATCAGAACTGTATAGCGTTCTTTGCGAGTAGGTAGAGGAATAGGACCACTTACCTGAGCACCAGTGCGTTTCGCAGTTTCAACGATTTCAGCCGTAGACTGATCGATCAACTTGTGATCAAACGCTTTCAAACGAATGCGAATTCTTTGATTTGGCATCGATTAAGCTCCAATCGAAAGAACAAAAAAATTCACCCTTTCTCTTCCATTTTGTCCGGAAAGAAAGGATGTGCGTAAACCGATGGTTCCCAATCGGAACCCTGTTCTTTTTTCTAGCACGCCAGCAACAGGCTAATCAGTGATGATGAATCCGTTACTTCGGCAACCACCCTAAAAGCAGTGAGGTCGCGGCTAAAAATTACGTGCCCTAATTGGGCAGTGGGCGCGAATTATACAGAAAGCAGAGGGCAATGCAAGAGGCAGTTTGCTTTTTATACACACATTTTTACGCTATAACAGTGTATGTAACTGTCTATAAGTAGTATTGTTGCGGTTGAGGTATCAGTATATCTTGATACCCTAGCGTAAAACATGCTTGTAGCGCCCAGAAGCGTAAAGGAATAGGCGCCAATATTTTTAGTAGTGAGAATATGGAAGTAGTAAATAACCAGCAAACTTTTGCACAAATAAAACGCATCTTAAATAACCACTCTACGTTGCTAGATGCCTACAGCCTATTAGAACCCATGATACTCGGCTTGTTTGACGCTACTCGCATGAGTATTTTTCAGCGTCGTCGTCAGCATCAGGACTTGGTTGCCCGATTTAAAACAGGCAAGGAAACCCTAGAGATAAAAGTGCCAATTAGCCCCATGTCTATTGCAGGCTATGTTGCTTTATCTCAAAAAGCTGTAGTTATTGACGACCCTTACAATCCGACATTACTTCAAAGTATTCACCCACGCCTTCGTTTTGCCGACAAGTTCGACAAAGATAACGATTTCAGAACACAAAACATTCTCTGCGTACCAATAATGAACGCAGGTGTATTGATGGGTGTAATTCAAATCATCAACAAAGCAAGCGGCAGCTTTACAGAAGACGACCTTAAGCTTGGCAACGCATTAGCACTTATTCTTGGCGACAAGTTTAGATTCGAGTTAGGCGGCACTAATAACCCATTTGATCTTCTTGTACATAAGAGTTTGCTGGAAGAAGCAACCCTAGCCGATATCCAATCTTCTACGCCAGACATTCGCGCTTTAGTACAGCGCTTAGTTTCTGAACACCGTATATCAGAGGATGAAATCGGTAACTCCCTGTCTATTCACTATCAAGTTCCATTCATTTCTTATTTACCCGAAAAGTATCATAGGTTTGAAAATGAAAGTCGCCTGAATGTTTCTTATTTAAAACGGAACTACGTGGCGGTTATTGCCGATGCGCACGATAAACCCATTGTGCTAATGGCTGAGCCAAACAATGCTGCGCTCTTAATGGAAATTGAAAGCGCAATGGGCATAGATAGCTATGAAATTGCTGTGAGCTTGCCTAACCTCATTCTTCAATATCTTGGAGAAAATAGTGGTGGCGGTGGCCCTGGCGAGATGAGTGATATTCTTGATGAAATTGGCTCATCTACCGATGAAAACGAAGATCAAATTGACGAGCTTTCAGACGACGCACCTGCTGTCGTACGTCTAGTAAGTCGAATACTTCACGACGCTAAACGTCTAAATGCTTCAGATATTCATATAGACCCCGAAAAGAATGCGCCTACTCGTGTGCGTATGCGCGTAGATGGGGTGTGTCGGGATATGAACCAGGTGCCAAACTCGCACCATAATGCGGTGATTGCGCGTATTAAAATCATGTCGAATCTTAATATAGCGGAAAAGCGGGTTCCTCAGGACGGCAAACTCGCGTTTAGAATGAACGGTAAACTCGTAGAAGTACGTGTTGCTACTATTCCTACCGTTGCCGGCGAAGGCGTGGTTATGCGTATTTTGGCATCGGGTGGAGCTATGCCTATCGACAAGATGAATTTAGCCCCCACCAACCGTTCAAGGTTGGAAGAGATGATAAAAAAACCTCACGGCATCCTACTTGTTGTAGGCCCCACAGGTTCAGGTAAAACCACAACGCTTCACGCTATATTGGGATATTTAAATACGCCTGAAAAGAAAATTTGGACAGCTGAGGATCCGGTGGAAATCACCCAACCCGGCCTACAACAGGTTCAAGTAAGTCCTAAAATTGGCTTTAACTTCGCAGCAGCACTGCGCGCATTCTTACGTGCCGACCCTGACATTATTCTTATTGGTGAGATGCGTGATAAAGAAACTGCTCATGCAGGCATTGAGGCCTCGTTAACTGGTCACTTGGTTCTTTCAACACTACACACCAACTCGGCGCCAGAAACGATTACCCGTTTACTCGATTTAGGCCTTGATCCAGTGAACTTTTCTGATGCATGCGTGGGGATACTCGCCCAACGTCTTATTAGAACGCTATGTGGAAATTGTAAAGAGAAGTATATTGCGGATGAAAAAGACATGGCATTTATTGAACGCCAGTACGGTCAAGAACACCTCTCGGAACTTAATCTCCAAGCCCCTTTAGAGCTTTACAGAGCCAAAGGCTGTGAAGAATGTGGAAATACAGGTTACAAGGGCAGGACGGGTGTGCACGAGTTGCTGGGAATGACACCAGAGCTTCGCTCAATGGTTTATAAGGAAGCAAGCGTTTCAGAAATGAAATCACAAGCTGCCAAAGATGGCATGCGTACCTTGGTGCAGGACGCAATATTTAAGGTCGTTAAAGGCGATACGGATTTAGCGCAGGTTCAGATTATAGGTGGTGAATAAGCGCTAGAACCTTACGGCGAAGAATATATCACCCTACATTGCGTGGAAGCGCAAGATTTAAGATGTGAAAAGCGATCGGCTATCGGTTCGCATATAAAAGAAATTATTTGCGAAAAACGTTACTACTAATAGTCAGCTAAATTCAAATCAAACTGGAGTAAAGGCTGTGGTGCAAACACAGCCTTTACCGCGTTTTTAAAGTAAATGCTTATTTCTTAAGGTACTCTCGAATAACGTAGTGAAGAATCCCGCCGTTTTCGAAATAAGTAAACTCATTCGATGTATCAATTCTGATATCCATCATAAATGAAGTGGTTTCCCCATCATCGGAAGTAGCTTTGACTTCAACTTCGGTCTGCCCACGTTCAACAGCGTTAATAGAAAAAGACTCATTACCTTTGAGCCCTAACGAACTCGCGCTGTCACCTGACTTAAATTGAAGTGGCAGAATACCCATTCCTATTAAGTTTGAGCGGTGAATACGCTCATAGCTTTCGGCAAGTACCGCCTTCACGCCCATAAGAGATGGACCCTTTGCCGCCCAATCTCGGCTAGAGCCAGTACCGTACTCTTTACCACCAATGACAATTGCTGGTACGCCGTCATCTTTGTAACGCATAGCAGCATGGAAAATAGACATACTATCGCCACTTGGGAAATGTGTGGTTGCACTGCCTCTTGTGCCGGGTGCTAATTGGTTTTGAAGACGCACGTTAGCAAACGTACCTCTCATCATAACCTCGTGGTTACCACGACGCGACCCGTAAGAGTTAAAGTCTTTAGGCTCAACCCCTTGGGCCTGCAGGTACTCGCCCGCAGGGCTATCTTCTGCGATCGCGCCGGCTGGAGAAATATGGTCGGTAGTAATCGAATCGCCCACCTTAACTAGG
Source organism: Alteromonas marina (assembly GCF_000808575.1). GTDB lineage: Bacteria > Pseudomonadota > Gammaproteobacteria > Enterobacterales > Alteromonadaceae > Alteromonas > Alteromonas marina_A. The sequence goes on from NZ_JWLW01000009.1 coordinate 85,061, forward strand.
CATCGTGCGTTTTCAATTGCAGTCAAAGCCTCTGGCTCCTTACCCATTACTTCAAAGAAAGGCGGATGCTTAATGTAGGTTGATTCTGGCCAGTCGTAGACTGATGTTTTACTTACCTGCAGTTCATTCCATTCACCGCTTCCTTTAAATACATCTGCATACTTTTCTTTAAACAAATCACCAGTGACGTTTTCCGCTATATATTGCTGAATTTCGTCTTCGGTAGGCCAAATGTCTTTTAGATATACTGGAGAACCATCACTCGCCTTACCTAACGGCTCTTTAGTGATATCTACATTCATGTTCCCAGCTAGCGCGTATGCTACAACCAGTGGTGGTGATGCTAGGTAGTTTGCAGCCACATCAGGATGGATACGCCCTTCAAAGTTGCGGTTACCAGATAAAACTGAGGTAACCGTAAGTTTCGCTTTTCTGATGGCGTCAGTTATGGAATCAGGTAGCGGCCCGGAGTTACCAATACACGTAGTACAGCCGTAGCCAACCAAGTTAAAACCTAGCGCTTCAAGCGGGTCCATAAGACCTGCATCTTCTAAATACTGAGTAACAACCTGAGAGCCAGGTGCTAATGAAGTCTTGACCCACGGCTTACGAGTTAGCCCTCTTTCCGCTGCTTTCTTCGCAAGCAAGCCTGCGCCAACAAGCACTGATGGATTTGACGTGTTAGTACAACTGGTGATAGCAGCGATTACAATAGCGCCATCTTCAAGGTTGAACTTGCTTCCTCTGAACTCCACGAATGAGTCGTGTTCTTCGTCCACCTCGTCTGTTGTGCCCAAACCCGCTTCTGCGATGAGATCAGTTTCTTCATCAAGTACTTTCACGTCAATTTGCGAACGATGCCACTCTTTAAATGCCTCTGCTGCATTATCGAGGGCAATTCTATCTTGAGGACGCTTAGGACCAGCTAGTGAAGGAACAACGTCGTCCAAGTTTAGCTCAAGGGTTTCATGATACTGGGCATCTTTTGAGTGGTCGTCGTGCCATAGGTGACTAAATTTCGCATACTTCTCCACAAGGGCAATTTGATCTTCGTCTCGGCCGGTGAGTCGCAGGTAATCTAGCGCAACATCATCAATAGGGAAAATACCGCAAGTAGCACCATATTCGGGCGCCATGTTTGCGATGGTGGCACGGTCTGCCGTAGTAAGATGCTTAAGACCCGGTCCATAGAATTCTACAAACTTTCCAACAACGCCATGTTCACGTAGTTGTTGTGTGATAGTTAGCACCATGTCGGTGGCAGTTACGCCAGCAGGTAACTTACCTGAAAGCCTGAAGCCAACCACTTTTGGTAATAACATTGTTACTGGTTGACCCAGCATCGCTGCTTCTGCTTCAATGCCTCCCACACCCCAGCCAAGTACGCCAAGGCCATTAATCATAGTGGTATGCGAATCTGTTCCCACTAGGGTGTCGGGGTAAACCAAGGTTTCCCCATCTTGCTCCTTAGTGAATGCGCAACGAGCAAGATACTCTAGGTTAACCTGATGCACGATACCGCGACCTGGGGGAACCACTTTGAAATTGTCAAAGCTAGACTGGCCCCATTTAAGAAATTGATAACGCTCTCTATTTCGCTGGATTTCAATGTCTGTATTCTTTTCAAGCGCATCGTCTTCAGCAAAGTGATCAACCATTACTGAGTGGTCAATAACCAGTTCTACTGGATTTAATGGATTAATCGCCTGAGCGTCGCCACCTAAACGATTAACCGCATCACGCATGGCTGCTAAATCAACAATAGCAGGCACACCCGTAAAATCTTGGAGGATGACGCGCGCGGGAACAAAAGACACTTCGTGGTCAACGTGATTGTCAGTGTCCCATTTTGCTACTTGCTCAATATCGTTACTATTTACGAACTCTTCATCTTCATGGCGAATCAGGTTTTCCAACAGAATTTTGATGCAAAAGGGAAGCCTGTCGAGCGCATATTTACTGCCTATACTGTCAAAATTAACCGCTTTGAAGTTTTTACCGTTTACATCAAGCTGCGAAAAAGACTTATATGTCATACGCTCACCATCCTTCTTTGCCTGTTCGTGAATATTGTGTACGTTTCAAGTTTACCAACGCAAGAAACGAGCAACGGGTATTGTCCCGCCGCCTTACTTGTCAATTTGTACGGCCTTAACATGAAAAAAAGTTCACCTACCTTTAGTAATGGCATCTGTTTTTAGGTGATTTTTTTAAAGGGATTCAGAAGTTCGGTTACAAACTCAAGCCAAATAGACGAAAGTGCGCCGCACTGCTTATGGCTAATTAAACTTAGCGCACTGTATTGTGACAATATTCTTTTGAAAATTTCGTGTGTACACAAAGAACTTGTTGAACAGGTCAATTTACATATATGCAACATTTCTGTTTTCTTATAACTCACCAAACGGTATGCTAAAAATCCGGTTAAACATTAAATGTCTTAATACATGCTTAGGAAGGCTTTGAGATATACAAGCCTTAGTAGTGAGCAATAACAATAATAACGAAGTTATCATGACACACCCGCTAGTTAAGAAGTACAACCTTGCACCTCACCCCGAAGGAGGTTTCTATCGTCAGGTTTTCCGTTCTGAAAACGAAACTAAATCCTTTGTGCACAATGCTAGTCGTCCCGCGCTTACTCATATTTATTTTCTTCTACTGAAGGGGCAAGTCAGCCGTTTTCACCGCGTTTTGCACGATGAAGTGTGGAATCACTATGAAGGGGCTCCCCTACAGCTGTTTCAACTTGAAAAACAACAGTTGTGGGAACGTCGTATTGGTGGTGGAAGCAACGATTACGTCGAAGTGGTTAAAGCAGGGAATTTTCAGGCAGCCGCAACGATGGGAGATTACTCTCTGGTGGGTTGTACCGTAGCTCCGGGGTTTGACTTTGAAGACTTTAGTTTCATAGAGGAGCCATCAATGAAAGAATGGATTAAAGTCGCACATCCTGACCTTACTCACTTTATATAATCATTCTCAAATGTTGGCGAAAAACACACATTTTACCTGCGATTTTGTACAAGCATAAACTGGATTTTTAAGCGCCAATCAAGGATGATAACAGCAGATTTTTAAATATACGTCTGAACGTCCAAACTTTGGAAACTCTCAGACTATTTCACTCTAACGCCGCAGGTAACCCAACTATGTATAAATTGGTACTTATTCGTCATGGAGAAAGTCAGTGGAACTTGGAAAACCGTTTCACAGGCTGGCACGACGTTGACTTGACCGACACTGGTGTAGCACAAGCAAAGACCGCAGGTCAGCTACTTAAAGATGCTGGATTTACATTTGATCAGGCTTATACGTCTGTACTTCTTCGCGCTATTAAAACACTTAATATTGCCCTTGAAGAAATGGGCCAACATTACCTTCCAGTTGAACGTCATTGGCGTCTGAACGAGCGTCACTATGGTGCACTGACAGGTCTAGACAAAGCAGAGACTGCCGCTAAGCATGGTGAAGAACAGGTTAAAATCTGGCGTCGTAGCTTCGACATTCCACCTCCGGCCGTTGAAGATGATAGCGAGCACTTCCCAGGTCACGATCCGCGTTACAACAATGTAGATACTGATATATTGCCACGTGGTGAAAGTCTTAAGCTAACTATCGAACGTGTACTGCCATACTGGCACGACGTTATTCGTCCAGACATCCAAGCAGGCAAGCGCGTAATTATTGCTGCGCACGGCAACAGTCTTCGTGCTCTTGTTAAGTACCTTGATGGTATGTCAGACGAAGAAGTGTTGGGTCTAAACATTCCTACAGGTGTACCGCTAGTATACGAGTTAGATGAAAACCTTAAGCCAATTTCTAAAGAGTACCTTGGCGATGCTGACGCTATCAAAGCAATGATGGATGCCGTCGCTAAGCAAGGCAAAGCGAAGTAATCGAATGCCTTTTTAGATACGAAAAAGCCTGCGTTCGCAGGCTTTTTAATGGGTCTTATTAGACTAGTTTGGTACTCTCACCAACCAATTGTGAGTGTCTTCTGCTTTACCCCATTGAATATCATTTAACGCTTGTCTTAGCTTCATCGTTACAGGGCCAGCTTCTCCGTTACCCACCTGATACTCTTTATCATTGTGAATAAAAGTACCTACTGGCGTAAGTACAGCCGCTGTACCAGACAGTGCAGCTTCAGTATTCGGTTTAGCTGAACGCTCTAGTAGCTCGTCTACAGTAATATCGCGCTCGCTCACCTTCATGCCGTGGTCTTTGGCAATTTGAAGAATCGTTGCTCGGGTTACACCGTGTAAGAAGCTAGAATCTAACCCTTTAGTAATGATTTCATCACCGTCGATAAGCAGGAAGTTAGCAGCTCCCGTTTCTTGTACATCGCCATTAGGGCAAAACAGAATTTGATCAGCCTGAACTTCTGCACGCGCTTTAAGAATAGGAGGCAACGCACTGGCGTAGTTACCACCGCTTTTTACCATTCCCATGTGCGGTGCACAGCGCATACCTGTTTCGTCTAGCAACAAGCGTAGTGGCTTCAAACCGCCGGCAAAGTAATCGCCAACCGGCGATAATAGAACGTATAGCATTGAACTTGCTGATGGTGCTGCCGCTTTACCAATAGAAGCTTCCGTTCCGATATGCGTAGGGCGGATATACATAGAACCTGGAGGCTCTGGAACCTCAGAGGCGTATTTTGCAACAATATCGATTATCATCTTTTCGACTTGCGTTTTGTCTATTTCAGGCAAGTTAAGCAGACGGCTACTTTGAGCGAAGCGCTCAATATTCTTATCCATTCTAAAAATATTGATGCTGCCATCTTCGTGCTTAAATGCTTTTAAGCCTTCAAAGCAAGTACTTGAGTAATGAAGTACGTGTGCACCAGGGTGTAGCTGAATACTATCTGCACTGACAAATTCGGTGTCAGTCCACTTATCGTTGACAAAGGTAGCAAGTGCCATTTGTGGCATGAATACTGTACCGAATACGGCCATTAGTTCGTCCTATTTACTTCGACTAGAAAAATACTCGACAGAGTTTACCAAAAAACGTTCACTTTGCTAAAAGTAAGTCAGATCTATTAAGGCTTTTATCGAATAAGAATGTCTATAAATACTGACAACACAAAAATAATGGGGTCAGAGTCGTGACTCTGACCCCATTTTTGTTTCTTCCAAACGCAAAAAA
>NZ_JWLW01000010.1 GCF_000808575.1 Alteromonas marina
GGATTCACCGAAATACGCATCCGTCCGGCAATACCACCTAGCGCTTAGCAAACTGCCATAGTAGCAGTTGCTCAACATCGACGTTAGACTTGCTCAGTTCGTCAAGGCAAGTCATCACATACTCGAACACATTGAGGCTGTTGGCCTTTGCCGTTTCGATAATGCTGTATTGCATTGCACTGGCCCTTGCACCGTTAGGATTGCCGGACAGCCCTCTATGTTGTAATCACAGCTCGCAAAAAAAAAACCATTGAATAAAATCAATGGTTTTTTAAATCGGTTACTTCAAAGGTATGTAGCAGAGGCTAGTTAAGAATTAGTTTAACCTCGCTACCTGATGTCGTGTTTCCGTACACCAGTACTTTTGACTCTGAGCTATTTTCGATGAGCAAGAGTTTAGGCTTATCAAGCCAATCACTTCCTAATACTTCAACCGAGTAGGTCTCGCCTAAAGCACCATCTTTAATATTCAACTCCCAAGCACCTGAAGAACGCTGACCAAGAATGGCAACTTCGGATACATTGTCGAAGTTCATATCTCCCAGGACGTGTACGCTAACATCGGTAAGATTGTTTCTCCAACCATGTGAGACTAAAGTGACGTCACGATCAGTACTATCTTTTACGATAAGTTGGAACCGGTCTGCTGATGAACGGTAGCCAAACACTGCCAACTCAGGTACTGAATCTGCATTCATGTCTGGTACTTTTATCAACTCAGCATTTTCAAGGTCATCAGGCCACCCAAAAATACCAAGGGTGCCTGCTCTATCGGTACCACTTTTCGTGAACAACTGAACTCGCCCATCTTCCTTATTCGTTCCGAACATTCCAAAGTCGGTTGATAAGTCAAAGTTTACGTCAAACAGTTCATGCCAGCTAACATTAGACCATTTATCAGGGAAGTTGTAAGACGCTAGTCGTTCAGCAGTGTCAGCGCCGTCAGCAACTTTTATTTGAATTTTATTATTTGACTTCAATATACCAAATAAACCGATTTCACTCACACCATCACTATTCATGTCAGAAAGCATGTGATAACGCGGGCTATCTAACAGATCAGGATAACTAACAGTATCAATAGTTGCACCGCTAACAGCATCCTTAATGACTAGTTGAGGTCTGTTTCCAATATAAAAATTACCTTGTAGACCGAAGTCTTTAATCCCGTCACCATTCATATCATCCAACATGATAAGTGACATGTTGCTCCAGTTCGCAGGCCAATTGTAGGCTTTTACCGTTTCACCAGACAGTGGGTCTTTTACCAGAAGCTGGGCTTTGTTTTCAATGCTTCCGTCAGACAGCTCTGTTTGAACAATACCGAAAAGGCCAACCTCTGGATAACCATTCAAGTTGATATCATCCAAAACAACAGCTTTGGGTTCGCTGTAGTCACGATTAAACTCAATGCGATGAACTAACGACATATCTTCGCTTTGGTAAACGTTAACAGCTAATTGCCCTGCATTTACTGATGAAGACACGATAGCCATTAAATCATCCTGGCCATTAGTTTTTGCAGACAGCATCATGGCATCAAGTAATACCGCTGGGTCAAACTGCAACGGATTAGCGTCGTCAACATCTGGAATGCCATCATTATCGTCATCTTCATCTATCGAATCTGCAAGACCGTCGCCATCAGTATCTAGCTCATCGAATGGACAATACAGCTCCAATGAATAGTAATCTAATTCCCAGCCAGCATCTTCTAAACAAGTAAGCTCACTATTGCCATCAAGATAGATATACATAAGGGACTCCATCCCTTCTAAAGGACTGAGATCAGAAATATTATTATTCCATAGCCCTAAACCCTCTAACTCCATACCTTCAAGGAAACTTATATCGGTAAGACCCGAATCAGAGATATATAGCCACTTTAAATTTGGCAATTGCGCTAGTACTGAGAAGTCAACGCCACTCTGACAACAAACATCAAATGTGCGTAAATTCTGTAACGCGACTATCCAATCTAAGTCATTGACTGGCGTACTACCTAAATAAAGCGTCTCTAAATTTTCAAGTACCGCAAGCTTAGACAATTCTTCACTGATTAAAGGGAAATTCTGTAAGCTAAGAGATCTCAAGTTAGGTAAGTTTAATGCGAAGTCTATACTCTCGATATTTTCGCCATCTCTTAACCACAAGCTATAGAGATTCGTTAGTGTCCCTAAAACACTTATATCGCCTTCATAATCACCAAACCTAATTGATAGGCTTCTTAAAGAATTTAAGTGAGTAAATACCGACAAGTCACCAGTATATGCAGTTAAGGAAATATTGAGGTTTTCCAGTGCTTGGAGATCTGCTAAGAAGTCAAGAGACACTAACTCTGCGTTGTTAATATAGAGAGATCTCAACCTTTTCAATGATGCTAAAGCACTGAAGTCTTCTATTTCGCTATCGTAGGACAAATTAAAATAGTCAAGATTTACAAAGCTTTCAATACCATCTAACGACGTTAAAGCAGAGTTCCAACAATTTAAACTGTCTATTTCATGAGCGTAAACAGCATCTCTGTTATTCCACTCGTCCATACTATTGATTAAACAACTTTCGAGGCCTTCATTGTTTAAATCTAGGTTGCTAAGTAAAAGAGGCTTGATATTTTCATCATATGGATCAAGGCCTTGCATAATTTCATAGACATCGCCCCAGCCATCATTGTCAGAATCTAATGACGTATCAACATCACCAACACCTTTGAACAATTGTGAATTAGTATCATCAACATCTAGGATGCCATCTGTATCTGTATCCGCAGAGAAAGGGGATGACATGTTCTGATATTCTTCAAGAAAAGTTAGGCCATCACCATCGTAATCGAAAGACGCATCGTCGTAGCCGAAGCGTTCTTCATAGAAATCAGGTATGCCGTCTTCGTCAGCGTCTGGCACGACGAATGTGCCCAAATAAATAATATCGGTGTGTGTATTTGTAGACTCCTCGCTCTCTCGATACATGTCCTCATACACAGGCAAAGGGCCATTATTTATTGTAGTAGACACATACTGAATAGGTGCTGCAATTGTGACTAAACCTTCGTTGTTAGTTACACCTGTATGTCGAGAATAAGAGTAATCGATACCTGAGGGGTAAGAATTCCCTCTTACCTCTATTTGCATACCAGGTATGGCAACGCCATCGGCTCCCACTACTCTGAATGAGCTTGAAAGCACTGGAATAACAATATCCTGCTCTGAATCACCCGATACTGTAAACAGTTCGCTTCTAGAATTAACATAGTTAGACGAGTAAGCGCTTGCAGAAGTCCAGTAGTTTTTGTAACTAACATCTATACGATATTCACTATTATCTGGAACTGAGACGCTATAATTTCCGTTGCTGTCTGACGTCGTAGAATTAACAATGTCATAGTTGATATCATAAACACTAACATTCATTGAAAGGGGTTCACCTAGAATGTTAGTGACTTTACCACTTACAACAACACCTTCACCTGGCTCAGGATCTGGCCCTTCACTGCCACTCTCAGATAAAACAATATTGAAAAGCTTATCTTTCCGTGATGATGAATATTCAAAGTAGCCGCCCATCAGACCCGAGCCAGATGGTGCGGAGACATACATTTCCTCTAGTGCAAATGGTACATATACCTCGAAAATCCCGTTTACATTAGTAGACAGGCCATCAAATTGAGCACTCACATAGCTGTCAAAACCGTTGTATTCAAACCACGAATAAGCGTTGTAAGAAATTTGTGCGCCTTCAATTCTATTGCCTTCTTCATCTACAACGCGACCTCGCTGCTTGTAAACTGGAAGCACTAGATCGTGAGAAAGGTTAACATTTTCATTTGGCTGTTCTGATAAGTCGAGCGCACCAATAGTGTTCAAACTTATATATGAGTAATCCGCATTACTCGCCATCCAGTCTCGTCTGTAATTAGAAGAACTAAAAGTATAATTCGCACTTGGAACGCGGAAAGTCGCAATATTATCCTGGTCATTGGCACAACGATAAATGCTTATTGTGTAATCATCGGTGTGTAATCTTGCACACGCCCCTAATAATGCCTCACCATCAATATCGGTAATCGCAACATCAACAATATAACCAGTATCTTCTAATTCAACCTCAAATGAGTCTAACGTCGAATCCGAAGTAGTTTCCAATGCACCTAGTGAAGTCACAAAAAAGGCATCATCAAAAGGTATTAAACTACCACTTATAGCCTGCCCTGCGGGCAAAATTGCATTGGTATCGATCGTGTCGTAAACAAATGAATAAACGTACGCACTTATAAAGTCATCATTTAAACTGTACGAGTAGCTTTGGTTTGTTCTTAAATCAGCACTAAAAGTTTGCCCGTCATAGACAGCTTTTATTTCAACTTCCTTGACCTGAAAAACAAAATCTTTTGTAGTTGGTGCTGATAAATTTAACTGCTCACCATTTGCATTCAGATTAAGATACTGGTCGAACTCACCATCACCATCAATATCTACATCGCCGTAAAAGCTATATTCGACACTGTAGCTGCCCTCTTCAATCGATGAGGAGTAGTAGCCGTCCTCGTCGGTGTAGATAGAGGTACTGCCAAATCCATCATTGCTATTAAGTCTGATTTCCGCGTTGGGATAAACTCTCCCGTTTAAATCGGTTAACTGACCAGATAGCTCATACTTAGTCACAACTGGAACATCGACTTCATTTAGCAACCATACGTTGTGTATGTTTGCTCCGTCCTGAACATCTGCAAATGATTGTGCCGAATTAAAATCGGATGAGCGAACCCTTACTCGATAGCGACCTGGGTCAATATCTTGAAGCAGGTAGTTGCCAAAGTCATCGGTGTGCGTGACAGCAACTTGCTCTCCATTTTGTAAGAATATTAATTCCGCACCTGTGTATGGATAATAATCTAAATACACTTGACCTTTGAGTTCAGCTGCCTGAACCGAAATTGGGACAACAGCTGCCAGCGACGAGAGCATAGCTGCCCTTTTAAACACTCGACTTTTCATGGTCGATTCCTTTTAAAATTCAAATTAGTGTTTGGTAGATTGGTGGGTAAGCTTTTCAATATGAGCCTTAACATTGGGAATGTTATGCTCAAGAGCTTTTTTGTAATTATTTAGCGCGATAGATTTGTTTTGAAAGTGACCGGGGCGACTATATAAGTCACCTAGCTCTTTGTAAGCCTCGTATTCACCACGCTTAACGCGGTTTTCCAACGCTTGACGTTGTAGCTGAAACGCCCTGTTTTGTTCAATTATTGCTTTTTGTTCCTTGGGTAAGGGGGAGTCTGCTAGTTTTTTCGAAAACTGCTCGTTGTCTGTTTGAGCGACGGTGGAAACACTAAAAAGCAAGCATAAAGAAAGACATGTGGTAAGAAAAACACGGCATTTTGGAGTAGATATTTTCATCTAATCGTCCCTAATCTGAAGAAATACTAACTTAAAATAGTATAATTTTCCAACTAGGGCAATATAAATTAAGTGTTATGTTTTACCTTTAAGGCATGATTAAACGTAGCGTTATAGATTTGCAGTTGACCGTAAATAATGTGGGCTTCTTTCTTTTTATTTAAGGTTGCTTTTGCACGATAATTTAATTAGTTAGCTTTCCAGCATCAAAAAAATATCTACACGGGTATACAGAAATAAAAACTATTATTCTGCATACCCGATAGGTTTTAGTAACGACTAACCTTTAAAACAGACTATCGAATGTCTTAGTCTTTGCTTAATTGGTTAAATCATAGTTAATAGGTTTTACGGTACTTACGCCATTCACCTCACCATAAACCAGCATGTTGATCACACCAGAACTACTTGTATGGTAAAACTTAGGCTTACTGTCCCATTCATTCCCCAATTCTATTTGCCCAATACTTTCGCCTGCAGAACTACGGATATTCAACTGCCATGCACCGTTAGTTTTTCTCTTACCGAAAAGTGCAATATCAGAGCTTCTTGCAGCGTCTCTATCAATATCCCCCATGTACTCGAAAGACACTTCGTCCCATTTGTCGGGCCAACCTGCAGTAGAAATAGTGTTATTTCTATCTCTACCATCTTTGACAATCATTTGATATCGTCCGGATTCTTCCCTAAAGCCCACCAGAGCGAACTCACGCTGAGAGTCATCATTTAAGTCTCGAACTCTAAAGAGCTCGAAGTTCGTTAATTCTGGCCACGAATATATGCCCAATGTACCGGTTTTATCTACTCCGCTTTTCGTGAAGAATTGAACTCGACCATCATCTAATCGCTTAGCCAAAAGCCCATAATCTAAAGTACCATCTTGGTTTATATCGCCCGCGGTTCTCCAAGAGAAATCAGAATAATTGGCTGGAAAATTATAAGCATCAACCTTTTCGCCATCTTCGCCAGAGCTAATTCTAATTTGGATTTTCCCGTTCGGTCTTTGCCCTATCATTGAAATATCTTGAATTCCATCACCATCAAAATCACTAAACCAATTGTATTCTGTTTTTGAATAGATCGAAGGATAGGAATGAAGCGCTAGTCTTTCGCCGGTGACGGCATCCTTAACAAACAGCTGAGGGCGATTACCATCTTTGAACTTACCTTGAATTGCAACGTCGATGATGCCGTCATCATTTGCATCTGTGGCCAACAAGAATTTAACGTCTGACCAATTTCCCGGCCAGTTATGAACAACGACTCTTTCCCCCGTAACAGGGTCTTTAACAAATAACTGAGCTTTTTTAAGGTTGTCATTTTCACCAACAAAATCAACGAAACCAAAAAGACCAATCTCATTAACTCCATCACCGTTGATATCATCAAGATGAACAAATTCTGCTTCTTTGTAATCTTGTTTCCAAGCTATTGTTTGTAGTATTTCATCGTCTATTCCTGAGCGTATTACTACTTCGTAACCATCTGTATACTTTGTCGCCACATACCAATCTGGAACACGGTCGTCATTAATATCGGTAAAGTATCTTATACTGACAACAGTCTGCCCACCTTTGACGGTGGCATCAAGCGGCGAGCCATCTCTGCCATCTGGCACACCATCACCATCACTATCTCTGTTAGACGGATCCGTTCCCGCATTAAACTCCTGAAGATTAGTGAGCCCATCAAAATCGCCATCCGCGCTTGCGTCAGTGGCATCTAGGTGATTCAGGCTGTAAGAGTTTTCGAACAAATCCGACATGCCGTCGTTGTCATCATCATTGTCATTACTATCATTAATGCCATCGCCGTCATTGTCACCTTGTAGTCCTGAGTTCGTATAAAACTGCTCATATTGACTCATATCGGCCAATTTAATTAGATTAACCCTCGGTTGTATAAAGTATCCATCTTCGTCTAATACACCGTCACTATCATAGTCTCGTTGCCAAAGGCTAAATTCTAGGACACGAGTAAAACCATTTTCATCAGTTGACAAGGGAACCCAAGTGCGCTCTCGATAGAAATTATCAAGTGCATCAAATGTTAAAGCTACATTTCCGTTTGGTTTAACTTCATAAGTCCACCTGTCGTCGCCCAACCTTATAATTTCATCAATGTCATCACAGGCAACACCCCGGTCGAGCGTTAAGTCTTGGTTGAAGACATATCCGAACACTGACCAGCACTCAAGAATACCATCATCATTGTAATTTGCAGGGTTTCGGCCGTTGATGTAAGCGTTTTGAAAGAAAGGGAATCTGGTTGTAAGGTGCTTCGTAAAGTTAGCAGTATTGTCTTTTTTCTCGACCAAGAAATCACTCTTTAACGATATTAATTCACCACCTTCATATGTTTCTACCAAGACCTCCCAATCTTCACCATTTTTCGAATAGGGATAATATTTATACAAAGTGTCCGCTGTAACTACAGTCACTGTGTTATTCGTATATGACACACCAAACGACACGTTAAGTACTTGAGTTGTACCGACACCATTTGAAATATCACCACTTAGGTCTGTTACAAAAGACTTTTCCTGACCACCGAACGCTGAATTTAATTCGGCATAAAGTGGTAACGCCCACTCCTTGCTAGAAAAGTTCTCGATCTGAACTAGGCTACTGGTATTAACGTTTTGAAGATTAATATCCCTTGGTTCGCTTGTACTTAAAGCTTCAGGTTTTTCTGGCCCCTGCCAGCCGCCATCAATGTTATCAATGACATCTTGAGGAATGATAAGACGCTCAAAAGACTCGATAGTAAGAGTAGAGGTTTCATTTTCACTATTGTGATTGCTAAGAATAAGTGCCTTAGTGCCGTACACTACTTCGTACTGCATAGTAGCAGGGATAATGCCAGCTATATGTGCTTTCTCTAGCTGATCAAAAACCTCATCCCCCCATTTTTGTCGGTAGTTTTCATCGAAAACGCCTATTAAAGGAAAGCCAGAAGATGCCATCTCATTAAGTGGTTTTATTAACAAATCAGCGCCAGATTCTTCAATTTCCGCAGCTCCAGGGCTTTGCAAGTTCAATCTATAGCCTTGAGATATGATAACCTCATCATCTTTTTTTGAGAGTATGTAACTAGGCGTATTTCCAAGCCCTTCAACTGCATCTGGCTTATCAATCAATACGTAGTCGTTTTGCTGTATAACGTCATTTAATGAATTCGCAAGACTGAGCCCAGGAATCAAGCCTAAAGCGACGAAAACTGCGGTATTTATTCTTTTTAATTTCATTTTAATCTCACATTTATCCACTGATTGTTACAGTGTTTACCATTATTTTTCTGATAATTTTCACACTGAATAGACACGAAAGTATGGTCGACGTCTCTATTCAAGACTTAACAATAAAAATGTTGTGCTTAACAGCTTTCTTATTATTTAGCGCTACAGATTTGTTTTAAAAGTGACCGGGACGACTAAATAAGTTACCTAGTTGTTTGAGGGTCTCGTACTCACCGTGCTTTAAAGGGTCTTTCAACGCTTTACGTTGAAGCTGAAACACACTGTTTTTTTCAATGACTACTTTTTGTTCTTTGGATAAAGGAGAGTCTGCTAGTTTTGTAGAAAACTGCTCATTCTTAGCTTGAGCGACTGTAGAAACACTAAAAAGCAAACAAAAAGAGAGACATGCGGTAAGAAAAACACGGCATTTTGAAGTGGATATTTTCATCTAATCGTCCCTAATCTGAAGAAATATTTAGCTAAAATAGTATATGTTTCCAACTAGGGCAATACGAATTAAGTTTTATGTTTTACTTTTAGGACGTAATGATAGGAAAAATATAGATATGCTATAGGACATGCGCTCGAGCCAAAAAACGAACCGAGCGCAAGTAACAGTCACTATAGGGAAGATATGAGAAGTCTTCCTTTTTTAGGATTACTTGTACTATCAAGGCTTATCAAGATAAAAATCAAACCTTCTGGCGAAGGGTTTTTCAAGTTCACTGTATGGGTCAACTCTTGAATTATTTCTATCCCAAGCCTCATATTCGTCCTTAAGCTCTGCGGCTTTATCTTCAAAAACGTTGATCAAATTGACTTTTTCTTCGGGGTCGTCCGCTAGATTAAACAAGTACTCTCTTTCGATGCCCTTTTCCTACCATACCAGTTGTATAGCCTAGTTCCTTGTAGGCAGTGGCGATTGTTTGAACTTGAAGAGGTAATGGCCCATGCTTATTTTCGTCAAAACCAAAACGTTGCTGATACACGCCTGTCAACAAGCCAGCTCGGGAGGGTGCACATTGTGGCGCAGTAACATATCCATTAGTAAAGCGAACACCATTCGCAGCTAATGTGTCAATATTGGGCGTGAGAATGTCTGTAACCTGATTTTGACTGCCTAAATCTGCATATCCATGATCGTCCGTGAAAATAACAATAACATTGGGTGGTTTGGATTTCTCGCTTTGCTCGGGTACTTCTTGAAGAGGTGCAGAATTGTTTTTATCACCGCCACACCCTAGTAATAAAAAAGATATGCTTGTTATTAATATGAAGTTTTTCACTATCGTAATCCTTTACATATATGAAGTGTTGAACTGTGGGCTTAAATAAAATTTGCCATTAGTTTCTTAGCAGCATTTAATGTTGTGTAATTTTTAGCAATATCTAACTGCTCTCTTCGCTTTTCCTCTCTACCAATCGGATTTTTCAAATAAAAATCTACTAACTCTTCTAATTCTTTGCTGTTTTGGTAACAGACACCTGCGTAATTTTCTAGTGCATCTTTATTTTTGTCACTAATAAGAAACGCACCACTATGGAGATGGTCCACATACTTATGACTAACTGCACCAATTTCATTCATCGTTTCGTGATGGTCAATTAAGCATATTTTTGCAGCTAGCGCCAGATCAGCAAACTGGTGATACTCTATAGTTTTTGCAACAACAAACTTCTTCGCAGATGGGTTTCCTGAATAACGTTCCCAACCAGGACCATAAAGATGAAAATTCAAGTTATGCTTTTCCACAATAGGTAGTATATCTTCGACTATTGGTCTGATCCTTGGTGAACCTATAAAACACAGATCACATTGAGGTAAATTGGGCTTGCCTTTCTTTTCTGATAGTGATGAATAGGGCGGTAACACTTCAAGCTTTTTCTTGGAATCTAGAAAAGGGTTTTTTTTAAACCACTGTGATGATTCTTTTCTTTTCTTGAGCAGAAAATCTTGAACAAGGTTGCTAGGCACAAAAACTTTGTTAAACCCGTTTAGGTTCTCTACTTTTTCGAAATGAGAATAAATAATGGCAATGTTATTAGCATCTGGTTCAAACTCACTAACATCCTCATAGCTTTTTCTAACAGGTGGACTTAGTAAATAGACTCGATTAACGGCATTTTTTTTGTAGACACAACCAAGCTTTTCTAACTCATGTTTTGTATTGATAAAAACCCTGTAATCGTACCACAAGACATTTTTATGGGGTGAAGCAATAGAAAACTCAAACATTAGTACTCCTTAATATTTTTTGAGTCATTGTGGGGAGTCATAATCGATAAAGTTTCTGACCAGAAAGTACTCTTCCTTTAAATAGTGCTTGAAGTCATCCTTATTAATGACACTTTTTGAAGGTATTGCATTGAGCGTTTTTGTTTTTAATTTGACTTCCATCAACTCGCTAAGCTTTTTGATATCACTATCAAACCTTTCTGTTACACCAACGAATGCAAAATCTTCAATAGGTACGTTTTTAAAATAATTTTGATAAGGTCGATTCAAATGCTTAAATTCGTTTTTCTTTAAAAAAAAGTCTAGTATTTCATCGTCAGGAGTATGAACCCTTTCCCCGAAAGATTCTTTCAGTAGCAAAAACTCCTTTTTGTGTTTCTGCACGCTAATTAAGTGCTTTAACACTGACCAAGCTCTGGCCACGGGATCTCTAATCCAAATAATGCGCTTTGCGTTCTGATAAAGCTCTGTTTGGTTTGGGTGTGGCTGAAAATGCCCATGTATCAAAGAAATTCTCTTAGGAATATCCAACCTTTGGCCATTTGAGAAATCTTTAACTAACGTTGGGTTATATAAATCATACACTTGACGCCTACCGAAGGCTTCGTCAAAAGATGCTCTGAGAGACGTACCCGCTGTTTTAGGAATATGATGAGAAAGCCATCTAACGTCCGAGGTTCCTAAAATACTATTGAAACGAGGCCTAAACTTATTGAATGTACTGATTATTTTCATAAAAATTTACGAGTTTTTAGCCTGTTGCAGTAAGCGTTTATGTAAGTCTATGATTTGGGGCGCTCTGGGGTGTATTTCTAAAGCTCGTTCAACGTAGCGGAGTGCGACATTAATGTCTATCGTGGAAAAGTAGGTTGCCATTTCTTTCAGTACTACTGGTCTTCCGATAGATGAAATGAACTTATCATCACCAAACTTTTTTACTAACTCTCTGTAGATTTCTTCATTGGTAAATTGAAGTGCTCTGACTGCTTTGGTAGCTTCTTTACTATCAATTGACGATATTGCACTTATACTCTTTTCATACCTCTGCAATATGAATTTTTTCGCTACGTTCATTTCTTTTGAAAGCGTAGTTTCATCTAAGAAGTCTATAAAACTTTGACTGTATATCTCATGAGCTTCCTTATTCAAAGAGAATGTCGTCTCCTCTCCCATACACCTGTTGTAACCTGAACGATTAGTTTTAATTTGAGACTGCTTACTAGAAGGACGCCCCCTGTTCAATAACGATACGTACTCAGTGGGTGAGCGAAACATTCTGTGAATAATCATTATCTCTCTGTCGTAAGAGAGAGAACTATTAAGTTGCTCATGTTGTCCGTCTTCTGGCTTATACACCGTTCCATCGGCTAACAGCATTTTTGCTCGCGAAATCACAGGTAGGTGCAAAAGAACTTTTTGTACTTTATCTGATACTTTGAAAACTGTTTTTACCAGCTTATGTCTTCTTCCTACTATGTCACATGACAATTGACTAAAAGGTTCTTCTCGCCCTAATTCGTTAATCCATTGAAATGAAATAGAGTCGGGATGCTTTAGCTTAGATATAACTTTATCTATGGATGTTGTGAGATCTCTGGGCATCCAGAATTCATCAATATCCAAATACATTAAGTAGTCGAAGTCTTTATTTTTTTTCTCTTTGTCTAGAGCTAATGCGTATACAATTTCTTGAATTTTCCCACTGACTTCTTCAGAACACAAATCAATCCAATCGGCAGTAAAGAAGTTAACCTGAGGATATTTATCAGAAATTTTTTTCAATATTTTTAGTGAGTTATCGCTAGTTCTATTCACATAAATATCAATAGCGTCAAACCCTAAATATAAATGATGGTGTATCCACTCTGCAAAGTAAGCACCCTCATCTTTAGCAACCGCGACAATTTTGGTTTTTATCTTACTCTTATTAATTTTGAACATATTAATCATAAAAACTTTCGTAATTGATTAGACAGGGACTCAAACATAGAGCGAGCACGTTCATCCACTAACCACTTTTGGCTGCTTATGCTGAACGAGTTAAGTAAAAGGCTCTCTTCGTAGTTCACGAGACAATGCTCGAACTTGTTAGTGAGTACATTTTCACTGCGTTGATCTATAAAATACTTGTCAGCATTCACGTGGATGACATCTTTCTCAATAATTTTCAGTAGGTCTTGAAGTAGGTTCTGATTTAATTGATCTTTGTTTTCGTTAAATGCCAACCTTACCGCAACACCAGTGACATTCGATGTAAGAGCAAAGTGACAATTCAGAGCGCGTAACAATTCTGATTCATGAAATTTCATCGATTTATTGCTTGCGTTCTTGTCTTGCAGTGGAACAGTAAGTTCAGAAGCGTTTTTAAGACCTACGAGCCCACAAAAAAGATCAAGCAAATTATCTGCTTTTGCTGCAGCATCGTAGTCGATGATAGATATATTGTTTTTACCGAAAACCCGAGCAAGCATACTAAGCTTTACATCTGGCGAAAGCATTCCACTAGTCGCTGGTCTCGCAATATGAGGGAAGTGATACTCAAAAAAGGTGTCTTGCCCACCGTGTTTTACATATTCTTGCCAAATTGAAAAAAGCTTCTTATTCGCCCTTCTCCAGGCGTAAATCACTTCTATCTCAAAATCAACTAAACGCTCTTTGAGGTATCTAAAGTCGTCCTCATTAAGCGATATAAAGTCTTCGCTTGATAAAAGAACGTTCTTACCCGTGTGCTTAAGAAAAGATACGTCATCGTCAGTAATCTCTCGCTCTTTCACCTTACTTCTGAATTCATGATGTCCAAAAATAGTAAGGAATCCTTTTGGATAAAAAAGTCCCTTCTGAAGCAATAACCCTTGGTTATCCAACATAGTTTTTTGAATTAGTGTTGTGCCCGTTTTGTGAGGCCCTACATGTAAATATAACTTCATTCTATTCACCAAAAAATGGGTAGCGGCCAAAGTGCGAGATAAGCTTTCCCCATTTTAATATGTTTTCTTCGTTGTCTAATTTATGGTCTGTGAGATTGGCAATACGCCATTTGTCTAATGGGTTGAGTATATGAACATTTTGAAGTCCAAAGTCACCGCAAATTTGAGCATCTGAGCGCACGTTGTCTCCCACGTGAATAAAGCTTTTTTCAAGCTTGTCGACTCTAGACTTGACGTATTTCCACATAGTTCCGGTGTCTTTACGTTTTTTAATGTCAGAACTGACTAATAACGTGTAAGGAACCGAAATGCCAATCTTACGTAGCATTTTTGATATTTGCTCTTTGGTATAGTAGATGTCTGTGATAAACCAAATGTCTCGCCCTTTCGCATTTAACTCATGAACGATCTTAACCATTTCGTCTTTCGGCTGTGCCATTTCCAGATCATAACAGAACTCGCGCTCGGCCCAGTTTTGAGTAATAAGCGGGTCTATTTCTTTCTCAATTGCTAAAGCGTGATACGTTTCAAATATATCAACATCGCCCTCAAAGTTTTGTTTTTTACGACAAGCTAGTTCTGCAGCATTACGATCCTCTACAAATGCTTCAGGACTTTGGAAGAAACCTTCATTGACCAAGTCCTTACCTAATTTGAACTTGGCATAGTCCGGCGCAGTGTAGTCTCGACGCAACACCGTATCAAATATATCAAACGAGACAATGTCAAAATTTTGAATGTCTCCTAGTAGAGATTCAGGCGATTTGAAATATGAGGCAGATATAGAAGACTTGTCAGTTGTAAATTTACCTTGCGGAGGATAATAAAAGAACTGTTTATATCCTTGCTTTTCGGCTAACAGACCAAGTACTCGCTCCAACGCATGTAACCAACTTCCATCGTTAGGTAATGGTTCGATTGGAAAATCTTCATAAGTAAACTTCCTATCAAGCAAAGGTTTTAACGCTTTCGGCCTAGCCCAGAACATTCCACCAACCGGGTAGTTGACGAAGTTGTCTGAAATATCTAACCCCCAATCATCCTCAAACCCTTTTGCAAATGGCTTATTGCAAGTCCAATGGTTTACCCACGCTGGCATCATCCAGAAAGATGTTGG
The DNA here is from genome assembly GCF_000808575.1 of Alteromonas marina. Classification (GTDB taxonomy): domain Bacteria; phylum Pseudomonadota; class Gammaproteobacteria; order Enterobacterales; family Alteromonadaceae; genus Alteromonas; species Alteromonas marina_A. The sequence continues at coordinate 14,915 of NZ_JWLW01000010.1, forward strand.
GTAATACATCCCCAGATCATCATTACCATCAAACAAGCGAAGCACTGATTTAACAACGTGTTTATCCTTTAGAAGGAAGTTATTTAAGTAGTCAAACCATTGCGTTTGTTCTCGCCCGCTATAAAGTGACTTTTTCGAATGCAGATGACACATTAGGTCGTACTCTAGTAACTCTTTACTAAAGTTGACTAAGAATGGACCGAAGTTCCTACCTCGATTTTCACAAATCGTGGTTTTAACAGATTTCACATTATCGAGCTTACTAAATTTATTTTTAGATGCTTGCTCAATATCACTTGTTCCCGCGGTTACAAAAATATCAACATTTGTTGGAAAGTGTCGGACTGTATCGGCAAATTTATCAACAAAATCTGGATAATAAATATGTAGAACTATGGCTATTTTCTGGGACTTCCAAGTTGAAGAATCTTTCGCCAACAATTCATCTGACGGTAGCCATCGGTCGAAAACACCTGCTGATGCTCTACCCTCATATCGCCCGTGATACATATAATGAAGGAGAGGACTTATACCATTGAGATAAATATCAACATTACATCTTTGATAAAATTCCGTATCAAAGCGCGCAGATGGATTTACGTTCGACGACGTCGATTTATCTAAATAATCTGTAAATGCTGCTAACTCATGTGGAAATTGGCCATAACGTTCTTGGTACCAATTATAATCAAACAGCCCTTCGGATTTTGCTAGCTTAAATGCTTTTGCTATTTTTGGCTTTGAACTCAGTTCTAGCGATTGTTGCGCACGTCTTACTATCTTCTTTACATTACTCTTCATACTACAACCCAAAGAAACTAAGTGGATTAAGGTTCCCTTCACCTGAAATTGCATCGTCTAACACAAACAAAGGCCATGTCGCTCTTGGAAGCAAATTACGATGGGTGACATAGGTTTCAAATAGCTCTTCTATCTCTTCTACCGAGTACAGAACAGTGTGTTTAATACAGTCTTCAACGCAGGAAAGCGCACCACCTTGAACCGTAGCAAGATCAGTGAAGTTTTCCTGTGTATATGTCTGCTTGCCATAGCAAAAATGAAAACTATCGTTATTTACGTTTTGCAGAATGTCTACGAATTGGCCATTTGGGGCAGTTAAGAGCGACTCTAAAAACATTGATCGGTCAAGCATCATATAGCCGCCCCCCATTTTGACGTCAGTCTTAAATACATGATTAATAGACGCCACATTATCACCAATCTCAATTTGTCCTGACTTTGTAGTTATCATATAAATACCGGAGATATCTTTTTTCAATAACAATGTCAGCAATTTTTGTATCGTTCCCGAATACCCTACATCTAAAACAACTGGGGTTACAGTGCTATCAGTTAAACCTACGCTATTCAAATAATTCAAGTATATCTCTCTCGTAGGAGATGTGACTTTACGTATACTTTTCTGATTAGCTTTTAAAATACGACATATGTAATCGAAATCTTCAGGTAAAGAGATTGCCTTATCTAGATCTCCGCTATCCAGGAACTCTTCTACATTTTCCTGAGTGAAAGCGAATCGAGATTTAAAAAAGTCACCTAACGTACCTTTGAAGCTATGCTTGACGCTATATTTCCAAGATTCTTCAATATCACACGTAATTCTAAACAAGAATGTTCTAGAAACGTTCAAGTAACTAGAAGCTACATTTCCATTATTTACAATGTCGAATGCTTTTTCGAAAACATAGCCTTCTCGGGCCAGGTGGAAAACTTTAACGTTTGTATGAGATGCTAGTTGGCGTAACTGCCTGTTAACTTCGGTAACATATGTAGCGATTATAGGCCCTAAAAAATTGTATCCAAATTCCCTTAATGATTTATTTTTAAGCATATTTATTCTGCGTGTGTTTTTGTGGAAAAATCCAATTCTAATTAATGAACATACATGTTTCGTGGATGAAACCGAAGGCCTATTTGGCTTTGATTATGGTTCTGCTTTCTTCTGCTTCGTTCCCAACACTTTCTATACATTTGAAGCAAATCATATGCACTCCTGCTAACTAAAAAATCAAGAGCAACAAACGCTACAGACGGTTTGGGAATTTACAAAAATAAACGAACAAATGAAAGGACATACAATGAGTATGTTTTTGAACAAGAGAACTTAACCTAATTCCATCTTCGTCTACTAAAATGCGTTCATACTGAAGCATATAAACACTAATTTTCAACATCTCCAAACCGTCCATAATACACGAAAACAGTTTTGTGATATACCACAAAGTTTGCGGCACTGTTGGCTTGAATAAAACAAACAAAGGCGTTAAACACACGAATTTAACGCATAGCTTTTAATCAATAGTTTGAATAATTTTAAACTTTGTAGATTTTTATAATTACCCTAATTTTAATAGGGGGTTAGTTGGCGAGACTGCCACTCAACAAACCCAAAACCTGCTCATCAGTAGACTTAGCCTGGGCCCTTACAGAAATACTCGCTTGCTCAACTATTTGCGCCTGTGTTGATTTAGCAGTTTCTTCTGCAAAGTCAGTATCGAGGATTTGAGACCGGGCTGCCATTAGTCCTTCGTGCATACGGTCATTAATTTTAAGGGCCGACTCCATTTGATTCATTTTTGCGCCGTAAAAAGCGCGGCTCTTGCTAACATACGCTAGGGCATCATCAATTTGCTGTAACGAGACTTCTGCATTTTCAAAAGTGAGCACATCGCTTTCAACCATATTTAGGTCAGATAAACCCACTGGCGTTTTTGCAAGGTTAATGTAGTCCGTACCTTCGCTTAAAGAATTGGTGGCGGTAATGTCAACTGGGCCGGCTTCAAAGCTGTCTCCACCACTTCCGGGAGAACCCAACGTATCCCAATCTACCGTTGCATCAAAAAAGCCCTGCCCCACTACCGAAATAATGAGTGGCTCATTTGTGTTATCAATAGTTAAGGTTTCTGTGGTTACCCCCGGATGCTGGTCGCCTGAGAAGGTGAATGTTGTTCCGTTAATTGTGCCTGAGCCATTGGTTATTAACGAACTGCTGTCGTAGCTTGCCGTTGGGGTATACCCTTCTTGGGTTAAAAATAAAAGGCTTTTAATGTCGCTTCCCGAACCTACACCGTTAATAGACCATACATTGTCTGAGAGAGGCGTACCGACCAAGTGCCTACCGCTTGTGGTAAAAACTTGAAGATCGTCGTCAAGTGAAAAACTATCGATATTTATAGAGATGTTTGTAGAGCCTGCCGGAATGTAAGCAATGGAACGCAGCCCGCTATTTAGGCGCGTTGGACTGCCCTTTACAAAGGTATCGCCTATGGATGATACATTATCAGACAACAAGTCGTTATCGCCTAGCAAGGGCAAACGATTAAATGCTTCCGTGTTGTAGGCAATGCCATTGAGCGCGTTTTTCAATTGCTGGAATTCTTTATCTAGTGCTCGCCTATCAGCATCTGTGTTGATGCCGTTTTGAGACTGCATCGCTAATTGCCGCATACGCTGCAATATATCGGCAGACTCTTGCAGCCCCCCTTCTGCTATTTGCGCATAGCTAATGCCGTCATTTAAGTTACGGCGAAGTTGATTTTTGGCAATGGACTCTGACGTTAAACGGTTGGAAATTTGTAAGCCAGCACTGTCATCTGCAGCACTATTTATTCTAAGCCCTGAACTTAGCCGTTCATAAGCTGTAGACAGCGTTTTACTAAACACTGGGTTTGATGATAACGATTGCGTGAACGATGAAACGGTTAACATAAACTTCCTTGCTATGAAAAACTGAAATACATAAATTACGAAAAACTAACAGAGAGCAACGTTTTCAATGCACGGTTTGAATACTTACTTGAAGATTTTCTGTAAATAACATAGCAAGCAACAAGCCAAAGTGATGAATAGATGTTTAAAAAGTAGATTTAGTTGGGGTCAGAGTAACGACTCTGACCCCATTATTCTTTGGGCACAAAAAAAGGGGCCTGAGTTTTAACTCAGGCCCCTTTTTCTAATCGAGTATTAATTACTCTTCAGTTGCTTCTACTGCTTCTTCTTCAGCTTCTACAACTGGACGGTCAACTAGCTCAACATATGCCATTGGGGCATTGTCGCCAGCACGGAAACCGCATTTAAGAATGCGAGTGTAGCCGCCTGGACGAGCTTCGTAACGAGGACCAAGCTCGTTGAATAGTTTACCTACAACCTCTTTGTCACCAGTGCGGGCGAAAGCTAGACGGCGGTTTGCAACGCTGTCTTCTTTAGCCATAGTGATTAGAGGCTCGATTACGCGACGTAATTCTTTCGCTTTTGGTAACGTAGTTTTGATCACTTCGTGCTTGACCAAAGAACCGGCCATGTTTTTGAACATAGCTTGACGATGGCTGCTGTTGCGATTCAACTGACGACCACTCTTACGATGGCGCATAGTTTTATCCTTCTCTACAAATCAGTTTGATAAAAACCTGATTAATCTTTTTCAGCGATGCTCTCTGGCGGCCAGTTTTCTAGGCGCATACCTAGAGAAAGACCACGAGATGCTAGAACATCTTTGATTTCAGTTAGCGATTTCTTACCAAGGTTTGGCGTTTTAAGTAGCTCAACCTCAGTGCGCTGTACCAGGTCACCAATGTACTGGATAGCTTCTGCTTTCAAACAGTTTGCAGAACGTACTGTCAGCTCTAGGTCATCTACTGGACGAAGCAGAATCGGATCGAATTCTGGCTTCTCTTCTTTCGCTTCTGGCTCAGATACATCACGTAGGTCTACGAATGCATCTAGCTGTTCAGCTAGGATAGTAGCAGAACGGCGGATCGCTTCTTCAGGATCTAAAGTGCCGTTCGTCTCCATGTCGATGATTAGTTTGTCTAGGTCTGTGCGTTGTTCAACACGAGCAGACTCTACACTGTAAGCAATACGTTCAACTGGGCTGTATGAAGCGTCTACTAACAAACGACCAATTGGACGATCATCTTCTTCAGAGGAGCGACGGGTAGAAGCTGGTACATAACCACGGCCCATTTCTACTTTAATACGCATGCTGATTTCAGCTTCGCCAGTTAAAGTACAAATTACATGCTCAGGGTTTGCAATTTCTACGTCGCCATCATGCTGAATATCACCAGCAACAACAGGGCCAGCGCCAGATTTCACTAGAGTTAGGGTTGCCTCAGTTTTACCTTCAAGGCGAACCGCTAAACCTTTAAGATTTAGCAAAATCTCAATTACGTCTTCCTGAACACCTTCTTTGGTGCTGTACTCGTGAAGAACGCCGTCAATTTCTACCTCGGTAACTGCACATCCTGGCATAGATGACAGTAAAATACGACGTAGGGCGTTACCTAGAGTGTGGCCAAAGCCGCGCTCTAGTGGTTCCAAAGTTACTTTGGCACGAGTAGGAGAAACGTTTTCGATCTCAACTAATCTCGGTTTTAGGAATTCAGTCACAGAACCCACAATGCTTCCTCTTTAGTTAGCTTTACTTAGAGTAAAGTTCGACGATCAACTGTTCGTTAATTTCCGCAGACAGGTCAGTTCTTTCAGGAACGCGCTTGAAAGTGCCTTCCATTTTGCTGCTGTCTACTTCAATCCAGGTTGGCTTCTCACGTTGGTCAGCCAGTTCCAAAGCAGCTACGATACGCGCTTGCTTCTTAGCCTTTTCACGAACAGAAACCACGTCTTCGGCAGAAACGTTAAACGATGGGATGTTCACAACTTGACCATTTACCATGATCGCCTTGTGGCTAACTAGCTGACGTGCTTCAGCACGAGTGCTAGCGAAACCCATACGGTAAACTACGTTATCAAGACGCTGTTCTAAAAGCTGTAGCAAGTTTTCACCTGTGTTGCCTTTTAGACGTGCAGCTTCTTTATAGTAGTTGCGGAATTGCTTTTCCAGTACGCCGTACATACGACGAACTTTTTGTTTTTCACGCAGCTGAACACCGTAGTCAGACAGACGGCCACGACGGGCACCGTGCTGACCAGGCGCTGTATCGATTTTACATTTAGAATCGATTGCGCGAACGCCGCTTTTTAGGAACAGGTCAGTTCCTTCGCGACGGCTAAGTTTGAGTTTTGGACCCAAATATCTTGCCATGATCTTTCTCCAACTGTCCGTCGATTAAACGCGACGTTTTTTCGGTGGACGACAACCGTTGTGAGGAATAGGGGTCACATCGGTAATGTTTGTGATCTTATAACCTGTAGCGTTAAGAGCACGGATCGCAGACTCACGGCCTGGACCTGGACCTTTAACGAATACTTCAAGGTTCTTAAGACCGTATTCTTGTGCAGCAACACCTGCACGCTCAGCAGCTACCTGTGCAGCAAATGGGGTAGATTTACGTGAACCACGGAAACCTGAACCACCAGATGTCGCCCATGCTAGTGCATTGCCTGAACGGTCTGTAATAGTCACAATTGTGTTGTTGAAAGACGCATGGATATGAGCCATACCGTCTGCAACCTGACGTTTAGCGCGCTTACGCGTGCTACGAGCTGGTGCTTTAGCCATAACTTACTCCCCGTTTACTTCTTAATTGGCTTACGAGGACCTTTACGGGTACGCGCATTAGTTTTAGTGCGCTGACCACGTAGAGGCAAGCTACGACGGTGGCGAATACCACGGAAGCAACCCAGGTCCATCAAACGTTTGATGCTCATAGAGACTTCACGGCGTAGGTCACCTTCAACGGTGAATTTAGCCACTTCGTCACGAAGCTTATCAATAGTAGCTTCGTCTAGCTCTTTGATTTTTGTATCTTCTGCAACACCAGCGCCCGCACAGATGCTTTTCGCACGTGTGGGACCGATACCATAGATCGCTTGGATAGCGATTACGGCATGCTTGTGCTCAGGAATGTTAATGCCAGCGATACGGGCCATTAACAGCACTCCTCTTGTTTATTTGTCGACGACCTAAAAAGCCCGATAGGATACTTACCCGTCGACTAAATTGCAAATTAAGGTTCAAAATACTTTAAAACAAAACTAGCAGAACCAGACAAGTACTATCTAGGTTCTGCTTACTTAGCTTTGCGAATATCTTGTTCCGCTTAGATTAGCCCTGACGCTGCTTATGCTTTGGGTCAGAACTGCAAATTACACGCACAACACCGTTGCGCTTGATAACTTTACAGTTACGGCAAATCTTTTTTACTGATGCACGAACTTTCATTACATCTTTCCCCTTTCTATCAATATTAAGGGGCTAACTTATCGGCCGTAGCCTTTAAGGTTAGCTTTCTTCAGCACAGACTCATATTGACTAGACATCAAATGTGTCTGTACTTGTGCCATAAAGTCCATGATAACCACTACGATAATGAGAAGCGACGTACCACCGAAGTAGAACGGCACATTCCAAGCAATTAGCATGAATTCAGGCACTAAACAAATAAAGGTTATGTACAGTGCGCCAGCCAGTGTAAGGCGAGTCATTACCTTGTCAATGTATCGTGACGTTTGCTCACCCGGGCGGATGCCTGGGATGAACGCGCCAGATTTCTTCAAGTTATCTGCTGTATCACGCGGGTTGAATACCAACGCCGTGTAGAAGAAGCAGAAGAAGATAATCGCAGCTGCGTATAACATCACGTACAGCGGTTGACCAGGAGATAGCATAAGCGCTACATCTTGCAACCACGCTGTTGATTCATTCTGTCCGAACCATCCTGCGATGGTACCCGGGAACAAAATGATGCTAGAAGCAAAGATTGGTGGAATTACACCAGCAATGTTGACTTTTAGCGGTAAATGGGTGCTTTGCGCAGCAAAAACCTGACGGCCTTGCTGACGTTTTGCATAGTTTACCACAATTCTGCGCTGTCCGCGCTCTACAAATACAACTAGGTATGTAAGAGCAATAACAATCACGCCAATCAACAGTAGGAACAACAAGTTAATGTCGCCCTGCCTTGCTTGTTCCGCAGTCTGACCTATCGCTGTTGGCAGACCGGCAACAATACCAGCAAAAATCAATATAGAGATACCGTTACCAATACCTCGTTCGGTAATTTGCTCACCCAACCACATAAGGAACATAGTTCCTGTGACTAGGCTCACTACTGCCGTAAAGTAGAATCCGAAGCCAGGGTTTATCACCAATCCATTAATCAGGTTAGGCAAACCAGTCGAAATTCCAATTGATTGGAAGATAGCCAATACAAGCGTTAGGTAACGCGTGTACTGACTAATTTTACGACGGCCTGCTTCGCCTTCTTTTTTAAGCTCCACCATCGGTGGGTGAACCACCGAGAGCAACTGCATGATAATGGATGCAGTAATGTATGGCATAATGCCCAAAGCCAGAACGGATGCACGCTCAAGCGCACCACCAGAGAACATGTTAAACATTTCTACAATGGTGCCTTTTTGTTGCTCGAACAAGTCAGCAAGTACCGCTGGATCGATGCCAGGGATAGGAACATAAGAACCTAGTCTGAATACAACAATCGCACCAAGTACGAACAACAATCTTGCCTTAAGCTCACTCAAGCCGCTTTTAGCGCCTGAATCCAATCCTGGTTTAGCCATCTAGCTTATTCCTCTACTTTACCGCCAGCAGCTTCAATCGCTTCTTTAGCGCCTTTAGTAACCTTTAACCCGCTTACTGTAACAGCGCGTGAAACTTCACCGCTCTTAACAACTTTAACGAACTGGATTTCTTTCTTAACGATACCAGCTGCTTTTAAAGTCTCAAGAGATGCAGTATCACCATCAACCTTCGCGATTTCAGCAAGAGTTACTTGATCAGTAACAAAGCTCTTGCGTGAAGTGAAACCGAACTTAGGAAGACGACGCTGGATAGGCATCTGACCACCTTCGAATCCTGGCTTAACGCGGCCACCTGAACGGCTTTTTTGACCTTTGTGACCGTGGCCACTCGTTTTACCAAGACCTGAGCCGATACCACGACCAGAACGCTTACCAGTAGGCTTTGAACCTTCGGCTGGAGAAATTGTATTTAAACGCATGTCTTACTCCTCCACTATCTCAACCATGTAATATACACGGTTGATCATGCCACGAACGGCTGGGGTATCTTCCAGTTCACGAACATGGTTGATTTTACGAAGGCCTAAACCTTTAAGCGTAGCTTTGTGCTTTGGCAGACGGCCAATTGCACTTTTAGTTTGCTTTACTTTAATCGTTGCCATGTCTGATTACCCCAAAATTTCTTCTACAGACAATCCACGCTTCGCAGCAACTTTCGCCGGGCTGTTCATTTCTGTCAGCGCGTTGATTGTTGCACGTACAACGTTGATTGGGTTTGTAGAGCCGTAACATTTTGAAAGTACGTTTTGTACACCAGCTACTTCAAGTACTGCACGCATCGCACCACCGGCAATAATACCGGTACCTTCAGATGCTGGCTGCATGTAAACTTTAGAGCCAGAGTGACGACCTTTAATCGGGTGCTGTAACGTGTGACCGTTAAGGTCTACGTCAACCATGTTGCGACGTGCCTTTTCCATTGCTTTTTGGATTGCAGCAGGTACTTCACGTGCCTTACCGTAACCAAAACCAACGCGACCGTTACCGTCACCCACTACTGTCAATGCAGTGAAACTAAAGATACGACCACCTTTAACCACTTTAGATACGCGGTTTACGGCGATCAATTTCTCTAGAAATTCACCATTTTGAACGTCTTGTTTAGCCATTATAAACTCCTAGAACTGAAGACCAGCTTCGCGAGCTGCATCAGCTAATGCTTTAACGCGACCGTGGTATTGGAAACCACTGCGATCGAAAGCCACTGTTTTAATGCCTTTCTCAAGCGCGCGCTCTGCGATTGCTTTACCGACTACCGTCGCTGCTTCAGCGTTACCTGTAGACTTAAGATCTTTTGCGAGATCTTTCTCAACAGTTGAAGCCGCTGCCAACACTTCAGAACCGCATGGAGCGATTAGCTGAGCGTAGATGTGGCGAGGTGTACGGTTAACTACCAAGCGATGCGCGGCCAGTTCACGAATTTTTGCTCGTGCGCGAGTAGCGCGACGAATGCGAGCTGTTTTCTTATCCATCGTATCACCCACCTACTTTTTCTTAGCTTCTTTACGACGTACGTGTTCGTCAGCGTAACGTACACCTTTACCTTTGTAAGGCTCTGGTGGACGGTAACCACGAATGTTCGCCGCAACCTGACCAACCACCTGCTTATCGGCGCCTTTAACGACGATTTCAGTTTGGCTAGGAGTTTCAACCGTAATGCCTTCAGGCATTTCGTATGCTACAGGGTGAGAGAAACCTAGTGTAAGGTTTAGTTTGTTACCTTGTGCTTGTGCACGGTAACCAACACCTAACAACTGAAGTTTTTTCTCGAAACCTTGTGAAACACCTTGAACCATTGCGTTAAGGATAGAGCGCGCAGTACCAGCCTGTGCCCAACCGTCAACAAAACCTTCACGTGGAAGTGCTTTAAGTTGGTTCTCTTCCTGTGCAACTTCTACAGCGTCGTTGAAAACGCGGGTCAAAGTGCCTTTACTACCTTTAACAGTAACTTCTTGACCAGAGATAGAAACTTCTACACCTGATACAACGTCTACTGGGGCTTTTGCTATACGTGACATTTCAACTCCTCCGTTATGCTACATAACCGATGATCTCACCGCCCATGCCAGCGTTACGCGCTGCACGGTCAGTCATCACACCTTTAGAAGTCGACACGATAGCTACGCCTAAACCACCCATAACCTTTGGAAGCTCATCTTTTTTCTTATAGATGCGCAGACCAGGACGGCTTACACGTTCGATAGTGTCAATTACTTGCTTGCCTTCGAAGTACTTAAGCGTAACTTCTAAAACAGGCTTAACGTCACCAGTAGCAGCGAAGTCAGTAATATAACCTTCAGCTTTCAATACTTCACAGATTGCAACGCGAAGTTTTGAAGAAGGCATAGTTACAGAAACTTTCTGTGCCATCTGGCCGTTACGGATGCGGGTAAACATATCCGCGATAGGATCTTGCATGCTCATTATCAGCTACTCCTTACCAGCTGGCTTTCTTAAGGCCAGGGACTTCACCGCGCATCGCTGCTTCGCGAAGCTTAATACGGCTAAGACCGAATTTGCGTAGGTAACCATGTGGACGACCAGTAACACGGCAACGGTTACGTTGACGAGACTTACTAGAGTCACGTGGCAGTTGTTGTAGCTTCAGAACAGCGTCCCAACGCTCATCTTCAGAAGCGTTAACATCGCTGATAATCGCTTTAAGTGCGGCGCGCTTTTCAGCATACTTAGCTACTAGCTTAGTACGCTTAGCTTCACGTGCCTTCATTGATTCTTTTGCCATAACCCTACACCCCTACTTTTTGAATGGGAAGTTAAACGCGTCCAGCAGAGCACGTGCTTCTTCATTTGTATTCGCACTGGTAGTGATAGTGATATCCATACCGCGAACCTTATCCACTTTATCGAAATCGATTTCAGGGAAAATGATTTGCTCACGCACGCCCATGCTGTAGTTACCACGTCCGTCGAATGATTTAGGATTCAAACCACGGAAGTCGCGAACACGTGGAATAGCGATTGAAATCAAACGCTCTAGGAATTCCCACATACGCTCGCCGCGTAGGGTTACTTTACAGCCAATCGGATAACCTTCACGGATTTTAAAACCCGCTACTGATTTTCTAGCAACTGTAACAACAGGCTTCTGACCGGCGATAGCCGTCATGTCAGCTTGAGCATTCTCAAGTACCTTTTTGTCAGCAACTGCTTCACCTAAACCCATGTTTAGAGTGATTTTTTCAATCCGAGGGACTTGCATGACGCTTTTGTATCCGAACTGCTTAGCAAGTTCAGCTACTACTGTTTCTTTATAGAAATCATGCAGTTTCGCCATCGTACTCTCCAATATAATTAAACAAGTTCGCCGTTAGACTTGAAGAAACGTACTTTCTTCTCATCTTCGAAACGGAAACCAACGCGATCTGCTTTGCCCGTTGCCGGGTTAACAATCGCAACATTAGAAACGTGAATAGAAGCTTCTTTCTCAACGATGCCACCAGCTACGCCCAATTGTGGGTTTGGCTTAGTGTGCTTCTTAACGAGATTAACGCCTTCTACAATTACACGGTTATCAGCAATAAGCACTTTAAGGACTTTGCCTTGTTTGCCTTTGTCTTTACCCGCTAATACGACTACTTCATCATCACGACGAATTTTATTAGCCATTATCGTGACTCCTTATAGTACCTCTGGGGCCAATGAGATGATTTTCATGAAGTTTTCACTTCTCAACTCACGGGTAACCGGGCCAAAGATACGCGTACCAATTGGTTGCTTGTTAGCATTAAGCATAACAGCCGCGTTACCGTCAAAACGAATGGTAGAACCATCTGCACGACGAACGCCTTTTCTAGTACGCACCACCACTGCATTCAGTACGTCACCTTTTTTAACTTTACCGCGAGGAATTGCTTCCTTAACAGTAACTTTGATGATGTCACCGATACCTGCATAACGGCGATGCGAGCCACCAAGAACCTTAATACACTGAACCCTGCGAGCGCCGCTGTTGTCTGCAACGTCCAGGTTAGTTTGCATTTGGATCATGTTAGTGCTCCGCTCTTAAAATTAAGACTCTCCCGAGTCGTTAGTGCTGCTAAAAACAACTGGATGTCGTTGCTTTTATGTACATACCCCCATAAAAAGGGCGCGAAATAATAACAGAAAAGAATTTGAAGTGATAGCGGTAAATTGAATTATTTTTAAACTATGTGTGCAATAAAAAAGCCCCGACTAAAAGTCGGGGCTGATAACCACGTCATAGGTTATCAAGCAGGATCTTTTAGCGCTGAAACGTTATTTTCAAACTGCATACTCAAATGCCTAAAAACACATTCTTTTAAACGACTTACACCAACAGGTTTTGATATAAAGTCGTTCATACCAGATTTCAAGCATTTTTCTTTGTCTTTCGTTAGCGCGTTAGCGGTTAGCGCTATAATTGGAAGCGTTGAGCTTTGATGGCCTAGTTTTCTGATCTGTTTGGTCGCCTCTAAACCATCCATAATCGGCATATGACAGTCCATAAGGATAATAGCGTAAGGTGACTTTTCTGCAATTGAGCGCTTCACTTTCTCTAATGCGTCTTCTCCATTAACCGCTAAATCACTTGCCAACCCTATTTCTCTTAACTGCTCTTTAATGACGAGTTGATTAATCTCATTATCTTCAACGATAAGCGCTTTTAGCGTGCTTAACTCCTCTTTACTTGGGGTATAGCATGCATTAAGCGCAGACCTTTTCTCTGCCATTGCTCCCGCATTAGCATCGTCAAGTGTTAGCGTTGCAGTAAAGCGCGCACCTATACCTAGCTCGCTACTTACTTCAATTTTCCCGTCGTAGTGTTCTACGATTTGTTTAACTATGGATAACCCTAAACCTGTACCGCCAAAACGACGCTCCGACGAACTCTCAGCTTGCATGAAAGGCGTGAAAATTATTTTTTGCTGCTGCGCGCTAATACCGATGCCAGTATCAGTCACTATAAGCTTCACACGATATCGGCCTCGCCCATATCGCGTACATTTTGTTTCAAGCGTGACTTCGCCCTTTTTTGTAAACTTGAATGCGTTATTGAGAAGATTGATTAGAACTTGCCCCACTCTCAGCTTGTCTGCAATAAAGGTAATGCCCTTAACAGAAGCTATACTCGCGCTAAATTCCACCCCTTTTTCTTCAGCAAGCCTTAAAAACATGGGTATTTGCTCTTCGATGGTTTCGGAAAGGCTAGTTGGGGCTTCTTCGAAGGATATCTCACCAGAACCGAACTTAGAAAAGTCTAAAATCCCGTTTACAATATTGAGCAAAGCCTCTGCGCTTTGCGATGCAATGGAGGCCAACTCCATCTGTTTCGCATTAAGTGGCGTTGCTAACAATGCTTCTAACATTCCCTGAACTCCGTGAATAGGCGTTCGAATTTCATGACTCATATTGGCCAAAAAATCGCTTCGGGCTTTTAACGCACTCTCTGCCAGTTCACTTTTATGGCGGAGTACTGCTTTGTCTATTTGCATTTGCGTGATATCAACAGTAGCGCCAATCACTTTTACACAACGTCCATTCTCCATTATTGGATGGGCTCTACTTTCGAGCCATCTCGGCTCTCCAGCGTCGGTTTTCACTTCAACCTCGTAAGCAAAGTCTTCACCTGTTTTTATCATTTCCTGAAACTGATTAACGTAACTTTTTCTCTGTTCTTCGCTAACAATAAAATTGACGATTTCATCTGGCTTCAATACGCGTTCACTGTGTACATGCAGCATTCGTTTTAGTGCACCTGACCACACTATCGAGCCGCTATCTACATTCAGTTCCCAAGTCCCCACACCAGCTAAATTTGTAATTTGGTTAAGTAAAGAGTTTCGCTCTTCTAGAACAACTTTTTGCGCCTTCAAATTGTTGAGTGCTTGCTGACGCTCCAGTTCGTTACCAATCCATGAGGCTAGAAGTAGAAGGTAATCGGTTTCTAGCGCGCTAAATACCTCTTCTCTTGGAGAGAGCGAAGAAAAGTTAACCGTGCCATAAAACTCTCCAAACACATGTATAGGAGCAGCGAGATAGCTTTTAAGCGTATATTTTTCAAAACAGGGGTGGGAAGCGCCGGGTTGAATATCGATATTATGGTACGCAACCACTGAGCCAGCACTTGCCACATCGGCACAATAGGTATCAAAGAGGGAAAACTTAGCGTCTTCAGGTATGCTATCGCCCGGCGTAACCACACTTTGAACGCTGTACTGGTCGCCTCGAATATTACTCACAATCCCTGTTTCCAAGCGTAGAATCTCTGTGCCGATACGCAGCAAGTTCTCTAATTTTTCATCTAACAGCATAGCCCTGTCGTTAGATATTGTTTGTAGGTCTTGAATAATACTCATGAGGATTGTCGCCCTCCCGGACTGCAAATAAAAAAGGCCAATATTGTTAACATTGACCTTTTAAACTTATGAGATATTTCAAGAGATGAAAGTTTCACCTCTCATCAATTAGTATAATAAACCGACTAACCTATTAATAAAGCACGCTAATTTTATATCCTGTCGGCGTGTCTGCTGGCTCTACAGTAACGATGTAGTTTTCTTCTTCGATAAAACCAAATAATGCCGTTCTATCTAAAAGCACTTGTTCTTCGTTACTATCTTCGTAAACCGCAATCACCTCATAGTAATCTGAAGGCAATACTTCGCTTGTACTTTCAGCGAACTCTAGATTTTGGACATCATACTCAGCAGTATCGATGGTTTCATCGTTTCTTACTAAGTAGAAATCTACGTCATCAAAATCGCTGACTAGGTTTATAAAATTAACGGTTTTATCGTATGCCTGAGGCAAGCCACTTTCTACAAAGGTTGCTGCACCTAATTTGTTGTCGGTGTTATAGATAAGGATAGCCTTACTTTCACCTTGGTTAAGGGTAATAAGCTTATTGCTAAGTGATGTTACTGTACCTGAAGGGTCAGTAACCGTAACGCGATAGTCACCGTAGCGAATGGTACTAAACTCAGACAATTCACCCGCGGCAAGCGTGAAGCTCACGTCTTCTTCGTTAGTGTTACCACCAAATGTTACCTGTAACTCTGCATCTAGGTTAGTCGAATTATAAATACGATATTGTGAGTCGGCTTCTACGTCTGTAAGCGCGGTCACTGTCGAAGAGTTCAGCACCGTGTCGACCACAAGCCCCTCTTGAATAGCACCACTTACATCACGAAGGGTCATCAAGTACTCAGTTTCGTACACAAAATTAAGAGTTTGCGACTCAAACACAACGTAATCACTACCTGGTTGAGTAAGGTAAATAGTGTATTCTCCTTCGTCGAAGTAATCACTGTCGTCATCGGCGTCCCAGTACTCTAGCTCTGCCATGTTGCCAGTTGTTACCGTGCCGAGGAAATTAGCTGCCTCAAATGGGTCACCTGATTCACTCATATAAAAATCATACGATGAATCGTCTGCTGCCACAGAAAGCGCAAACAAACGAAAATGGTCCTCAAGTGTTTCACGCTCATACGAGTAAGTAGTAAAAGTTGGGTTGCTAAAATCACCGCTCATAACAACGATGGTTTTATAGCCATTTTTTAAATTTACTGTGATTTCGTCGATGTAAACTTCTTGGTCGTCAGAATCGGTACGAATGAACTCTAGCTCGTATTCGTCCTCATCCATAGAATACATGGACGTAGCATCACCAAATTGAGCTGAACCAAAACTGTCTCCATCCACCTCTCGCATTTCAACATTCGCGCCATTCGGTGATGCGTTATAAAACTGTATATAGGCGTAAGAGTAATCTGAGCTACTGCTGTCTGAGCCACCGCATGCGGTAAGCCCTAACAGCGCCACAAGCCCTATTGCCGCTGCACGAAACCATGTTCCACTGCGCAAAGAGTGAGAGGTCAATTGCATAAATTGGATGTCCTTTGAAGTTGTTCTTTGTTGGTTTAAGACTGCGTTAACGCAAAGAGGCACATGTAACAAGTGCTTATATTTGCACGCACAATACAGCGATATGGCTGTCTTTAAAGAGCTTGGTTCAGGGCTTTACGCTATCTTTGCAAACCTGACCTTTCTTTATGAAAATTGACGGTTTGTTGTAGTAACTTCTTTATTCAAAAAGGCAATTCGAGGTGTGTAATGGGCATAAAAAAAGCCTGCTGAACAGCAGGCTTGAATGTGTCTTTGGAAACGGGGTTATCTACTCATATGAGTAAGAGAGCGTTACGCCGCTATATGACGAATACGCGCGAATACCGATGTGCCAAGTACCTGATGCTGGCGCATCAAACGTACATACTTCGCTGTTACCATTTTGGTATGGACGGCAATCATAGCTGTTGGTTTCTGGCTGTGAGCCGAACTTCACATAAAGGTCAGCGTCGCCTGAGCCACCAGAAGTGCGAATAGTCATTTGCGATACACCTTCTGGAATAGTCCATGTGTAACGATCCCAGTTTCTACGTGTACCTGAAAGGCCTGTTAGTTGACCTGATACTGGCTCTACACCCGGCTCAGAACCACCACCGCCACCTGTGCCGCTTCCGTCACAGCCATTAGTGTTAAGATAGTTATACGCATCAGCTAACTGCATCAAACCATAACCATAGAAGTTATCGCGCCCTGCACTGCCTTTATCTTCAGCCGTTGCATTTAATGCATTACGTATCTGATTGTTAGAACATTGCGGGAAATAGCTCCACACCAATGCTGCACCACCGGCTACGTGTGGCGTAGCCATAGACGTACCGCTTAGCGCTGCGTAAGTATTCGTTGGATAAGTAGACTGCACTGCACTACCTGGTGCAGCTATTTCAACCTGATCGTTATATTGGCTGTAGCTTGCACGGTTCTCATTTGAGTCTACCGCTGCAACAGACATTACTGCATCATAAGACGCTGGGTAAGACTTTGCGCTGTTACCATCGTTACCTGCAGCTGCAACTAACAACATGCCTGCATCAGTGAAGCTCTGCATAGCGTTGCGCTCGGTAGTTGACGAACTGCCGCCACCCAAGCTCATGTTTACAACATTAGAGCCAGCATCCTGACACTGGGTGATAGCATCGATAAGGTCAGACGCGTACGTCCATTGGCCATTGTCGTTAAAGATTTTAACGATATGCATATCTACACCAGGATATACACCGACCACACCTTCATTGTTATCGTATGCGGCAATCGTTCCTGCTACGTGTGTGCCGTGACCATTGCCGTCGTTATACCAGTTACCAACAGCACTGTTATTTGCTTGTCCTGTAACACCGTCATTTGTACCAGGAAGGTCTGGGTGACCTAGGTTGTAACCCGTATCAATGATACAAACTTTGCGAGCTGTAGTATCTGACTGACCAAACTGATTCGCTTGGACCATGGTGTAGCCGTATGGCGTAGTTTGCGCCATAGGTTTACGACGAACGTCCACTTCAATACTTTCTACATTAGGGTTTTTGCGAAGCTTATTGAGTGCAGACTTGCTCATGGTAGCCGCTACCATTTTATGCTTCTTAAGCTCTTTCTTGATAGAGCCACCCGCTTTTCTTACTTCAGACTTCGCCGACGCGATATCAAAAGGTTTTTTACCCTTTGATTTAGCACTTGCGATTTGACCTTTACCTTTTAGCGCACTTACTGCCACTGTTTCAGTGGTCATTTCATCTTTGAATTTGATGATATAACGCTCTTGTTCAGTAGTAACAAGACGGTCAACAGTCAATCGCTTACCTAGTGCTTGCTTTAAGGTTTGAGGCTTTTCCTTAACTTTTACCAGACCTTCGCCTGCTGCCATTGCAGAATTACCCATTAAGCCAAGTGATACAGCTAGAGCAGCTGCTGTTAGACATGTGTGTTTCTTATTTAATTTCGAGTTCAAAATTTATTTCCTGTTTTATCTGTCTTATTAACTTCAGCACTGTTTTTGTCCGTGCTTTTGAAGCTATTTGTTATTAAATGACATACAGGTATAACCATTACCTCATACGAAAAGCTCATCCATGACAACCGACGCAACTGCGTTGCAACGACCTACCCGTTTGTCAGGTTTGTAGTTAACCGGGTAGTAAAGAGGTTAGCTACAGAGCTCATATTAGGCGGCTAATCAAGTAGTTGAGTATATTGCCTTAACCCTGGTAAGTATTTTTTATACCTTAAAAAATACTTTTAAAAACACCACACTCCATGAGAAGCGCGCCAAATGTGTTCTACGAGCGCATTCATATTAGGAATAAAATTTTATAATTAACATTTATCTTACCTTTTCAAGTGTAACAAAATGTTAAAACACTTATAAATTTACCTAAAAAAAGCGTGTGACCCTCTCGGATCACACGCTTTTTCAAAATACTAACGAATTGGCGTTGAGAAATTCTTAGCGTTAATGGCTACGTTATAGTCTGCGCTGCCTTACAATCTCGTACAAGCATACACCTGTAGCTACCGACACATTTAAGCTTGTTACGCTGCCAGCCATAGGGAGCTTCACCAACTCATCACACGTTTCTTTAGTAAGCCTACGCATGCCTTTACCTTCAGCCCCCATTACCAGCGCGGTTGGCCCTTTTAGATCTACATCGTAAAGGGTTTTGTCGGTTTCACCAGCAGTGCCTACAATCCATAGCCCTTTATCTTGAAGGTGCTTCAAGGTTCTGGCCAGGTTAGTGATTTGAATAAGTGGAACCACTTCAGCGGCGCCACAGGCCACCTTTCTTACTGTGCCATTTAAGCTTGCTGATTTATCCTTCGGTACTACTACCGCGTGCACCCCTGCTCCATCTGCAGTACGCAAGCACGCACCTAGATTATGCGGGTCGGTTACACCGTCTAGCACCAAAATTAAAGGCTGCGCTTCGCTTTCTAAAATTTTGTCTAAGTCAGCTTCATCTAGCACGCGGGCTGGTTTCGCCCTTGCTACCACGCCTTGATGTTGCTCACCGCTTACTTTGTCATCAAGTGCCTTGCGCTGACAAAACTGAACCGAAATACCGAAACGACGGGCTTGGTTAACAATGTTGTTAAGGCGCTCGTCATTGCGACCTTTTAACACTAACACTTCCATTACACGCTCGGGCTCTTTTTCAAGTACCGACTGCATGGCATGTAAACCATATAACCATTCTTGCTGCGCCATTTAACGCTTACCTCTTTTATTCAATGACAGTGTTTTGCCGCTACTACCGCCTTTTGCGCTGCCGCGACTTGACGATTTTCCACCACTACGACTAGACGAGCTTGAGCCGCCTTTGCCTTTACGCCCTTTCTTATCAGAACGCGAGTTTTTGTCAGTGCGTGGTTTGTTATCAAAGCGAGTCGGAGTTCCTGAAGCCTTCTTAGCAGTCTTCACTTTTACCTTCTTGCCCTTGGTGCCGCGCAGCATAGACTTATCGAGTAATAAATCAATCTTTCTTTCATCAAGGTTGACCGCTGCTACGGTCACTTCTACCGTATCGCCCAGTCTGAACTGGCGATGACCCGACTCGCCCACCAGCGCTTGTTTTACCTCATCATAGTGATAATAGTCATCGTCTAGTGATGTAATGTGTACCAAGCCATCGATGTGGTATTCGGTAAGGCGAACAAATAAGCCAAAGTTTGTAACCGAGCTCACCACACCTTCAAAGGTATCACCGACGTGGTCGAGCATAAACTCGCACTTAAGCCAGTCAGCCACGTCACGGGTGGCATCATCGGCGCGACGCTCTGTCATTGAACACTGTTCGCCTAACTGTTCAATTTCTTCAACAGTGTAATTTTTCGCGCCACTCACCGCTTTCTTGCCTTGCTGCTTTGCAATAATGCCTTTTAGCGCACGGTGAACAACCAAGTCTGGGTAGCGACGGATAGGTGACGTGAAGTGCGCGTAAGCTTCTAGCGCCAAACCAAAGTGACCTACGTTGTCACCGTCGTAAACCGCTTGCTTCATTGAGCGCAGCAGCATGGTTTGAATAAGCTCTTCGTCTACCCGACCGCGGGTTTTAAGTACCACATCGGTAAATGCAGCGGGCTCTGCATCTTCTACAATGGCGTGAGGGATACCAATTTCACTTAAGTAACTGGTAAATGCGGTAAGCCTGTCGGCGTCTGGTTTGTCGTGCACACGGTATAGCGCAGGCGCCTCATGCTTTTCAAGCATAAGAGCCGCACTTACGTTTGCCATGATCATGCACTCTTCAATAAGCTTGTGTGCGTCGTTACGCACCAGCGGCACAATATTTTCAATCTTGCGCTGGGCGTTGAATACAAACTTCACTTCTTGGGTTTCAAATTCAATCGCCCCACGCTTGGCACGGGCTTTTTTGAGCGCACGGTACAAGTCGTGAAGATTGCGCAAATGAGGTACATGAGGCTCGTAGCGCTGATGAAGTTCTTTGTCGCCCTGCAGAATATTCCACACTTTAGTGTAGGTTAAACGGGCGTGTGAGTTCATGACTGCTTCGTAAAACTCGAATTCTTGCAGTTTACCGTTTGCACTGATGGTCATTTCACACACCATACATAGGCGGTCGACTTCAGGGTTGAGTGAACACAAACCGTTTGACAGTACTTCCGGTAGCATAGGAATTACTTGGTCAGGGAAGTACACCGAGTTACCGCGCTGCTGCGCTTCATCGTCTAGGGCTGAGCCTGTTCTTACATAGTGACTTACATCAGCAATGGCTACCCACAGCTGCCAGCCGCCGTCGTCTAGCGGTTCGCAATATACCGCGTCATCAAAGTCGCGAGCGTCTTCACCATCAATAGTAACCAGCGGAAGTTGGCGTAAATCGATGCGACCTTCTTTGGCTTCATCGGGCACCTGATCGGTAAGCTTTTCCACTTGCTTGGTTACGCCATTTGGCCACTGGTGCGGAATATCAAACGTGCGAAGTGCCATTTCTATTTCCATACCTGGCGCCATATGTTCACCAAGTACTTCAACAATTTTGCCCACCGGACTCATTTTGCGGCGTGGGCGCTGGGTAAGCTCTACCACAACCACCTGCCCCATTCGAGCACCGTGTGTGCTCTCTGGTGGAATGACAATTTCATGCTGCAACCTGCTGTCATCTGGCACAACCATGCCAAAACCTTGTTCAACAAAGTAGCGGCCAACAATTGGCTCGCTGCGTGGCTCAATGACTTGCGTAACAAACGCTTCTTTTCTTCCACGGCGATCGGTTCCACTAATGCGTGCTTCTACCACATCGTCGTGAAGGAACAGGTTCATTTGCCCAGCACTGATAAATAAATCACCGCTTTTATCTTCAGGACGCAAAAAGCCGTAGCCGTCTCGGTGACCAATAATTCTGCCTTTAATGAGTTCATCACGGTTTTGCAATACGTACTTTTTCTGTTTGGTAAATTGCACCTGACCTTCGCGCTCCATAGCACGTAGTCGGCGCTGAATTCCAATTCGCGCTTCTTCGTCGAAGGCGTTCACCAAGTTACAGATATCAAGAAACGACAACGGCTTGTCGTGCTCTTTTAATAAACTCATTAAATATTCGCGGCTGGCTACCGGATTTTCGTACTTCTCTTTCTCGCGCTGATAATGCGGATCATCACTCATGTATTTTAAATTTACCTTTCGTATTTTGTTCAACGTGTTTTCGTTTTTTGGCTTTGTTCTTAAAAGCGCTGTAGAAAACATAAATATGATTGTTTAGACACATAAACCATTTTTGGTTCATGTGGTTATTTGCTGCACAGTATAACAGTATTTGCAGTAAAACATTGACTGTTATTGTGGATTCTCAGCCTGACATCTGTATGTCACAAACACTCAGTATAAAAATGGGTTTTCGTTTTTGTTGCATGAGCGTTCAACAAAACAATGACATCACCAGTTACCTTACAAACCTTTAAAGAGCAGGCATATGGATAGAAGATCGTTTATAAAGCTGTCGTCATTCGCAGGTGCGAGCGTGGCAGTGTCTACAGGGCTAGCAGGCTGTACCGTTAGCACGTCAGCAAACAGCCAACCGCAAACCAACGCTACCTTTACCCATGGTGTGGCTAGTGGCGACCCATTAAAAGACGCCGTTATTATTTGGACACGCGCCGTGCCGACAACAGATTCTGGCTCAGGTTTAGCAAAAGCCGATATTTTGTGGGAAATGGCAAGCGATGCTGATTTTACCAACGTGTTAAGCAGCGGTATTGTTGAAGCCAAAGCAATCCATGATTTCACCGTGAAAGTGGACGTAGCAGGTCTTAGTCCGGCTAGACGTTATTTTTACCGCTTCAAAAGCGCTAATAATACAAGCCCTGTTGGAGAAACCCGTACGCTACCTGAAGCCGATGTATCTAGTGTCACGTTCGGCATATTCTCCTGTTCTAACTACCCTGCTGGCTTTTTCACGCCGTATATGGAAGCAGCGAAAGACGACAACATCGACTATGTATTACACCTTGGTGACTACATTTATGAGTACGATGGCGAAGGTTACGCAACTGAGTACGCCAAGGAAATTGGCAGAACCTATGCGCCTGATAACGACACCGAGCTTTACACTCTCACTGACTATCGCAACCGCTATGCGCTGTATCGTACGGATGAAGGCTTGCTGTCGTTACATCAAAATAAGCCTTTTATTGTTGTGTGGGACGATCATGAAATTACTAACGACACCTATAAAGACGGTGCTGAGAATCACCAAGCGGATGAAGGCGATTTTTATGCCCGTCGTGCAGCGGCCGTACAAGCTTATTATGAGTGGCTACCCATTCGCCCACCTTTTGGCACCGAGCGCTTAGAAATTTATCGTCAGTTTACTTTTGGTAAACTTCTTGACTTATACATGCTCGACACCCGCGTTCTTGCACGCGACAAACAGCTTGAATACGCCAACTATCGCGATGCTGAAACTAAAGCGTTTGACCAAGCTGGCTTTATGAAAGATATCAGTAATCCTAGTCGTGGGCTTTTAGGTGAAACCCAACGCAACTGGCTGCATTCGTCTATGCAGCAAAGTCAGGCTAAATGGCAGGTATTAGGCCAGCAGCTATTAATAGGCCGCATGCTTTTCCCTGTATCTATTTTTAATGGCGTTGAACGCAAAGCAATACCTGCCCATGTACACAAACTTGCGAATATTAAACGCAAGCAAAAGCAAGGTGGCGCACTTAGCGAGCAAGAGCTTGCGCTTATCAATACCGTAATGCCTTACAACTTAGACGCATGGGACGGCTACCCTATTGAACGGGAACAGGTGCTGATGCAGCTTAAGTCCATCGGCAAGCCAGTTATTGCCCTTGCAGGTGATACACATAACGCTTGGCACAATAAATTAACCCTAAAAGATGGCACAGAGGTGGGAGTTGAACTGGCCACACCAGGCGTGACGTCACCCGGTATGGAACATTACCTAAGCATGGGGGATGAAAAAGCTAAAACCCTTGCAGAAGACCTACCGCTTCTTATAGAAGACTTGCAGTACTGTAATCTTCACCAGCGCGGCTTTATGACATTGACCGTTAGCGAAGACCGCGCAACAGCCACTTGGCACTATGTGGATGTAATTTTAACCAAAGCTGGAAAGGTGGTTAACACACATAGCTTTGAGATTAAGGCATAGCTTTCTAAAATTTTATAAGCGTGTATAGGCTTGAGTCTATACACGTTATTTGTACAAGAAGAAACTATAAACGCTGTTTTGCGCCTCGCACAATGAGCTTAGTGCTTTGAACAAATAGTTTGTTTTTAATCTGCGCTCGGCCATTGCTGAGCATCATGAAGAACACGTAGTATTTCGATGCAATTTGTAATGATGTTTTCTCGATATATTACGATAAACGGCAGGCCATTAATCACAAGTTCCCGCGTATTCTTCAATCGGCCATGACGGCCCGCTCTGGGATGTTCCGATAAGACTAGGTACGAACTATCAATAATGTTCATGACAACGTCAATAGCTACAGAGGGGCTATTTTCTTGAGCAATATGAGCTTCAATTTTTTCTAAATCGGTACCTGCAAGATCAGTCCATTTGAACTGCACGCTTAGCCTCCCACTTAGCTTTGACATCAGTATGGTCGAACAAGCGTCCCTCATCAGCGGACTTCACTCCTTTTTCCACCTCTCGAATAAACCATTCTTCGCGAGCAACATACTGCTTGATGGCTTCGGCCATCAGCCACGCCCTAGGTCTATCCATCGCCTTAGCCATTTCGCCTACACGTGCAAGTGTTTCGTCATCTAATCTTACTGAGGTAGCTTTCAAAGGCATTAAGATTCTCCGAGGTTCTTTGAGAATCTTTATTGTAACTGCACCAGCATTAAATGTCTTCTTTTGCTTTTCATCAACAGAGACAGGGTGCGAAACACTATAGTTAAATTGCACCAACTAAAAACAGAGTCTCTGATACTCCTACTTGTAATCCATATAATTTAAATTACGTCCTATTCCCATCAGAGTAAGGGCATATTGACGGGAATAGGTACTCTCTTATTCTGTACTTCTAGAACTCGTAATAAACACGTACTCCAGCAATGCGTGGCATGCCGCGTACGAAAGTAGGAATACCCAATCCACCGCCTGTATTACCAGCATCAATCAAGAATTCTTTATCAAACAGGTTGTTCACGTAAAACTCATAGGCAAACTTGCTGTTTTCTTGAAGCAGCTTCACCGATACATCGGTCAGTGAGTAAGTATCTTGAGAAAGACCAGGGTAATTGCTGCTTTCAAAAAACACTTCTGACTGGAAGCTGGTAAGCCAGTTAACATCAATGTCAAAACTGTCCATATTGAATACTTTGTTGATGTTTATCGCACCGCTAACCTCTGGCGCTAAGCGGAACTTATTGCCGCTGTACTGAAACTCAGATCCATCAGCAGTATTGTCTGCAAATTCAGCATCAAGGAAACCAAGGCTTGCTGTTAGCGTCAGCGTCTCGCTGTAGTTATAGGTCGCCATGCCTTCAATACCCGACATGGTCGAGTCGCCTACCGTTACAGTAATAGACTGTAAGGTTTCTGCGTCGGTAAAGCTTTGCTGATAATCGCTGTATTCGTAGGTGAAAATGGCACCTGAGAACAGGAAGTTCGCGCTTTGGTATTTAATACCTAAATCGTAACTGTCTACTATTTCAGGTTTAGTCACATTAACGCCACCCGCGTTAGCGTCCACCACCGGTGAACGTCGTCCCTTGGCGTAGTTCGCGTATAAGTTCCAGTTGTTATTTACATCGTAGCTAACGGCAAAGCGTGGCAGAGTATCGTCAAAGTCACGCTCGGCATCGAACGTAAATGCACCGTCTGCAGTGGTAAAGGTATTTCGCGTATAGCGGGTTTCATCAATGTAGCGAACGCCAGCCGTAACATTTATATCGTCGGTTACATAATACGACACTTCAGCAACATAAGATGCAATGTCTAGCTCAGCTTCAAAGGTGAACGGACCTTGTATCAAAATAGGTGGCAGCGCAGGATTTGAAATAGGTGAACCATCTTCATTGAACAGTTGCGACACCAACATGGTACGCAGTGCTTCAATGTCTTCTAACGACGCATCGGTAGCGATATTTTGGTTAAGTGGAATGTTTGAGGTGGCTTCAAGCTGTGCTCTCACTGCGTCGAAAGTGCCGCGCACAAACGGGTCTACCATCACATAATACGGTAAAATAGAATCGTCTTGAGTGATCGACGCACCAACAAATGCGGCCAGCTTATCACCAGAATCATATACCAAACGCATTGATGCGCCCTTAAGCGTGGCGTCGTTATCGAAATAAGCATCTTGAATACGAAGCGCAGAACCGTCTGCATCAAAGCCTTCGCTCACCTCTACATCTTTATAGTAGGCATCGGCGTGTAGGCTAAGCATTTGGTTGAAATCGTAGTTTACGGTTAAGTCATAGGCTTGAAGTGTACGCTCAATACCTAACTCGCTACCTAAACTAAATTCGGCATCGGTAAAAGGGCTAGTATCTCCGCCATTGGGGGCGATAGAGCCAGATTTGAAAGCAATGCCCGGCTGGTCGTTATACTCCATGGCTGCGCGCGCAATGACTTCTAGTTTTTCATAGCTTGCAAGCCATGTTGCCCTTAGCGCTTGAACCGATACCCCCTGAAGGTCTTCGCTGTTGCACGGTACTTCTTCACCCAGGTGGTTGTACATATTTGCATTGCCGTAATAGGAGTCAGCACTGCAGGCATTGTTCTCTACAATGCCATCCATTTCGCGGTAAAGCCCGGCAATACGAAAACTGTGATTATCGTTAATAGGCTGGTTATACATAAACTCAACTTCTTGGCCTTCTTCTGAGTTATAGCCAACCTGCACTTTGCCCTGTTGTTCAAAGGTAGGAAGATTAGAGTGAATGCTTACCGCGCCATTGGCTGCCGCCACACCAAATAGGGTTGGCTGTGGGCCTTTTAGAACCTCTACGCGAGCAATATCGTAAAGCGCAACACTGGCTACCGTTTTCTTACTGATATCGAAGCCATCTTGATATACCGAAATGCGAGGCGTTGCCGATACCGACGACACATCATCGGTGACACCGCGAATATTAAAAGACGGTAAGCTTACGGCCTGTTCCTGAATTTGAACGTTAGGCAAAATACGAGATAGCTCATCAAGCTCCATAATATTGGTGCGTTCTAAAAACTCACTGCCTATAACATCCATGGTAACAGGCACATCCATTACGGACTGCTCACGCATTTGGGCGGTTACCGTAATTTCTTCTATATAGTCAGTTTCGTTTGCAGTATCAGGCGCGACTTCTTGTGCAATTACTGCGCTTGATAAAGCAAGCGCAATCGTTGTAGCAAGCAAAGAGCGTGAATAAACCGGTCGTGGGTACAGAGGGCGCATCAAATCATTCCTTTCGTGTGCTTATAGGGTGTTTTATGTATTTTTATAAGCGTTTCGCCGATAGATTGACGACATTGCTTACCTTTTAGAATTATCGAAGCAAAAGAATGTAGAGCGCTTTTGAGACGGTTCGATGAAGTATCTGTGACAAATGAAAGGCAATTTTGTGACAGATAAAGGCCATTCTAAAAGTCTACGCCGCGACAAATGGCATAACAAAAAACACCCCTTTGAATCATAGAGCAAACTAAGTACACTCATTCCACGTAGGACAGAAATAACGTTTAACTAAAAAGCGAAATGGAGACTGCAATGAAGAAATTAATGATGGCTACGGCTATTGGTGCTGCGACCCTATTAAGTGCTTGTAGTGCAGAGCATGGCACTACGCAGTGTACGACTGCACCTGAAGCTGAATGGCAGAACCAAGATGCGTTTCAAGCTAAGCTATTAGCGCAAGGTTATAAAATAAACGAGTTTAAAGTAACGGGCGGCAACTGCTACGAAATCTACGGCTTCGACAAAGAAGAAAACAAAGTAGAAATTTACTTTAATCCTGTTGATGGCAGCATTGTTAAGAAAGAAATGCACTAAGTGTGTTTTAACAAACGATTCATCGTTCGTTTGCTTTAACACTTAATAAAAACGCTGCAAACCATTGCAGCGTTTTTGTTTTACCTTAAGAAAGTTATGTAATGTACAGACCTACTGATACACCTTCGGATATTTATATTTGGGATTGGATTGTGCGCGTGTGCCACTGGGGCCTTGTTGCTACCTTTGTGACCAACTATTTTATTGTAGAGCCAGGTCGCCTTTATCATGAAATAGCCGGTTATATGGCGGTAGCGCTCATATCTATAAGGATTGGCTGGGGCATTTTATCCACCAAATTCGACGGAAGTAAAAGGGTTGCTACTGAATACGCAAGCTTTTCTAAAGTATCATTGCGTCAACAAGCCTTCGCTGAACATATTCAGCACGTAAAACAAAAGAAAATTCCCACTCACCATGGCCACAACCCTTTTGGCTGGCTAATGATAATGGCCGTTATCACGTTACTGCTGGGTTTAGGTATTACCGGTTTTATGATGGAAGAAATAGATGCCATGTTTGGCAATAGTACGCTGGAATGGATACACAGCATTATGGCTGATGTTCTGTATGGTTGCGTGCTAGTGCATGTCGCTGCAGTGTTTGCTGTGCAATATATAGGAAATATTCAATTAGTTCGTCCTATGCTCACAGGCTGGCGGAAGCGCTAAGCCCCCGCAAACTAACTTAATCATTTAGGCGTTTGCTATCGATTAAGTTTCAGCAATATCTAACTATCTAAAGGCCGCTTTGCCTCCCGCACGGCTTTCGGGTGCATTAATTTTTCTAAGCGAGCCAGGTATGAAGCTATTTGCTGGTGCTGTTTTTTATCATTGGTCACAGAGTTATAAAGCCAGTGGTAGGCATCTTCATAGTCGTAAGGGCTGCCATGACCTTCTAAAAACAACTCAACCAAGCGAATTTGCGCTTTTAGGTTTTTAAGCGCGGCCGCTTCTCGCAAATACACCACTGCACGTGCTTTATCTTGCTGCACAAGCGTACCCTTTGCATAGTAACGCCCAAGCTGCTCAAGTGCTGCTGGCAAACCTTGATTTGCGGCATCTTCCATGTAGCCAATACCGCGGGCAGGTTCAGCATCTACGCACACGCCCCACGCTAGCATGTCCCCCCATAAAAACTGGTAGGCCGGCACTTTTAACACATCCGCACGGGCCTCAATGTCTTGAACAAGCTGACATCTGTCTTCTACCACTTTATCTAGGTGAGTATTAGCGTTAATCATGTCGATGAGCGCGTCTTGGCTGTAAAGCTGAACCGCGCGAAGCTCTTCAATAGTTTCGCCTTCTAAAGCGTAAGCGGAAAAGCCCATCCCAGAGGCACATAAAAATAAGGCTGTGTATAGAATACGTTTCATAGCAAAAGAGTATGTGTTGATTACCATGTCTTAGTTAAGGTATCGGCTAATTATAGATTATCTTAACCAAGACATGGTTATCTTAACACGTGGACGCTATAAGCGGAGGCTAGCGGCGAATTGTTTTTAGCTTTTACACTGTCTTTTTGCATTCACTCGATCGCCAGCCTCTTATGATCAGTGGCTACTTTTTCGGGGGCACATGGCCGATTGGATATGGCGAGCGTGATCGGCTAAGTCAATACCTAAATCTGTTAGATAACCGCCGTCAGGCTGGGTGATTAGGCCTTTCGAGTACAGTCTGGACGCTGCATTCACCATACTTTGACTCGCGTCATGATGAATTTTCAAACCTTGAAGCAGGCTGTCTGTGGGAAACTTCAATAACAAATTTAATTCGTCTAGCATGTCCTGATCGAATGAACTCATGTAACCACCTTAGGCAAAAGGTTATAAGGGATTTAGCACGCTGGCCACTGTAAAACTCCTCAGCAAAGCACTATGATAACAACCTATACTGAAGCACACACACCAAAGCACTATTAGCCCTAGATTTGTTAATATTTTTAACGCTTTCTTATATCACACCCAAATGGCACCTCTGTAAAGCGTAATTTATCTGTAAAACGTTTAATCGTGTAAACACAGCGCTTACTGATCGGACTTTGGCGCTAAATAGTATATTCTTGCCATAAATTGAGTTTGTGGATGCACCTGCACTGATGAAGTATAAAGATTTACGCGACTTTATTCGCCAGCTAGAAGCTAAAGGTGAATTGGTACGCATTACCCAGCCCATTGATACCGACCTTGAAATGACAGAAATTGCCGACAGGACGTTGCGTGCCGGCGGCCCTGCGCTGTTGTTTGAAAACCCTAAAAACCACGACATGCCCGTTTTAGCTAATTTGTTTGGTACGCCAGAGCGCGTAGCCATGGGAATGGGTCAAGAGTCTGTTGAAGCACTTCGCGAAGTAGGCAAATTACTGGCTTATTTGAAAGAGCCAGAGCCGCCTAAAGGGCTGAAAGATCTTTGGGAGAAGCTGCCAGTATTTAAGCAGGTGCTTAATATGCCTGCCAAAGTCCTTAAAAAAGCCCCTTGTCAGGAAGTGGTGCTTACCGGTGACGATGTAGACTTGTCAAAAATTCCGGTTCAGCGCTGTTGGCCGGGTGACGCTGCGCCTTTGGTAACCTGGGGGTTGAGTGTTACAAAAGGGCCGCATAAGAAGCGTCAGAACTTAGGCATTTACCGTCAGCAGGTTATCGGCAAAAACAAACTTATTATGCGCTGGTTGTCACATCGTGGTGGTGCACTAGATTTTCGTGAGTGGTGTCAAACACACCCGGGCGAACCCTATCCTGTATCAGTGGCTCTTGGCGCAGATCCCGCTACCATTTTAGGTGCAGTTACTCCTGTACCAGATACCCTTTCCGAGTATGCTTTTGCAGGCTTGCTACGTGGTGATAAAACCGAAGTAGTTAAGTCTATTAGTAACGACTTACAAGTACCTGCCAGTGCCGAAATTGTGCTTGAGGGCTATATTGCACAAGATGAAACTGCACCTGAAGGTCCATACGGCGATCACACCGGGTATTATAATGAAGTTGATGACTTCCCTGTGTTTACGGTAACGCATATTACTCATCGTAAAGATCCTATCTATCATTCAACTTATACGGGCCGTCCACCTGATGAGCCAGCTATTTTAGGTGTTGCGCTAAACGAAGTGTTTGTGCCTATTTTGCAAAAGCAGTTTCCTGAAATTGTCGACTTCTACTTACCGCCTGAAGGATGCTCTTATCGCATGGCGGTGGTGACCATGAAGAAACAATACCCTGGGCATGCGAAACGGGTGATGATGGGTGTGTGGTCGTTCTTGCGCCAGTTCATGTACACCAAATTTGTGATAGTGTGCGATGACGACGTCAACGCGCGTGACTGGAACGATGTTATTTGGGCCATCACTACCCGTATGGACCCAGCCCGCGACACGGTAATGATAGAAAATACGCCTATCGACTACTTGGATTTTGCGTCCCCCGTTTCAGGGCTAGGTTCTAAAATGGGAATGGACGCCACCAATAAAATGCCGGGTGAGACCGACCGAGAATGGGGCGTACCTATTGTGATGGACGAAGACGTTAAAAAACGCGTTGATGATATTTGGGACAGTCTTGGTATTATGTAGCGACTATTTTTAGCGCTATTAATTTGTATTAAAGCATGCGCTTTTTTAAAGCGCATGAAAAGGCGACACGCTAAGCAAGAAGGTTTAAAGAAAATACATGTCAGAAATTAAGTGTAAGGTTGCAAGCATTACGCCTTTAACCGAAGTGGTACAAAAAGTTGAATTAACGCCAGCAAGCCCTGTTGAGTTTAAAGCGGGTCAGTACGCCATGGTGGTAATGGGCGAAAAAGATATGCGTCCATTTTCTATTGCCAATGCCGCATTTGATAATAACCGCATTGAATTACACATTGGCGCAGAGCCTGGCAACAGTTACGCTGGTCAAGTGCTAGAGCGCATGCGTGCAGATGGCGAAATTACCGTAAATGTAGGTAATGGCAATGCATTTTTGCAAAGTAATGGCCTGCCTATGGTGCTTATTGCTGGTGGTACGGGTTTCTCGTATACCTACTCAATTCTGCAAGAGCATCTTAACAGCGGTGATAAAACACCACTTACCCTTTATTGGGGTGGAAAACACGCTGCTGATTTGTATTTAGCTGACAAACTAACTGAGCTCGCTGAAGCTAACGATCACTTCACTTTTGTGCCGGTTGTAGAGTTCGCATGCGACGAGTGGAAAGGCAGAACGGGCTGGGTACATCACGCAGTCATGGCAGACCACGCTGACTTTGCGAACGTTCAAGTATATGTTGCTGGCCGCTTCGAAATGGCTAAAGTCGTGCGCGACGATTTTACTCAGCGCGGCTTAAAAGTTGAAAACCTGTTCGGCGACGCGTTTGCGTTTATTTAATCGCTAGCGTAAAGCCCGTATTCTGAAAGCCGGCGAATGCCGGTTTTTTGTTTTAAGTCATTTTTCATTCCCAGCGTCTTACTCCGTTTTTCAATCGCGATGCCTTGCGATAACCAACCATTAAATACGTTTACTCCAATTGTAGCCAAGCCACGTATTGGTTATGGTTAAATGATAAACACTGGAGAGAACAATGATAAAAAACCTATCCATATTCGCGAATATAAGCGCAAAAATAAGAAAAAACAGCCTACTGGCATCTACCTTATTATTGAGTAGTACAGCTTCTTTCGCCGCTTACGCACAAAGCGAGCAGCAGCAAGCACTTTACGATATTGCTAAAAATGTCTCCGCCGAAAACATTGAAAAAGACATTACTAAGCTAGTCAATTTTGGCACTCGCCATACCCTTTCTGAAACCGAGTCTGATACCCGTGGTATAGGCGCCGCGCGTCGCTGGATTAAATCTGAATTTGATAAAATTTCAGCCGAGTGTGGTGGCTGCTTAGAAGTGTACTACCAGTCGGAAGTCATCAGCGGAGAAAAACGTATTCCCGACCCAGTAGAAGTGGTAAGTGTTATTGCTATTCAACGCGGTACCACCGATCCAGACCGTTACGTGATCATGTCTGGCGACATTGATTCACGGGTGTCTGATGTGATGGATTTCACGTCTGATTCACCAGGTGCAAACGACAACGCCTCTGGTGTTGCCGGTACCCTTGAAGCCGCGCGTGTACTATCCAAATACAAGTTTAACGGCAGTATCGTGTATGCAGCTTTATCTGGCGAAGAGCAAGGGCTTTTCGGCGGGCGCATTATGGCAAACCAAGCGAAGAAAGACGGCTGGCGCATTAAAGCGGTGCTCAATAATGACATGATAGGTAACATTGAAGGCGTTAATGGTGTGATTAACAACACCACCGCTCGCTTGTTTGCTGAAGGTACACGAGTAACCGAAACGGATAAAGAAGCGCGCATGCGACGTTTCACCGGGGGTGAAGTTGACTCACCAAGCCGTAACCTTGCCCGTTATATCGATAAAATTGCCGATCAGTATATTGAGAACTTAGACACTATGGTGATTTACCGCCTAGACCGCTTTGGCCGTGGCGGGCACCACCGCCCGTTTAACGACTTGGGCTATCCGGGTATTCGTATTATGGAAACTAATGAAAACTACACCCGCCAGCATCAAGATCTTCGCGTAGAAGACGGTATTGCCTATGGTGATACCTTAGATGGCGTCGACTTTGATTACGCTGCCAAACTTACTGGCCTTAATGCCGTTTCACTTGCTGCAATGGCGTGGGCACCGAATCCACCTGCAAATGTAGAAATTGCCGGTGCAGTTCAACCTTCAACATTTTTAAAGTGGGATGCACTAGACGCGGAAGAGAACCCGCACCTTAAAGGGTACAAAGTATACTGGCGCCATACTGATGCCCCGCAATGGGAATACAGTAAATATGTGGGTAACGTTACCGAAGCCATGCTAGAGAACGTGGTTATCGACAACTATTTCTTTGGCGTTGCCAGCGTTAACAAAGACGGTGTTGAAAGCGTTGTCGTTTACCCAGGTCCTGCGGGTAGCTTTGGAGAATAAGCGTTTAAATTGAGCGTTTATGTTGAGCGCGCTTATACGCATCCAATTACGCCCCCGATTACGCATGCAATCAAGTCAAGTTCGTGACGTTAAGCTGGTAATAAAACCGACCTATCGTCACGAATGACTTTACTCAACAAAAGCCAGCCTGGACATCAACATTACGCTCAATATATTGATGTCGCTTACATTTTGTTAATTTAAGCCAGTACGTGTTTATTGGAATTAAGCGACTAACTGCATTACAGTGTAGTAAATGTATGACGGCAGTTCGGAGTTCACCTTTGGTAAGATTCAGCGCGTTCTCGCTCTCTATTTTCACTCAACGTCTTTCTTTATTAGGCATAAGCCTAGCCCTTTGTTGTTTTAATGTTTCGCAATTACATGCCGCCCCTATCAAATTGGGTGCAGCTTCCTTCGAAACCTATATTAGCGACGATGGGGAGCCTGCTCGAGTTAACACACTGCTCGAAAAGGTTGTTCAGAAAGCGGAGCTGGATATTCAACTTCAGGTTATGCGACAAGCTTTTTTGGGCAGCTCTGTACTGACAGGTAAACTAGACGGTGAATTTGCCTACATCAACTTAGGTGAGGACACGAGCAATTATGTACTATCCGATATCTACTTCCCCATTTACCTTTACGCGGTAAGTAAAGAGGTGGACGTTGAGGCAATAAAACTATTCCCTCATTTAAAAGACAATAGGGTCGCTATTGAAAATCGCTTTGCAAATACGCCCTCATTCAGACTGCTGAAAGATATAAAGTGGTCACGCAACCCCACTACTTTTGACGCATTTCGCCAGCTTGCCGACGATAGAGCGCCTTACTTAATTACCACACAGCTGCTTGCGCGAGAGCTCAACATACTGCTGGCTAACGATAATGAAGAAACCCTGCACTTTTCAGAAAAACCTTTAGCAAAAACGGGGTTTCAAATAGCTATCAGCAAAAATGTTGCTAACGCTGAAAGAATTGTTGCGCAATTCAATCAAGCTTTGTCGACAATGCAGAATTCGGGGGAATTGAATCAGCCACTTGAGCTAGCTTGGCTCACCAAAGATGTGAATGGCGATGGCGTTGCCGACTTTATCGGGCACAGCAACATAACTACCACCTCTGACTTATTAAACACCGCTTATTCCCTTGACGGTAAACCTACATCTGAAGCCAGCGCGTTTTATATTAACGGGGATAGATATGCAACATTAGAGGAAGCGCGCGCTGCGCTTCCCTCTAAAAAAAATGCATCTCCTCGTGGGTCGCTGTTAGATAAAACCACCTACCAGCAATTGCTTCGCCGCTGGTAGATGACTTGCAGTGCGAAGGATACAAGTGAGAGCAAGCGAGTTAATGCGCCGTTTCTGGTAGGTACATTTCCAGAATTGTCAGCAATTCTTCGCCATCGACCGGTTTTGACACATAGTTATTAAAGCCTGCTTTAAGTGCTTTAACGCGATCAGAAGTATAGGCGTAAGCAGTAAGTGCTACGGCATTAAGTTTTGCAATTTCTGGGATTTCGCTTGCCCTAATTTTCACTACTAGACCTAACCCATCCATTTCCGGCATACCTATGTCCGATAGCAGTATATCGAAAGCTTCAGGCATATCGTTGATTTCCTTCCATGCCAATAAGCCGTTTTTAACCACGTTCACACGAGCGCCGTTAGATTCTAAAAACAACTTTATAAAATCGCGAGCATCTTGCTCGTCTTCTGCGACTAAAATACGTAAGCCGCTCAAGCGAAGTGATTCCGTTAAATCGCTAATCTCAGAGTTTTTGGTTTCGATAATATCGTCATGCAAACTAAGTGGTGCGATTGGCAATGACACAAAAAAAGTAGTACCTGAGTTTAACCCATCACTTTCCGCATAAATTTCGCCACCGTGCATCTCTACTAAACTTTTCACAATCGACAAGCCTAAACCTAGCCCGTGCTTATTATGCTCATTTTTGCCCTGATAAAAACGTTCGAATACGTGAGATAGCTGCTCTCGTGTCATTCCTTTACCGTTATCCTTAACGCGGAAAAGGTAGTTTGAATGTTCTCTTCGCCCTCTTACATGCACGGTTCCACCTTTAGATGTAAACTTAAGCGCATTGCTCAGAAGGTTATTAATAACCTGTTTTATACGTAAATTGTCACCCAAAATCTGGGTGTGTTCATCTTCACAATTTATCGATAGCTGAATGTTCTTGCTCGCAAACCCTGCTTCGAAAGATTTTGCTACTTCAGATATAGCCCCTGCAATATTAAGCGAATGGGTGCTGAGCTTCATCGTACCTGAAATAATACGGGATAAATCGAGAATATCGTTGATAAGTGCTGCTTGTGTTGATGCCGCGCGCTTAATCACCCCAAGGGCGTCAGTCATTCTGTCCACATTGCCGACATCCATAAGCGCTAAATCAGTCCACCCCACAATGGAGTTAAGTGGTGAACGTAGCTCGTGAGAAATGCTGGCAAGAAACTGATCTTTCGCTTTATCCAGCTCTTCTAATTTACTAATTTGCCTATCGAGCGACGCTTTTAAGCTTAGCGCGTAAGGTATGAATAGATGGTCAAACCCTTCAATGATTAGTTGGTCATCTTCGGTCCATTCTACCGATTCATCAGCGACACTTTGCAAATACATATCAAACGAATTACGAGGAGTAAGAGACTTTCCAATGTCTTTTCTGGCTGCATCGCGACCCGCCCAACGAATGGTCTTGTCTTTCTGCTCTCTGAACCAAACCGTATAGTAGCCCAGTTTTGAGGACACGCAGGAAATATACATGCCTCGAATGCCGTTTAGATCGCCGCTATCTAAAATCTCGTTTGTTAATCGGTTTATGGCAATGGACTGCTCAGAGCCATTAACGGCAAACTTCTCAAGTAATCTAGCTAAGGTTTTCTCAGTAGGGGTTTTACCAACTAGGTAGTTTCCTGTGGGGGTAACTACTGCCATACCGCACGAATCAGCAACATCCAGTAAGTCTCCTTCTTTCTGCGTGATGGCCTCAAGCGGGTTCGTGTATGAAGTAAGCTGGTGAACAATATAGTTTAGCTTGCGTTGGCGAATTTGAAATTGCTCTTTCTTTTTATGCAGTGCTTTCGTGTGAAGCTGCCAGGCATAAAGATGCCCTAACGACTCACAGACAAGACGTTTCTTCTGGTCGATATAGACAGGCTTACTATTGTGACACGCTAGCAATCCCCACAGTTTTCCCTCAAAAACAAGCGAAACTGAAAATGAAGAGCGGATCCCCATGTTTTTAAGGTAGGCAATGTGCATAGGCGAAACAGAGCGAACCATCGACATTGATAAATCCAATGGCGGACGTTCGGCCTCTTTAACCGAAGGCTTAAGGCTTATAACTTGCTCTTCTACATCGTAGACACAGCGCACCCGATTTTTCAGATACAGTTCACGGGCCTGACTAGGGATATCCGAAGCGGGAAACTTCAACCCTTTGAATGAGCGAGAATCTGCATTTGCGGCTTCACCAATCACTTCACCACAGTAGGTTTTGTCGAACTGATAAACCATGACCGAGTCGAAACCTATGTATTGCTTAAATACCTGAGCGATAGCATCAGCGACATCGCCTATGGAGTCGCGGTCATCGACATCGGGTAACAATGCGCGAATATCCACATCCATGGGTACCCACTGCTGTGCCGCTTCAAAGCTAAGCTGAGGGGTTGGCTCAAGCTCAATAACCAACAGGCCATTTGAATCGAAAGCGACGCCACTGCCTTCTTTCTCCCAATCTTTAAGGTGGAGCGCATTTTCAGCAAACTTCCATTGATAGGCGTGGCGTACATTTCCGCCTTTTACCGCATCGTGAATAGTCTGGAATGTGCGCGCTTCAGGAGAGGGAATGTCAATCAGTTCTGTTATAAGTGTTTCACCGGGAACGACGTCTACGTTGAACATGTCATTGATGTTCTCGCTCACCACCTGAATTTTTTTAGTACTTGGATTGATGGCAATGACATACCCAAAACTCTGCACGCTTTCAATCAAATGGATAGCTTCATCTTCACAGTTTTGAAGCGTTGTAGGGGTATTGTCAATTGTTTGCATTACTTTGCGCCAAATATCAAGAAAGCGAGCTTTCATCGTGTGTTCCGTAGAGTAACACACACGATAACAATTTATGGCTGAGAAAGCATGTTATATCGACGTCTAGATCATTAGCTGAGAACATTAAATTTTCAAAAATTAGTACGTGATATCACGAATAAAACTTGTGTTTCTTGATCCTACGCAATAAACTTTCAGTAATTTCTGAAACTTCTGGAATGTAAAAATGAAAATGACGCCTTTAATTACATCTGCGGTTATGCACTTTGGCGAAATGGGAAGTCGTTGGGGTTTCAACAGAACAGTCGGGCAAATTCTTGCGCTTATTGTTTTAAACGAAGAGCCCATTTCGGCGCAGGAAATTGCGGAAGCGCTCAACATATCCAGAGGCAATACCAGCATGGGTTTAAAAGAGCTTCAGTCATGGCGCTTAGTTAAACAGCATCATGTTCCTGGCGAAAGAAAAGAGTTCTTTATTCCGGCTGGCGATATTTGGACACTGGCCAACAGAGTATTTGAAGAACGAAGAAAGCGCGAGATAGACCCAACCATGAGTCTACTGCGTGATTTGTTGCTTGACGCACCTGCCAATGAAAAAGAGGCAAATGCACAACATAAACTGAACGAAATTCACGATTTACTCGAATCAATTACGGCATGGTCTGAAGAGCTTCAAAATCTTGGGCCTGAAAAGTTAAACACGTTGATGAAGTTGGGTTCTGGCGTGGGCCGTATGCTTGAGCTTAAGGACAAGCTACTTCCGGGGAAAAACAGCGTTAACTAAGGGGGCCTTCTGTGGATGCATTCTTGCTGTCTCGTTTACAATTTGCGTTAAATATTAGTTTCCATATTTTATTTCCAACCATCACCATGGCGATGGGCTGGTTTCTATTTTACTTTAAGCTGCGCTCTAATATTTCAGGTCACCCTGTGTGGATGCGTATGTACCGCTTTTGGGTGCGTGTCTTTGCCCTAAGCTTCGCCTTGGGTGTAGTAAGCGGCGTCACCATGTCATTTCAGTTTGGTACTAACTGGCCTGGATTTATGGAGAAAGTAGGTAATGTGGCGGGGCCACTACTCGGTTATGAGGTACTTACTGCCTTTTTCTTAGAAGCCACTTTTTTAGGCATTATGCTATTTGGTATACGCCGTGTTCCGAACTGGCTGCATACGGCTTCAACCCTTATTGTTGCGCTTGGCACCACCACTTCTGCGTTCTGGATATTAGCCTTAAATAGCTGGATGCAAACCCCACAGGGCTTTGAAGTGATCGACGGCGTTGTGTATGCCACAAACTGGAAAGAAATTATTTTTAACCCATCCTTCCCCTACCGTTTTGTACATATGATGTTAGCGTCTGGACTGACGGCCAGCTTCCTGATAGCTGGGCTTTCGGCCTACCGCATGCTTAAAGGCGACGACAAGCTTGCGCCTAAGCTCGCGCTTAAAACCGCCACCTATACGGCGGCAGTGTTAATCCCGCTACAAATTTTTGCGGGCGACATGCATGGTTTAAATACGCTTGAGCATCAGCCTCAGAAAGTAGCGGCGATGGAAGGACTTTGGGAGACCACTGAAGGTGCACCTTTGTTACTTTTTGCAATTCCTGACGAAGAGAGCAAAGAGAATCATTTTGAAATTCCCATTCCCTATGGTGCAAGTTTAATTCTTACTCACGAACTTAAGGGCGAGATTAAAGGGTTAAATGAGTTTGAAGGAGAGCATCCGCCCGTTGCTCCTGTTTTCTTCGGTTTTAGGGTTATGGTGGGTATGGGCATGTTGATGCTTGCTGTGTCATGGCTTGGCAGTCTTTATCTTATGAGCAACAAAGACTTCCCAATTTGGCTTAAACGCACGTTTGCAGGCATGGCGTTTAGCGGATGGATTGCAACGCTTGCCGGCTGGTACGTAACGGAAATAGGCCGTCAGCCCTATTTGGTAAGCGGTGTATTAAGAACCGCTGATGCCGTTACCCAATTGCCGCCGGCGAATATTGCTCTGTCGTTCACGCTCTATCTTGTTATCTATACGGTGCTTCTAATCGCATACATGGGAACACTTATGTTGATGTGCAGAAGAGCCGTTGAAATTGAAGAGATAACGACGGAAGAGCGCGAAGTTGCTAAGGCAAAAATGCAACCTACTGCCCCAGACCCAAGCACGGTTTAAGGAGAGCAAACATGTTTGAAAACGTATCAGCAGAGATGCTCGGAAATATTTATGTGGGTTTACTTGGCCTATCTGTATTGCTGTACGCCATTTTAGATGGCTACGACTTGGGTGTGGGTGTACTTATTCCGCCAAGAACAGAAGCGTTTCGCGATGACATGATAGCCTCCATAGGCCCTTACTGGGATGCTAATGAAACTTGGCTTGTGCTCGCCATAGGTCTACTGCTTATTGCTTTCCCTGAAGCCCATAGTGAGTTTTTACAAACCTTGTACTTACCTGCAACCTTCATGTTATTAGGGCTTATTTTGCGCGGCGTAGCGTTCGATTTTCGCGCCAAGGTTGTGCAGGTGAAAAAGCGTAAGTGGGACATGGTATTCAAATACGGCTCGCTTTTAACCACATTAGCTCAAGGGTATATGTTGGGTATATACGTGACGGGACTTCGCACAGATATTTGGGCCCAAGGCTTTGCACTTCTCGCTGCTTTTGGTGTTACAGCAGCCTATGCGTTTATTGGCTCGTGCTGGTTAATACTTAAAGGCGAAGGTGAGCTTCAACAAAAAGCGTACTACTGGGCCAGAAGAGGTTTAGGGATACTGGCGGTAGGCATTATCGCGGTAAGTATTGCGAACCTCACCTTACACGATGACGTGCGAGATTTGTGGCTATCAGCGCCTTGGGGCTATGTGCTTTTTGCTAAACCCGTAGCATGTTTTGCGCTTTTAGCATTGTGTGGGGTATTGCTTAAGAAACTGCCTGAAGCTCAAGGTAAAGGCGAATGGCTTCCGTTCTTTATTGCCCTTCTAGTATTTTTACTTTGTTTCACCGCATTTGGCATAAGCTACTATCCGTTTATCATTCCAGGGCAGATGACGGTGATGGATGCGCTTAGTGACGCAAGCTCTCTACGCTTCTTGCTTGTTGGCGTAGTTATTGTTGTACCCATTATTCTGGCTTATACCGCCATGGTTTATAAGATATTCTCCGGTAAGTCAGAGAAACTTTCTTACTACTAATACTCATTGATGGAATCGCAGCAGATCCCAATTACTTGAAACAATAGTGAACATCATTGAAAGTCAGTGGTGTTCACTTTCTATTCAGCGCTATACTGAACGCTATACATTGCGAGTTTCTTGCGGTTCCCGACGCCTTTTCTGTGCTTGGGGCATTTGCGGCGACCAGTATCCCCAATCCACGAACTCGATCTGAAAACCTGCGATCAAAATATGATCCTTTCCCTCGAACAATGTATACCAATGATTAGAGGATGTTTAGCGTTAGCTAGTCTACCCTTAAGGTGTGATCAAAATTTAAACGTTACTTACCGTTAAATATTTTGTTGACATCAAAC
This sequence comes from Alteromonas marina, assembly GCF_000808575.1. Taxonomy (GTDB): domain Bacteria; phylum Pseudomonadota; class Gammaproteobacteria; order Enterobacterales; family Alteromonadaceae; genus Alteromonas; species Alteromonas marina_A. The sequence continues at coordinate 56,345 of NZ_JWLW01000010.1, forward strand.
TGTAATATTACTATATTTTATTTGGGGCAATTTTTAATAGAAGGAGCCAATACTATGGAAAATGTATTCCATTCGTTTTCACGGTTCTTCAAACGCGCGCACCCCTACACAGTCGCTCACTATATCGGCCGTAAAAATGCGCAGCGTATCTTAGGATGTAAAATCAAAAAGAAATCCAAGATATTTGCCGACCAGCACGTTGAAGAACAAAATCATTAATTTATATGGGGCCCGTCAAACCGGCCCCATTTTTTTTGGATTTTAGATGTGGTTTAACGGTACCGAGGTTGTGTACTTAATCTGCTCCATTGCAAAACTTGAAGTAACATCTGAGAACTCTATACCGTTAACCAATCGCTTATAAAAGTGATCGAAGCAATCCATATCGGTAACGAGAACTTTTAGTAAGTAATCATATTCCCCCGACATACGATAACATTCAACAACCTCATCAAATGACGCGGCGTGCTTGGCGAAACTTGCCAGCCACTTTCCATCATGTCTGCCCGCTTTTACTTGCACGAAAACGGTCATGGCCAGCCCCAGGTGTTTTGCTTGCAACAGCGCTACTCGCCTAGAGATTATGCCCTTCTCTTCTAGCTTTTGAATACGACGCCAGCAGGGCGTTACCGTAAGCCCAACTTGCTCAGCAATTTCTGCAACAGGCGTGTCAGCGTTATTCTGTAGCATGGCCAAAATGGCTTTATCTATTGTGTCTATACCGCTTGTTTTTTCACTACGCATAGTGAGATGTTGCCCTTTATTTCCATGTTCTCAGTTTTTCAGTGAATAACGTCAGGTGCTTTACTTTTATGGAGGCGATTTAAAGCCACCAAGGCTGATTAAAGTCGACATTTTCTGGTGCAATTTCATATTGAAAGGGAGGCGTAAATACATCCCAAAATGCATCCCGCAAGTCCTCGTCTATTATGCTAAGTTTACCTGCATCGCGATAGCGAGATAGCAGTGTATTGTAAGCGTCAATAGGCATTTGCGGGTTAGACTGGCGAAAGATAACACGCCCTCCAAACTCTTCATACATCGCTTTTTCTGTTTGAAACTGTATAACCTGCTTGGCCGCTATCTCTTTAATGGGTTTCGTTGCCGTTTCACTTGAAACCTGACCTTCAAACTTCTCGATAAACTTGCTTACCAGTGTTTGATTAACAATTATGCCTTTTTGTTTTGCGTAGTCCTCTAAAACAAGCTCATAAATTCTGTTTGACGCATTTACACGGACCACATAATCAAGCATACCTGCGTAATTGTCTTTCGCTTGCTGCTTCAAATTTTTGCGTTCTTCTTCACTAGGCACGACGTCTGCCATACGGATTTCGGTATTAAGTACCATTGCTAAAACACTCTGATCATCGACTTGTCCATTTGCCTGAGCAGCATAAGCAAGGTTTGAACTTAGAATAAGTAGCGCGGTGGCCAATGAATATCGAATAGTTGATGTCATGCGCATTAAGCACTCCCTGTAGACGTATTTATCGCCGCGATTACGAACACTTTGAATCTCGCTTAGTGGGTAATTAACTGTGCGGACTGGTATTACCCAAATGGGCGTTGTAATGAGTAAAGCATTAAACGCTATGACTACGCAATACCGTGGCGTACGGATATTAGGAATATGCTGCGAGCTTCAAATTTATTGGGGTGAACGAGTGCTTATGTGGTGTAGCCGAGAGAGCATGGCGATAGCGACGCGGTAGACTAGCTATTGATGAAAGCGTTATTCGTTAAAAATGATATATACCAAAAGCGGTATGGACTAAAAGCTTTGTCGCGCGTTTAGCGCGAGTGTGGAAATGCAGACAATAGAAAGAAAAACGGCGGTCAAATGACCGCCGTTTTTGAATTCTTAGATAGCTTGCACGTTAGCAGCTTGAAGACCTTTTTGACCTTCTTCAACTTCAAATTCTACTCGCTGACCTTCTGGAAGCGTTTTGTAACCGTCAGAGATGATCGCACGGAAATGAACGAATACGTCCTTACCGCCGTTATCCTGAGTTAGAAAACCGTAACCTTTATCAGCGTTGAACCACTTAACTGTGCCTGTAACTTTAGACATGTCGTATAGACCTCAAATATCGTATTAAATTGCGCATAAGCGCGTGTAACTAAGTTCTTTAGAGTCTTTAAATTGGCGGAGTATTGGGTCTTACTTACGAATGGACAAACAACTTACAACAAATTACCGGGTAACTCGAGTGGTTTAACATATAGCAAATAATACAAAATCGCGTCTATTTAAAGACTTTGGCTTAGAGCCACAACCACTATAACACTCTTCGGGACGATTACTATACAAATTAATTGATAAACTACGGATTTCATAAATAATTCACCGCAGCGTAACAAAAATCAAAGCCCTTTTCGCCACGCCAAATACCAGCAAACTGCGCCAATTACGCCTGTACTTGCAGGGAAATACCAAGATAATTCGTACATTGGCAGTATTGCTGTCATTAACACAAAGGTGGCACCCACTACGCTTAAATGAGTGGTCTGAGTTGTTTTCTTTTGCTCTTGAAGCAGAGCCAAATGGGCCCTTTGTTGTTGTAGAGGCAAGCGCTTCATTTGCTGTAAACTGTCGTACAGCAGGTCTGGCATTTCAGGCAGTTTTTCAGACCAGAAAGGTAAATTGTCTTTTACCTTCCCCATCATGGCGGTAAAGCCAATCTGCTCTTTCATCCAGTTTTCAAGAAACGGCTTGGCGGTTTTCCATAAATCAAGCTGAGGATACAACTGACGGCCTAAGCCTTCGATATACAGCAATGTTTTTTGCAGTAGCACAAGCTGTGGCTGAACCACCATATTGAAACGTCGTGCTGTATTAAAAAGCTGTAGCAGCACGTTACCAAAGGAAATTTCTGCAAGTGGCTTTTGAAATATCGGTTCACATACCGTGCGAATGGCCATCTCAAATTCATCGATGTTGGTGTCTTGCGGCACCCAACCTGAGTCAGCGTGAAGCTGGGCGACTTTGCGATAGTCGCGGTTGAAGAAGGCAATAAAGTTCTCAGCCAGATAGCGTTTATCTTCACGATTGAGCGTACCCACAATGCCAAAATCGATGGCGATATATTTGGGGTTTTCAGGGTGTTCGGTAGAAACAAAGATATTGCCCGGGTGCATGTCTGCATGGAAAAAACTGTCGCGAAATACCTGAGTGAAGAAAACTTCCACACCGCGCTCGGCCAATTTTTTCATATTGGTATTTTGGGTAAGTAATGCGTCTATATTTGAGATTGGCAGACCGTAAATACGCTCCATAACCAACACATTACTGCGGCAATAGTCACTGTAAATTTTAGGTACATACAGCGCGTCAGAACCTTCAAAGTTACGCCCTAACTGAATGCCATTCGCAGATTCACGTAGTAAATCAAGCTCATCAACAATGGTCTTGCGATATTCAACAACCACTTCCACAGGACGCAGACGTTTGCCATCGGGAAGCCAGCGTTGAAGCACGTTAGCCAAGCTAAATAAAAGCTCCATGTCTGCCACGATGGTATCGCGAATATCTGGGCGCAACACCTTTACCACAACGTCTTCATTGTTATGCTTTAGCTTTGCCGCGTGAACTTGGGCGATAGAGGCAGACGCTAGCGGCGCTTTTTCAAATTCACTGAATAATTCGCTTAAATCAGAAAGCCCCAACGCTTGCTTGATAATGTCTTGTGCAACGTCTGATGAAAACGGCGGAACTTTGTCTTGTAAACGGGCAAGTTCGTTAGCAATGGCAGGGGGAAGCAAGTCTCGGCGGGTAGAGAGCATTTGGCCGAATTTAATAAAAACAGGCCCAAGGTTTTGTAGTGCAAGGGTAATACGCTCGCCGGCTGACTTGCCCTTGTGCTTGTTTCGCACCCAAAAAATGGTATGACGCATAGCCCGCGCATACCAGGGTAACCACTTTGCTGGAATAAGTTCGTCTAAGCCGTGTTCCAACAATACCTTGTTAATTCGGTATAACCTAACAATACGCATTTATGAGCCTGTTTCTCTCAATCTTACTTAAATTTTTCTTCTAGGCGGCGCAATCGCGCATCGGCACTTTCTGCTCGATCGCGAAGCGCATTAACTTCGTCACTAAAATGCATAACCGCCAGCTTGTGTGCAGCAAGCTGCTTTTCTTCTACTACGGCGTTTCCGAATACTTTCGCCATGGACGCTAGTGCTGACATCGACTTCTCATGCACAGTTTTCACCGTTTTCAAGGTCTGATGGGCAATAACATCGTTAGTCTTTTGTGCCAGTAACTCTTCAATGTCGATGTCGAGCTGCTGAAACAAGGCACTGACTTGCTGAGCAACATTTAGCTCCCCTTCCAAAAACAATGCTTTTTGTTGAATGAGGCGGGTAAGTTGACTGGTTTCTTTTAGCTCTGGCAAAGTCTGTAGCGATGTTTTAATACAACAGTCTTTCGGCCCAAGGGATGCAACGACATCGTCAAATGAACCTTGTTCGCTAAGTACGTCGACACGGTCGGAAAAAGACAGTGTAATACCGTAAGGAAGCGGCGAGACAAATGCAGTAAGCCTGGCGCCATTAAGCGCCTTTAGCCTTGCTTCGCTGTCTTCATCTAAAGACAGCAACTTATTTATAACCGATTCAACTGTTGCAGTAATCAGCGCAGAGGTAGGCATTAAAACTTGTAACCTCTATGCAGCGCAACAATACCGCCAGTTAGATTCTGGTAATCACATTGTTCAAAACCCGCTTGCTCAAACATGCCTTTTAATGTTTCTTGATCAGGGTGCATGCGAATACTTTCAGCAAGGTATTGGTAGCTTTCTGCATCGTTTGCCACCAGCTGCCCCATTTTCGGCAAAATGTGGAACGAATACATATCGTAAAGCTTACTTAGCTGCTCTGAGGTAGGTTTTGAAAACTCTAAAACAAGCAAGCGACCGCCCGGCTTAAGTACGCGATAAATAGAATTAAGCGCGTTTTGCTTTTCCGTTACGTTTCTAAGGCCAAATGCCATGGTCACCACATCGAAATGGTTGTCTGGGAACGGCAAGGCTTCTGCGTCCGCCTGTACATAGTCAATATTGCTAACCAACCCACGGTCGCGAAGCTTATCACGGCCTACTTTCAACATAGACAAGTTGATATCGGCAAGGGTTACGCGCCCTGTTGGGCCTACCAAGCGAGAGAACTTAGCGGTTAAATCGCCAGTACCACCGGCAATATCCAAGACTTTGTTGCCCGCGCGCACACCGCTGCAGTCAATTGTGAAACGCTTCCATAAACGATGCACTCCCATCGACATAAGGTCGTTCATTACGTCGTACTTTGCTGCAACAGAGTCGAAAACATTAGCAACCAAAGAGGCTTTTTGCCCTTTATCCACCTGTTTGAAACCAAAGTGCGTTGTATGCTCAGTAGCATTGTCGATTGCAGAGTCTGCTTGCGTAGCGGGAGTTTGATTGTCGCTCATGACAGTCCTGTAATTTGAATATTTTTATTAATGCCGAAGTGTATAGGATTGTGTGCTCAAGCAAAAGCTTTATGCCTAACTGTCTCCTGATGTAAATCAAGCCTTTGACCTTCACAAAAGCGGAGCCTGCAAGGCACAAGCTCCCTTGTTTAGAAGACTAGAGCAGCTCGCTCTACACTACCTGATTGTTTGTGCCCCAACTATAGGCAACAATGGCACTGATCTCTTGCAAAGAACGGCCGCTTTCCTCATGCCATTGCGCAAATGCGGCATTGGCCGCCGACAGCGACTTTTTCGAGGTTAAGCCACCGTCAATAATTTCATTCTTTCGCAAGTAATCTTCCACGTCACGAGAGAATAAAAACGTGTCTATGCCCAGTGCACGAAGCATGTAGGGGCCGGTGTTGCCACCTAATCGCGCACCGCGTTTTTTCAAAAACGCCCAAAGCTCAGTGATATTGTCTTTTTCAAAGCCTGCTACGAACTTACCAAAGCTGCCGTGCTCCAGGGCTACGTCTTTGATCATCATGGCATTGTCACGCACTGTCATCACTTTTTTATAGTTGCGAACAATGCGCTTATCTGACGCTTTTTGCTCTAGCATTTCATCGGGCATCAACAACACTTTATCAATGTCGAACCCGAAAAATACGGTTTCAAAGTCGGGCCACTTTTGCTCAATAACTCGCCACACGAAGCCTGACTGGAACACTTTTTTGGTCATCGCCGCTAAAAAACGGTCGTCAGGAATGGCTTCAATTTGCGCTTTAGAAAGTGGTGCTTGGAGCATAGCTTCAAGCACCCTTTCACCGCCTTTGCGCTCGCACGCTCGGCGGTAGATAGATTGAAAAGACTCTAGCTTAGACTCTTTCATGTGTGCCTAGCCTTTAATACCGCTGTGACGAAGCAAAGCGTCAACTTGCGGCTCGCGCCCCCTAAAAGCAACAAACAAGTCCATAGGAGGCTTACTGCCGCCCATTTCTAAAATGTTTTCTAAGAACGCTTTGCCCGTGTCACGGTTAAAAATGCCATCCTCTTCAAACTTGCTGTACGCGTCGGCAGAAAGCACCTCGGCCCACTTATAGCTGTAATAGCCCGCTGCGTATCCACCAGCAAATATGTGACCAAAGCCGTTTTGGAAACGGTTAAACGATGGAGGAATGACCACGGCCACCTCTTCACGTACTTTATCCAATGTGCCCTGTACGTCTACCTCACTGCCCTTTTCGCTATGCAGTAAGAAGTCGAAAAGACTGAATTCAAGCTGGCGTACCATCTGCATCGCTGACTGGTAATCCCGTGCAGCAAGCATACGCTCTAATAAATCAGCAGGAAGCGGTTCGCCAGTTTCATAGTGACCAGAGATAAAGTTAAGCGCGTCTTCTTCCCAGCACCAGTTTTCTAAAAATTGGCTTGGCAATTCAACCGCATCCCACGGTACACCGTTAATACCCGACACACCCGCTACGCGCATTTTAGTAAGCATGTGGTGAATACCATGGCCAAACTCATGGAACATGGTTACCACTTCATCGTGGGTAAATAGCGCTGGCTTATCCCCTACAGGTGCGTTGAAGTTACAGGTAAGGTACGCAACGGGTAGCTGTAATTCGCCATTCATTTTTTCACGACGTACGCGACATTCATCCATCCACGCGCCGCCACGCTTTTTAGCTCGTGCGTATAAGTCTAGGTAAAAGCTGCCGCGCATCACATCGGCATCGTCAGTAATGGTGAAGTACCGTACGTCCTTATGCCATGTGTCGATGCCTGGCTGCTCGATAATCTTTAAGCCATACAGGCGGTGCACCACCTCAAACAGGCCAGACAGTACTTTATCTTCTGGGAAATAAGGGCGCAGCATTTCATCAGAAATCGTGTACTTTTCCTGTTTCAGTTTCTCGCTGTAATACGGTAAATCCCATGCCGCTAGCTCGCTAACACCATGCTTGTCTTTCGCGTATGCTCGTACTTCTTCGAGTTCTTTTTCTGCCTGAGGCTTAGACTTAGCCGCTAAATCACGCAAGAACCCGATGACCTGATCGGTAGAGTCTGCCATTTTGGTTGCTAATGAACGCTCTGCATAGCTTGAAAAGCCTAGCAATTCAGCCAGTTCAGTACGCAGCGTTAAAGTCTCTTTGATTATATCGGTGTTATCCCACTTACCCGCATTAGGGCCTTGATCAGACGCTTTTGTGGCATAGGCGCGATACATTTCTTCGCGAAGTTCGCGATTATCCGCGTAAAGCATTACAGGTAAATAAGACGGAATGTCTAACGTAAACAACCAGCCTTGTAAGTCTTTTTGGTGCGCAGCTTGCGCCGCAGCTTCAAGGGCTGACTCTGGCATACCGGCAAGTTCAGCTTCATCGGTAATGTGTTTTGTCCAGCCCATAGTGGCGTCCATCACATTATTAGAAAAGGTTGACGATAGCTCGCTTAGCTTTGCCTGAATCTCTGCAAAACGCTTCTTTTTCTCTGCGGGAAGCGCTACACCTGACAATGTGAAATCGCGAACGGCGTTTTCAATCACTTTCTGCTGCTCTTCGCTTAAGGTCGCAAATTCGTCAGACGCTTTGAGGGAAGCATAAGCATTGTAAAGGCCTTCGTGCTGGCCTACCCAAGTTCCATATTCCGATAATAGTGGCAAACACGCATCGTGGGCTTCACGCAATTCATCGCTGCTCACCACGCTATTCATATGAGACACCGGCGAGAACATTTTGCTTAAACGGTCGTCCACCTCTTCAAGGCGAAGCACTAGATTCTGGTAAGAGTAATCTTTCGACGCCACGACCTCTTCTATTTCGTTTTTACATGCCGCAATGGCCTTTTCAATTGCAGGCTTAATAGAGGCTGGTTCAATAGCAGAAAAAATTGGTAGTCCATCTACCATTTCTATTGCAGGGGTTGTCATAATCTTTTTCACTCTTAACGCTTTGATAGAATAATGATGGGGCTTCGCTGACTAAAAACAAGTTATTGTTTACGCATCTGTTGACCTGTTTTGAAGTTACTTCTAGTTTAAGGCTATGGATCACGAAACTGCACCATAGATCGTTAAACTGAGCGCTCTTTTCCATGTAGGGGTAGTCGTCAGATTTGCCTAATCTCACATCACGGCGGCTCCAGGCATGTCGCAAATGTCGCATCTAATCCTTTTGTCTACTTTGTCTCCTAGTCGTATTACAGCTATAATTCTGATTAATAAATCTACAAGGTATTGATATGAAAACCTTAACATCAGGCGAAATAGCCTCGTACTGCGACGTAAACCTTCGCACTGTAATTCGATGGATTGAAAGCGGAAAGCTTAAGGGCTTCAAGCTTCCGGGACGTGGTAACAATCGTATTCTTGTTGAGGACTTTATTGAGTTCCTTGAACGCCATGATATGCCTATTCCTGATGCGCTCAGAGGGATTGCCTCACCATCCATCCTGATCGTAGACGACGAGATGCCGGTGGCCAAGTCGATACAGCGTGTGGCAAGACGCGCAGGCTTCGATTCGTACATAGCGACTGGGGGATTCCAAGCGGGAATCATGTTAAGCCAGTACGAGCCTAAAGTTATGACGCTGGACCTTAGTATGCCTGGCATGGATGGCTATAGTGTTATCGAATTCACCCGAGAACAAAGCAAATACAAAGATTTGAAAATTATCGTCATATCAGCCTTAGATGACATAAGTCTTGAGCGTGCGCTGGAAATCGGTGCTGATGCGACGCTTCAAAAGCCTTTCTCAAATCATGATCTTACCAATGTGCTAGAGCAATTCATGTCACTGTAGTTTGAATAAGAAGGAAATGACTATGTCTTGGCCAGCAACGTGCATTTTAATCGCTCTATGGTTTACTTTAGTCCCGCTTTCAGCTGAGGGAAAAGCGCTAACGTTTGGCGTTGTTCCTCAGCAATCTGCCAAGAAAATGACCGAAAAGTGGCAACCATTTATTGATTATGTGAGTAATTACACTGGTCTTAACGTTGAATTTAGAACGGCCAAAGACATTCCTACTTTCGAAGCTAACCTAACTGCCGGACTTTATGACTTGGCCTACATGAACCCTTATCATTTTGTGGTTTTTAACGACTCTGTGGGTTATCGCGCACTTGCTCATCAGGCAGACAAAAAAATACGTGGGCTGATTGTGGTCCACAAAGACAGTCCAATTCAAACGCTTTCAGATTTAAACGGGTCTGAAATTGCTTTTCCTGCGCCCGCCGCGTTTGCAGCGACTATTATCACTAGCGCTCACTTACGCAAAAATAACATCGTATTCATTCCTCGTTACGTGAAATCTCACGACTCGGTTTACTTATCAGTGCAGCGTAATTTTTTTAAAGCAGGTGGCGGAATTTTTCGCACGTTTAATATCTCTCCAGAAGCAATAAAAAATGACCTTCGTGTGCTGTGGCAAAGTGAGGGCTATACGCCCCACCCCATCGCGACGCACCCAAAAATGGCAGAAGACGATAGACAAGCTATTCTTAATGCATTGATTGCATTATCTAATGACAGCAGTAAGTCCTCAATTTTAAGTGACATTGGATTGGGCGGATTTATTGCCTCTAGAGACAGCGATTGGGACGACGTAAGAAACCTAGGAATTGCGTCACTTTCAAGACCGCACCTATGAGAAATGAACATATGAAGCTGTCGTTACGGTTTAAAACGATTACCGGAATTGCAAGTATCGCTGCACTTTTGCTGCTGGTGCTCCTTGTGACTGTGTTTCAATTGTTAAACGATCTTGTTGACAGCAACATCAAAAAATCTGCAGACACCACGGTTGCACTTTTTGTATCTACAACAAAGAATGCTTTTTTAAGCTATGACTTAGCTTCACTTGATGCCGATGTATCCGAAATATTAACCAACCCTAATATTTCATACGTGAGAGTAAAAGATAAAACAAACAATATATTCGTAGAGAAAGGTAGTGAAGCCGCGCTTAGTCGTCCCTTTGAAGCTGACTTGTCGGTGTCAGAAGCTGACGATGGTGTATATGACACCCGTGCTCCAATTATGGTAAACAATACCTTATACGGCTATGTTGAAATTGGCCTAAACATAGCCTCAGTTACTGAATCGGTCTCTAGGGTTAGAAGCTGGACGGTAACCCTCGCTCTGATGGAGTTCGTTCTAGTTGGTTTGTGTTCGTATTTACTCGGCTCCTTTTTAATGTCTCAGCTTCAGCAGCTTTTGCAGGGTGCTAAGCACTTAGGTGAGGCGGTAAGAAACAATAACTATAAAGAAGTTTTTGTTCCTGTTAGGGGGAAAGATGAATTAAGCGAGCTCGCTGAGGCATTTAATCAACTCGTTGAGCGGCTAAAGGAAGAGTACGAACAGCGCCAGCGTGCACAAGATGACCTTAAAGAGCTAAACACACTTCTCGAAGAAAAAGTGCAAGACCGGACAGCCTTACTTAACCAGAAAAACTATCAGCTAGAAGAAACGAACAAAGATTTAAAAGAGACCCAAGTACAACTTCTTCAGGCTGAAAAAATGGCATCAGTAGGGCAACTCGCAGCTGGTGTTGCCCACGAAATTAATAACCCTGTAGGTTTTGTTAGCAGCAACATTTCAACACTCAGTGAATACGTTGCGACTTATCAAATGATTTTTTCGCAGATTCAGGTTGTTTTAGACGAGAAGGATGAGCAAAAACGCGCGCTTGCTCTCAATAAACTAGAAAAAATGCTGGGCAATCAAGATATGGCTTTTATCAATGAAGATATTTCTGACTTGCTCGGTGACTCTCGCGAAGGCTTGCAGCGCGTTGCTGAGATAGTGAAAGGGCTTAAATTGTTTTCTCGCGTTGATAGCGATCAAATGCAAAAACACAACATTAATGATTGTGTGCGAACCACATTGGCCATGGTTAATAACCAACTAAAATACATATGTACAGTAGAAACGCATTTAGGAAGGATCCCTGACGTAGATATGAACGTTGGTAAAATATCTCAAGTGATAACTAACCTTCTCATTAACGCTGGTCAAGCTATTGAAGCTACTGGCAAAAACGGAAAAATTATTATCACAACGTGCACTGTTGGCGAGTTTGTTGAGTTACGAGTAGAAGATTCCGGCTGCGGAATACCGCCAAGCCACCTTGATAAGCTGTTTAATCCTTTTTTCACTACAAAACCGGAAGGACAAGGAACGGGTTTAGGACTTTCAATTTCATTTGGTATTGCGCAAGAACACGGTGGAACGCTATCTGCTTCTAGCACCGAAGGAGAAGGCAGTACATTTACGCTAGCGCTTCCAACCAACCCAGTTTCCAAAGACTCACAAAATAACGGTGAGACTAATAATGCATGAAGTTATAGTGTCAAATAATGCAATAGCATGTGATATTAGTTACGTCGCGTATAAGGATAATTTTTTATGACAGAGCCTACTGAACAAGCTTCAACCTATACCGTGCTATTTGTCGACGACGAACCTAATATTCTTCGTGCAATTAAACGCGCGCTCTTCACTATGGATATTACGCTACTGCTTGCTGACAGCGGTGCTAAAGCACTCGAACTGATGAGTAATCACGAGGTCCACGTTGTAATCTCAGACATGAAAATGCCTCAAATGTCAGGCGCTGAGCTTCTTGAGCAAGTTGCTATTAATTACCCCGATACATTTAGAGTTGTACTTACAGGATATGCCGATATCGAATCAACCATTAAAGCCGTTAACCAAGGTAAAATTCATCGATATCTTCAAAAGCCGTGGGATAACCAAGAATTAATATCTGTGGTTGAGGAAGGGCTAGAGCGGGTTAAATTGAAGGCCGAAAATACGCGTCTTCAAAAACTTACTCGCCTTCAAAACAGAAAGCTTAGAGACGTAAACGCTTCGCTGGAACAAGTGGTTCAAAAGCGCACGCGCCAGATAAAAGCAGCGCTAAATAAAATCGAAAAACACAACCTTGCAATGGAGCAGGTGCTGTTCAACGTGATAAGCATTAATCCAAACATCAACGGTAAGTTTGCTATTGAGGTGAGTGAGTTAGCGTCGAAACTTGCGCGTATTGCTCGTTTAGAGAAAGACGAAATAAAACAAGTGCGCTATGCCGGCCTTATTTGTGAGCTAGGCCTGCTAGGGCTTAAAACCGAAGATTTCAAAGCGCCATTTTCAAAGCTTAAATATCAACAGCAACAAAATTACTTGTCGCAAACCAAACAGGCGGCACTGATCCTCGCGCCGGCGCACGAGCTGCATCAAGTTTCAGATATCATCGAGTTTCAATTCGAGCACTACAATGGCTCTGGTTTGTATAACAAAGTTGCCAAAGAAATTCCCGCAGGCGCGCGTATTTTAGCGATTGCCCGAGATTATTGGCGCTTGGTAACCGGCAGAATGAGTGGTGTGGAAATGAGCCCTCGCGATGCCAAATTAGAAATGAAAAAGCACCGAAATACCCGCTATGACGGCGAGTTTTTGGACCTTTTACTCGAAGCTGAAGATGTGACAACGTCTAAACTGCTCTCGACATCATTGAAAGCCACGCAGCTTAAGGCGGGCATGGTCCTCGCCCAAAATTTGTATAACGATAGTCACATCCTTATCCTTCCCGAGGGACATGTGTTTAGTGATGCCACCATTCAAAAACTCGTGCACTTTGAAGAAGAGCGTGGAAAAGCGTTTAGTATTCAAATAGAACCAGAAGAGCTTTCTGCTACTATAAGTAAATAAGCTTTAAAGGTTTCGTGTTGAAAACAGGACGGGCGGTGCATGAATATGCCTCGCTTTACCTTAGCCTTTTTATTAGGCTGCACTGTCCCCATTGATAAACTAAATGAAATTCCCTAAAGCAAATCTCGGTCTTTTAATCACTCTTTATAACAAGACCGATAGAGAATGATTTGCTGTGCGAACCTACCGAAGGCATCTATGCTTATCGTTTATGTTCGCCTAACCGACAAAGAAGGCTTTTTGAATGACACATTTTGATTATATATGTATTGGCGGTGGCAGCGGTGGTATCGCATCTGCAAACCGTGCAGCTAAACATGGAAAGAAGGCCGCCATTATTGAAGCGAAAGATATTGGCGGTACTTGCGTGAACGTTGGCTGCGTGCCTAAAAAAGCCATGTGGTACGGAGCCCAAATTGCTGAAGCTATCCACCGCTACGCACCTGAATACGGGTTCGATTTGTCGGTAAATCACTTTAGCTGGGACAGCCTGATTGCCAGCCGCCAGGCTTATATTGAGCGTATTCATGCCTCTTACGACCGCGTGCTTACTGCAAACGACGTTACCTTAATTCGCGGATTTGCAAAGTTTATTGATAACAACACGGTAGAAGTCAACGGCGAAAAGTACACGGCTGACCATATTACGATTGCTGTAGGCGGCCGCCCAATCATCCCAGATATTGAAGGTGCTGAGTACGGTATTGATTCTGATGGTTTCTTTGCCCTAAAAGAGCAGCCTAAGCGCGCTGTCGTCGTTGGCGCAGGCTACATTGGCGTTGAACTGGCTGGCGTTCTTCACGCCCTTGGCACAGAATCGCATCTGGTAGTTCGCAAACACGCGCCGCTTAGAAATTTCGACCCGCTTATTCACGAAACTTTGGTTGATATGATCCACGCTGAAGGCTGCAAACTGCACGACCACGCGAGCGTTGAGAAAGTAGAAAAAGCTGACGACGGTGAGCTATCAGTACACTTAACCAATGGCGAAGTGCTAAAAACTGACTGCCTGATTTGGGCGATTGGCCGTAAACCCTCTACCGACAAAATTGATATTGAAAATACCGACGTTGAGTTAAGTGATGACGGTACAGTTAAAGTAGATAAGTATCAAAATACCACAGCCAAAAACGTGTACGCAGTTGGTGATATTACCGGTGAAGCAGAGCTTACTCCGGTAGCAGTTAAGGCTGGTCGTTTGCTTAGCGAACGTTTATTTAACGGCCAAAAAGACGCTCACATGGATTACTCGATGATTCCAACCGTAGTGTTTAGTCACCCACCCATTGGCACTATTGGCTTAACCGAGCCAGAAGCTGTCGAAGAATATGGCGAGGACAACATCAAGGTTTACACTTCGAGCTTTGCGTCTATGTACACCGCGGTAACCCGCCACCGTCAAATGACCAAGATGAAGCTGGTATGCGCGGGTAAAGACGAAAAAGTGGTAGGCCTTCACGGTATTGGGCACGGCATGGACGAAATTCTGCAAGGCTTCGCCGTTGCCATAAAAATGGGTGCGACCAAAGCTGACTTTGATGCGTGTGTAGCTATTCACCCTACCAGTGCAGAAGAGTTTGTTACTATGACCTAAGAATAGGTGCTTAATTGAGTACTTTCTCACAAAAACCGGCATTTACTAGCAAGTAAATGCCGGTTTTTTTGCGTGCTTAACTTACTTTTTCTAGCTCCACGGGCACGCCATTTAGCACCGCATTTCCCGATAATTCGTCTACCTGTAAATCGTCAGTAAGAATATTGGTGTTTACCCCAGGGTTCTGACTTGCCACAGACAGCTTTATGCCTTTTTTGTTGTGCCCCCATCCATGGGGAATAGATACCACGCCGGGCATAATTGCATCTGTGATTTCAGCCTCTATGGTTAGCCGGCCAACCCGCGATTTCACACTTACCTCATCGCCATCTGCAATGCCGTATTTTGCCCCGTCATCAGGGTGAAGCTGCAACGTACAGCGGTTATTACCTTTCACCATACGAGTGCTGTTATGCAGCCACGAGTTATTGGTTTTAATATGCCGGCGCCCTATCAAAACGACGGACTGATTTTGCGGCGTAGCATGTTTCGCTTTTCCAAAGAAATGCGTGTTAACCCTGTCTAAATCAGCCATGAAGTAATCAAAGTCTAAGTGGATCTTCTTATCTTCATGGAACAAAGCATGAGGCAAGGAAGGCTGTAGCGGCCCTAAATCAATTCCGTGCGGGTGTGCTTTAAGCATTTCAAGCGACAACCCTTCTAAGGGAATGTCGGGTGAAGTTTGATTTAAGTTAGGCTGAGCGTCTCTGCTTTCGTTTGCCCCTCGACCATACAGCCCAGCTTGTAATAAATCGTCAACCACACCTTTAGGCTGCTTATCCCAAAGTGCCGCATAGTGTGCGGTACCTTTGCCGTTTAGCGCGTCGAGTCTTTCAGCCAAAGATAGATAAATTTGCCAATCGGTAAGCTGATCTTCATCAATGTCTACCACCGCTTCAGAGTACTTAGCAAAATTTCGCACGGCAAAGTTGTGAAAAACAATATCGTAGTGGTCGCGCTCTAGCGCGGTTACCGGAGGAAGGATCACATCAGCATGACGGGAGGTTTCGGTAATGTAAAAGTCTACCGCAACCATAAAGTCGAGTTCATCAAATGCCTTATCAAGCTGCTCTGCATTTGGCGTAGTGACCACGGGATTACCTGCACCAATTACCATGGCTTTTATTTGCCCTTCTCCGGGGGTTAAGATTTCCTCTGCTAAACACGCTACCGGGTATTCACCCGCAAACGCCGGAAGTCCCCGTACGCGAGAGGTAAATCCGCCCATACTGCCCTTGCCTGATACAGGTAGTACGTCAGCGGCTGGCTGAGTGAACATCATGCCACCTCGCTTATCTAAGTTTCCGGTAAGCATGTTAAACAGCATGATGAGATACTGGGTGAGCGTACCAAACGCTTGTACGCTAGCCCCCATCCTTCCATAACAAACTGCAGACTCAGCATTGCAGAAGTCCAAAACAAGCTGAGTGATTTGTGAAGCCGAAATACCGGTAAACTCGCTCACCTTTTGTGGTGAATAATCGCGAACGTATTTTTCAACCGCTTTTATATCCTCGGCATAAGGTAAAATTTCATCCGCCTTGTGTAGCTGCTTTTCAAACAATACATGCAACATAGCCAGCAGTAATAGCGCGTCACTGCCTGGACGAATAAAGTGATGTTCACAGCTGATATCGGCAGTTTCGCTGCGTTTAGGGTCGATAACGACGACCTTCCCTCCACGTTTTTGAATGCTCTTTAAACGCTTTTTCACGTTTGGCACGGTCATAATGCTGCCATTAGAGGCCAGCGGATTACCGCCGATGATCATAAAGTGCTGCGTGTGATCAATATCAGGAATAGGAATTTGGGAAATATGACCAAACAGTCGTCGACTAACAATGTGATGTGGCAACTGGTCAACGGAGGTAGCGGAATAGCGGTTGTGCGACTTGAGGGCACGATAGAAATACGGCCCGAATAATATTGAGCCCATATTGTGCGCATTGGGATTACCTAAATACACACCAACCGCATTGTTACCGTGTGCCCGCTGGATGTGGTGTAACTTGCTTGCGACCAAATCAAAGGCTTCATCCCACCCTATCTCTTCCCATGCGCTGTCTTCCGATGCACTCGCCTCGCGGTCAAGTCTTACCCTTTTTACAGGGCGCTTCAAGCGGTCAGGATCATCGTACAAGTCTTTTAACGCACTCGCTTTCGGGCAAATATGGCCTTGGCTAAAGGGGTTATCTTTATCCCCTTTTATTGACAGTATCTGACGGCCTTTCGTCGCCACCTCAATACCACACATTGCTTCACAAAGCGTACAGGTAGAATAATGCAATTGTTGTTCAGCGTTGCTCACGGTAGTTCCTACACAATTCACTGTTAATGACTTGTTACGAAATTAGCGATTATTGCTGTAATAGACAAGCATCACTGAAAGTGATGGGAAGAAAAAGACACCTCGCCCGTATTAGGCGAGGTGGTATTGGTTAGAAAGAGTAAGTCACACCAAGGGTTGCTGTGGTGCCTAATCCTTTAATATTGTAGCCACCGTAGGTGTATGACTGAGCGCGCGCAGGATAGTAATCGCTGTTAAACAGGTTTTCTACGCCCATAAACGCGTTCCAGTTTTCAGCGAACTGGTACTGTCCACTTAGGTTAACAATATTATAGCTTGATATAGGTCCTTGATCGCCCACATAGTCGCCGTCAGCATTCGGCGAGAAGCGTTTACGATCACCCACATAAAGATAGCTAACTGTTAGCGATAAAGTGTCTGATGGCTTCCAATTTACGTTTGCTGTTGCTTTGGGTGGACTAATTTGGCGAGAGCCAAGGTACACATCAGCTTCGGTATTTTTCCCTTCAACGTAACTATATGTGGCTACCACGTTGAGCGTTTCTGAAATTCGATAGTCTACTAAGCCTTCATAACCCCAAATTTCCTGCGGTGCGCGAACAGGCTCATACACACCTGTCACCTCGTTGAACCTATTGGTCGTACCGAGTTCAGATGTACTTCTGTAAGCCGCAACTTCAAGGCGTACCTGGTCGAAAAGAGAGGTGAAGCCCACTTCGTAGTTATCGATGATAGAAGCTTCCGTTTGGATAAGACCAATATCATCTACCGTTGCAGCGCGCAGTAGGCGGCCAATGTCAGCGATGTCTGAACCTTGCGAGTAATTGAAGAACGGGCTAAAGCTGTCGCTCCAGTTGTACTTTATCGCGATGTTATAAGTAGTTGCGTCGTAATCTATAGTGTCACCCTTAACCTGAAGAGGAACAGAACATTGGGTTTCTGAGCGACACAGCTTCAGTGTTTCGTAGTCATCAACCGATAAGTCGATGCTTTCCCTTCTCACACCAGCCTTTACGATAACGTCGTCGCTAATTACCCATTTCGTTTGTAAAAAGCCAGCTAAGCTGTCCATTTCCATTTCAGGTACCCATACGCGCCCATCAACCAGCGGCTGTGAGGTAGTGTCTTTTAGCGCGTCGATACCATAGATAAACGTGGCTTCTACGCCATCGAAATCAATGGCAGTATTAAACGTTGCGCGAGCGCCGCGCTTTTCAGAGCGAATAATAGACTGGCCGCCGTCGTAGCCTTCATCGGGGTTAGCTAAGTTAGGTGAAAAGAAAAATACGTTCTCAATATCCTGTGTGTACACATCAAGCGTCATTTCGCTGTTTGCAAAGATATTGCTGTCTGTGTATTTCAGAGTGATGTTCTCATTACCGTCAGGTCCCTGAGGTTTACCGCGTTTTTGCAGAGCCTCAGGTACGTGAATAGCGTAGGTTTTAACACCTTCGTTGATGTCTCCGGGAACATCCGCCAAGTCAGTTTTTTGTTGAGAGCTGAAGTAGTTGTAGCTGAACTGAAGACGTTTTTCTTGGTCGAAGTCGTAACCTAATTTGGTAAAGTAATTCTGTGTTTCAGCATCTGACAAACCGTACTGCAAACCTAGAATATCGCCTTCAGCATCGCGCTGAACGCCGTTTTCCTCGTAGCTGGCGGTTACAAGGTAATCAAAATTCTCCACCTTGCCGTTAATCGCAGCTGAAATACGCGCACCGGCTGACTCTTCAAGTTTCACTGCGCTGAAACGTGAGGACAAACTCACTTGCCCCTCATGCGTGTCTTGCGCCGTTGCTTGTTTGGTAATGTAATTGATAATTCCGCCCGACGCCCCGTTACCATAAACAGACGTGGCGCCCTTAATTACCTCAATTCTAGCAAGCGCGCTAGGGTCAATCGTTTTCACACCTAACGAGCCATTTCTAAGCGGCGTGGACTGAGGCACACCGTCAATCATCACAAGCGGAGCTCGTCCGCGCAACGACTGGCCAGTATTGCTCGAACTACCTGTATCTGGAGCTAAGCCCGGCACCATCTGCGCTAACAAGCTCTGTAACTCGGGGTTTACCTTCAGGTGATCTTCAATCTGCTCTCTTGAAATAACGGTGATTGACGCTGGTACTTCATCAATACTTTCAATAACACGGCTTCCAGAAACGATAATACGTTCCATATCCTTTGGGGCATCATTAGCAAAAGAAGGCGCACTAACGGCTAAGGCAATGAGCGTAAGCGATGGTCTAAACATGAAAACTCTTTTAAGAAAATAGGTTACGAAAGGCGCGTTATACTAAAGGTGTAGATGCACAATGTAAAGCCAATGAAAATCATTCTCATTATCTTGGGTGATTTTAATAATAATAAGCGTTAGATAATGAAATCTAGATGAGATGAATTTGAAGCCCGTCGCTCAGCCATAAAAGCGCGTCATTTGTAATGGCGTTTATACCAAAAATAAAACCCTGTAATTGTAAAAAACGCTGGAAGTAATGCGATAAATAACCAGATGAATTCGAGCAATGGGCCTGCGAAATCGCCTATGTGAAATTTGTATTTGAAGTTCCAAACCTGCGTCGCTATGTTCGCTTTTGATGCATCGTAATAACCCGTTATTTCTCCATTTTGAGGGTTTGTCCAAACCCAGCTGTAGGCGTGAGACTCGCCGGGGTTTTGCATTCTGAAACCTATGTGTTCGCCTGAATTTTGTGGAAAGTAAATGCGAAATAGTGACGCATTGGGAAAAACTTCCATGGCATTTTGGTAGGCGTCATCAATCGCCACTGGTGTGATATTCGTGTCGTAAGTTAACGGCTCTGGAACTGGCCTAGTCTCGACCTCTGAAAAAGTAACAGCTTCCACCACCTGCTGCGTAGCGCCTTTCCAATTAAACGCCATACCGCTAAACGCGATAAGTATGAGCGGTATAGCTAAATAAACGCCCAGCACTGTATGAAGTTGATACATGAGAATTCGAAACTTAGCGCGGCGTTTAATCGCAAGGCGTTTTATTCTATTTTTTGGCTTGACCCAAAGGTAAAAACCCACAATTACTTCAAGAAGTAGAACTAAGGCACTAACAGACACCCAATTTCGAAGTGGCCTTTCGTTATCACCATCTTGATACAACAGCCATCGATGGATAGCCATGGTGAACCCATAAAACGTGCTGTAATAATCGTATATATGAAGTATTTCGGCAGAGTTGGGGTTTACGCTTACGTATTCGCCGTTGTTGAGCTTCGCTTGCCAAGCAAGTTCAGGGTTTGACTCGGGCATTAAGAGCTCAATTTTCTTACCCGTCTGGCTTTCTAACGAGTTCACAATACTGGAAAGCGGTAGCGGCGAGCCTTGAGGCTTTATGGTCCACTTTTCTGGCTGAACCAAGGTTTGGATATCTTTTGCATAAATGAGCAGCGCACCGGTGATACTAAGGCAAATAATAAATAACCCACACGCCAGCGCTAAAATAAGATGCAGTCGTCGTACCCAAAGTTTCAAAACAGCGCTCACATATTGCGAAATAAATGCGAATAGTAACGATTATCGAGAATAGTTCAATGAAAGTTAAACGCTAAAATCAGACTTACAATCGCATTAGGTAAATGAATCTCTCCCACTTTGAAGTAAGATTAACCTTAGCTTTACAATTCAAGAGTGCGTCATTTCAGGCTAACTCATGTACTCTGATGTAGACAGAAAATAAATAACAAGCACTTGGAAACACAATTATGATAAAGACAAAGAAAAGTTTACTGGCCATCACGCTAGTAAGTGCTTTGGGCTTAGGTGTAGTACCTACCACATTCGCCCAGAACGACAGTGAAGAAAAAACAGAATCTGACATTGAAAAGTGGGACGTGAATAACCCACCTTACGCCCTCAATGAAGTTACAATTAAAACCAGTGAAACGACGTGGTCTAGCTTAGATATTGCTCCAAACGGCGAGTTCATGGTTTTTGATATGCTGGGTGACTTGTACAAAGTTAGCATGAGTGGCGGCGATGCGACGCCGCTTACGCAAGACTTCGCATGGAATATTCACCCTTCAATTTCTCCAGACGGCAAGCAAATCGCATTCATCTCTGATAAAGATGGATTAAGCAACGTATGGGTTATGGACATTGACGGCAGTAATCTAAGTCAGGTAACCAAAGAGAAAAGCAATCTTATCCACTCTCCTAAGTGGAGCCCAGACGGCGAATACCTAGTGGTTACCAAGGGCATTATGTCTAGCCGTAGTATTCCGGCTGGCGAGATTTGGATGTACCACAAATCAGGTGGTGACGGCCTACAAATTAAAGCCCGCAACAGCGGAAAGCGCGACCAACAAAACATTGCCGACCCTGTATTCTCTCATGACGGCAAGTACATTTACTTTACCGAAAATACCGTTCCGGGTGCCCGCTTTGAATATAACCGCGACCCGTTAGAAGGCATTTTTGCTATCACTCGCTACGACCGCGAAACCGGCGAAGAGAGCCGCTATATTAGCGGTACGGGCGGCGCTGTAGTCCCTACACCTTCACCTGACGGTAAATACATCGCTTTTGTGCGTCGTGTTAAAGATAGAACCGCGCTTTTCATTAAAGACATTAAGACAGGCGTAGAAACACCACTGACGTTGGAACTAGAGCGAGACATGCAAGAAGGCTTTGGCTCGGAAGGTTACTTTGCCTACTTCGACTGGATGCCGGACAGCAGCAAAATCGTATATTGGACAGGTGGTAAATTCCACACCATAGACGTGAAAGATAAAACCACCAGCACAATGAACGTAACCGTTGAAGGCACGGTGAAATTCGCAGATGCGCTTCGCTTTGACGTTGATGTCGCACCTGATGAATTTGACGTTCGTATGATTCGCTGGTCTCAAATGTCGCCCGACGGTAAAACCGTTCTCTTCCAAGCGCTAGGTAAACTTTATGTGCGCGATGTGAAGTCAGGCAAAATTAAACGATTAACTAAACAAAACGATCACGACGAATACTATCCGCGTTTTTCTAACGATGGAAAGTCGATTGTTTATACGACTTGGAATGACCAAGACCTAGGTACCGTTCGCGTGGTTTCTGCTCGCGGTGGTAAAGGAAAAGTTATTACCCAGCAGCCAGGTCACTACATTGAGCCGTCGTTCTCTGCCGATGGCGAGAAAGTGGTTTTCCGCAAATTTACCGGCGGCTACTTACTAGACCCCAAATACTCGGTTGAGCCAGGTATTTACGTAGCGGACCTTGAAGAAGACACGGTAGAAAAAGTCTCTGAAGGCGGCTATAACGCGCATTTCGCAGGTAACGATGACCGGGTGTACTTCACCGAATCAGCGGGCGGCGAAGCTTACTACGAAACCCAGCTTTCAAGCGTTAACCTTAAAGGTAACGACAAGCGAACTCACCTTTACGGTGCAGATAAGGTAAGTGAGTACAAACTTTCACATGATAAGAAATGGGTTGCGTTTGTTTACCAGTTCAAAACGTATGTGGCGCCGTTTGTCGAAAATGGCAAGCGCATTACCATAGGCCCGAACATGACCTCACTGCCGGTAACGCAGCTTTCAAGCCGCGCGGGTGAATATTTAACGTGGTCGCCTGACAATAAAACCCTAAGCTGGTTTAACGGCCCTACGCTATTTAGCCGTTCACTTGATGAAGCCTTTGCCTTTGTTGATGGCGCTGCGGAAACCTTACCTGAGCCAGTAGCTGAAGGTATGGATTTGTCGTTCACCACTAAAGCTGATAAGCCATCTGGTTACAAAGCTTTGGTTGGCGGTAAAGTGGTAACCATGCGCGATGCCGACAACACCCAAGAGGTGATTGAAGATGGCGTTGTGCTGATTAAAGACAACCGCATTGAAGCAGTGGGTAAACGTGGTGATGTGACCATTCCTGATGATGCAATGCAAATAGACACAACGGGAAAAACCATTATCCCAGGGCTTGTTGATGCACACGCTCACGGCTCGCAGGGCCGCAATGAGATTATTCCTCAGCAAAACTGGAGTCAGTACTCGAATGTGTCATTCGGTGTTACGACCATTCATGACCCTTCAAACGACACGACAGAAATTTTTGCTGCGGCAGAATTACAGCGTAAAGGCGATATTGTTGCGCCGCGTATCTACTCCACCGGCACTATTTTATACGGTGCAGAAGGACTAGGTTATAAAGCGATTATCAACAATTATGAAGATGCCTATTTCCACGTAGAGCGCTTGAAAGAAGCCGGTGCTATTTCCGTGAAAAGCTACAACCAGCCCCGTCGTGACCAGCGTCAGCAAGTGCTGTGGGCAGCAAAAAATCAAGAGATGATGGTAGTGCCTGAAGGAGGCGGTAAGCTTCAGCAGAACCTGACTATGTTGGTAGATGGCCATACGGGTCTTGAGCACAGCATTCCTGTGGAAAAAGGCTACAGTGATGTTACTCAACTATGGAAAGCCACAGAGTTTGGCTATACGCCGACCTTTGTGGTGTCGTACGGCGGCATGATGGGTGAAGAGTACTGGTACGACAAAACCGAAGTGTGGAAGAACCCGCGTCTTCTTCGCTACACCCCGTCGACTATTCTAGATAGCCGTGCGATCCGCAGACCTACTGCGCCAGAAAACCAGTACAACCACCAAAACGTAGCAAGCTACGCCAAAGAGCTTCGAGATAATGGGGTCAGTGTACATATTGGCGCTCACGGCCAGCGTGAAGGCTTAGCGGCGCACTGGGAACTGTGGATCATGGAACAAGGTGGCTTCACGCCTTGGGAAGCGCTACGCGGCGGTACTATTGATGGCGCGAAACACCTAGGTATGGGCAAAGATCTTGGCAGTATCGAAAAAGGCAAACTTGCTGACCTAGTGGTGATTGATGGCGACGTATTAAGCGACATTAGAAAGAGTGAATTCGTAGAATACACTGTACTAAATGGACGCGTATATGAGTCGGCCACCATGAACGAAGTGGGCAGTAAGAAAAAACGCAAGCCGTTCTTCTTCGAACAAGACAATGCCACCTTTATGCCGCAACAAACGGCAGATGAAGTGGAAGCAAAAGCGCACCACTATCATTGGGAACATTAGTAAATTAACCGCTAAACAAAAGGGCTTCACATTATGTGAAGCCCTTTTTACTTTGTGCCAATAATTCTAGTCGTTCTAACGGTTTCGCCCGTACTGTTCGTGCGATGACACCCAGTCTGACGAACTTATCGCTGAGGCTAGCGATATCTCACCAGCCAGCACTACTGACGCCACGATTTCTGCAAATTTATACACGCAATCTCGACCATAACAGTCTAATAACTCTAAGCACTCTCGCTGTGTACCAATGCCAGTACCGCCGCCATAGGTAGCCACAATAAGCGATGGTATGGTGATAGACACGTATAAGTCGCCGTCGTCAGTTAGTTCCGAATACATCATGGCCGCCGACGATTCAGATACGTTTGCAACATCTTGTCCTGTGGCGATAAACATGGCAGTGATACCATTTGGCGAATGCAGACCCGTGTTATTCACACCAGACAAGAAAGAGCCTACACCAGCCACACGGCCGTGGTAGTCAATTTGTTTAGGGTCAACGCGCATTACTTCTAACAAATGCTCTCGTTTAATGGTGGCTTCAGCTGTCACTCGTTTACCACGGGTACGCATAATGTTTATCTGAGAGGCTTTCTTGTCGGTGGCAAAGTTAGATTCTAGATAGAAGTTCACTATCCCCTCGTAGTGATCGAGTATCCACCCGCATGCCGCAAACGTAGCGCGGCCCACCATGTTCTGGCCTGCGGCATCGCCGGTCTTAAAGTTAAAACGCAAAAACGCAAATTTGTTCGATAAGAAATGGTCGATATACGTCAGCTTAGCAATACTTGAGGTCGCTTCTGCTTCTTCTTTAATCTTCTCAAAGTTTGCTTTAATCCACTTAACGAAATCTCTGGCACCCCGTGCATTTTCAAAAATAAATACAGGGGCTCGCTGCATAGCATCGTCGACGACCGTTGCCGTTACGCCACCGCTCATATTAAGCAGCTTCATGCCTCGGTTATACGATGCCACCAGCGTACCTTCGGTTGTCGCTAACGGCACGACAAACTCCCCTTGTGCATGCTCTCCGTTTATCTTCAACGGCCCTGCAATACCGATAGGAACCTGCGCCACGCCAATAAAATGCTCAATATTCCCCTTAAGTGCTTGCGGATCGATTGAGTACTTACCTACGTGATCAATTTTCTTTCCGGTGGCGCTTTCGAAATATTCTTGGCGTGTTTTTATAATACTTTCGCCGTAGTCATCCATGTCGTCACGAGGAATAAAAGCGCTGCGTTGTCCTGGCGCAGTAATATTGTCTTCCACTTCGAATTTGAGTTTTCCAAATGGTGACGCAGAGAAGCAAATACCCAGTTTTCTTTTTTCAGGGCAAGGCGCTTCGTCGATATCCAAATGCACAGTAATGGTTTGACGTAAACCGAAGGGTTCCCCATCTGACTTGTTTAGTGCTTCTACAGAAATGCAGGAGTCGGCAGAGAGTTGAAGTGAAATCTTATGTTCTGGAATTTTTTCGCCATCTAGCGATATCCACTTTACTTCTTTAATGGTTGCGTCTTTCAATCTGTTTTTCAGAGAAAAAGATAAGCCTTTATCTGTCTTTGTAAGACTTGCGCGAGTATAGAGTTGCTTTAAAAGTATGCTAGGCACAAACATGAGGCTTCCTTCTGTGTGTTCTTACTGTGTTATTTTCATATTCCTTTGTTTTTTATAGCACATTCTTTATACAGTTCTATGACTTCTTTATATTTCCTTGCTAAATAATCGCGTCATTTTCACCTTCAATTTTGAGCCAACCGCTTTCAAAAATGCGCCAACCCCAATGAAATTGTGTGCTACAGAAATATAGACCTTAGCAGTAATCCATCAAGTTCCCAACCTGCCTACAGTGAACACCGTCACCGCAGTTATGTTGACCACAAGGTATCTGGTAGTAACAAAAAGGAGGCGTCAGGGACTGTGATGCCAAGGAGAAAAAGCCTAAACGGAAGCGGCAGCCAGGTACTTTTTATGTGATGTAGCACATTGAAAAGTGAAGTGGTTTTAACCCCATGATCTGAGTGCTGAGGGCAAGATAGAAAGGAATACGGATGAGAACAGGGCTGTTTAGAAAAGAAGTCATTAATGAACAATTAAATACTGCGGAAGGAAGCTTTTTAATGACGCCTAAACCGATCTACTCGGTGATTTCAGGCCTTCTTATTGCTTGGGTTGTGGCCGTTGCAGTGTATTTGAACACAGAAAGTTATGCGCGTAAGGCATCAGTCAGTGGATGGCTAGAGCCTAACCACGGTGTATTTAAACTTTACGCCAACGCAAGACGTGGAAAAGTACTTAATGTCTTAGTAAGCGAGGGGCAGCTAGTAAAACAAGGCGCCCCCCTTATAACGATAAGTTACAGCAACAGGGACGGTCTAGGGAATAAGGTTAGCACGCAGTTACTTGCAGAGCTTGAGGCGAAGCAGCGTCGGACATTACAAAGTATTCAGCGGCTTCGAGCATTGCATGTAGCCCAGCAACATGGCTTAGAAGAGCAACGCCTTCAAGCCCAGCAAGCCCTTGCGGCGCTAGATGCCATTGTTGAAATATCACAATCCCAATGGCTTTTAGCTACCAAGCAATGGGAGAAAGCTCAAAGCTTATTTGAGCAGGGTCATATTAGCCAAGCCGATTTTGAAAACCATACGCTACAACGTTTAACAACAGAGCAACAGCTTACGTTAGCCAAAAAGGATCTGAGAAGCGAACAAGCTAATATTGCAGCAATTAATCACGAAATTTCTACTTTGCCGCAACAGCAAGCCAATGAACTGGCGAATATAGAGAATGCATACAGCGACCTTAATCATCAAATTGTGAGTTATAAAAGCGACGCTGAAGAGACCGTGTATGCACCTCACACCGGTGTTGTGTCCGGCCTTCAAGTTAAAACAGGGTACACCGTTGATAGTTCTCGTCCGCTTCTAACACTGCTTCCCGAGAATGGCGACATACAAGCGCGTATAGCTGTTCCCGTTAGCTCGGCAGGATTTATTCGGGAAGGACAAGCTTTGCATATCCGATACGACGCATTTCCCTATCAAAAATTTGGCATCCAGTCTGGTGAAATCGTGAATATTTCCCCGTCGCTCGTTTTGCCCGGCGAGCTTAAAGATGTACCTATTTCAATTAACGAGCCAACCTACCTTGTTACTGCAAGCCTCAGCGCAAACGAAATATTGGCTTACGGAAATACTATTTCGTTAAAGGCTGGAATGACATTTTCTGCAGATGTTGATTTAAGTCAACGTAGCCTTTTGGAGTGGCTAATGGAACCGCTATACAGCATTACAGGGAAGCTTTAAAAATGTTGAGCATAACTCCCCCTCTTTCTACCCACATTTTCCATACAACAAAGCGGGTACCGGTTATATTGCAAAGTGAAGCTGCTGAATGTGGGCTGGCATGTGTAGCTATGATTGCACAGTATTATGGTGACAAGCGAGACCTCAACACCTTACGCCAAACCATGTCCGTTTCGCTACGCGGTACAACGTTGAAAGATGTAATGGGAATTGCCAGCGACTTGGGGTTTCAAACCCGCGCAATTAAAATAGAAATGGAGCACCTTAAGCAGCTTTCCTGCCCTGCCATATTACACTGGAATATGAATCACTTTGTGGTGCTGACCAAAGTAAAAGGGAAAACCCTTACTATTCATGATCCCGCTCTTGGGCGGCGAGAACTTCAGTTTGAAGAAGCATCAAAGCACATAACCGGTATTGCATTAGAAGTTTCACCTAGCGACACCTTCATTCCTAAGAGGTCAGCACCGCGCCTTGGTCTTGCTCAATTTTTCTCTCGTACAATTGGGTTTAAACGAAATTTACTTACTCTTTTCGCACTGTCAATTGTGTTGCAACTTTTCGCGCTTGCAGCGCCTTATTATATGCAAACAGTGGTAGACGACGTACTAATTTACAACAACGATGCCTTGCTAAAAGCGCTTGCTGTTGGTTTTGCCTTACTACTTGTTATGGAAACTTTTACTAGCGGAGTTAGAAAGTTAGTTATTTTATCGGTGTCCTCTCGTCTTCAACTTCAGATGTCAGCGTCAGTATTTAAGCACCTTCTTTCTCTTTCCTTAGATTACTTCGATAAGCGTCATATTGGTGATGTGGTATCCCGTTTCGGGTCGTTGGCAAGTATTCGCGAGTTTTTAACCACGGGCGTAGTTTCTGCAGTACTGGACGGAGTTATGGCCATGCTCACCTTGGCGGTAATGATTTTATATTCCTTTAAACTTACCCTTGTTGTGGTTGCGATCATGCTTATCTACCTTGCCTTTCGACTTGGCCTTTTACCGTTTATCAAAAGGCTAACTACTGAACGCATTGCCCTTGCCGCGTCTGAGCAAAGCCACTTTATGGAAAGCGTGCGCGCCATTTTGCCCATTCGCGTGTACGGACAAGAAGTACAGCGTCACGGTCAATGGCAAAACAAGCTTGTCGCTACTCTGAATAAAGACATCACACTGGGCAAAATTAATATAGGTAGTACGCTGACTAACCAATTCTTATTTGGCGCAGAAAACCTAGTGGTAGTCTACGTTGGTGCAAACTTAGTGATGGAAGGCGCACTCTCCATAGGTATGCTGCTCGCATTTATGGCATACAAGGCACGGTTTGTAAGTGCACTAGATGGGGTAATTAACAGGTTGATTGAGCTGAATATGCTAGGCGTCCACTTCAACCGTTTAAGCGATATTTTGCTTACGCCCGCACAGCAAAAGCCACGCTTGCAAAATAGCAGTGATAGCCCATTCAATGGGCAAGGTGCTCTCTGCGCTAATGTAGACCAGCCTACCTCTTTTACGTCCAACCCGCTTTCGCCTAACTTTTTAGCGCCTGATGCTAAAAGCACGGCGTCGTGCCAGCCTGCTGAACCACAATCAATAGCACTAAAAGCTACCGCGCTCAGCTATCGCTATAGTGAAACCAATGCTTGGGTGTTTAAAAACCTAACGCTGTGTGTAAATGCTGGCGAGATAGTAGCAATCATAGGTGGCAGTGGTTGTGGGAAAAGCACACTAATTAAATGCCTGATGGGACTTTATCCAATCTCAGAGGGCGTCATTGAGCACACAAGTAGTGTTAAACCCGTCATCGCATCAGTACTTCAGGAAGACGCCTGTTTAAGCGGCACCATCGCCCAAAACATCTGTTGTTTTGAAGAAGTACCAGACCTTAAGAAAATGGTTTACGTCGCACAGCTTGCCTGTATTCATCAAGACATCATGCACATGCCTATGCAATATCACTCTTTGGTAGGTGATATGGGCAGCAGTTTAAGTGGCGGTCAAAAACAACGTTTACTTCTGGCAAGAGCTCTCTACCAAGAGCCAGATATTTTGTTTTTAGACGAAGCAAGCAGCCACCTAGATATGGAGAACGAGGCCAAAATTAACCATCACCTCAAAGCGTTGAACATGACTCGAATTATTGTGGCGCATCGCCCTCAATCTATTGCTATGGCAGACAAAATTTATCGTTTGGCAGACGGCATACTACACACAAGCTCTCCCACTGAAGTAACAGGAAGCGCAACATCAGGTAAACACGGAGAAACACAATGAAAAACCATGAAATAAGAGAACCCGCAGTATTGATAACAGCAGCTGAACGTATGCAAATAGATGCAAGTGGACTGACAGCTAGCGATAGCGTCATTCCCATGGATTGCTTATCAAAACGTGAGCTACAGGTCGTACACAAAATAATGGAGGGCCGCTCTAACAAGGTGATCGCCTCTGAACTGTTTATTAGTGAGCGAACGGTGAAATTTCATTGCGCCAATATCTACAAAAAACTCAATATCAGTAGCCGCTCAGCACTTATCGCCTGCTGCTTTAGAACCCTTTACCGGGAAGTGGTTTCGCTATAAGCGCTTCCACTTCATCACTCAACACGCCACTACAAGGAGCGTACTTTATGAAACACCTTCAACTAAGTCACAACCAACCAACAACTAATGAACCCGTTGCTTTAGCCGAAGCTCAGCTGTTTGAGGTATCCGGAGGCCTTCGCGTTCGCTTAAGCGATACCGTGCCGGTAGTCGGCCCAACACCTAAAGAGCCGGTTTATATCACCATGGCTATTGGTGAGG
This sequence comes from Alteromonas marina, assembly GCF_000808575.1. Classification (GTDB taxonomy): domain Bacteria; phylum Pseudomonadota; class Gammaproteobacteria; order Enterobacterales; family Alteromonadaceae; genus Alteromonas; species Alteromonas marina_A. The sequence goes on from NZ_JWLW01000010.1 coordinate 86,569, forward strand.
GCGGCGGAAAGCTACCAGACATTTTGTCCTAGTTTTAAAGATTTAGCGTCAACATATAGATGGACACTAATTCTGTCATATCCATATGTTGCGCTTTTAACATCCAGATACTCTTATGCCAGTGAGCACAGATAATTACACATAACCCGCTAGCAAGGAATGCGAATGCACGTTGCACTTTTAGGAAGTGAGCAAGATCCACAAATTCAACACGTAGCAACAGCGCTCAGTCAAACAGCTACCCCTTTTTATATCGCTAATACGCAACAGTTCGGTTCAGCCTGGAGTATTAGCTATGACCCTGATTTTGATGACGGGTTAATTCATTTCAATTCGCCTTCACTTTGCGATCAACCTAGAGTTACGTTCTCTAATACCCAGGCCGCCTATTGGCATGAGTACCTACCTGGCATACCGCTGAAAGTCCCAAGTGATAATAGTAAAAACGATGCTAGTGCAGATGCTCAAACACAAGGTGATAGACCTCATAATCGTGAATCTAATTTGCTAGAAGCCGCAGGGTGGATTGAGCAAGAGCGAGCAAGTACGCTACTTTGCTGGTTCAGCTATAGCGACATTAAATGGGTCAACTCTATCGACGCTGTTCGAAGCCACCAGTGTAAACCTTATCAATCGCGTATAGCTGGCAAACTAGGAGCACATATCCCCTACACTTTTGTTGGTAATGCATCGGAAGTCGCTTCTCAGTTTTGCAACAACATGCGCGAAGTTATTTATAAGCCGGTACGCGGCGGGAGAACTGCACAATTTGTGAATAAACAACCTAATATGCGCCTGCTACTAAATACACTTTTAAGTGAGCGCCCTGTGACCTTCCAAAAATACATTGCTGGCGAAAATGTACGTAGCTATGTGCTTGGCGATGATGTGCTAAGCGTACAAATTGACTCAAGCGAACTAGATTATAGAAACGATGACAATGCCGGTGTGTCTGTGACTATTATCCCAAACGAGGTCCAGCGTCTGGCTATTAAAATATGCCAAGCGTTGGGCATGCACTGGTGTGCAATCGACTGGCGTAAGAGTGCGAAAGGAAAGTACTTTTTTCTAGAGGCAAATCCCAGCCCTTATTTCCTAAAAGTAGAGAACGACACCGGCCTGGATATCACAGAAAAGCTGGTGGCGCTGATGGTGAAGACTTCGTAGTAACAAGCAGGACTTTTAGAGGCTAATTGGGTTTCCACAACGAATTTGCGATTGTTTAGAAGCCTTTACGCAATCATTGACAACACCCCAACAACCTATCAATATGATAGGATGAATTTCAGAAGGCATTCATGGCTAATCACACTCCCCAAGGAACTAATGAATTCCCTCTTACAGAGGAAACTGCCAGAAAAATAATGAATGACCTCTCGGAAATTATACTCACCGGATTCGGTGGACTAAACATGTTAAACAGCGCATGCATGAGCGAGGAATCACTACAGGTCAGGTGATCACTTTATTAAAAAGTAAGCACTCAGTATTTAGAGAGGGGCCATATCTTGATATTTCTGGAGACTGGAAATTTAATCTGAAAGGTTAAGCAGCGGGAAAAGTCATTGAACTAACCATAGCACTGAGGAATCATCATGATAGTCCAACATCAGTTCTTGTCACTGTTTGGATAGTTTGAGAGGTTTATATGTACCATTACACTGAAAGTGGGTTGTCAAATGTGTTTCTGAAAAATGGTGTTACTGTTGAGATTGTCGACGGCGAAGAATATACAAGCATTGACGATATGAACGGTCTTCATAGCGCGATAGCACAGACAATTGTTAACACCAACAAGCCTCTTGCTCATGATGAGTTTAAATTCTTACGTATTGAACTAAATATTTCTCAGAAAATACTCGCGACTCGTTTTGGTGTCGATGAACAGACCATTGCACGTTACGAGAAGGGCCAAACGAAAATTCCAAGGACAACAGATGCAGCTTTACGGGCGCTGTACATGGAAAGCCAAGAAAAAAATAATCCTGTTAGTTACTTTCTCGATCTACTTGCCGATACTCAGGCTGAAGAAGCTGCAAGTATAATTCGTCTTGAAGAAATTGAAGATCACTGGGAAAAAGTGGCAGACTAACCCTTACTTCTTTCCAATAAAAAAGCCGACATCACTCATGAAGTCGGCTTTTTAATCTCTATTTGTGTAGAAGCGAAGACTCTCAACTCAGCTAAAGTAAGATGCCTCAACTTAGCGTCAAGTTAAAGAATGAAACGCGATAGGTCTTCGTTGTCCACCAAAGTCTCTAAGTGACTGTTAACGTAGTCTGCATCAATCACGAACGACTCACCGCTCTTTTCAGAGGCGTCAAACGAGATATCTTCCATTAGGCGTTCAAGAACCGTGTGCAAACGGCGGGCACCAATGTTTTCAGTGCGCTCATTCACCTGCCATGCCGCTTCAGCAATGCGCTGAATACCAGAATCATCGAACTTGATATCCACGCCTTCTGTCTTCATTAGTGCGATGTACTGGTGCGTTAATGACGCATTCGGCTCGGTAAGAATGCGTTTGAAGTCACCGACTTTAAGGGCAGACAGCTCAACGCGAATTGGAAGACGACCCTGAAGCTCTGGAATAAGGTCCGACGGCTTGCTCATTTGGAATGCGCCCGAAGCGATAAACAAGATATGGTCGGTTTTAACCATGCCGTGTTTTGTCGATACCGTTGAACCTTCTACAAGTGGAAGCAAGTCACGCTGAACACCTTCGCGAGATACATCAGCCGACGAGTTACCCTCGCGCTTACAAATTTTGTCAATTTCATCGATGAACACGATACCGTGCTGCTCAACCGACTCAATCGCCTTTTCCTTCAAATCTTCTTGATTCACAAGGCGCGCCGCCTCTTCTTCAATAAGCATTTTGAAGGCATCTTTAATTTTCAGCTTTTTCTTTTTCTTTTGCGAACCAGACAAGTTTTGGAACATGCCTTGAAGCTGGTTGGTCATTTCTTCCATACCTGGAGGCGCCATAATTTCCACGCCAACCTGCGGAAGTGCAACATCAATTTCAATTTCTTTGTCGTCTAAGTCACCCTGACGAAGCTTTTTACGAAACGCTTGGCGCGTACCGCGATCTTCAACGTTTTCCTTATTACCCCATGCATCTTCTGGTGGAGGAAGCAAAACGTCTAAAATGCGTTCTTCCGCTGCTTCTTCTGCGCGGAATTTCACCTTTTTCATTTCATTTTCTTTCGTCATCTTCACCGCAATGTCTGCAAGATCACGAATGATGGTTTCAACTTCTTTACCTACATAGCCCACTTCGGTGAATTTAGTCGCTTCAACTTTAATGAATGGCGCGTTAGCAAGTTTTGCTAAACGGCGGGCGATTTCTGTTTTACCCACACCCGTAGGGCCAATCATCAAGATATTTTTTGGCGTAACTTCTTGGCGCAGCTCAGGTTCAAGCTGCATACGACGCCAGCGATTTCGAAGTGCAATAGATACAGCGCGCTTGGCATCTTGTTGACCGATAATATGACGGTCCAACTCGTGAACAATTTCTCTTGGTGTCATTTCAGACATGAATAAACCCTTTTCTAACAGCGCTTGCTGTACTCAAATTCATACGAGCGACAGCAAGCCGATAACAGCTTTTAGCTATTACTTAGTAATCTAGTACATCAACCGTTTGGCTATGGTTAGTGAATACGCAAATATCACCCGCTATGGTCAACGCTTTTTCAGCGATTTCTTTTGCGCTTAGCTCTGTATTTTCAAGCAGTGCAGTAGCTGCGGCTTGCGCGTAGTTACCACCAGAGCCAATCGCGATAAGATCTTGCTCTGGCTGCACCACATCACCGTTACCGGTAATAATAAACGATGCGGTTTCGTCGGCTACGGCAAGCAATGCCTCTAGTTTGCGAAGCGCCCTGTCAGTCCGCCAGTCTTTGGCAAGCTCTACCGCCGCTTTAGTCAGATGGCCTTGGTGCGCTTCAAGCTTTGCTTCAAAGCGTTCAAACAGCGTAAATGCGTCGGCCGTACCACCAGCAAAGCCCGCTAAAATCTTGTCGTGGTATAAACGGCGCACTTTGCGCGCATTACCTTTCATTACGGTATTGCCCAGTGATACCTGCCCGTCACCGGCCATTACCACTTGATTCCCACGTCGTACAGATACAATCGTTGTCACGTTAATTCCCCGTTTAGCTGGGCGCTGCTGCGTTTTTCGTCTAGCAAAGGCAGCAGCGTTCAAATTCAATATCAAATAAGTGGGGGAAGGCTTTTTAATTTCAAGGGTAAGACAAAAGAATGTGCGCTCAGAGCTGCTTACTATATGAGCTTAGCGCATACGGCGCTTATTGAATACCCCATTTATCGAGTGCATACTCTCGCCAATGAAGCCCTATGGCCAGTTGAAATAATGCCTAATTGATAGAGCACAGATAAAGTAGCAAGCCTACATTTATGAAGGTTTATTGAGTAGTTAACCTTTTTTTGCTTGGGCTAATCGCATTTGAAGTGATTAATACGCAAGCATTTAAGATGGAAATTTAGCGAAATCTATACCCTTCAATGTCAAAACCAAAACTACTTTCGTAGCCCTTAACATACACCCATCCTTTATTCGGTAGGCGTTTGTGCTCGCTTTGATTTAAGCATAAGCGCCCATCAGACAGGGAGCCGTTCTCTTTTAGCAAAAGTGGATGTCGACAGTGCTTAGAGCCGCTTCCTTTTTCATAAGCAAATTTTCTTTCTATCTTTTGTTTATCGGAGGCTAAATGAAGCGTGTAAGGCAATGCCGTATCAACAAAACTAAAGCTTAAGAAAAAGGCTAATAGCGGCATACCAAATAACGTCATTTTTCCACGTAAATCTTTAGTCACAAACTGCGCGTGCCGCTTATCGATAAAAATGGCAAGGTAATAAAAGGCGCTATAGGCAAAAGTGAGAAGTACGATGGCCCAATTCGAATTGTCTAGCCATCCATTGATCACGATAAAATCGGTAAAAGCACTTACGAACATTGCGCCGATAAGTACTAAAAAGGTAATGTTCGATATGCGTGTGACCAAGTGTAGTTCAGACCATTTAGGTCGAGCAACATGTTCATCATGATGGGCGCCGTCCGCATCATTCTCAGGTGGCAGCGTTGCTCGTTTCGAAGCGAGCTCATTCTTTGCTGCCTGGTAGCGCTCCGGAAAGGCCTGCTTATCAATGTTTTCCAGAACGTCCTCGAGCTCTTCTATGCTATAAGCGGCATAATTTGGTTGTTCGGTGATGGCAATACTCATTGATACTTCCTTGTAAACGCATCCTTTCTCTACGCGTTATTTCAGCGCCCTATGCAACGTATTAAGTGTTACTTACAATTAACTGCTACAAGTTCCAGTACCAAATTTGGCATGTGGCAATGTTCACTTTACGCAGACTGTGCTTTGCTTTTTCTGCATCACGCTTAGACTCGTAAGGGCCTAAAATAACGCGAAACCAGTCGCCGTTGCTGCCGGTGCTGTGTCTTATAAGCGCCTCTAAACCTTGGAATGCAATTTTGGCTTTCATCTCTTCAGCCTGCGCGCGGGTTCTAAAAGAGGCGCACTGCATTAAATAGCGTTTGTCAGACTTTTCTTGCTCTTTGACCTCAACTTCCACTTCGTATCCTGGCAGGGTTTTGATGTACTCCCACTCTTCCTCAGGCAGTTCAGGTAAAGATTCTTCTGTAGGTGCAACAGGTCGTGAAGCTTGGGTATCTACGTCATCTTCTACATTGTCTTTTATCGACCACAAAAACACACCAAAGCCAATCACCAATGCAAAGATACCAATTAGGCGTACGATAGGAAGCTTGCCTGAAACTGGGGCGTTAGATTTCGCGTTTGCTGTTGGCTTTCTACCTTTACCAGCAGGCTTCTTTTGTTGAGGGGAGCGTCCACGAGAGACATAATCGCGTTGGGCCATAGGCGGCAATATTCCTACTTGTTATCGTTGTTTGTATGCGTAAGAAAACGTCATATACCAAATCTTTGTAAAGAAGCAGCTTTTCTGCATCTTCGATCCTGCCAAAATTTTAACGTATTGCTACCCAACAAGCTAACTGAAATCGGTAGGATCAATATCTATTGACCACCTTACCTTCATTGCCTGCGGCAACGCCTGTAAAAATGGCAGTGCCAAACGTAGCGCATTGTGAAGCGGTGCGCGCTTTTCATGACTACATACCAGCATAAACCGGAACCGGCCTTGCCGCTTTTCGATCAAACAAGGAAACGGGCCATTTAACTCAATGGCATGCTGCTGGAGAAAGACTTGCTTACTATCTTGTAAAAAGCGATAGGCCAAACTGCTGTCAGTCGCTTCAGCACGAATAACAAATTGACTAACAAAAGGGGGCAACCCTGCCGCTTTTCGCTCCATTAAAGCGTGTCTGGCGAAATGCCCATAGCCATTGTGCACTAAATCCTGAAGCAAAGGGTGATGGGGGTTGTGTGTTTGAAGCCACATTTCACCGGGTTTACTTGCGCGCCCTGCTCTTCCAGCAAGCTGTGTCACAAGCTGAGCGAGCTTTTCTGGTGCTCTAAAATCCGCACTAAAAAGAGCACCATCACAATCTAGCACTGCAACTAGGGTTACATGAGGGAAATGGTGTCCTTTTGATAGTATCTGGGTACCTACCAGAAGCTGGTACTCTTGGCGGTTTATTGCATCAAGCGTCTGGTGCAATTTATCTTTGCCCCGCACGGTGTCACTGTCTATTCGTACCTGTTTAACACCGGGAAATAAGCTTGCAAGCCCTTGCTCAACTTGCTCGGTCCCTGTGCCCGCCGTCACTAATTCATTGTGATGGCACGCTTCGCAGTTTGATGCCATTGAGCGCATACCGCCGCAGTGATGACACTGTAGTCGGTTCCGCGCTTTATGCACCGTATACGGACGGTCACAGCGCTTACACATTACGGTCTCACCACAGTGATGGCAGAGCAGCGCTGGCGCATAGCCTCTGCGATTCACAAACACCAATACCTGATTTCCAGCATTGATGTGCTGGCGCATTATCGTCAGCAAACCTTGCGAAATACCGTAGTGAATGGGTTGGTCGCGCGCATCTAAAACATGCTGATGCGTGCTTTTCGCCCCTCCGGCTCGCTTGGTAAGCTGCAAATGGGCATAGCGACCGCTTAACGCATTGTTAAGAGTCTCTAGCGCGGGCGTGGCGCTGCTTAATAAAAGAGGAATATTGTGCTGCTTAGCACGCATAGCTGCCAGGTCACGAGCGTGATAGCGGAGCCCATCTTGCTGCTTAAAAGACTCATCGTGCTCTTCATCCACAATCAGCATACCGGGGTTGTGCAGCGGAGTGAAAATAGCTGAACGGGTACCTATGATTATCCCGAGTTCACCGGCTTTTGCTCGCTGCCACACCTGTAGCCGTTCTTTATCAGAAAGCTGAGAATGTAAAACGCCCACTGCAATACCAAAGCGCTTTTCAAAGCGTGACACGGTTTGCGGCGTAAGCCCGATTTCTGGCACAAGGATAAGCACTTGCTTCCCTTCACGCAGTAAAGGTTCGATGGCTTGAAGATATACTTCCGTTTTACCGCTACCGGTAACCCCTTCAAGTAAACTTACCGCAAAGTTGCCTTGCTGACGGTTAAGCGCGGCAATAGCAACCAACTGTTCTGTGTCTGGAACCGGCTTTTCAGACACCGATAACGAGGCAAGCCAACTGCCTGACTTAAATTCAGGCACGACTTCTTCAATGCTTGCCAATGACTTTTCGACAAGCGCTTTGACCGCAGGTGCGCCATACTGCTTGCGCGCTTGGGACGCTAATAAGGCACCACCGGCCATTGCAGTAAAACAAGCTTGTTGTTTAGGCGCCCGCGATAACGTGTCTGCATCCCTTTGCCTACCTTCTTCGGTAAGCATTAGCATGTCTTGGGGTATTGGCGCTGCTGACTCGCCTTTGCGCAATAAAACAGGCAGCATGGCGTGTAGCACTTCACCCGGCGCATGATGATAGTACTGCCACAGCCATTGGGCCATTTTCAGTAGCACTTCATCTATAACAGGGCTATCGTCCAGTACCGACTCAATGGCTTTTAGCTTGTTGGAGTTTTCAATGTCGCTTTCAGGTCTGTGTAGGGTTTCAACGACTACGCCCACAAGTTTGCGCGGACCAAAAGGTACAACTACCCTCACACCTGCACTGAGTGCGTTATTGTGGGTATATGTGAAAAGTTGGCGCAGTGGCACTGGCACGGCAACTTGGATAAAGGCCATTGCGAACGTTCTACCTTATTTGACGATGGTTACAGCGCGTAATGCGCTTACTAAGCTTCTTATGTTGAAACTAATTATACTGAGGCTACTTGCAGACCTATAGGTTACGGCAGTTTGCGCTGCTAACAGCTAGCAACACATTTTGCTATTAGCGCATGATTTTGCTACTAGCGCAGTTGGCCTAGCCTTGAAAGACAAATATTTAAACATACTTTACAGGTAAGCATAAAAAGAATGTTTTTAGTTTGGCCTTTTTATACAGCTACCTTTTTATACGGCTACCTTGTCTAGCTCTCTTGTTTAGCATTTGGCCAAAAACCGCTTGATCAAGGCTTTGCCATCCTTTATTATGCGCCGCTCTTTTGCGATAGGCTGTTCTTTGAACGACTTATCATTTGAATTAAGTAACGTATGGTGTGCGACTTCGGGTTGTATAGCGATACGGCCTTATTATGTGAGGTAACCCAATGAAACAAGATATCCACCCAAAATACGAAGAAATCACAGCAACTTGCTCATGTGGTAACGTAATGAACATCCGTTCTACGCTTGGTAAAGACATCAACCTAGACGTATGTTCTTCATGTCACCCATTCTACACTGGTAAGCAACGTAACGTTGACACCGGTGGTCGTGTTGATCGCTTCAAGAAGCGTTTCGGTGCATTGGGCAAAAAGTAAGCCTGATATCGAGTTCGAAAAAAGCGCCTTCGTGGCGCTTTTTTATTGCTAAAAATTCACGCTTCACACAAACGAGATGTACCAAACAGCACTTTACTGCCGATATTCTACATAAAGCCTGTGCCTAGCCAATGTATCTAACTCTTTAACTCACCTTTCTGTATAACTTTTTAGCTAGCCTTGCAGCATTCGGCGTAACCTGAACTCAGTGAAGGTTTTTAATAGTAGATAAATGGCTATCCCAATTGCCGCCACTCACTTTCTTACATTGTTCTTCGCTATCAAAATAAATTCCAACAGGTGCTGACTTAATTGACGCCAAAGCAATATTCACTTGGCTTATGAAGTCTATATCCCAACCATTAGTTAACGCCCGCTGCTTTTCCGATTCTGTGTTAAATACGGCAATCACCTGCGGCGCTTTCCAATGCCCTAAATGAGTTAACCAAACAAACCCATTGTTGTCAGACTTTACGGTTTCACACACTTCGGTTAGCACGGTTATTAGTTTTCTTTCTGTCATATCCTCGCCTTCAGTGCGAATTTTTAGTGGGCTTTCATAGGATTTTATCAGAAATATTGGATGGAGAATGAACGAGGTACCTCCCTGCGTTCTATCTTCCTGAATTGGGTTTATGTCCAGCGCATTTATAAGAACGTAGCTCCTTTTGATACCTTTGTTTTCATCTACCACACAATAGACCTACAGAATGTTATAAGAAGGCAAAATAAATAGCATGAATGGCAATTATAGCCCCATTTTACTGGTCTAATTAGTATGCCTAACCTACATTGGTATATGAGAATTCTGATCAGATATGTACACAGTGATTGGCTGTGTTAGAGTTGCTATCGGCACTTTGATAGTGAGCATTAATCCTGTGAATAATGCGTTACTTTCAAGACTTATGGCGCTTTTTGGTACATAAACCTGAGGCCTTTATCCATTAAGGTATGTGAACAAAATCAGTAAAGGTTAACGCCTAGTCTGCTTTTTCACATGCCACCTTAGGGCCTATTGATGATTGCTGTACAACAAAGATCAACAAGTCCTAGTGCTAACAACTATTTATTATCACTTTTGTCATTACTTGGTTGTAACGCGCTTACGTTTATCTACCTATAACTATAACGACAATAAAATAGCTACAGAGCGTGAACGAAAACACCGATGAACCCTACATCTAAGGATACCTTTTTACATGTCAGATTTTAGACAACGCGCACTCGATTATCACGCCAAACCCACACCTGGAAAAATCCGCGTAGAGTTATCTAAGCCAGCCGATAGCGTCGATGACCTTGCTCTTGCCTATAGCCCAGGCGTTGCCGAACCGGTCAGAGAAATAGCCGAAGATGCAGATAACGCCTATAAGTACACGGGTAAAGGAAATCTAGTTGCCGTTATCAGTAACGGAACCGCGATTTTAGGATTGGGTAACCTAGGTCCACTGGCATCGAAACCTGTTATGGAAGGAAAAGCCCTTCTGTTTAAACGCTTTGCTGGCCTGGATGCTATTGACATTGAAGTGAAGCATCGTACAACAGAAGAGTTCATTAATACGGTAGCGAATATCGCCGACACATTTGGCGGCATTAACCTAGAAGATATTAAAGCGCCTGAATGCTTTGAGATTGAACAAGAGCTAATTAAGCGCTGTAAAATTCCTGTATTTCATGATGACCAGCACGGTACCGCAATTGTAACTGCAGCGGGTATGCTTAACGCTTTGGAGATTCAGGGCAAAAATATAGAGAACGCTAAAATCGTGTGTATGGGTGCCGGCGCAGCAGCGGTGGCTTGTATGGAACTGCTTATTAAGTGTGGTGCCCAGCGTGAGCGTATTTATATGCTAGATAGAAAAGGCGTTATCCATACTCGTCGCGAAGACTTAACTGAGCACAAAAAGCTATTTGCTAACAATACTGACAAGCGTACGCTTGAAGACGTAATGGAAGGTGCGGATATTTTTGTTGGTGTGTCTGGACCGGATGTTTTACCTCCAGAAACACTGGCCTTGATGGCTGAAAACCCAATTGTATTTGCATGTTCTAACCCAGACCCTGAGATAAAGCCTGAACTTGCTCACGAAGTACGTAAAGATCTTATTATGGCTACCGGACGTTCGGACTACCCTAACCAAGTTAATAACGTACTGTGTTTCCCGTTTATTTTCCGTGGAGCACTAGATGTTCGTGCAACAGCCATTAACGATGAAATGAAAGTAGCGGCAGTAGAAGCCCTTCGTGCTATCACGAAGGAGCCTGTACCAGAAGAAGTACTAGCTGCCAGTAAGAGTACTAATCTAACATTTGGCAAAGAGTACATTATTCCTAAACCTATGGACCCGCGTTTATGCGAGCGTATTGCTACCGCCGTGTCTAAGGCTGCTATTGAATCTGGTGTTGCACGCGTACCTGAAAGCCCAGAAGAATAAAATTCTGGCGCATAAGGCAAAAAAATGGAGGGGCTAGTGCTCAACCTTTATTTGCTAAAAAGTGCGCGTAGAGAATACATGTACATAAAAAACGGCGCCGTGTTGTAGGTTATCAACTAGCAATAACTTACAACAAAGCGCCGTTTCTCTTTAATACTAAATATCAGTCGTCTTCCGACACATCGTTTTCGAAGCTAGGGTCAATACCCATTTCTTCCATAATACGTCTTGCTTCAGCCGGCACGCGATTAGGATTGTCTTTACGCAAGTCATCATCGTTAGGCAAAGGTTGCCCGGTAAATGCGTGTAAAAACGCTTCGCACAGCAATTCCGAATTAGTGGCGTGACGCAAATTATTGATTTGGCGGCGGGTACGCTCATCAGTAAGTGCTTTAAGCACATTAATAGGTATAGAGACAGTGACTTTCTTTACCTGCTCGCTCTTTTTCCCGTGCTCTGCGTAGGGGTGAATATATTTACCGTTCCATTCTGCCATTGTACTAACTCGGTCTACTCTTTTTATATTATGAAGAGAAATTCTAAACAAGTTCACGAAAAGGTCAATTGAGCAGTGTAAACCTCTTGACGTCTAGACATATATTCTTTAATTTAGACGTCTAAACGTCTATAAGAATACATTTTTGAGAGAAAAAGCCATGGTTTCTTACGCACAAGGTATCGATGCATTAAACCAGTCCCTATCGGAACTGCGTGATATTGATGTATCTTTTGAATTTTTTCCGCCTAAAACGGAAGCCATGGAACAGACCCTGTGGAAGTCGGTTGAACGCCTTGCGCCACTAAAGCCAAGCTACATGTCGGTAACCTACGGCGCGAATAGCGGTGAACGTGACAGAACCCACGACGTAGTTAAGCGTATTCAACAGCAAACCGGTGTAGCAGCTGTTCCTCACTTGACCTGTGTTGATGCTAGCCGAGATGAACTTAAACAAATTGCTAAAGACTACTGGGATTCAGGCATTCGCCGTATTGTTGCGCTTCGTGGCGATTTACCGCCAGGGGTAGAGAAAACAGAGATGTACGCCTCTGATCTTGTTGCCTTGCTAAAAGACGTTGCCGATTTTGATATTTCTGTTGCCGCCTATCCAGAGAAGCACCCTGAAGCGCCAAATGCACAGTTTGATTTGCTAAACCTAAAGCGAAAGGCAGAAGCAGGCGCTACAGAAGCGATTACCCAATTCTTCTTCGATACCAGTGTTTACCTTCGATTTAGAGACCGTGCAGCTGCAGCTGGTGTCGACTTAGATATAGTTCCGGGTATTTTGCCGGTAACTAACTATCAAACATTAGTGAAATTTGCTGGGTTTACAAACGTGCATGTGCCGGGATGGTTGCACAAAATGTTCGACGGCCTTGATGCCGACGACCAAGCCACCCGTAACCTGATAGGTGCTAACATTGCCATGGACCAAGTAAAGGTATTGGCTAAAGAAGGGGTGAAACACTTCCATTTCTATACCTTAAACCGTAGTGAATTGAGTTACGCCATCTGCCACATGCTGGGCGTGCGTTCAGGCGCTTAATAAATAACAATTATCACAAGAGTGATGTCACTTTTGCATGATTCACTCCTCAAAAGGCGCAATCAATGCGCCTTTGTTGTCTTAAACCTGCATTAAACTTTGCCACCAAGGCCGCCCGCAGTTACCATCTGATATACATGTAATGAACTATCGATGCCTTATACCAGTGTGCATAGATAAGACCGCGCTATTCAACGTTGCCACTGTATCGTCAGGAGAAATTGAGTGGATTTAGACAAGGTTAAAGCCTTATATAACAATGTTACTCCTCAGGTTAGAGATCTCTTTAGCATCTTCATAAAGCGCTGTAGAGAAGACAATATTACTATATCTGCTGGGCACTTAGCCTATGTAACCTTGTTATCTTTGGTGCCATTTATCATGGTGACTTTCACCATAATGTCAGCCTTCCCTGCTTTCGCTTCGGTAAGAAACAAGCTAGAGCATTTTATATTTAGCAATTTTGTTCCTACCGCCAGTGATGTAGTGCATAAATACATGACCGATTTTGTGGGCAACGCCTCGCAAATGAGCGCTATTGGTATTTTGTCGCTTCTTGTCGTTGCGTTAATGCTCATATCAAACGTAGATAAAACCTTAAATAGAATTTGGCGCACGCAAAGTGACAGACCTATTGTGTATACCTTTGCTATTTACTGGATGGTAATCACGCTTGGCCCTATGTTGATTGGCTCTAGTGTAGTGGTCAGTTCTTATTTGACTGGATTAGCGGCATTCACTGAAGAATACACGCCAGGTCTTGGTACTTTCTTACTGAGCCTTGTACCCAGCGGTGCAGCCATGCTTGCATTCACCATTTTATACATGGTGGTGCCGAATAGACGGGTGTTTGCTCGTCATGCTTTCGTAGGTGCGATTGTAGCCACTATCGCTTTTGAAATAACGAAGTCAGGCTTTGCGCTATATGTAACAAACTTTCCTTCGTACGAACTTATATACGGCGCGCTTGCGGTGGTGCCCATCCTGTTTTTATGGGTGTACTTGTCGTGGATCATTGTGCTGTTTGGTGCTGAATTTACCTGCAGCCTAGGTGAAGCTTTTGAAAACCGAAAAGCAGAAAACGAACCGCGCAAAGTCCCTCAAGAATAATTAGCACTACAAGTTTACAATAAAAAAGGGAGCCGCTGGCTCCCTTTGTGTCTATCTCTGCCCAAAAGCTAGTTTTTCATTGAAGAAATAAACGCATCAGACTCAGCAATCGCCGAATTCATTTGTCTCATAAGCTGGGCAACGTTGTTTTCAATAGTAGAAAGTTCGCCCTGCAGTGCGCCAATAGCGCTTGCATTTAGATTGTGCTTTAAATACAGCACATTATCTTGAAGCGCGCTTAACACCGGCGGCATTTTGCTTTCCGCTTTGCGCATAGCCGTCATTAACGAAGTGTAACGACGCTTGGTTTCGCGAAGCTTTGCCGCACTATCACGCTTGAGCGTGGCGTTTTCGTACTTTTCGAGTTCTTCCGACCACTCATCAAACAAAGCTTCGGCAACGCTTTCCACTTTATCAATACGTGAACTCACTTCTTCTGAAGCGGCAACGCTGTCTTCGTACTGACCATTCAAGCGGTTGTAAACGTCTTCTAACTCTCCGCCATCGAACGCAACTGCTGCACTAAATGCCTCTAAGGCAGAATTAAACTGCTCCTGTGCGTCTTCCTGCGATTCTTTTGCGTTTTCAACCCGGTCTACTAGGATATCGCGCTTTTCAACGCCCACCTTTTCCCATGCTGCGTAATATGCAGACTGACACCCACTAAGGGCAAGCATAGCAACAAATGCTGATGCGATTAACTTCATGCGGTTACTCCACCTCTAAAACGTGCTGCGCTTATAATACAAATTAAATGCAGAAGGGCACCTAAAGGCCAAAAGACGATGGCAAGCACAACCGTAGCTGCTAAGGCATAACATACGCCCACGGTTACGAAAAAGAACAATGCACCTAAAATTCTACCTTGGACTAGGTGACCTAACCCAGGAATAAAGAAGTTACAAATTGCGGCGATTACGTTACCGCCCGATCCTTGACCTGCCATATCAACATCCTCGCATTTATGACTATAATATGATTAGCTAGCACGTAATGACACTTGTTCTATAGTATATACTTAAGATTTATCGCTTATTTTACAAGCATAAACAGCGTTGAAGCAGTCAGCACGCAACCGTTTGTATAACAATAAACTAAACTAAAACAGGCACTCACACAACGCGCAGAAACAAAATGAAACGACTTTACCCCGATGTGACCTACTATGAAAATGGATTTATCGAAGTGGGAAGTGGGCATTCGCTTTACTTCGAGCAAAGTGGTAATCCAAACGGTATCCCCGTGCTCTTTATCCACGGAGGCCCTGGGGCAGGCTTACCCCCTAATTACAAATGCTTTTTTGATAACAACAAATATCGAATAATAGGTTATGAGCAACGCGGCTGCGGCCGTTCTACCCCCGCTGCCGATACACTTAATAACGATACCTGGTCCAATGTTGAAGATATTGAAGCGCTTCGAACACATCTCTCAATACCTAAATTCCTATTATTCGGCGGTTCGTGGGGGTCAACACTCGCACTGCTTTACGCGTTAAAGTACACGCCGCGAGTGACAGGACTCATTCTACGTGGCGTATTTTTAGCCCGACAGGAAGACAGGGATTGGTTTTTATCGCCAAATGGCTGTGCAGCTCAGTTATTTCCCGAGTACTACCGTAAATTCACTAAGGATGTGCCAACACCAATCACTTCCAGCGCAGTCTGCCGTTTTTATAGCGCAATGGTACGTTCGAGCAACGATGTATTACGTCACGCAGCGTTAAAGCGCTGGTACCAGTGGGAAGAGCGGTTATCGCGTGTTAGTTTACCGCCAGGCGTGGGAGACTCTACAGCTAATTACCCTATGCAACTGGTCACTTGCCTTGCAACTCTAGAGTGCCATTTCCTATCTAACCAATGCTTTTTAGATGAAAACTATATTCTTGATAACATTGGAAAAATAAGCCATATTCCGGGGACTATCATCCATGGTCGCTACGATATGATTTGTAAAACTGAAGCCGCTGAAACCCTTCACAAAGCATGGCCTCAGAGTCAGTTACAAATTATACCCGATGCTGGGCATAGTACATCTGAACCCAGCATAGGTTACGCACTTTGCCGTGCCACTCGCGACATGTCACGTTTTATTCAGGAGTCATCTAAGTGATAGGACTTATCCAACGAGTATCAGAAGCCAATGTCACCGTTGACGGCAATATTATTGGCGAAATTGGTCAAGGCATGCTTGTACTTTTGGGTGTTGAGAAAAAAGACAGCGAAGCGGAAATAGAAAAACTGGCGAATAAACTCTGTCGGTATCGTATGTTTAGCGATAAAGATGGAAAAATGAATTTAAATATTGAACAAGTCGATGGAGAGATATTGGTGGTTTCCCAGTTCACTCTAGTCGCAGATACCCAAAAAGGTAATCGCCCCGGATTTTCTCGCGGCGCATCGCCAGAACATGGCCAAGCTATTTATGAAAAGTTTGTGCAAGCGCTTAAAAATAAAGGCATGAAAGTAGCCACAGGTGAGTTCGGTGCCGACATGCAAGTTGGCCTAATCAATGACGGCCCCGTTACCTTTCAATTTAGTGTTTAGCGGGGGGAAATCGTACGCTCAGTCAGCATTCCAAACTTGCTTACATAATTAAGCTTGTGCCTTATGTGTTCTTACGTTTAAATACTTATTCATTCATTTAAGAAGGCTGGTTTATTGTGTACAAGGTAGTTACGCCAAAAAGCGATGCCGAGTTTGAAGCCTATTTTCATTTTCGGTGGGAACACTTACGCCAGCCATGGAATTTCCCTCCAGGCTCTGAAAAAGACGAATATGAGCAAGTCGCAGAGCACCGTATTATTACTAACAGAAATGGCGAAATTGTAGCTTGTGGCCGTGTGCATTTAAACACCGCGGAAGAAGCACAAATTCGGCATATTGCCGTGCATCCAGGGCACCAGCGTAAAGGTTTAGGCCAAATGATTATGGCTGCACTTGAAAACGTAGCCAAAGACTTGGGTGCCGAGCGCGCCGTAACTAACAGTCGCGAAATATCTATCGACTTTTTTAGCGCATGTGGCTTTGAAGTTGAGCGTGAAGCCCCCAACGAGCTTGGTATGCTCAAGCGTCAGCAAATGGTTAAGAAGTTTACTGATAGCAACACCTTAGTGCTACACCCTAAATGGTGCAAATCGCTACAGGAAACGTGGTCTGAGACCATTCCCATCACCGAGCATATGGGAATAAAGCTTTACCAATACACAGGGCGCACACTAGAAACACGTGCTTCTTTGAATAAGAATATTAATATTCACGGCACTATGTTTGCGGGCAGTATTTTCTCTTTAGCCACATTAACAGGCTGGGGCATGATTTACCTTCAGCTAAAAGAGCGTGGATTAGACGGTGACATTGTATTGGGCGATGGCGATATTCATTATCATAAGCCCATCACGATGAAGCCGAGGGCAATCTGCAATATTGAGACCTTGTCTGGTAAATTTAAACCGCTAGAAAACGACAACAAAGCGCGTTTTGAATTAAGCGTAGCAATTTTGGATGGCGACACTCCAGTTGCAGAATTTGAAGGTGTATTCTACGTGCTTCCCCCTTCTAAAAACGAAGAAGAGTAGCGTTATGGTTTAACGCCTCACCTCAAATGTGCATGGTCCTGTATTCTGATAAGCACATGACCGTTTCGTCGATGAATTAAGCCCAAGCATCACTATTTCGTACACGCCGTCACCAAAAGCAAAAAACAATCATAAAAAAAGCGCCATTAAGGCGCTTTTAGTAAAATTGAGCTAGTTGTAAGCTATATACTGGGTGCACTAAGCGACCATAGCTGCTTGAAGCTTTTTCATCGCGTTCTTTTCAATTTGACGAACTCGCTCTGCAGAAACCTGATATTTATCAGCTAGGTCTTGCAAAGTAATCTTGTTGTCTGCTAACCAACGGGTTTCGATGATATCTTGGCTACGCTCATCTAGCGTTTTAATCGCTGAGTATAAGCGCTTGCTAGCAGCGGTATCCCAGTCATTATTAATTACGTCAGTTTCAACGTCTGAAGATTTATCTTCTAAATACTGAACTGGCGCGAAATTACCCGTTTCATCTTCGTCAGCCGTTAAGTCGAACGCTTGGTCTTGAGAGCTCATACGCGCTTCCATTTGAAGCACTTCTTTTGTACTCACGCCCAGTTCGTTCGCTACAGTTTGTACTTCGTCGTGCGTGAACCAACCAAGACGCTTTTTCGCCTTACGAAGGTTAAAGAACAGTTTGCGCTGCGCTTTGGTTGTCGCAACTTTCACTATTCGCCAGTTTTTGAGTACAAACTCATGAATTTCTGCTTTGATCCAATGTACCGCGAAAGAAACCAAACGCACGCCCACGGTTGGGTCGAAACGCTTAACGGCTTTCATCAGACCAATGTTACCTTCTTGAATTAAGTCGGCTTGTGGTAAGCCATAACCTGAGTAAGATTTTGCAATGTGCACTACAAAACGAAGGTGTGACATTACTAGCTTACGAGCGGCTTGTAAGTCTTCGTCTTCGCGAAGGCGCACTGCCAACTCGCGCTCTTCCTCAGCGCTAAGCATATCAATGCTGCTTACAGCTTGGATGTAGCCTTCAATGCTACCGCTGTGTGGCACTGACAGGGCCATAGATTGCAAATTGTTGCTCATTGTTCACCTCATTTATTGCCGCTTCATATTAGCAAAGTAACCGAAGCTGCGCGAGACCTAATTAAGATATGAAGTCTAACCGATATGTAGGTATAGTGACTATTTCTATAATATCAAGACCTAAATTAAGAAAAAAAGTTCAACTTTACTAATTCAGCGTCGTTTACGTATGCTAGGTGATGTATTGGGCCAGCCAAATCGAATGTTTGTGCTTTGCGCTTCACCTACCAATCCGCTATACATCTTTATAGACTGACAGCCTTTACAAGCTTTCGATCAGTCATTCAACCACGAAAGTATTATACTTTAATTACATGCCTGAGTGGGAAAGCTAATCTCACTGATATGAATTTAAACGAATATCGATTGTTCGCTACCATTCAATAATGGATGGTTAGTACCTTCCCAATTTCAACGTAATTTGAAACCTCAACAGCTATTAACGGCTCGAAGAACACATGATTATATTATACCTTGCTTTTCTCTCTGGAAATTGAAAATATTAGATTGAATTAATCGATTTTGCACTACGACCGCTGCATAGCATTTTCCAGACAAGAACAATTAAAGACTGGAAGGGAAATTCTTAAGGAAAGGAGTAAGGCAAGTAAAGCAGAGAGGAACTCCATGTTTGCTTACGTCGCTAGACAGCCCATATTTGATGTAAGCCGAGAAGTTTACGCTTACGAGTTACTTTTTCGCGTTGGCGAGGAGAACTGCTTCCCTAATATCCCTCCCGATGAAGCAACCTCGAAAATACTGACATCTACTCACCTAAGCTTGGGTATCGAGGAAATTACTGGCGATAAAAAAGCTTTTATCAATTTTCATCGTGATACCCTGATGTTCCGCTTTCCTACTTCACTAGATGCTGACAAAGTGGTTATTGAGATTGTTGAAACGGTTGATGTAGATGACGCTCTAGTCGCAGCGTGTAAGCATATTCGCGGCCTTGGATACCCAATAGCGCTAGACGACTATGACATGAAAGGGAAATGGGAAGCTTTTATCCCTTTTACCAGCGTAGTAAAAATTGATATTACCGAAATTCCTCACGATAAGATCCCTGCTTTAGTTGAGCGATTTAAATCATATAAAATTAAGCTGGTTGCTGAAAAAATTGAAACCTATGATGAATTTAATAAATTCAAAAATATGGGCTTCGACTACTTCCAAGGTTACTTCCTTGCTAAACCGGAAATTGTAAGGCATAGGAAATTAGGCCCAAGCAGCTTAACCATGATGGAACTGCTCACTTTAAGTAGCCAAGCAAAACTGAATTTCGATGAGGTCAACAGAATCATTGAAAGAGACCCTTCGCTAACCTATTTACTGCTGCGCTTTATTAATAACCCTATGGTTAATAAGCGCCATAAGATAACGTCACTAAAACATGCTTTAACCTTTATGGGTGAAGTAGAGGTGAAGAAATTTATTTCTCTACTCGCTCTTGCCAACCTAAGCGATGGTCAGCCTAGTGAGCTCATGCAAATGGCGCTGGTTCGTGCAAAGTTTTGTGAATTGGTATTTACTCAACTTAAAGACTCAGATAACCCGCTAAAAGGCTTTCTTACTGGGCTACTGTCTCTGCTCGATGCAATGATGGAGCAGCGCATTGACGATTTGGTGAGTAAAGTGCCTATCAGTGATGATGTAAAGAACGCGCTTTGTGGCACACCGGGCATTTTGCGTAATTGTCTAACGCTAGTTCAATATTTTGAGCGAGCAAAATGGGCGGGTATTCAACAGTTTGCTAATAAATACGATATAAAGCAAAGCATATTGCACAGCTATTACAACGAAGCTATTAAGTGGGCAAAACACATTCATAGCTCGGCATTGAAAGATGAATAGCCAATGCATCCACACTGCATCTTGGTAAATTTATCATTGAATTCTTGTTAGGGAACGCCTACCTATCATAGACTAGGGTTTAGGCTTACAATTACCTAAGCCCATCAAATACCAATAAAAACGTCGTTCAACCATGTTGCCTTAGGAATAGATTATGTTCGCGTTCATAGCTCGTCAGCCTATTTTAGACAAAAGCAAAAGTGTATTTGCCTATGAACTATTATTTCGAGACGGTAAGTCTGGCGCCTACCCAGAGCACAGTGAAGAAAAAGCGAAATATATTTCTGAACATTTTCATCCATTAGGATTAGATGATATCAGCGGGGAGAAAACATCGTTTATTACGTTTTCTTCCGACACAATTATTTCTCGTTTCCCAACGTCACTTAACCCTGAATCGATTGTTGTTGAACTAGCTGACCCAACCGATAATATAAGCGGTCTATTCGAAGCTTGTCAGCACATAAAACAACTTGGGTTTAAGCTCGCTATTGACGACCCTATGATGGTGGGTTCAAAACACGATATATTCCCGCTTATCGATATCGTAAAAGTAGACGTCACCAAAACACGCTTTGAAACAATCGAAAAACATATTCCTCGCTATCACGATGCAAATGTTCAGCTAGTTGCCGAACAGGTTGATACGCAAGACAGCTTCACTACTTGTGTAGACCTGGGCTTTGACTTTTTCCAGGGTTATTTCTTTTCTCAGCCTGAAGTACGAATACTGAAGCAGCTTCCTGCCTCTAAAATGAATATTGTAGATTTGATGGGTGAAAGTTCTAGTAGTAATTTTAACATTGAGCGCATTAGCCAAATTATCGAACGCGATGCTACGCTGAGCTTCTTGTTATTAAAATTCATAAACAACCCCACAATCAATAAACGCTACAAGATCACGTCACTTAAGCACGCACTCAATTACATGGGTGAAGTTGAGATTAAGAAATTTATCGCGTTGCTAAGTTTAACCAACTTAGGCGACGAGAAGCCTCTTGAAATCATTCATATGTCGCTTGTGCGCGCCAAGTTCTTTGACTTACTTGCCGAGCGAAGAGGCATCAAAAACAACCCGCCAATATCATTTTTAGTGGGTCTATTCTCGTTACTTGAGGGATTGCTTGACCAGTCTATGACTGACATAGTGAAACAACTGCCGCTGTCTGATGAAGTCAACGACGCATTATTAGGTAAAAACCTCGAAATGAACAACTATATGACCCTTGTCCGCGCATTCGAAAGTGCACTGTGGATGAACGTGATAAAACAAGCCAAGATGCTAGATATTGACCAAAAGCAACTGCATATGCTGTATAACCAAGCGATTATATGGGGTAACGGCGTACGCAGCGCTATTTCATCACACTACCCGCGTGCTATCGCTTAACCGCTGGCACGCGTAATGCGAGCTTTGGGCTTGCGATACTTATTGAGGCTCTATCTCTCTCACGTGACGCTGCACAGAGATAAGTGAGCCCAGTAAACCAAGCAGCACAGATAGTCCCAGCATTGTCAGCAATGCAGAACCGGTTAATCCGGTAATGTTGAAATCCTTCTGATACATAGCGGCAAACGTAGTGATGCTGCTATCCATCCACCATAGTATGATAATAACGGCAAACCACGCCATTAGTCCGCCCAATAGGCCATACCAGAACCCTGTATATAAAAACGGGCGATGGATAAACGCATCGGTTGCGCCAACCAGCTTCATCACTACGATTTCGTCGTACTTGTTCAAAATATTCAAACGAATGGTGTTACCAATAATTAATACAACGGCGATGAAAAGTAGCAACCCTATTAGCGTAACCAAGTCTCTTGCAATATCGATAACGGCATATAAACGCTCTAACCATTCGATATCAAGTTTACCTATATCAACTTCACGCTGCTGTCGCAGTTTATCTAGCAGTGCTTTGGCTGCCGTCGGCGACGCGTGTTTTTCGTTTGGCGTTACTAGCACTACATCAGGCAGTGGGTTTTTCTCTAGATAGGCGATGGCATCGCCCAATCCTGACAAGTGCTGAAATTCTTTAAGCGCATCATCCGCTGGAATATAAACAACGCTGTCTATTTCAGACCAGCTATTTAATCGTGCCACCAGCTGTTGCGAACTTGCCGCGTTGATATCTGGCTTTAAAAACAGAGATATTTCTGACGCCTGATCCCAGCCTGCTGTAATTTTCTCAGTATTTTTCACCATGATATAAAGCGTACTAGGTAGCGTAATACTCAGGCCTAGTACCCCAATAGTCATTAAAGATGCCAGCGGCTGACGCCACAGCTCTCCAAGACTTGCCAGCGCTTGGCGCACATGGCTGACAAAGAACATCACAATAGATTGGATAAAGCCCACTTTGGCAGAAGACGCCCCTTCTGCACGCCCTTTAAACAACATACTCATGACCAGGCTCCTTCACTGCTGGCTGAACTTGTGCCATCAAGATCATCAGTAAGGCCATCGGTGATCATTTGACCATTTTTGAGCGTCAGCGTGCGATACCGCATACGAGCAATCAGCCCTAAATCATGGGTTGCAATAAGTACTGACACGCCCGCTTGATTGAAGTCTTCAAACAAGCGAATGATTTCCATGGAAAGCTTGGGGTCGAGGTTACCGGTCGGTTCGTCTGCCAGCAGTAACGGGGGTTTATTTACTACTGCTCGCGCGATCCCCACTCGCTGCTGCTCACCACCAGACAACGTAATAGGCAGGCAACGTGCTTTGTCTCTTAGCCCTACCATTTCAAGCGCAGCTTCTACGCGCTTGCGGATTTCTTTGTGGGTGTAACCCTCAATAACTAGCGGTAACGCCACGTTGTCAAAAACCGACTTGTCCATCAGCAGCTGGTGACTTTGGAAGATCATGCCGATATCGCGGCGTATATAGGCAATATCTCGACGGGTAATAGTGTTAAGGTCGTGTCCATTAATAAGAACCCGCCCCACGGTTGGGCGCTCCATAATACTGATAAGTTTAAGCAGGGTACTTTTCCCTGCGCCAGAATGCCCTGTTAAAAAGGCCATTTCACCCGGCGCAATATGAAAATTCACCTTGCTTAGCGCACGTTGTCCGCCCGGATAGGTTTTGCTTACCTGCTCAAACTTTATCATTATTTTTCCCTACCGCTTTGCTGGTTTTAGCTTTCAGGTGTGTCCATTTCGCTAAACAACGCATCAATAAATTCTTGTCCGTCAAACTGGCGTAAATCATCAATGCTTTCGCCAACACCTATATACCTTATAGGAATTTTGAACTTATCAGCAATAGAGAATATAACACCGCCTTTCGCTGTGCCGTCTAACTTGGTTAGTGTGATGCCTGTTAAGCCCACGGCTTCATTAAACAATTTGGCTTGGCTAATGGCGTTTTGACCTGTACCTGCATCCAATGTAAGCATAACTTCGTGAGGCGCATTCGGATTAATTTTCTTCATTACGCGAACCACTTTCTTAAGCTCTTCCATCAAGTTGTTCTTATTTTGCAAGCGCCCTGCCGTGTCGGCAATAAGGATATCTGTGCCGCGCGACTTCGCTGCTTCTAGTGCATCGTAAAGTACAGACGCACTGTCAGCGCCGGTGTGCTGTGCAATTACAGGAATATCGTTGCGTTCGCCCCATACTTGAAGCTGTTCAACCGCCGCCGCTCTAAAGGTATCACCCGCAGCAAGCATCACTTTCTTACCTTCTTGCTGGAACTGCTTAGCTAGCTTACCAATAGTCGTGGTTTTACCTACGCCATTTACGCCAACCATTAAGATAACGAACGGACCTTCACTTGAATCATGGGCCTGCATCACTTCTGACAGAGGCTGATTCACTTGAGACAACATTCCCGACATTTGCTGCTTCATGATCTCCAGCAAGGCTTCGGCATCTTTTAAATCTTTTCGAGAAGCACTATCGGTTAGGTGATCGATGATTTTTTGCGTAGTGTCCATACCCACGTCGGCGACTAACAGCTGCGTTTCAAGGTCTTCATAGAGCTCATCATCAATGGTTTTGCCTTTAAACAGGCTTACTATGCCGCTACCTAAGTTCTCTTTTGTACGAGATAGGCTTTCTTTTAAACGTGCGAATAACGACTTTTTCTCTTTCGGCTTTTCTTCGGCTTTGGCTTTCGCCTGCGCTTCAGCTTCTGCCTTAGCGCGCGCTTCATCTTCCGCTTGCGCCTTCGCCTGTGCTTCAGCCACTGCCTTTGCGCGGGCCTCTTCTTCCGCTTGGGCTTTCGCCTGCGCTTCAGCTTCTGCCTTGGCGCGCGCTTCTGCTTCCGCTTGCGCCTTCGCCTGTGCTTCAGCCTCTGCCTTTGCGCGGGCCTCTTCTTCCGCTTGGGCTTTCGCCTGCGCTTCAGCTTCTGCCTTGGCGCGCGCTTCTGCTTCCGCTTGCGCTTTTGCCTGTGCTTCAGCCTCTGCCTTGGCGCGAGCTTCTTCTTCCGCTTGCGCTTTTGCCTGTGCTTCAGCCTCTGCCTTAGCACGAGCTTCTGCTTCCGCTTGCGCTTTTGCCTGTGCTTCAGCCTCTGCCTTAGCGCGCGCTTCTTCTTCCGCTTGGGCTTTCGCCTGTGCTTCAGCCTCTGCCTTTAGGCGGGCTTCTTCTTCCGCTTTAGCTTTTGCCTGTGCTTCAGCTTCTGCCTTAGCGCGCGCTTCTTCTTCCGCTTGCGCCTTCGCCTGCGCTTCAGCCTCCGCCTTTACGCGGGCCTCTTCTTCCGCTTGGGCTTTCGCCTGCGCTTCAGCTTCTGCCTTTAAGCGAGCTTCTTCTTCCGCTTGGGCTTTTTGTTTCTCTGCTTTCTTGTTCTTACTGAACCAGCCAAAAAGTTTCGACATCGTTAGGACAAATCCTTATAAATTCTTAGCAATTTCGGCTACACTTGCCGCCTAATGTATGAACGCATGATACCATTGTCAGCCACTATGAAGCGAGTTTCTCGCCCTACTCGGGCACCATCTTCTGCAAAAAAACGTCTTTCACCAAAAAATGGGAAAATAAAGGGCGCAAATAGCCCTGGGCAAATACGCATTATTGGTGGTCAATGGCGTGGTAGAAAGTTACCCGTACTTAATGCAGAAGGGTTGCGGCCAACCACAGATAGAAATAAAGAAACCTTATTTAACTGGTTGATGCCTTTTATCAACGATGCACGCTGCTTAGATGTATTTGCGGGTTCTGGTGGTTTGGGCTTAGAAGCATTGTCTCGCTATGCCGCACATTGCGATTTTATAGAACTCGATAAACAAGCGGCAAGTCAACTCAACAGCAATCTTACGTTGCTAAAAGCAAACGACCAGGCATCGGCTGCTGTCCATCAAGGTGATGCACTCGGTATTTTAAGCGGTATTAGCACAACACCTTACGACATTGTTTTTGTCGACCCGCCATTTGCAAAATCATTAGTCGCGCCTACGCTTGCAGCGTTAGAGGACAACAAACTTGTTCAAAGCGGTAGCGTGGTGTATTTAGAGCACGAAAGTGCGTTAACAACACCCGCTCTTCCCGCCCATTGGCAGATTATTAAAGACAAGCAAACGAGTGCGCTTCGCTATATGTTAATTGAGGTAAGCTGATTGACGTAGCGCAGTTGAGCTTGAATTCGCTGTGAGTTTTGGCTAAACACTCGGCATGCAAAACAAAAGGCGCTAGAGAAAAAGGCGCATGAACTACACATGTACATGCACGAAGCCTAGCAATAGTTTTAGCTAGGCTAATCTCACATCGTTAATTTATTGAAGTTCGAGACCAATATTTGAGATACCAGCTTCCAAGGCAAGGGCTTTCATCTCATCTGCCGCTTTCGCTGGGTACTTAGCTTGCTCAACATAATCAAGCAGTTCGTTTTGTACCTCAACTTCAAACGCCATCAACGGATGCTCTTTTACGGTCTCGTCGTCCGCCTCTTCACTTTCTAGTAAATAGGCTTCAACACTGCCTTGAGACAATTTACTGATCACCACCGCACCTTGTGGATCGTCTCCCGCCATCAAGTTAAGAAGCCCGGCTAACCCAATCGCCGCATCAATGGCCGGATAAACTCCGTAATTGTCGTGTTCGCTGGTGTCGGGCGTAGCAACTTCCACTTTCTCTAGCTGTACAGCAATATTAAATTTACTTTTAGGAGACTTCAGCGTTTCCCACACTAAGTTTAAACAGTTGCGCAGTGCGCTTGCATCACCACTTTCCGTTAACTCACAAAAAAGCGTGTAGTTGGGTAGCATACGCTCAAGTAATGCAGCACCGAATGCAACGGCTTTCCAGCCTTCCAAGGCGCGAACGCGCCCAAAGGTATTAAGTTTTTGCTTTGCCATTTAAAGTGCTCCAGTGGCATGCATGAAATATTGGGTAACGCCATCCAGCAACATTTGGATAGCAATCATAACTAGGATCATACCCATTAATCGCTCCATCGCAACTAGGCCACGCTCTCCTAAAATTTTATGAAATACATTTGAGAATAATAAGATCACTGCGCTAATTGACCACGATGCAGCAAGCGCAATTGACCAGTCAACCATCCTGTCTGGCGCTTGATTAGCTAGCAGAATTAATGCTGCTAGTGTTGAAGGACCAGCAATCATAGGAATAGCAAGAGGCACTAAAAAAGGTTCTTCCCCCACCGCGAGTCCACTTGGATTACCAGAAGATGGAAAAATCATCTTCAGCGCAATAAGAAATAAAATTATCCCCCCAGCAATACTCACAGTTTCCTGCTCAACATTTAAAAAGTTGAGTACCGACTGGCCACTAAATAGGAATAAAAATAAGATAGCAAGTGCAAATAACAACTCTCGGATAAGGATAAACTGACGTCGTTTCGGCTCAATCGATTTAAGCACCGACATGAAAACCGGCAGGTTACCGAGAGGATCCATGATCAGAAAGAGCATAACGGCAGCGGACCAAGTATCCATTTATTTTCTGTCTCCAATGAAGAGCGTGAACTCAGTTTAAGCATAAACCCAAGAGTATAACTCAAGATGCATGCTGAAAGATGGTTTTGGCGCGCAATGGTAAACCAAGCGATGAGAGTTAAAAACACCTTTTAACATTCTGTGGCTATTCTTTATCGCGGTTATACCAGTCCGTATAGGTAGTTACCCACTTAGCGTGACTTTAAATATTTACGATTGCGGCGTGTTACCGCAGCTATAGTGGCGCTATATCTAGATGACATAACAAAAGAATCGCTAAAAATACTCGAAAAAAAGAAAAAATAAGCTTAACTAAAACAATAGAGAGCAGCATTAGGTAGTTGCAGGAAATAGCAACATCCGCGATGTTTCTTGTAGACGTTACACCAGGCGCAACAATCTATCTTAACCAGTTGCTTGGAATTTTGTTCGCCTTTTAGGTAATGTCATAGGAACAGCGCTTCTGATGTAATGATAAAAGATGTTCAGCTTTGTCCAAAGCAGAGGCCTTGTTAATACAAAACAATAACTATAACAATCAGAATAGGAAAAATTGCAATGAGTTTGATGACAGTTAAAGAAGTGGCTGCATTTTTAGGGGTTCAAGAGGTACGCGTAGAGCGTCTTGAGCGCGAAAGTCTTTTGGTTTCGAAAGATAAAGACACCGACGGTAATCCACTTTTCGATAGCGGCGATGTTGAACGCTATAAAACCTTGGCCGAGCGCTTAGGCGGCATCTAATTTACATAAGAAAGGCGTGATTTTTTGCAAAATCACGCCTTTTTATCCTTAGCGCAGAACTATGTGAGTTCGAGTAACGCTACTCGCTTTTAAGCTGCGCAATCACACTGTATAAAACGCGAGTTGGGAATGTCGTAAAAGTTGAAGTCAAAAACAAGCAGCGTTCGACGGCCATTCACACCGCCGAGAGCTGATTTTTTATGCACTAAAGTCTTTTAGCATTCTCGCGATTGAGCGAATGCCTTTAGCTGTAGCCCCTACCGGCATTTCTGATGTTGCCCCGCCATGGTAAGCCGCAGCTAAATCTAAATGTACCCAGCCTTCAGGCTTAACAAAGCGAGACAAGAAGCCCGCTGCGTTTGATGCGCCGCCTCCACCGCCACCTTTCATCGGGCGGCTGTTTGCGGTATCAGCAAACGCCGATGGACAGCGCTCTGCGTGGAAATCTTCAAGGGGGAGTGGCCAAAAACGTTCGTTTTCTGCTTTTGCTGCTTTGAGCATTTGTTCGCGGGCATTGTCATCTAACGAGAATACGCCGTGATAATCAGAACCCAAAGCAACCACTGCTGCACCGGTTAGCGTTGCCGCATCAATAATTAACGGCGCGCCCGTCTCAGTTGCTGCCATTAAGCCGTCAGCTAACACCAAACGTCCCTCTGCATCGGTGTTAACCACTTCAACGGTTACCCCATTTTTGTAAGTAAGCACATCACCCAACTTATAAGCGTGACCGCTAATAAGGTTTTCTGCACAGCACAAAATAAGCTGAATACGCTTTTCACTGCCTTGAGTAATAGATAGCCCTAATGCCCCTGTTACCGTCGCTGCGCCGCCCATGTCACATTTCATATCTAACATGCCTTCGCTTGATTTAATGCTGTAGCCACCGCTGTCGAACGTGATGCCTTTTCCAACTAGCACGGCATCAACCGGCGCACCCGTATTACCTGTTGGGTTGTAATCAAGTACCAGCATTGCAGGCGGACGTTCACTACCGCGGCCCACATTATAAATGCCAATCCAGCCCTGCTCTTTAAGATCTTCACCTACCGTCATTGAGTAAGTAACCTTGTCACCACCCAGTGACTTAAGCCACTGTGCTGCTCGGGTTGCTAAGGTTTCAGGGCTTAAATCTTCAGGTGTTTCGTTTACCAGCTGACGGGTAAATAGTAACGCCGCATATTCTTGCTCTAGCGCTTCTTTGTCAGCCGTTTCGGCCCATTTTATTGTTGCTGGTTTGCGGGCACGCGTGAAGCTAAGTGCAAAAGCCCACTGCTGCTCTTTGTGCCAATCGCCGCTTAGCGTAACTGCTGGCAAGCTTAAGCCATCTAGCTTTCTTGCCGCTTGCTGAATTAAACGCTCGTTAAGCTTGTCGTCGGGCAGGTGAATAACTGCACCTGATTCAGTGAAAGAAAGCTTAGCACTCTCGCCCCACACTGCTTCAGCACTGTTTCTAGAAAGGCTAACGGTAAACTCTGCCATCGCGTTTTATTCCTTATTACATCGTTATATTATTGCAAAGCGCTTTTTGCGCTTGCATAAATGTTTGTTACTCTTTGGCGCCTTGTTGACTGCGCTTGTTGTTCGCTCACCGCATACGCTTTGTTCGCTAAGCGCATACGCTATACGTGCTCGTTCAAAAACACACATATCAATTAGCGAAACACACTAACGTGTTTTCACCTACATTCTAAAAAAGGCGACACATGAAGTTTTCACCTTCCTTATTACGCGGCACCCTTATAAAAAGGTACAAGCGATTTCTTGCCGATGTTGAGTTAGACGACGGCACTATTGTAACTGCACATTGTCCAAATACTGGCGCTATGACTGGCTGTGCTGTTCCTGGATACACTGTCTTTTTAAGTGAGTCCACCAACCCTAATCGAAAACTTAAGTATACATGGGAGCTAGCCCAAACATTTGATGGCCACTTCATCGGCATTAATACGCACAATGCTAATAAACTGGTGGCGGAAGCGCTAGATAACAAGGTGCTAAGCGAATTTTCAGACATCACGGATTGGAAAGCAGAAGTAACACCGCCAACCGCCAATAGTCGGTTCGACTTTGCATTAAGTCGAAAAAATGCCGAACATCAGAGTGTTACTGAGTATATGGAAGTTAAGTCCGTCACCTTAGCAGATGAAAACAAAGGGTTCTTCCCCGACGCAGTCACTCAACGCGGCGCGAAGCACTGTTTAGAACTTGCTCGTTTATCTGACAGTGGCATAAAAACCAATCTATTATTCTGCGTACAACACACCGCCATCGAAAGTGTACAAGTGGCCGAGCATATTGATCCAACTTATGCAGAAAGCGTAAAGATTGCCGCTGACGCTGGTGTAACGGTTTTAGCGGCAAGCTGTATAATAGACGAACAAAAAATCCTATTAAATCAAACACTCCCTTTGATTTTATAAAAAATAGGTTGATTTTTTTCATTTCGGCTTCATATTTGCGCCTTGTTTTAGTGGGAGAACGCACTAATGCGTTTGCTGGTAGCCAGCTGGTTAAATGAAAAACACCTGGCTAATTTATGAAAGCAATACACCAGCATAATAATTACATAGACACGATTGATTGCCTGAAGTTGTCGAGTCTGATATAGATATCGGTCCAATCAGGACAAGATGGATGTCGTAGTGTAGGAGATGTGGCAGATGCCAACAGGAAAAGAAACAAAATCCCTAGGACTATTAGCGCTGGCAGGTTTACAGCCGTACGAGCCAAAAGCTGACGAAGAGTACATGGGCGAGCCCCAAATGGAGCACTTCCGTCTATTGCTTAAAGCATGGCGCAACCAACTTCGTGAAGAAGTTGACCGTACGGTAACACACATGAAGGATGAAGCAGCAAACTTCCCTGATCCTGTAGACCGTGCAGCTCAAGAAGAAGAGTTTAGCCTTGAGTTACGTACACGTGACCGTGAGCGTAAGCTAATAAAGAAAATTGAAAAAACGCTTAAGCGAATTGAAGAAGACGATTTCGGCTTCTGTGACCAGTGTGGTATCGAAATTGGTATTCGTCGCTTAGAAGCGCGTCCTACAGCAGATTTATGTATCGACTGTAAGACCATGGCTGAAATTAAAGAAAAACAACTTCAAGGTTAAGTTACTAGCCTCGATTACGTTGATATAGAAAGCCTCATCCCGAAAAGATGGGGCTTTTTGTTAAGCCTTTATTATGCATAACCACTATGTAGGGCGCTTTGCTCCCTCTCCATCCGGCCAACTTCACTTCGGTTCGTTAGTTACCGCTGTTGCCAGCTACCTAGATGCTAAAAGTCATAGCGGAAAATGGCTGCTACGCATGGAAGATATAGACGAGCCTCGCTGTATTAAAGGTGTCGATAAAGACATACTCACTACCCTAGAAGCACACGGCCTGTATTGGGACGGCGACGTCATCTATCAAAGCCAACAACATGCCCGCTACCAAGCGGTTCTCGATGACTTACTTACACAAGAAAAAGCCTATTTTTGTACCTGCACACGTAAGCAAATTAAAGCTATGGGCGGTGTTTATAACGGCCACTGTCGAACTGAGCCAGTACACTCCACCACACAGGACTGTGCAGTTCGTTTAAAAGTAGATACGCAACTTGAAGCCTTTGATGACGTGCTTATGGGCAAAGTTATGCCTTCTAATTCAAGCACTGATTTAATAGCGGAAGACGTAGTGCTGAAACGACGAGATGGCTTATTTTCGTATAACCTTGTCGTGATTTTAGATGACGTATTTCAACAAGTTAACCATGTCATTAGAGGGTGTGATTTAATTGATGTCACGCCTTTGCAGCGCGCCGTGTACCACACGCTGGGCTACTCTGCTCCCGAATACGGTCACGTCCCGGTAGCTGCCGTGGCACCAGGCAGAAAACTAAGTAAACAAAACCGCGCAGCGCCGGTTAAAAACGAAACAGCCTTAGATAATTTCGTGCGTGTGATGCACTTTTTGGGTTTTTCATTCCCAAATGCGTCGGAATTTGGTGATATTGATTCAGCGATTAAGACGGCTATTTCAATGTGGGATAGGAAAAAAGTAGTGAAAACACCCGAAATTATTGTTCCACAGCATGAATCCACTTATTATAGCGAACCTTTATAGTCTGCGGAGATACCATCATCATTCATCGTGTTTTTAAATCTGTTAAGCGCGCTTTTTCAAAAGAGAGTTCGTCTCCTAACGCTTTGAAGCCAAGGACTATGACCCGTGGAGAGCACGGTATATCTCGCGAAGATATAAGCGCAAATGCATTGAAAGTAATGTATCGCCTTAATGGAGCTGGCTTCGAATCCTATTTGGTAGGGGGCTGTGTACGCGACATTTTGATGGGTCACGAACCAAAAGATTTCGACGTGGTGACGAATGCCACACCCGAACAAATTAAAGGCTTGTTCAGAAACTGTCGCCTTATAGGTAGGCGCTTTCGCTTGGCCCACATTGTTTTTGGTCGAGAAATCATTGAAGTTGCTACGTTCCGCGGCCATCACCAAGAGTCAGACGAAGACGAAAACCTTCCTAAAGGCAAAGCTATTGCAAAGCGTGACGCTCACGGGCAATTAGTTCGCGACAATGTATTTGGCACCATTGAAGAAGATGCTGAGCGCCGTGACTTTACCTTTAACGCCATGTATTACAGTGTGGCCGACTTTACGGTAAAAGACTTCGCTAATGGCCTAGCCGCTATAGAAAAACGAGAAGTTGAGTTAATTGGCGACCCAGAAACACGCTACCGTGAAGATCCGGTACGCATGCTGCGTGCCGTGCGCTTTGCGGTTAAGCTTGGTATGCGTATTGAAGCGAAAACCGCTGCACCGATTAAGTCTCTAGCCAACCTTTTACAGAACATTCCACCTGCGCGCTTGTTTGAAGAAACCCTTAAACTGTTTTTATCGGGTAAGGGAGAAGAAACCTTCTTAATGCTGCACGAATACGGCTTAATCGAGCCTTTGTTCCCTCAGCTAACGCCGTTTTTGAAAGATGAAAGCAGCCGTGAAATGCAGTTTGTACGTCGCGTACTTGCTAATACCGATGAGCGTATTAATAAC
Source organism: Alteromonas marina (assembly GCF_000808575.1). Lineage (GTDB taxonomy): Bacteria > Pseudomonadota > Gammaproteobacteria > Enterobacterales > Alteromonadaceae > Alteromonas > Alteromonas marina_A. Next base: position 119,763 of record NZ_JWLW01000010.1, read on the forward strand.
GATCAGCGAGTTACGCCAGCGTTCCTTTACGCCGCACTACTGTGGTATCCGGTTGAGGAAGAGTCACAACGCTTACAAAGCGAGTCTGGCTTAAATGCTCATGACGCATTTAATATTGCATCAGGCGAGGTTATCTCACGTCAAACACAACGTATTATGATCCCTAAACGCTTCTCTACCGTGGTTCGGGACATCTGGATTTTACAGCAACGTCTACCTAAGCGCTTTGGCCGTCGCGCTTTCCAATTGCTCACGCACCCTAAATTTAGAGCGGGCTATGACTTTTTACTTGCCCGCGGCCAAATTGAAGGTGGCGATCTATTAGAGCTAGCTCAGTGGTGGACGCACTTCCAGCACGCTGACAACGGTAAGCAGAAAGGCATGCTTAACGCCCTTCGCAAAAGCGAGGGCGGCGCAAAAGGTGCCCCGCGTAAGCGCAAGCGTAAACCAGCGAAGCGAGGTCCTGATGCATAAAGAGCACGTTTACATTGGTGTAGGTAGCAACCTCGGCGATAGCCAAGGAAAAGCCCAGCGCGCGTTTGATGCGATAGGTCAAATAGAAGACACCCGCGTACTTAAAACCTCTTCACTTTATTCCAGTAAACCGATGGGGCCGCAAGACCAACCTGACTATATTAACGCGGTGTGCTTAATTGAGACCTCGTTAAAGCCGCACGGCTTATTGAAGCAGCTGCAACGCATTGAGCTAGAAGAAGGCCGTGAGCGCAAAGGTGAGCGCTGGGGACCACGCACGTTGGATTTGGATATTTTGTTGTACGGCAGCGAAACTATCGACACCGCAGACTTAATCATTCCCCATTACGGCATGGCAGAGCGCGAGTTCGTTATGGTGCCGCTGTTTGAAATTGCGCCCAATATGGTTATGCACGATGGCAAACCCATCTCGGCATGGGTCGCTAACTGCTCGCTGGATGGACTTCGTCGCCTGCGCTCTTCCAATTAGCGGCAAAATCCGTATAGTTCGCCACACGATACCAACAATATCAATCTGAGACATGTCATGAAGAAAGTAACTGTATCGGGCTTGCTTAAGAAAAAGCAGGCCGGGGAAAAGATCACCTCTTTAACCGCTTACGACGCCAGCTTCGCCAAAATGTTCGACGAACAAGGCGTTGACGCCCTTCTTATTGGCGACTCTTTAGGCATGGTCCTTCAAGGTGAAGACGACACCCTACCGGTAACCATCGATGACATTGCCTACCACACGAAAAGTGTGCGTCGCGGCACTGAACGCGCCTTCGTATTAGCCGATATGCCGTTTATGTCTTACGCCACTCCTGAGCAAACCTACGCCAATGCAGCAAAGCTTATGGCTGCAGGTGCAAGTATGGTTAAGATGGAAGGTGGAAGCTGGTTGTGCGACACCATCAAAGGCTTAAACCTGCGCGGCGTCCCTGTGTGTGGCCATTTAGGCTTAACGCCTCAGTCAGTGCACGTATTCGGTGGTTTTAAAGTACAAGGCCGCGAAGCGAGCCAGGCTGAAAAACTGCTTAGCGAAGCGAAAGCGTTGGAAGAAGCCGGTATTCAGTTATTAGTGCTTGAGTGCGTGCCTTCATCGCTAGGCAAAGCGGTTAGCGAAGCCCTAACCATACCGGTAATCGGTATAGGCGCAGGCAAAGATACCGACGGTCAAATTCTGGTGATGCACGACATGTTTGGCATCAGCGCAAACTATATGCCGAAGTTCTCAAAGAACTACCTTGTAGAAACCGGCGATATGCGCAAAGCCGTATCAAAATATATTGAAGATGTGCAAAGCGGTGCGTTCCCATCGGCTGAACACAGCTTCGAGTAACGAGGTAAATTATGAAGGTGGTTGATAGTATTTCAGCATTACGCAGCACGGTGAACGCATGGCGACGTAATGGTGAAACCGTAGGTTTTGTACCCACTATGGGCAACCTGCACGATGGTCATCTCAAACTAGTTAAAAAAGCGAAAGCGCACAACGACAAAGTGGTGGTTAGCATTTTTGTTAACCCCATGCAATTTGGTGCGAACGAAGATTTAGACGCGTATCCACGCACTATCGAAGAAGATAAAGCTAAGCTTATTTCTGTGGGTGCAGACGCGGTGTTTTTACCTAGCGTAGCGGAAATGTATCCGGCAGGTCTGGATGCGCAGACGTTCGTTGAAGTGCCCGGTATTTCAGACTCGCACTGTGGCGCCAGTCGCCCTGGCCATTTTCGCGGCGTAGCTACCGTGGTGACCAAGCTTTTCAACATGGTACAGCCCGACGATGCGTTTTTTGGTGAAAAAGACTTCCAGCAGCTACAAGTTATTCGCGCGTTAGCTCGCGATTTATCAATGGCAGTGAAGGTTCACGGGGTGCCTACTGAGCGCGAAACGTCAGGCTTGGCAATGAGCTCTAGAAATGGCTACCTGACGGACACTGAAAAAGCGACGGCGAGTGCTATTTTTGCAGAAATGCAGCGCTTAAAAGCGGGCATAGAAAGTGGTAACACCAACTTTGCTCAGCTTGAAAATGCCATGGTCAGTAACCTTGAAGCAAAAGGCTTTAAGAAAGACTACTGTCAGGTAGTTAACGCCGCCACCTTTGAACCTGCTAGCGATAGCGACAAAGAATTAGTTCTGCTTGTTGCTATGTTTATGGGCAAGACACGCTTAATTGATAATATGCAAATTACGCGAGATTAAGCGTAATACCAATCCTCGCGGATAATCTCGAACTACAAAAGAAAACGCCCGATGCATGACTCCTAAACAGAGCCTGTATCGGGCGTTTTTTGTGTGTTGCTGCTAAAGTCGGCGGTTAAGACGCAACGGTTTCTGTTTCGCGAACGAAATCCATTAGCTCTTTCCAAGCCTGTGTCTCTTTCGCAATTAAGTGTTGCTCAGCCAAAATTGCGGCCAAGTCGTTATGGCTAGTAAGCGGATTCGCTAACACTACGCGAAACACGGTAATACACTGGGAAGGGTAATCAGGCGCTTCCAGGCGAGTACGAGACACAAAAGACTTACCTGCTTCACGCTGCTGCTTTTGTACCGCAACAACAAGGGCGTCAACCTTCTCATTAATAGCGTTGCGGGTTTTAGCATTCACATGCTTCAGCTTTTCCTGCACTTCAGCGGGACAAACGCGATAGGTCAACAGTGATAGAATAGGTGTGGTCGTCAATTCAAAGTCTTGGGCTTTATCAATCATCTGCGCAAAGTCTTTGGCTTTATCAATGCTGCGATCAATAAGTAGCTCGTACCCTTTGCGACCGAATATATGCAGCGCCGAGTACACCATCATGGCCATACCGTTTCGGGAGCCTTCCAGCGTGGTAGCACCTAAGTCTTTAGAGCCTGCACGCAAAATATATTGCGCGTGATGTCTTACCGCATTGGCATTTTGTGGGTCTTTGAAAAGCGCCATTCCCGCGCCCATAGGCACGTACATTTGCTTATGTGCATCAATAGTCACTGAGTCAGCGCGTTCAATACCCTTTAGTCTGTCGCGGTAGCGCGCTGAGAATAGCGTAGCGCCGCCCCAGGCTGCGTCGACATGGAACCAGCAACCTAACTCTGTGGCTACGTCAGCAAGTTCGTCTAGCGGGTCTACGTGCCCCGTTTCAGTAGTTCCGCCTACCCCTACAATCGCCAGAAGCTTATTGCCTTCCTCTTGATAACGCTTACCGATGCGAAGGGCTTTCGCTGGGTCGAGGGTTTGTTTCGGCGCGGGCACAGTTAACAACTGCTCGCGTCCTAATCCCAGTACATCCACAGCCTTTGAGAGCGAATAATGGCCGCGCTTGCTGCACATCACGCCTAAATTATTAATATCGTAGTGGCGATAGGCTGCGGCAAGACCTGCTTTAGCCACACCTGAAAACCCTTTTTGGGGGCCAAGTAATTTGTTGCGAGCCACCCATAAGGCAGTGATGTTGGCAATGGTTCCGCCAGAGCAAAAAGCGCCTAAAGAATGCGCGGCACTGTGTAAGTGCTCATCATAAAAGTCCTGAGGCTGGTCGTACACAAGGTTGTGCATCATACCCAGTACTTGACGTTCAAGCGGCGTAAAGGCTTTAGAAGTTTCTATCTTAACCAGGTTCTGATTAAGCCCTACCATTAACTTAGAAAGCGGCAGATGAAAATAAGGCAGCGCTGAGGTCATGTGACCGATAAAGGTAGGGGAATAAGTATTAACAGAATGCGCAACGAGCTTGTCTAGCAAGCTTTCAGCATGAGTAGACACGAACTCAGGTGATTCAGGCACCTTAGAGTCTGAAAAGTCTTTTTCAATTTCTTCTAACGACGTCTTCTTTGTCACTACGTGCTGCGACAAAAAATCTAAGATATTGTCAGATAAATGCTGCTCTATTTGAGCCAGCTTTGAGTCTTTGTGTTCAGGTTTGGTAAAGACCCTAAACAGGTGCTCTAAACTAACTTGCGCTTCACCCACTCAACACACCTCATACTTAAAACAATCACACATTTCGCTTACATTCATTGGGCGAAATCAACAGGCGGTTTTGTAGGACACCGGCCTGACACTTACTTTTCCTTTTAGCCAACTAGCTTGCGACACAATTATTTTGCGACTGGTGCAGCTACTTAACCAATATATCCCTTAACGGTACATCGGTAGGGCTAATGCGCGTTGACGCGGTCCATTCGTTGCCAAACCTGAAAACTTATCACAATACTTTCAGGGTGTCGCACTTTACATCAGATTGCAATGCTCGCCAAGGGGCAGACACCGCCAATTCGTTGTCATATGTGAAACATTCAGACTAGTTAGTCAATTTTTTTAATTTATGAGTTTGTGCACGAACCCAATTGGCTCAACTTCGCAAGGCTAAGCCTAACGCCAGACTTCTTTCAAATTAGTACCGCAAAACTTTGCACTCTCAGCTATATTTAATTTATGAATAGTATCAATGTGTGACCTTCAATACCCGTTAAGAGTAGGTGTAAAAAGCGTGTCGGTCATTAATAGATACACAAATGCAAGGAGGTCGGTTTATGCCTATACGCGAAATATCCGAGGATTTCTCCATAGAAGATATTGTTCCTTACTTTCAGCCCATTGTTGATTTAAACAGCCACGGTGTGTGGCGGTATGAGTGCCTGGCACGTCTCATTACCCGAGGCGATAAAACGTTTCTTCCCAGCGAGTTTCTTTATCTTATTGAACGAGAGCAACATGTAAACACGCTTGCGGCGAGTATGTTTGTGCAATGTGCTAGCTATTTTCACGACGTCAATATACCTTGGAACATCAATATAACTGCCAATGATCTCCAAAACCAAGAACTTACCAATACCCTTATCACCCATTTAGCTAGCTATCCCACGCCCGAGCGCGTAAGCATTGAAGTGAGCGCTTCTACTGCCCTATCCAATCCGAAAAACCTCACTGCGTTTATCGAAAAAAGTATGCATGTGGGACTGGGCGTTTTCATCGACAACGTTGGGTCGTGTCCGGGCAATATACGTGCGCTAATGAACTTGCCGGTTCGAGGGATTAAGCTCGCTGGCGGGCTAATTAAACACTATGACGAACAAGAGGCAGTGAGGGAATATGTAGACTATCTGCTGTCGCTATGTGAACGCCATGGAGTAAGCACTATTGCCGAGCACGTAGAAGATGAGGTGCATCTAGAACGCGTAAAACGCCTGCCCATTCGTTATGCACAGGGGTATGTGTTTAGCCCGCCTATGGCAAACGTGCGTCGTGCCACTGCGCGCCATTAACGGGCCTCTACGCCAGAACTAAAGCACACGGGGCGAGATGTTCATTTCGCCCCGCTATTATCAATTTCCCGCAGTCCATGCTGCTATAGAAAGCTCAGCTTTCTTCACTACGGCAGTTTAGCTGCCAGCACGATTGACCGCTACCTCGGTACTTTCGCTCAAACGGCGTCATATGGTTCTCGCCGGTGACTTCAGATAAATCAGACACCATGCCGTAATGCTTAGCCGCTTGCGCAAACTCCATCAGATAGATAAGCCAATTGCTGCGCACCTCAATATTAGGAGTAATTGCCATTAAATCGACCATAGCTGCACTTCCATGCCAGCGCTTTTGAACCTGCGTCTTTTTTGGATAGGGGTTGGGATACAGCAAAAAGTGCTGAGTCACGTTCCAACTAGACTGCTTTACTAAACGCCAAAAGTCGTTCACATCCGCACGAATAACCCGATAGTTGTCTTGCTGTGCGCTGTAATGCTCGTGTTTATCCACCCGCAGCGCCGACTTATCAATACCGATAACACGCGCATTGGGGTTAGCTCTTGCAATATTCGCCGTGCTTTCGCCAACGCCGCAGCAAGAATCTAAAATGATCTCGCCGCTAAAGCCATCAAGCCACGCGCTGACATCATCAAACGCGGCTTGTGTATGGTCGCTAATAGGTCGCTTATTTTCACTCGCTTGGTACTTTTTCACTAAGTCGTCTAACTTATCGTGAATACCTACCTGCGATGTTGTGATTTCTCTAGAATTACCGCTGGCCATTAGCTACGAATACCTTTACCCGTTTTAAGTAGGTAGTACGCCACACCAAATAGCAGTGCATTAAAGCCCACTAACAAGACAAGCGACAAGGTTACATTTACGTCAGAGACCCCTAAGAACCCATAACGAAACCCGTTGACCATATACACAACAGGGTTCGCCTTACTCACCCACTGCCAGAATTCAGGTAAAAGCGACAACGAATAGAATACGCCACCCAAGTAGGTTAAAGGCGTTAGTACGAACGTGGGAACCACGCTAATATCATCAAAGGTCTTCGCAAATACTGCATTAATTAAACCTGCCGTTGCGAACAAGGTAGAGGTAAGCAGCAAAGTGAGCGCAATAATACCCAAGTTGTGTATTTGCACATCAACGAAAAACAGTGACACCAATGTAACGATAATACCTATAAGTATGGCGCGGGCCACGCCGCCGCCCACATACCCAAGAATGATGACCGAGGTGGGTACTGGTGACACCAACAGCTCTTCAATGTTGCGCTGAAACTTAGCACTAAAAAATGAAGAGGACACGTTGGCGTAGGAGTTTGTGATCACCGACATCATAATAAGGCCAGGCACAATGAACTCCATATAAGTAAAGCCGCCCATCTCACCAATTCGGTTACCAATAAGGCTACCGAATATCACGAAGTACAAACTCATTGTAATAGCTGGCGGCACAAGGGTTTGTACCCATATGCGCAAAAAGCGCGTACATTCTTTTATCCAAATAGTGGTTAGCGCCACATAGTTTTGCTTAAACCAACCCACGTTTTCTTCTGTGTTCATTTGTGTACTTTCAGTTTTCATGTTTTTCACCTTTACCTATTGTGGGTTTAGCCAGCTTGCTTCGCTGATTCAACTAAACGCACAAATAGCTCTTCAAGGCGATTTGATTTATTGCGCATGCTCATCACTTGAATACCCTTTTCACTTAGCTGGGTGAAAACCGGGTTCAATCCTTCCGTTTTCTCAACATCAACTTCAAGGGTATGGTCGTCAATCAAACGGTGTTCAAAGCCCGTTAGTAGGTTGTCCGTATTCGACACACCATCTGGAATTTTGATATCCAACACAAAGGTTTCTAGGCTTAGTTTAGACAATAAAGCTTTCATGCTGGTGTTCTCGACAATGGTGCCCTTGTTAATAATGGCGATATTGCGGCACAGCATTTCTGCTTCTTCAAGATAGTGAGTAGTGAGGATGATGGTAATCCCCTGACGGTTAATCTCTTCTAAGAAACCCCACATAGAGCGACGAATTTCAATATCTACGCCCGCGGTTGGCTCATCTAAAATAAGCAATTTCGGCTCATGCATGAGTGCTCGAGCAATCATCAGTCTTCGCTTCATACCACCCGATAGCTCACGCGCGCGGGCATCGCGTTTTTCCCACAGGTCGAGCTGAGCAAGGTATTTTTTAGCACGCTCTTTCGCAATACTGCGCGGCACACCGTAGTAACCTGCCTGATTCAATACAATTTGCAGTACAGTTTCAAACTGGTTGAAGTTGAACTCTTGTGGCACCAGTCCAATGCAGGCTTTAGCCTGCTCTTTTTGCGTTGTGAGGTCATAACCAAACACCGACACATTGCCATTGGTTTGGTTTACAAGTGAACTGATAATACCAATAGTGGTAGATTTACCCGCCCCATTTGGGCCAAGTAATGCGAAGAAATCTCCTTCTTGTACTGTAAGGTCGACGCCTTTTAGTGCCTGTACGCCACCTTTGTAGGTTTTGGTTAACCCTTTAATGTCCAACGCTTTCATGATTTGCCCGTAGTGAGAGTGTGATCACTAAGACGTATTGACCTTTGATGCAAACCAAAGGTCAGCACGCCCTAATTAACTTAAGTGAGATGCAGTTATCTGTCGCTAAAAACTTACAACCAACGAAGTGTAACCTAGTTCATGCTATTAAATGAATACACTCGCGTTTAGTGGTTGCTTTAAACAGTTTAAGCTTTCGTCTTCTAAATGAGAGCGAAAACGCCTTTTTTCAACCCCAATAAAAAAGCGCCGCGTACCGTTGGGGTAGTACGCAGCGCAAAGGGTAGCTTAATACCAGTCTGAATAGATAATTAAGACTTTTACGTAGAAGTTCAGCCTTACCGCTTCCACGGCACTGTTTCCCCTCTCCTAGTCTTTGAAGAGGCTTCTACAGTGCAATCCGTCTATCTTGCTTGGCACTTAAAAAAAGCAGTGCACTAAACTCGACGGACAAATACTATTAAACTCGTTATTCATGGCAAAAAAAGCGCGTAATTGTGGAAATGTGGTGGTGATTTAGCTTTCCTATAGATTTAGCACGTGAAGCTGCACGCCAAGCGTTTCATTAATCCGCGCTTCGAGACGTTGTGTGGGGCTGCCGCCAAAGATAAAGTTCACGATAAGCCCCTCAAATATGGCGTAAATGAGGCAGGCTTGAGGATTTTATGCCGAACTTAGGCAACAGCTGTCATTCATAGGTATAGTGTGCGCTCTATCAGAATTATATTTGCGGGTTAATGTATGCCAAAGACAATTGCATTAGTGGAAGATGACGCGGCCATTCGCGAAAACTACATTATGGCGCTGAAAGCCCAGGGTTATAGCGTAAATGCCTATGAGGACAGACCGTCAGCTGCTGAAGCGTTCAACCACACCTTACCCGACTTAGCCATTATCGATATTGGTTTGAAAGACGAAATAGAAGGTGGCTTTATGCTGTGCCAGCAACTGCGAGGCCTATCGCAAACCCTACCTATCATCTTTTTTACTGCACGAGATAACGACGTAGATACTATCAGCGGCCTTAGAATGGGCGCGGACGATTACCTGACTAAAGATATCAGCATGGCTCACCTGCTAGCACGCATTGCAGCCTTGTTCAGGCGTACGGATTTACTTGCTGCCCCAACAGAGCAAAAAGATGAACTAAAAGTGGGCGACTTAAAAGTAGACGTGTCGAGAATGACGGTAAGCTGGCAAAACCAGCCCGTTTTGTTGACGGTGACAGAGTTTTGGATGCTGCATGCGCTTATTAAGCGCCCTGGCCATGTGAAAAGCCGCCAACAGCTAATGGATGAGTCCAGAATGGTGGTAGATGATACCACTATTACTTCGCATATCAAACGTATGCGTAAAAAGTTTGTGCAGCTTGATCCAAACTTCGATCATATCGACACCGTGTACGGCATGGGGTATCGCTGGCAGCTGTAGCGGGCTTTCGACTAAGACCGCGTTTCGTCTTATTAAAAGATAAGGGCAACCGACTAAAAACATGGGATTTCGCTTTTCAATACGCCTTCAGCTTATGGTGCTGTCGCTGTTCTTATTCACCATACCCTACTTAGGTTATAACTATGTGTGGGAGCTTGAGCAGTATCTGCGAAACGGTCAAGAACAAACCATGATTGGTACGGCGCGAGCTGTTGCCACTGCACTACACGAGCGTCCCGCTTTATTTGATAGCCAATCGGCGTATCTTCAAGACGTGCGCCCTGGCACAGATCTTTACGCGCCACCTATCCCGTCCCCCATTCGACTGGATGGTGAACTCAATGACTGGCAACAAGTCAGTGAGTTAATGAGTGAGTATGGCAGTGGCGAAGTTATTGAGTACTACAATGGCTATGCGGGTGAACCCACCAGCTTGTCGTTTAAACATATGGTGGGGCGCTACGGTCAGTTTCTTTATGCCATGTTTGAAGTCAGTGATGACGTACTGCTCTGGCGGCAACCCAACAGTTTAAGCGTCGAAACAGGCGACCACCTGCTTGTGGGTATGGAAACCCCACAAGGAGAATTAGCAAGGTATGTCGTTGCTCCTTATGAAAGTGGCTGGGTAAATGCGTACAGGCTCGCAGATAACACAAAGACCACACGGGCAATAGAGAACGCGCTCTCTATTCAAGGTCGCTGGCAAGAGACAGCCACAGGCTACAACATTGAACTGCGCTTTCCGCTATCTATGACCACAGGCGGCTTGGCATTTACACTTGTCGATGTAGACAACAATGAAAGTCGATTGAAGCAGTACGCGTTAGGCACGGCGAATACCAAAGAGCTCGCTGAATTAGGTACTGTCATCACGCCGTCCCCTGAAATTGAGCGCATTCTAGCAGGTTTAAAATATGCCGATTCACGGGTGTGGGTCGTAGATAAACACAAACGAGTACTTGCTCGGGCCGGTGATATTCAATCGGCCACGGGCATTGAAGTAGATGAAAAAGAAACCTCTACAAATGCAGTTTGGCATTGGATAGAAAGTGAGTGGTTACTTCCACTTTATTATCAGATTCTTACGCGGCCACCTGCCGACTTTATTGACGAGCTAGACGATGCTTATGCATTGGTAGGGCAGGATTTAGGCACTGCGCTAAATGGCCAACCCGATTCACTATGGCGTTTGTCACCCGATAACAAAGCCATAGTACTTTCCGCTGCCTACCCTATTTTTATTGAAGGCAATGTAATGGGTGCGGTTATTGTAGAGCAAACCACTAACGGTATTCGTACGTTGCGGAACCGGGCGTTAGAACAACTCTTTCACGTGATTTTAGCAGTGATGACCATAGGTACATTAGGGTTACTGCTGTTCGCTACGCGAATTTCAAACCGCATTCGCTCTCTTCGCGATAACACCGAAGCCGTGATAGATGATAATGGCAAAATCATTGGAACCCTGCCGGTATCCAATCAGCGTGATGAAATTGGTGACTTATCCCGCTCATTTGCTGATGTACTTTCACGGTTGCAGCAATACAACTCCTATTTAGAAAACATGGCGTCCCGCTTGTCTCACGAGCTTAGAACACCTATTGCCGTGGTAAAGTCGTCGCTGGATATGCTGACTCAGGTCAATGACGCCGACCAACAAGCCGTTTTTGTTGAAAGGGCGCAATCAGGGGTGAACCGCCTAAGCACAATATTAAACAGTATGAGCGAAGCCACGCGATTAGAGCAGGCAATTGAACAAGAAGACTTAGTCACCTTCAATCTAGTGAAAGTCATTGAAGGATGTGTCGAGGGCTATCAGCACACTTACGCGCTAAGAAAGTGGACATTCATATCAACGGACAATAGTTTACTGATTGATGGCGCTCCTGAACTCGTTGCCCAACTGTTTGATAAAATTGTGTCAAACGCCGTCGACTTTAGCAAAGACAATGATGAAATAACCATTAAGCTGGAAAAGCATGACAAATCAGTAGCATTGTCCGTAAGTAATCCAGGGCCGTTGCTTCCTAAAGGGATGAAGAGCCAGCTTACCCAGTCAATGGTGTCGGTAAGAAAAGAAAACGACGTGCAAAACACTGCACAATCTCCACATTTAGGTCTAGGGCTATACATTGCCAATATTATCGCCCAGTTCCACAAAGGGCGAATATCGCTAAACGATAGAGAAGATGCATCTGGTGTGGTTGTGCTGGTTACATTTCCCATATCTCCCAACATAAAGCATTAAGCATTAAGCAATTCTTAAAACACTTTAAAAACAAATCAAATGAGAATGTTTATCATTTATGTTTACATATCTATTTTTATTAAATAGACTTCGTCCTCCTTACACACACTCAAGGGAAACAGGATGAAAAACACTAAATTAACTATGGGCGCCCAGACCATTGCCGCAGCTTTGGCATTTGGTAGTGGCGCGGTAATGGCACAGGAAGAAATAGAAACGTGTAGCGATGCAACGTCTGCTGAATGTGAAGCCGTATCTGATGAAGCAATAGAACTGATTAAAATTCACGGCGTACAGCAATCTATCTACCGCTACAATAAATCTGGCGATCCTCGTCGCCTAGCAGATCTTGTTGACACACCACAAACCATTAGCGTTCTTACCCAAGACCAAATCCAAGAAAGTGGTAGAACAGATCTTAAAGACATTCTACAGGCGCAAGCTGGTGTGACTTTAGGTACGGGCGAGAATGGTAATGCTTTTGGTGACCGCTATATTATTCGTGGCCACGAAGCGCGCAGTGATGTATTCGTTGATGGTCTTCGCGACCCAGGTATGACAACCCGTGAAAGCTTCGCAACCGAACGCGTTGAAATTACCAAAGGTCCTAGCTCAACCTTTGCCGGTCGTGGCTCTTCAGGTGGTGCGGTTAACTCTATCACCAAAAAAGCGTCTACCGCTTACAACTTTGGCCGTGTTGATGCCGCTGTAGGTACAGACGAGCATAAGCGTGTAACCGTGGATTTGAACAAAACCCTCACAGAAACCAGCGCGGTGCGCTTAAACGGCCTGTATTCATCAGAAGATAAGCCAGGTCGTGAAGGTATTGAGCGTGACCGTGAAGGGGTTCAGCTTTCTTATGTCAATCAACCTACCGATCGCTTGTCATTTACCGGGGATATTTATTACCTAAACGCTGAAGACATTCCTGACTTAGGTAGCTATTACGACAGGGATGCAGGCTACCCGCTTGAAGATATTCCTGTGTATGCACAAGACGAAGACTTTCAGAACTCGGAAGTGACTACATTCACTTTACGTACTGAGTACGATATCAGTGACAACGTGCGTTTTTATAACGCAACCCGCGTAGGTAAAACGGAAAACGAATACATTACAACAGGTATGCGTGGTACAAACCGTGATGCGACAGACCCTACTGCCCCAGGCGCATACACACTGTCGTTAAGCAACCACCAAGGTTGGCAGGAAGTTGACTATGTAACTACCCAGTTTAACCTATTCTGGGATACGGCTTTTGCAGGTATCGATCACCGTTTCGTGTTCGGTGTTGAATACACCGACGAGTCAGTAGATAACGGCGTGTTCAATATGGATTACACTAATCCATCAAACTGCTTAACCGGCGGCCGTCGCGGTGTATCTGAAAGTTACTGCCTATTAGATGGCAGCGGCAATGAAGTTGATAACATTAGTTCGTTGATGGGCAAAGCCTTCACCCGTGGCGACGTAGATGCACTATTCGACATTGAAACTTACTCACTATACGTTATGGACACCTTTGAGCTGACCGATAACTTAAATGTTTTCGCAGGCTTGCGTGTAGATAGCTACGACTATACTAATGCGACGTCGGGCCGTGGTGGTGAGCAACTGTATGCTTTCGAGGATGAACTGTACAACGGTCATTTAGGCTTAGTTTACGACGTCACTGAAAACGGTAACATCTACGCTTCGTATAGCACGGCAACCAACATAAACGGCGGTGAATCAGACCTTGGTGCTAACTGTGGTTATGGCGGTATTTGCGGTACGCCAGAGCAAGCGTCTCAAGCTGACCCTGAGCAAGTAGAAAATATTGAGCTTGGTACTAAGTGGTCGCTGTTTGACGAAAAACTTGTAGCAAATGCAGCGCTATTCCGCATCACTAAGAGCGATGTACACGAGAGTGTAGGTGATGCTTACTCAACGCTTGGTACATTAAATACCGGTGAAAACCGTGTAGAAGGTATTGAGTTTGGCTTAAGCGGTGATATTACCGATAAGCTTAGCATTCAGGCGTCTGCTGCATTTATGGATTCTGAAATCCTTGAGTCTTACAGCGAAGATAATATCGGTCTTGCGCTAAGTAACTTCGCAGACGAAAGCTTCTACATTCAAATGCGCTATCAGCCTAATGAGAAGTTTGCCTTTGGTGGAGACTACAGCTATCAGTCAGAAATGTACGGCGGCCAACCAGATACTGCGGCTGGCTATAGCGCTGAGACCGGTGAGTACTCCATCGTAGTTCCTGATTATCAAGTGGTTAACCTATTCGCTAACTACTATCACTCAGAGTCACTTACTTTCCGTGTTAACATTGGGAACTTGTTTGACGAAGAATATTGGACGGCAGCCTATCGTTCTGGCGCCTTCATGTATATCGGTGATGGTCGCAACATTACAGGTACCGTTAGCTACGAATTTTAATACTAGCATAACCTAGGCGGGCAACCGCCTAGGCCTTTTTTATAGAAACCACTCTAAAAAGCGTTGAAAAAATGATTATTATTGATGACTTATTGACGAAAAGCGACGTTGCTCAGTTTCGTCAGCAACTGTCTAGTGTTCCCTTTGTTGACGGCAAGAATACGGCAATGGGAATGGCTGCAGGTGTCAAAAATAACGGTCAGGCGGATGCCCAAGACTCGCGTGTTCAACAGCTTGCTAACCTCTTGTTGAGTAAGTTAGGTAACCACCCTAAAGTTATATCCGCTGCCCTGCCTCAACGTATATTTCCACCGTGCTTTAATCGCTACAGCGAATCACAGACCTATGGCTATCACGTAGACGCTGCAATTATGCGTATTCCAAATACGCCCGATGTTTTACGTAGCGACATGTCGATGACGATTTTCCTTACCGATAAAGACGAGTACGAAGGGGGTGAACTTGTTATTCAAACAGGTTTTGGCGAGCAAAAAGTTAAATGCGATGCGGGAAGCGCCATACTCTACCCATCATCAAGTCTCCATAAAGTCACGCCAGTCACTAAAGGCGAGCGTATTGCCGCTATCACCTGGCTGCAAAGTATGGTGAGCGACCAACAAATGCGTGAAACTCTTTTCCAGCTTGACCAAAGTATTCAGTCGCTAGTTAACGCCGGTACCGCAGAGCGAGAGCAGCTTGATGGACTTCATCATGTTTACCATAACTTGGTAAGAAAGTTTTCTCAGGTTTAACCGCTGTCAAACACAAGCACTAGCGCGAAAGTTTTCTTAAAAGCGAAATAAAGTCGAAGTCAATAAGGTCTTATACTAAAGGTGTAACGCAGTTGTATATTACTGGGTTTATTCTATGGTTAAGTCAACAGACGTCTTCTTTGAATACTTTGTGCCATGGTACTTGGATGAAACACAAAACAGTTTTTAGCGCCCTTCTTATTATGGCTTGTTCAAGTATGGCATTAGGGCAAGATGAGCGCACCGCAAGTTTTTCTATAACGCTGAATAATAGCGATGGTAGCCCCGTCGACAACGGCGTGTTTCTTTTTGAGCCTCAGTTTGAGGTCGAGGCGCATCAGATGCCGCATCAAGAACCTGCCGTAATGAATCAAATAGACAAACAGTTTGTTCCTCACGTGCTTGTAGTAAAAGCGGGTACTGAAGTGACCTTTCCTAATGCAGATAACTTGTTTCATCATGTCTATTCATTTTCTTCGACAAAGCAATTCGAACTAAAGCTTTATAAAGAATTTACCGCAGAGCCTTTACGCTTTGAAAATGCTGGTATTGTCGATATTGGCTGTAATATTCACGATTGGATGCTCGGCTACATTGTTGTTACGGACACGCCTTATTATGGAAAGACCGATATACAGGGGCAAGGTTTAGTTTCGCTACCTCATGGTGAATACACCGTACGTTTTTGGCACCCACAAGTAGAAGGTGAAAAGGCTTTCCCTCCACAGTCCATTTCTGTGTCTGCCGATACTCAAGTAACCTGGATGCTTAATACAAACATAATCAGAGATGACGGATTCGATTCTGGTTTCGGCGACTATTGATGCGGTTTGGTACTCAACTATTAACGCTATTGTCACTAGCGTTTTCGTTAGCGAGTTACGCAGAAACAGATTTTTTATTGCGTGGAACGTGGGCGCTAAAAGAAAATACGCAAAGCTTCCAAGACTTTGGCCAAAACCACCAGCGATTCGAAGATGATGGCTTACACCTCTCTCAAGCCGTTATCTCAACCAACCTGCGTTTGTTTGATGATTGGACATTATCTGGTGTTTTAAATGCTTACAGCGACGGCGAAGAGCGGTTCAACTTTTCTCAGCTATATCTCAAGTATCGGCCACCTAGTGCTTCCTCGATAAAACCTGAAGTAAAAGTGGGTGCCTTTTACCCTGCTATATCTGCTGAAAACACAGATTTTGGCTGGCTATCTCCTCACTTCCTCACTAACTCAGCCATAAACAGCTGGATCGGTGAAGAACTCAGAACCGGAGGCATTGAAGTTAGCTTTAGGCAAAATGGCCGACAAGTACGAAGCAGCTGGTCGTGGAAAGTTTTGGGCAGTGTATTTAAAGGTAACGATACTACAGGTACGCTACTTTCTTGGCGGGGCTTTGCGCTTCACGACAGACAATCGCTCTACAATGATAAGGTGAATTTTCTGCCTATACCGGGTGTTATCGATGAGGATGGATTGGGTGCTCCTGCATGGACCGAACCCTTTAGAGAAATAGATAACCGCTTCGGCTACTATTTTGGCGCGCATGTGGCGTACAAGCGTATGGCTGAAATGCGCTACTACTATTACGATAACAACGCAGATGCCAATGTGGTCGAGTCTGACCGCATCTACGCATGGCATACACGCTTTCATTCGTTAACGCTTCGCTACATGTATAACCCTAACTTTACGGTATTTTCTCAGTTGCTGGTGGGCGACACGCTAATGGGCAAAAGTATTGTAGATAACGATTTTAAAAGTGGCTTTGTTGCTGCGGTATACAGCATAACTCCATACACGCTTGCTACACGTGCCGACTGGTATCGAGTAAGTGATAATGACAATTACGCGCTTGACCCCAATGGCAGCGCGGGGCGTGCGTTTACCATCAGCGCTGGGCGTAACATTAGCGAAAACTTCTCAATAACCGCCGAATGGCAGGTAAACTCAGGCAATCAACAAAACCTTCGCTTTTTCCAAGACAACGAACACTTTACCGAGCATTTGTTCCAGTTGGCATTTACGGCCACTTTCTAATTGCGCGATTTTTCTATTTCGGAATTAGAACTCTGTTGCTGTGAAACACCCTACTCAACTTGCGCTGTGGCTTTCTGGCAGCAAAGAAACATGAGGTAAATTCCCTTTATTCAGCTTGAGCTTGTCTGAACGAAACTATGAACTCTCAGCAACTTCAATAAGATCGAATGTAGTGGCTTCGTCACCTTTTACCATCACCTGACATTGACCCCAGCTTTGTGGAATATGCCAAACGTGAGCCTCGGCCACGGTAAACTTTTCTCGGTGAGAGTCACAGCGAACTTCTACAGTATCAAGCTCGCCCTGTATGTTATTAAAAGCAAACTTATTTCTCACCAGCGTATGGAACCAACGACCGTTGTCTCCCATGCTTACGGGTACTTGAAGATTTTTCTCAGACGCAATAGATGTTTCAATCTGATTGACTATTGCGGCAATTTCGTCAATACGCGGTTGTTGCTCATCCATTTCTTGAAGCCTGCTGTACGATTTTAGGGCGTCGGCGTAATATCCACGCTGCGCATCAAGAAGTATTTTCCTCTGAAGTATGTAAGCCACATAATCGTCATCAAAAACGGCATTGTTAAAACGCTTTTGTCCATTACTGGAAAGTAATCGCGTCAGGCTTTTCGCTTCTCTTTCAATGTCGCTTTGTTCTCTTGCAATCCGTGACTCCAAATTGAGCAACCACGCATTCTCGTACCGATTTAACGTGTCCCAACTCAATAGCTCTTTAAGAGCCTCGTCTGCCGCCTCAACATTACCTGCTTTGAATATTTCATCTGCGTTTTTATAAGCTTTAATAAATTTGCGGGTGGCCCCCGTTTTTCCACCGATAGTGAAATCCAATTGAACAGCTTGGTGGCATTGCTGAGTGGGTTCACCGTCTTTTATTGCTGGGTCATACTGCCACTTTTTAACGGCTGATAGGGCACTTCGCTTGAAAGAAGGGCTTCCGAAAAAATCCTCTACCACAGGGTCTTTTACTCTGCCTTCTTCATCAATAACGTAACTTAGTCTAACCCAGCCTTCACGGCCTCTTCTCACTGCAAGAGAAGGATATCTCGGGTTAACGCGCTCTAACGGAGTCGCGGGTTTAAATGCACTTATGCGCACAACTTCATTGGCTTTCGCTTCAGCTAGGGCTTTTTCTTCAACCTCATCGCAGGGAATGCTTAATTCTTGCGCCACTGCGATACTTGTGTAAGCAGTGGTCAGTAATATGAATAACGCTAATGACAGTGTTTTTTGCTTAGCTTGTTGCCCG
The DNA here is from genome assembly GCF_000808575.1 of Alteromonas marina. Lineage (GTDB taxonomy): Bacteria > Pseudomonadota > Gammaproteobacteria > Enterobacterales > Alteromonadaceae > Alteromonas > Alteromonas marina_A. Next base: position 138,187 of record NZ_JWLW01000010.1, read on the forward strand.
TGTACTTTTTGGACACTATTCCGTTTCGCTTTATTCGATGTTGTTTTTATCATCACTATCATCCTTAATAAAATTTCAAACTATCGCAGCGATATAAACTATTTTTTCCGTGAGGAAGTTTCAAGTGAGGCATCAGGAACATTTTTGATCATCATTTGCTCCTTGCGCTTGGTCATCATTTTAGCCAGCCGGCGCATACTCACTGTTGTATCCTTTTCGTCTACAATATCGACACCCAACAAGCGTTCCAGCAAATCTTCTAAAGTTAAAACGCCTTCTAAACCACCGTACTCGTCGACTACCAGCAACATATGTACGTGCTTAGTTATAAAGTGCTCGAAGGTGACTGACAGCGGCATTGTGTTTAACACAGTAACCATGTCTTTGGCGTATTCTGAAAGTGGCTTATCCGTATTTCCTCTGGCTTGTGCCACCAATAAATCAGAACGCATAACAAATCCAGTAATGTTTTCTGAGTCGCTGTCTTCAAATACGGGGATACGGGAGAATTCGATATTGGCGTGCTTGTGGAAAAAGCCTTCTACCGTCATCGACTCAGATACTTTAAACAGCGCCGTGCGGTGGGTAATTGCGTCTTTCACTTTCAGCTCGTGCAAGCTTAACAAGCTTTGTAGAAACGCCGCTTCGTGGTTAGCTAGTTGACCTTCCTGCCCCGATAACTCTGCCATGGCGTGTAGCTCACTACGGCTTAACCCGCGAAGTGGGCTGTCTTCTTTAAAGCCTTTCGTCATTAGCTCAGACATTTTAACGAACGGCATAAGTACAATTGAAAGGTATTTAAGAAAATATGCGGTTACTGGCGCTAGTGTTCGCCAATAGGTTGCGCCAAGTGTTTTAGGGATAATTTCAGAAAAAATAAGAATAAGGAGTGTAAGGACTGCTGAAATAACGCCTAGATAGGCATCACCAAATACTGCGGCCGCTTGCGCACCTGCGCCTGCTGCACCCATAGTATGAGCGATAGTGTTCAGCGTTAATATTGCAGATAAAGGCGTATTTATATTATCGGTTTGCTTACGTAGTAGCGCACCACTGGCTTTGCCCTCTTTCTCTAACACAGAGATATAAGCAGACGAAACACTCAGAATCACAGCCTCTGCAATGGAGCACAAAAAAGAAAAGCCCAGTGCAATGAAGACGTACACAATAAGTAAAAGCATGTAGTTATTCCAAGCGTCCTTGTAGGTTTAAACGCGTTTTAATTTTAATAAGTTGAACGACTATTATGGATAATAAAGCGGGATATACAAGCGCTCTATGGATATCATTTGAGCGCTTAATTATGAAAGGCATCCGCTGGGCTACTGTTAGCCGCAGCACGCCGAATGTTGTTCTTGGTTATGACGGTGTTGCTGCAGCTTTTTCAGACCCAGCCTCAACATTAACCCCGCCAATAAAATCGCGCATAGCCAATAAATCACCTGAACGTCTGCACCGTGCTCATGAACATGGCTTTGCGTTTTGAGCATAGAGGCTAAAGAAAACGAAGATACTAGGTAGTTCAGTGCGTAACCAAAGCCAATACTCGCAGAGATAACACTGAACAAGTAAAGCGCTAATGTTCGCGTGCCCATTTCTTGTTTGATCATGCCCATGGTTGATACGTTAGTGGCAGGCCCTGCCATTAAAAACACTAAAACAGCGCCGGGCGATAACCCAGCCGCAAGAAACCCCACCGCAAGTGGCGTTGACGCTGTGGCACATATGTACATAGGAATGCCGATTAGCGCCATCACTAGCATGGCGACTACGCCATCACCCCATTGCGTTAGAAAGTCGGTGGGTACCCACGTTTTAATTGCCGCGGCAAGTGCTAAACCAATTAATAACCATATCACTATGTCTTCAAGTAACTTGCCACTGGCATATGAAAGCACGCTTGTGATTTTCGAAGGCGAAGACTCGTGTTTAGGCTTGTCTGTGCTTTCATGGTTATGAGCATGTGTTTTTTCGCTTGCACAACAGGAAGTGCTGGCCTGTATTTGCGGTTCTAGTTTAGGTGCTTGCTTTGACCCACAGCACGATGACTCTGTCACCTTAGACTGTCGTTGTTGATTTTCTTCTTCTGCGAAAAAACGTACCATCAAACCAGCATAAATGGCGCTTGTAATGGCCGCGATGGGTCTAACAATGGCATAAAGAGGTCCGAGCAATGCGTAAGACACAGAGACACTGTCTACGCCAGTTTCGGGCGTAGACACCAAAAAAGATATCGTTGAAGACTTAGAAGCACCACTTCGGCGCAAACCAAGCGCAGCAGGAATAACGCCACATGAACAAAGTGGCAAAGGCGCGCCGATAATAGCTGCTTTGCTGATAGAGCCAAATGATGCGCTACCCATGTGCTTTTCAAGAAAAGAAACAGGCACTAGCTCGTGCATCACTCCTGCGACCAGTAAACCCAATAGCAGCCATGGCGCTGATTCCATGAACAACGCTAGAAAATTTTGTCCTAGTAAAATGATATCTGACACATAGCCTCTCTTGTAACCCTGACATAGCTGCCTTACTTGCAGACATACATTACTCGTGTACAAAGTCACGTAGCCTTAACCACTATAAATAGTAACAGATATAAAGTGCGACAGAAAATCAACAAAACTGATTAGGTCAATTGCAGAAGCATAAAAATGGCCAGCACAAATGTACTGGCCGAATGTTGACTATCTCGAGAGTGTGCTTTTTAAACTCAGAGGTCAACCATGAAACATCGAATCAGTGCTCAATTAGCCATTAAGCTGCTTATTCTTGTGTTGCGTTTCCTTTTTTAAGCTTAGACACTACAGAGAAAGCTTCGAGCATAACGAGTACCGAAACAACCAGCACGACTGCATCTAAGAACACCAGCAAGTAATTTCCTTCTACGTAGTACTCTTTAAGCTTTATCAGGCCAGCAAAGAAAGCCATGATCAATACAAATACCATAGGTATTAGCGTATACCTTGCGGGGCGGCCCAGCTTGATCAACATAACCGATATAACTAGTAGGGTAAGACTAGCTAGGATTTGGTTAGTCGAACCAAATAAGGGCCATATGATCATACCGCCGCTACCTGACGCACCGCCTGCACCAAATGCAAGTAATAAACAGCAGCCAACCGCCACAAGGGTCGCTATAACGCCGTTTTTCAGTGCACCAATAGAATAGATATCGCCCCACTCTTGTATGATGTAGCGTTGTAAGCGTACACCTGAATCCATCGTAGTACCTGCAAACAGAACAACCATTACAGCAAGGATCGTTGAAGAAAAATCTACTGGCAATCCCCAGCCTTGCTGAATAAGGTTTGCTCCACCAGTGATAAACGCGCCAACACTGCCAGCGCCTAGGTGACTGTATACTTCATGCCACTCTTCAGGTGATGCAGCAAACGCGACGCCACTTACTGCGACTATGGTAATAAGCGCAAGTGAACCTTCACCGATAGCGCCCAAGTAACCAACAAAGCGCGCATCAGTCTCTTTGTCTAGCTGCTTAGAGCTAGTGCCTGAAGATACAATGCCGTGGAAACCAGAAACCGCACCACACGCAATGGTAACGAACAGCAATGGAATGAGACTTGGTGAATCTACCGCAGTTTGCGTGTTAAATGCTGGCGCAGTGATATCTGGCATGGCAAAGAATACCGCACCGTAAAGCAAGAATAAGCCAACAAGCAGCTGCATACCGTTAATGAAGTCACGTGGCTGTAGCAACATCCAAACTGGCAGTAGGGAGGCAATAGCAGCGTAAACAAAGAGAATTATGATCCAATTTGCTTTGTCGGCTAGACCAAACATAGTTTCTGGCAAACTTAGTGGGATATAGCTACCTGCATATACCGAAGCGTAGAGCACAATAATGCCAACAATACACAAAGGAATAAGGCTGAAGTTACGCTTTAATAACTGACCGATAATCAAGGCAACTGCAATCGCCATCCACGCAGGGAAAACCGCATTGGGCTGAGAAACAAAAGAATTAGCGATAACAACACCGAACACAGCGTTAACCATAAGCAGGACTAGGAATATTACTATCATGAAAAGCGCACGGGAGCGTTTACCGATAACGCTCTCAGAGAGCGCTCCCATGGATTTGCCTTTGTGACGAGCGCTTGCCCATAGCGCGCCCATATCGTGGACGCCGGCAAACAAGATCGTGCCGAAGACAACCCAAAGTACGGCAGGAACCCAGCCCCAGTAAACTGCGATTGCAGGCCCTACTATGGGTGCTGCGCCTGCTACTGAGGTAAAATGATGGCCCCATAACACTACTTTATTGGTAGGAACAAAGTCGACACCATCTTGCATGGTATGGGCTGGGGTTACAAAACTATCATCCAATTTGAATATGCGGCTCGCAATAAATTTTGAATAGACGAACCAACCGAGCAACATTCCAATGATGCCCAGTATCACTATGGCAATAGACTGCATTTTATTATCCTAATATTGTTTTTCTAAGGCCTTTGAAGTTTTAGCATGTATCAAAGCTTAAAAGGCCCAAGTCTGTCTTTTAACATTAAACCATTTGTCGCCATGGTTTAACGCCATTGTAAGACTAAAGTCTAATTCTGACGTAGTTTTTTCCAACTCTTCATACCACTTGGTTAATTTTTTACGACTCGCATTCGCACAAGCTTGAGTCAAAACGGTTACTTAACGTAAATTTTGGTCAAATAAGAAATCAGTACTTTAAATAAGATGTATTCTCGTTTATAACTACGCCTTTTTTGGGGCGGATAAAAATATGGCATCACCTAAATTTCACATGGCTTTTCGCAAATACCACCGTTGGCTTGGTTTTTTTCTCGCAGGCATAATGGGTGTATACGCTATCAGCGGCATTCTTTTAATTTTTCGCCCTACCGATATATTAAAGTACGAACAAGTCCAGACTAAGCAATTCGAAGCAAACCTATCAGGTGAAGAATTGCTGCCTTTGCTCAAAATGAGAGGCAGTAAAGTCACCAGTGAAAATGTAGACGAAGTCGTACTTAATGTGGGCCAGTACAATAAAGCTACGGGTGAAGCCACTATCACCAAAAAAGACTATCCTATCGTTCTGTCTAAAATGGTGAAACTGCACAAAGCAACAAATAATAGCCCTCTCTTTTGGCTTAATATTAGCTTTGGCATAGGCCTGCTGTTTTTTGTGATTTCCGCGTTTTTGATGTTTGTTCCCAAACTCCCCATGTACAAGAACGGGCTTAAAATTGCCGGTATTGGAGCTATCGTTACCGTAATAACAGTAATCTTTGGTTCGTAAATTTTGCTTTGTAGTGTTTATTTCGTAGTGGTGGCTCCGAAATATTCGTTTAGTTAAGCCTGTGTAATGGCCCGCTTGGTACGCATACTGAAAGGTATGCGTACTGGCTAATTAGAATCAGTTGGCAGAAAGAAAAAACGATTTCATCGTTCTATAAGTCGTTTCAGACTCGGGTGTTTTATAGAAAATCAAATATTCGGCATGAGATAGCCCTTCAAAAATTTCTATTTGCGCAACACCTCCGCTATCACGTATTGCACGACTCACCCTTACCGTATCGCTTAGAAACATGTCTCGCGTCCCAGTCACTAGCAATGTTGGTGGGAAGGCTTCAAACGAACCGTAAAGTGGAGATATAGCCGAGTCTGTTAGTGCTATTTTGCCAGCATATAGTTTGGCGGCAGCTTCAAGTGTTCCATCGTAGGTCACTAACACACCGTCTATACCCTCATTTATATAAAGACTGTCGCTGGTTTTGGTAAGGTCGGCCCATGGCGTTCCTGCATATACAGCTTTAGGTAGAGGACTTTTACTGGTGATAAGAGACTGAACTAGTGAAAGGACCAGACTACCTCCCGCAGATGTTCCACCCACAAATACATTTCCCTTACCAGCTTGGTCGAGTAAAGCATTGTAGACTGCAACTACGTCATTCAGTGCGGCTGGAAAAGGAAACGTTGGTGGCATCCTATAGTCAACGCTGTACACCACAATGCCTAACCTTTCAGCGACAAGCAGCCCTTCTTCAATGCTCGGTAAACCACCAAAAAGGACAAACGCCCCACCATGAATATCTAAATAAACTTTATCTTCAAATTCAGGCGTAATCATTTTAGGTGTCAACTTGCGCACTACAACATCATTTATATTCATAAGCTCAACATCTACGTTAAGCTCTTTCTTCATCTTTTTGATTTTTTTCTTCTGCTCGCTATTTCTAGCGTGAACATAGTTTCTCCACTCTTCATTATTACGAGGCGTACTCGCTATTACTTCTTCTTTGGTGAAGTGGGGAAATGCTGAGATGCTTTCTATCAGCGCCTTGCTGGCTGCTTGGGGTAGTGGGGGCTTATTATTTTGCATAGGTCTTGTAGTAGCTAATGTAGTAGGAGTAAACAAGAATATAAGTACGTACATCAGTAGGTCTATAATTTTATAATGAATAAACGCCTGACATTGATAAGTAGCTTTCTATAAGAATAACGTTACGTGAACAGAGATGAATACCAATCCGCATAGATAGTTTCCCACGCGGACGGGCAAGTTTAAAACCTAGATGCGTATTTCCTGATTGCTTAAAAAAACCGGACCAAGTACAGGTTATATCTAGATTGCATTTTGCTACGCTAGATTATAATTTAGTCACCACTATTCAAAGTATTACGATTTTTTCAAAAGCGAAGGGATATAAAATCGCACGCTTTAACCAATTATTAAGTACATAACCTTAGGGATGAAGATGAAAAGCTTTTCTATACACAAACTCCTGTTCTCATTAGGGCTCGCTGTATCTACGGTGACTTCTGCTATAGCCGACAATGAAAGCCAAACGACCGTCTGGAAAGTGTCTAATGGTGAAGATGCCGTATATGTAGGTGGCACTATTCATATTTTACCCATTTCTGAATTCCCACTGCCAAGTGAATTCACCGATGTCTATGAGCAAGCAGACACACTAGTGTTCGAAGTCAAAATGCCAGATCCGACAGATATTGAAGGCCAAAAGAAAATGATGGCAGGGCTCGCGTATGAAGAAGGCAAGTCCCTTAAAGATGATGTTTCAGAACAAACTTATCAAGCGCTTAATAGTTACCTTAATAACTTTGGCGCTACTGCGGATCAGTTAGCTCAATTCAAGCCAGGCATGGTGGCATCAATGCTAGTTGCTATGGAAGCACAACGCTCTCAGATGGCTGGGCAAGGAGTGGATGCTTACTTCATGCAGTTAGCGGCACGTGACGGTAAAGCAAGCGAATACTTAGAATCACTAGATTTTCAAATCAACATGCTGGCCAACATGGGCGCAGGCGAGGAAGACCGCCTTATCTCTGAAACATTGGAAACCTTACCAGAGCTAAAAGAAATGCTACAAAGCACCATTAAGGCATGGAGACACGGTGACACTGAACAAATTGATGAGTTAGTAGTAGATACATTCAAACGTGAATCTCCTACTTCTTATGATGATGTGTTCACTAAACGTAACCAAAACTGGCTACCTCAAATCGAAGCTATGTTCGGCGATGAAGATCAAGAGTTCGTTTTAGTGGGTGCTGGACATTTAGTGGGCGATGACAGCGTAATTGCTCTACTAGAAGCTAAAGGTTACAAAATAGAGCAAATGTAGATCAGGATAAGCCTATAACCTTCACCATTAAGCTAGGCATTATCCTAGCTTTTTATACCTAAGTTCCCTCAAAATAGACCTTAGCTAAAGTCTATTTTAAAACGCTTTTTCAATGATATACAATTTGGTTGTACACTTAACGAGTTAGGGCAAGATAGGACTAGAAGGTATGCAGAGTAAAACGAAAGGTTTCACTCTCATAGAGTTAATTATAGTAATTGTCATTATTGGCATACTTGCTGTCACCGCTGCGCCTAAACTTTTAAATATTCAAAAAGACGCGCAGGCAGGCGTACTCAAAGGCTTAAAGTCAGCTTTAGTCGCTTCTTCAGATCTTGTCTATGCTAAATCACTCCTTGAGGGGGTTGAAGGCAGCGCTGATACCACCCTATCTTCAGGTATTCGTGTACGCTATGGCTATCCTTACGCAACACAAACGAATTTAAAGCTTGTAGCAGACTTCACCGAAGACGATTGGAAACTTACAGGCTCGGCCCCTGAAGTCATTTTTACCCTAGAAAGACAAACTAGCGGCTTTAGCAATGATGAGATTGAAGAAGACGAAGTATGCAAGCTTACTTATCGTCACCCTAACCGAGGTGAGAAGCCCACTATCACGGTCAATAACTGTAATGCATAACGCAACCTTCCCGCAGTAACAATAGAACCGTCTCGCGCATTTCTACAGTCCTCACAAGCTTAATAGTTACGAAAGTGGAGTACTTGTTCAATCTAGAACTTTTGGCTGCACGGAAGCAGGTGCTCAGACCCCAATATAAAAGCGACGGTGGGTCAACAACCTGTTACTTCTTCTCCCCTTCAAACTTTTTGATATGGTTTAAGCTGCGAGTGATTGTTGTGCCCTCTGAAACCCTACACCGCAGGGACGCGGTGTCGGAGCTCTTACGTAAAAACAAGGATGGGTTTACGGCGTGTTTCAGAGGGCATACGCTCACGCACTTTCCAAAAGGCATAAAAAAAGCGCACCTAAGTGCGCTTTTTTGGCTTGTGTTGCTAAGTCTAGA
>NZ_JWLW01000011.1 GCF_000808575.1 Alteromonas marina
TACCGCTTTCATTTGATTAGAACTTAACACTACATCTAAGCTTTCTGAATCGCTAAAACCCAATGAGGCTAGCGTAACAACTTGAGAGGCCGTACCTTCTCTTGAGTTATAATCATATGCTGAAGCTAACATCGTGCTATCGACGTTATTTCTATTTTTCCCTGTGATATGAACTAACCCACTTGTTGTCCAAGACTCACCGCTTTGCGTAAAGTCGGCATTGGATAGTAGGTTGGTAGAATAATGTTCCTCGTCAACAAGGCCATCATCGTTAAGATCTATGTCTGTGTTTGCACTAGCACTTTGTGAAAGAAAAGCAGCGACAAATAGACTTTTAGTTATTATTTTGTACAGCTTCACCAGTTGTCCTTTAGTGATTTTATTGGCCGTAGTTAAATAATTAAAATGCGTTTCGATGTAGAGACTACGGCCAAAATCCCTTTTTGCCGAAAACTAAAGTCATTTTAATGATAAGAATCAACATCATATATTTTTTTAAATGTTAATTCATCTCAATGGTTAACCAACTTTTAAATATAATATAAAAATTATATTTAACTTCTTCATGTAGACCTAACGTAATTGCGTAAGCCCTTCGCTTTTCCTACAGAAATAATCTGCTTTTTGTTTGACGCCCTCCACAAAACTGATCAATATTCAACCTGCAGTTCAAAAAACACTCAAAGGGAGTTGATATGTGCCTTGCTTTTCTACGTCTTATTAATACGCGATTGAAAGTAATGTTGGTCTGTATGTCTTGTATCATTGCTTTTTCAGCTCAATGCGGCGAACGCTATTCATTCTCGTACACTTTCGATGGCGCCCCAAGAGGTACTCCGGGAGAAGTGCTTTCAGGCATTATTGAAGGTAGGTTGGCCGAAGATGGCGATACCATCATTATTGAAAAATTTATAGAAGCTGACCTATCGGGAATTAATTACAATCTCTCGGATAGCACCGAAATGCGTGCTGCTGACCCAGTGAACGTGCCCAAAATGAGCCTATCAGGTGATGTGTTAGATTTTTGGGTATGTGCAAAAGGGTTTGATGGATTTTATGAAAACGGAGGAGGAGATTGCGCTTTTGGTGTGACGGGTGGTTTTCTTATTTCTCCCTACGTTGATGTTAATACCGCAGAATGCATTCAGTCAGATGAATTAGGGCAATGTATTATTTGGGCTTGGGCAGGGATCCCTGAAAAAACTAATGATTATCGCGTTGGTGATATTCCAGTAAATGATAATAATTGGACAATAACCAAATTACTTCCCACTGATATTGGCGAAATCGTTACGCCTAAAGGTGAATATAGTGAGCCAGTATTATTCCGATTTAATGAAGATACAGGGCGCTACTTTGTAAGCTCTTTGAGCGGTAGCTTCAACCTTTCTTGGCAGGGTGCTTATAGCCAAGCTTCTCTGTACGCGCTTCCTGATATGAACGGTAACGGCTCTAGTGAAATCGGCTTGTTCGGAATACGTTCTGACGAGGGAAATGAAGGGAAGCCACAGTTATTTATAAGAGATAGCCTTACTGGTAGCCGAGTCAGCGTACTAAACTGGGTAGCAAATTGGTCTAATGCTTCAATCGTCGTACTACCTGATATAACTGGAGATGACGTTGTCGAAATAGGTCTTCAGGGTGAGTTTTTTGAAGGCGCAAGACCTCAGCTTGTTATTAAAAATGGTCTAACCAATTCATACATAAGCACTGCATCGTTTCCAGCTCAGTGGGCTGCACCGCAATATATGACGTTTAACGATCTTAATCAGGATGGAACGAATGAAATAGCCATGTTTGGTATCGCCACAATAAATAATAAACCTCAAATAAGGATCGTAGATGGCGCACAAGTTGAAACCAGATTATTTGGATATAACTTCCCCGACAATTGGACTGATGTGCAATGGTTAAATGTAGGTGACCAAAACAACGATGGTTTGCACGATTGGGCATTACTGGGGCAATCCAAAATAGATGGAAGGTGGCAGCTTATTATTAAAGATGGCCAATCTCCAATAGGCGCATTAAGCATATATGCGTGGCCCGATTTAACCAATATAACTTTTGGAAGGTTTTCTGACTTTACTAATGACGGCATTCAAGAGTTTGCTCTTGGCGGCTTCAATATTGAGAAGAACCGATGGCAACTGCTTATAAAAGATGGGCAAAATAGGAACACACTATTAGCGGTCATTGGATGGGCGAATAAATGGGATGATGCAAGCATTCATATTTTAAACGACATTGATGGTGATAATATTCAAGATGCTGCAATTTTTGGAAAACGAAGACAATACGAGCTTGCAATTAGGCTAAGCCGTGAAGATTTCACTGTCGAGCATATTATTAATCTGGGAGGCGAATGGACTTCTAAGCCAAATCTCAATTACGTGGCGCCAGGGATAGGTGAAGACCAGGTCCTAGCTGCTTTTGATTACAACGGTGAAAGTATCGCTATAACGCCAATTTTATCGCCAATTCCTTCAACATTGAATTATCAGCTAACTATAGATTCTGTGATCTCAAGCCAAGAGGGCACGCTCTGTAACATAGATGACGAGTACGTAGGACTTGAGGATACAATGGAAGCTGAACTTAGTATCGACGAGTATTTAAGTAAAGCTACTCTCGTTATAGATATTGAAGGTGAAGGGCAACCTGTAACTATTTCAGGTAGTTTCGATGCTGTAACACAAGCCATTGATATTGAATATGGTATTGATGTTTTTGAGCTAACTGTTACCGCTACTACTGAAAGTACGATTGCTTTAACGGGCTCAATTACTACAACCGACACAAGTGAAACCGGTTCAGGCCAATGCGTTACCGTTTTCGATTTGGACGTATTTGGAAGTCTCCAGTAAGGAATATTTCTCCAGAGTAAGAAAAAGGAGGTAGAGCTAAGCTCTACCTCTTTTTTTTAGTTTAGATTACTGAGTATTTGCATCTTGTTATAGCCAAGCTTGCTTGCTCCGTAAGCAACAATATCGTTAAGACCATCACCATTTAAATCAGGAACGATAGCTAGCTTGGGTTTCTCGGACCAGTTAGGACCCAAGTTAAACGACCCAACTTTAACGTTGTGTACGCTCTTTATGTTTACCTCAAAAGCACCGTTACTCTTCTGGCCAAACAGCGCTATATCTACCACTTGGTCGCCATCAAAGTCATTAAGCGCTACAAATTCAGCTTCACTAACTGTATTCGGCCAACCTACTGTAAACATGGTGTCATTGCGATCTACGCCGTTTTTCACTATTGCTTGATACCTGTCTACATCTTCTCTATAACCAGCGGCGCCGATTTCCATAACGCTGTCAAAGTTAATATCTGGCATTATCATCAATTGGAATGTTTCAAAGCTGTCTGGCCAGCCGAAAATACCCAAAGTACCTATCCTAGAAACACCACTTTTTGTGAATGCCTGTACTTGTTTTGACTCTAACCGGCGACCAAACAACGCAATATCGTTTTGACCATCAAAGTCAATATCGCCTAAATTATGGAATGACTCTCCTTCCCAGTCATCACCAAAGTTATACGCAGGAAGCTTATCTGAAGCATCTACCCCACTTATAATTTTCACTTGAATTTTATTGTTAGACACTAACCTTCCATACATGCCGATTTCGGGTACATCATCACCGTTCATATCACTTAGTTGAACGTACTGTGGCGCTTTCATCAATGCAGGAAATGAGTACTTTTGCATTGCCCTACCGTTGGTGCCATCACGTAGGAGCAGTTGAGGCCTATTACCGTCATAAAATGCCCCTTGCATACCAACCTCAGGGATACCGTCATTATTTAAGTCGGCCAATTGCACTAGTTGCGGATTATTCCAATTACCCGCCCATGCATAGTTCTGCACAACGTTGCCAGTTTTTGAATCTTTGACCATTAACTTTGAACGAACACCTGCAACAGTACTTGGATCCTCGATAACGCCAAACACACCTATTTCGTGAGAGCCATTACCATTCATATCGTTGAACAGATGAACGGTAAATTGCGTAAAGTCACCTGTAAATTTCATGAGCTTCAGCTCTTTCTGTGCAGAGACATTAATAATGCTTGTGGTAATCTCGTTGCTAATAGATTTATACGTTACAGCCAGCTCGTTTGTACTGTCACCATTGATATCAGCTATGCTAAACACACTAGCGATAGTTTTCAGATTGTCGAGCGACTCTTCACCATCTGGTATGCCATTGCCATTCGAATCTGGACGCTCAGGATCAAAGCCTACTAGCAGTTCGTAGTTATCACCTAATCCATCCCCATCACTATCTAGCCATTCTGTGCTATCAAAAGGGAAAGCATCTAAAAGGTCAATTACACCATCATTGTCGTCGTCAAGATCGCAAACATCACCAATTCCGTCGTTATCAAAGTCTTCTTGCAGAGGGTTGCTTAATGATGGGCAATTATCAAGATAACCGAGGTAGCCATCGCTATCGGTGTCTGAGCTGAATTCTGTTTTAAAATCAGCGTAGTCAACGACACTGTAAAAGGACTCATCAAAAAAATCATAAATAAAACTGACGTTTTCCACTTTGATAAGCGCGTTCAACTCTTCAAGCGCTTCATCTCCCCACCAGTTTCTTGTTGCATCTACATCATTGAGGCTTTGATTGTATAACGCGAACTCTCCATTACCTGAAATGTCGTTTCCGTTAATTTGAATCGCTCTATGATTAAATATGGAAATTCCATATCCTTGATTGTTCGCTATGGTGTTGTCGCTAATCGATAAGCGTTCGTTACCACTTTCTTCATCTATATCAACTACAATCCCAACACCATTGTTTAAGATATTATTATTAGAAAAATCTGCGTATGCTTCGCCTCGTATTTCAACACCTACACCATTGTTATTTACAATGGTATTTCCCGTTACTACTGGCATAACTTCATCGCCAGCACTAATTTGTAACCCAAAACCATTGTACTCTGTAGGCCAGTATTGACTCTCATACCTTGAGCCAAACCCGCTAATGTAATTATTTGAGACACGATATGAATTAATGCCACTTCCATACGTTTGTATCATCAAACCTTGTAGCCCACTACCAACAATCGAATTATCTTCCACCAGCAAAGCAGAGCCTTCTTCGTAATAGGGATAGAAACCTAATGAGCCGCCCTCACCACCATCAACCGTATTTCTGGAAAAAGTTAAACTTGCAGAAATATTATCAATATAAAAATAGCCATGATTAACTAAAATATTGTCAGTAAACGCCAAGTGTTTAGCTGCGGAAATAGATGCATTTCCCGAATTACTCACAACATTGTTTTCGTAGGTTACATTAGAGTCATATGCACTGATTGAAAAAGCTGCGTTTTCAATGTGGTCAAACTGTGAATTTTTAATCGCTATTTCACAGTCACAGTAAGCCTCTATACTTACTCCATTTCGGCTATAAGAGAGTTCGCTGTTAGTAAATTCCCATGAAATACCGCTGCGATAAACGCTGTAGTAAATGCCAATACTCGTATTTTTAATATGCGTAAAGGTGAAGTTGCTTTGAGAGGTATCATGAAGTAAAAAGCCTCCCCAGTCTGCTTGGTTTTCTCGTTGTCCAATCGCTTCAAATACAATTGGTAACTCAATACTACCTTCACTTACAAATTCACCTGCAACTTCAATTTCAACGAGGTCTGGTGATGATTGGTAATTATCACTAATAGGGTTACCATCGTATGAGGGCACAAATAATACTCGAGAACCAGGTTCTATCGTCAAACTCGCGTATTCTGATATACGGATATCACCTGTTACTAGGAATGGGCTATCGGCGCTAGCCCATAATTCATTCTCTAAAACTTCGTGCCCGGTAACAATTGTAGTCGCAACATATGCCATTGTATTAACGGTTTCTTCAAGTCCCCAGTCACTTTCCGCATCCGCATAGTAGGCCTGTAACTGATCACCTTTTGCTATTTCAACAAGCCCGTTGTTCGCTATAGCATCATTTTCTACCTCTAGTATTGCCTCACCAGAAAACACTCCGCTATTTGATGCTGTCTCTGTAAGCGTAACGATTTCACCTTGGACTATCGCTTCCGTAACAGTAAAGCTAAATCTATCACCTGCTTCAAAGGTGCTTCCGTTCGTGTGAAGGACGATACTTATTTGACCGTCTGCTGTGGTAAAAACTTCATTGTAATATTCGCTAATGTAAAGCCGCTCATTTTCTGGCCCCGAGACTGAACCCGTTACTATAAATTCATATTGATTAAGAGCGACAACTTCAAAAGTTTGAGCCGTTACAATATCGCTATTTAATGTGACTTTTAATTCACCCTGTCCTTGGTTTAATGAAGATGCTTCGATGTCAGTGACTTGCGCTGGCGTACCAGTATTCTCTTTGCTGCTTGTCACCAAAACATCCACGCTCTCGACTTGACTAGGAAGCTTATTTAAGCCGCTATCGATTACTTGAAGTAAGATGTTGTCTTTATGGGAAAAAACCGCTATGTCCTGACTTCTATGGCTTATGAATGTGATAGTTCCCGTCTCGAAATCATTTACAGCCCCACCACCTAGCGAGAAGGAATTATCAAGCCAGCCAGAGTAATTCACCCTAGCGTTTATTGCAGGATAGATAAAACTTACCGTGGAGGGGTGTGTACCAGACGACAATTCTTCGCTTGCTGATTCGCCCCACCAATTATTTCTAGCCGATACATTACGATTTGTTCTATTAACTAACGCATAAACACCGTTACCATAAATATCGTTATATCTAATTTGAGGGTTTGCACGATTGTTCAGCTCGATGCCATAACTCTCATTTTCAGCAATCGTGTTATTTTCAATCACAAAAGCGTGATTTTCGCTCCAAAAATCGACAAATAGACCCGCCCCGTTATTTGTGATGGTGTTGTCTATAATATCAAGGCTCAATGTGCCGTATAAATTAATACCTACACCCACATTATCAGTAATAATATTACCCTCTATTCGCGTTGGAACATCTTCTTCACTGTATATACCTAACCCGCCGCCATCAGTGAAAAAGTCGTTGGTCCCGTAGGACGTCATATATCCAAAGCCGCTGATAGTATTTCCGATGATGTCGATGGCCTCGTAACCACTAGAAGACAGGTGGAAATAAAGTCCAAAAGAACTGGTACTATTCTCACCATTTTTGACAATGTGGTTATTGCTTACTTCGTAATATGCCTTTTTTTCATTATCGTAATCAGACGAGATAGTTAGGCCGCTGTCTAGTGAAAATGTGTTATCTATTACATGCAGTTCGCTTGCTACAGATTCGACATTCACAGAGTAAATGGTATCGAAGTTACTTTCGGTAATCGTTAGCGAGTCTGGGTATCTAAGAAAAACAGAGCCCGCCTTGGAAAGTGAATTATTAGTGAAAGTGACTGTGCTTTGGGGAGCAAAAAGCTCTAGCGCCTGATACTTGATATTTTCAATAGTAGAATTTGCAATTGAAATTTCACATTCTTCACAGTGACTAATATTTAAACCACTTACGCCATCTTTGATTTGAACCCAATCAAAGATGGCGTTTAACCCACTATCATATGAGTTAACAACGAGGCCTGACTCTGCATTCGACAATTCTAAGTGCCTAAACACTGCTTGAGAGGGGTTATCTAACCTTATACCGTACCAATCACCTTGCCCTGGGCTTTTTGCAAAAGACTTTATTTTAATTGGTTTTTCAGCAGAGCCGTTAAAGGAAATACCTCCATTAACGCTAATCTCTGTTTTCTCTGGGTAATATCCGTTAGAAGTTTTGTCAGTGTTCGAAGTAACCCATATCTCTACGCCCTCTTCAATACTAAGGGAAGCATTTTCAAGAACATTGATGTCACCGAGCAGCAAATACGGACTGTCTTGTTCTACCCAATCTTCATTTTGAGCATAAGTCGCACCGTTGATAACGGTTGTTGCATAGTACACACTAGTTTGGGCGACTACCTCACCACTACGGGCGTCATTTCCATCAAATAGAATAGCGCGTAATTGATCGATACCTGCGGTATTTACAATGCCATCATTGTTGTTTGTTTGTGTGTCTTCTTGCAGAACAATTGGCGATGAAAAAATGCCACTATCAGCTTCAGTCTCCGTCAATGTGACAACGTCTCCAGTTGCCGATTCCGCAACAGTAGAAAATGTAAATTTATCTCCAGCGTCAAAATAGATACTGCCTGTATCAATTTCTATTTGAATTTCGCCAGAACGAGAGACAAAAGGCTCGTCATAATAATTTTCATGCGTTTCTTCTTTGCCAGTCACACTGCCTGTGATTAAAAACTCATAGTTATTAAGCGCCAATATTTCCCAACTTTGCTCCACAACGGTTTCGCTAAGCAGCTTAACCCTAACTTCTCCATTTCCCTTATTTGAAGCAAACGCAATAAAATTCTCAATTGAGGCTGGTGTTCCAGTATTTTCAACGCTACTGGTGACCAACACATCTATCGTTTCTTTTTCATTTTTTTTAGCGTTAGCCGCCGAGTTATGGACGGTAAGGAGTACGTCGTCGTCTTTTTGAATTGCCTCGACATGAGTACCATCCGCACGATTAAAATGAATTTCAACATCTTGTGAAGTCGAACAAAACGCTGTTGGTGCGGTTAGTAGAAGGAAACCAGAGAAGGCAGGCAAAGTCCATTTCATATAGATGCTCGTTATTAGTATTTAAAATTATGGGCAATTGTTACAAGGCGCACAACGTAGCATCGGAATATACTATTACCCTTATACGATTAAAAGGTCCATTACCATTTCAAACCATAAAAAACAAGATATCACCCTCCTAAAAAAAGACAAAGCGGCAAAAAAATCAGATGCTTACAATGCTTTTCCATAAGCCAGTGGGAGCTTGATTTTTTTAAACCGCTTTTGATTAATTTAAAGGTAACTAAACACTTCTAACTTGCTCACTCCAAGAACATCTTCACCGTATAAAACCACGTCAGGTAGAGTATCGCCGTTAATATCAGGAACTGAAAGTACCGTTGGAAGTTCTTTCCATTGGGTTCTTGATGTAAAAACTACCGTTTTTGCATTATCAATACCCTTGACAGAGACTTCAAACCTTGAAGAAGCCGTCTTTACTCCAGCAAGCCCAATATCGTCGACGCCGTTACCATCAACATCACCTAAATAATAGAATCGAGCTTCGGAATGGCTGTTCGGCCAACCGATATTTGATAATGTCGAATCCCTATCAGAACCGCTTTTAACAATGAACTGATAGCGGTCAGTGTCTGAACGTAAGCCACCAGCACCTACCTCATTCACGCCATCTAAGTCTATATCACCGACTAAAACAATTTGATGGTCCACGAACGTTTCAGGCCAATTGAAAATTCCCAGCGTCCCTGCTTGTTCAACACCGCTTTTAGTGAATAGTTGAACCTTCTGAGAGTCAATTCTGCGGCCATATAAACCAAAGTCGCGAACTAAATCAAAATCGATGTCAGGCAGAGCCACCCAATGCGTTTCAGCCCAATCGTCACCAAAGTTATACGCAGGTAACTTATTCGACGAATCAGCGCCATCTACAATTTTGACCTGGATTTTGTCATTAGACTTTAGCTTACCGAACAGGCCAATCTCTGGTATGCCATCTCTCGTTACATCACTAAGTTGAACAAACTGAGGTTCATACATGAGTGCAGGGAAAGATAGCTTATCAAGCGAAGCACCTGTCGCGCCATTTTTGGGAAGAAGTTGCGGCCTATCACCAACATAGAAATTCCCCTGCATTGCCACTTCAGGAATTCCATCGTTGGTTAAATCGGCTAGCTGCACAAAACTTGGAGCAGACCAATTTGCAGGCCAGCTGTAAGTATTAACTGCATCACCCGTTAAGGGATCAATAACAATAAGCCTAGATTTAACTGCCGTATTACCACCATCTTCCGGTAACAGACCAAATAAACCAACCTCTTTAGACCCATTGTTATTCATGTCAGGAAGCTGATGGATTGAATAGTTCGTGTAGGTGCCAGCAAAACGGAAAGACAAAGTAACTTGCTCGTTCACTTTGTTAATCACTTCACCCGACACTACATTATCTTCACCTTCATAGATAACGACTAAATCGGAAGTATTATCGCCATCCGTATCATCAATAGACAAAACATACCTAATGGACTTAACTTTTTCGGCAATTAACGGGAAAGGGTCTTCGCCGTCAACAATACCATCATTATCACTATCTATGTTATTAGGGTCCAAACCTAGTGCAATTTCATAGTTATTCCCCAATCCGTCACCATCCGTGTCTTCCCAGTCATTGGGGTCTAGGGGGAATAGGTCTGCAACATCTTCTATACCGTCATTATCATCATCGTCATCGCGAATATTGAGAACTAAATCACCGTCGGTATCAAGGTAATCAGTGTTTCCACCGTCTTGCCAGGTTTCAACATCCCAATTTCCGGAGTTCCAGTTCAATTCATCGGCCATAGCAACCGAGCAATGCAAGCCTGCTGCAATGGCTATTGGTAAATACCGTTTCTTCATAAGAGCCACCACACTTAGTTATTACGGCTATTTTTATACATATCAATCATATCTTGCATGCCGCCAGAATCGATGCAGTTATTTTCGGTCTCGCTGTTAACATCGACATTTTCAATATCAACCGTGCCGCCATAACATGAGTACTGATCTGGCGCTATGATTGAACCACCAAATATATTTGCAAATGATCCGCTAGCAACATTTAATCGAGAGCCTTCATTAAAAGTAGAGTTATTAATAAAAGTGGTAGAGTTAGACCAAATATTTACATCACCTTCAAAATTCACATCGCCAAATTCAACAAAAGAGCCTTTGTTGGCTTCATAATATGATACGACTGACTCCCATACGCCCATGCTTGAAGAGCCCTGAACAGAAATTGCAGGTACTTGCGTGTTATAAATAGATACATAAGAGCTATTGTGCGCTTCTAGGTATTCAGCGATTACTGAATTTCCAATGTTAACTGTACTGCCCTGCGAATAGAGTTCTTTGATGTTGAAATTGCTGCCACCCAGTTCACTTGCTTCAACATCTATTCTAGATGCTGGAGCTGACAGGTCATTCGTTCGCATTGTACTGCCATCTGCCACGCGAATATTGCCTGATGATATTGTTAGGCTTGAATCAAAGCCCTCCCACCCAGAGTTAAAATCAAGCTCTACTGCGTTTTCTGAAGCAGAGATATTAACTGCATCTCTGCCTCTGAAAAGTGAATTTTGTAAGCTAACTCCGCGCTCGACGTTTTCGATATTGATATTACCCAAGCTTCGAACTACAGCTCCATTAACTCCTCTAATACCGCCATTAAATCCGTTTATCGTTAAATCGCTTAGATAAACCTGTGCACCCTCTTGAATCCATAAAGCATCTCCACTGTAACCTTCACCCTCGTAAATAAACGAGACATTGCGAACAGACCCAGCAGCGTTGCGAGAATAAAAAACAGGGAAATCACCGGAAGTTTTGATCGTAAGATTATTTAAGTACAAGCCACCGCCAAAACCACCCAATAAATCAACCTGACCTGTCAAGTCGTTATCGATAAGCTCAGCTGTATCGTCCACACCGTATATACCTAGTACCTGCCCATGAACTTGAACTGAAGGGTCTTCTTCTTTTCTCGGCGTATCAATATCACCATAACAGCTGCCCTTGATATTAAAACTCAAGTCTTTTATGTACCAATTCTCTAGATAAGCCTCATTTAATGCAGCCGGATTTTCTGTACAGTCAATCTCTACATTTACAATTGTTATATTTTCCGGTAGCGCTTTCTCGCTTAGTTCATTTAAACGCGAATTTAGCGAATCAAAGTTTTCATTTACTTCAGCAGCTTTCGCTGGCGTTGAAGGTGTAAAAATATGGGGCACTTCTTGCTGAGCAAACACCGTTGTTGAAAAGGCTAGGGCAAAAGGAATTGTGGTTATTTTTTTCATAGACATCACCATTTATTTATGTGTGGATGGCTATGACGACAATTCGTGCCTGTAAACCATCCGTGGAATGCGTAAAAACCATGACTTGTTTGAGCTGTTCATGGCGTTAAGCAATATTTAAATTAAAGGCAACCAAATGCTTAAGATGAATTTACTCGCCGTTACTTTGCGTTAAGTTTTTTGTAGTGAATGTTTCATTATTACCAGACGACTTACGAGCTCAATGATGCTAGGCATACTGTTTATATTTTAATAATGAAAGAAGATAGGAAAGGAAAATTAACATATTAAGCTGTATGTATTCGCCAACAATGATTAGTTAATATAGGTTGGCAATATCTAAATCCCTTTCGCTTCGCTTTACATCCAAATTTCCAACAAAGATAGCACATGATTGTACAAAAGCTATTCAATTATTTAATTATATGCACTTTCTTTTATGATATCTAACCATCTTTATACCTGTAGGCACAAGTTATGTCTCTTCAACATTACTTTATTGACGTGTTATATTGCATTTTCTAAAGAGCGCTTAATTCAACGGAATTCTCATGGCAAAAGTTGTTATACACTTCGGTCCACCTAAAACAGGGACATCTGCAATACAAAAATGGTTAGTCGAAAACGAAAGCGCGTTGAAGCAAAGAAAGATCCTATATCCGCAGCATCAAACTGACTCCAATGGAGTCAGTTCTGGTAATGCGACGGCTATTTTTAATAATCCCAAAAAAGATAAGCCTAGGCACGCAAGAGAAAATAAACTTAAGCTAAAAGAGAGTTGTCAGCTTAACAATTGCAATACTTTACTTTTCTCATCTGAACTCTTTATGCGCAAGCTTCCTGAGCTTGCAAAGCTCTACCCTAATGCAAGATTTATTGGCTATATTCGCGCGCCTATTGACTTACTAGAGTCTGACTATAATCAATTAGTTAAGCGACATTCCGAGACAAATGCTTTTACAGAGAATGATCGCTCTGCAGATTGGCAGCTTGACATGCTGAGTACCTTGATTGATGACATTGGATTAGATAGATTCGAACTTCGCGCCTACTGCCCAGAAGCGTTTCTAAATGGAGATTTAGTCGCGGATTTTCTTAATACTGTAAGACCAGGACTTGAATCTTTAGTAAAAGATAATACTAAGGGCGTTAACCCATCATATAGCCTCCAATCACTAGAGTTTAAACGATGGTTAAATCAGTTGAGCCTTGAGCGTACTATTGAAAGAGATATTGATAAGTACCTACAAAGCCTAACAAATGGTATTAATAGCTACTCTTTACTTGCCCCTGATGAGTATGAAACTTATCGAAAAGCATCGATAAACTCACTCACACAGTTTAATAGCAAATACCCAATTGCAGGCTTTGAACATCTGCTTAACCACGTGACAAATAAGCAACAAAAGCCGTTTGTCCAACAAAGTATAAGTGATGACGACTTTACTCATATTTTGAAAGGTTTACTTAACAG
This sequence comes from Alteromonas marina, assembly GCF_000808575.1. Taxonomy (GTDB): domain Bacteria; phylum Pseudomonadota; class Gammaproteobacteria; order Enterobacterales; family Alteromonadaceae; genus Alteromonas; species Alteromonas marina_A. Next base: position 13,436 of record NZ_JWLW01000011.1, read on the forward strand.
TGTTTCAGGTGCATCGACTGGTTTAAAAGAAGCACTGTCCCAAAGCAACGTATTAGCAAACGCTCCGCAAAGAGTTAAGTTAGCTGAAGCTTTGTTAAACAATTAGTGTTGCTAGTCTCTCGAGGGATCGTCATGAATTACCAACGACTTATTTTATTATGCAGTGCCGTACTTTCACTTCCTGTTTCTGGTGAGATACCAACGTGGGTATTTGACGATAAAAGAGAACTGAAAACATTTAATTTTCGATATGCAGAAGGAAGTCTTAGAAAACAAAAATCCGATGAGTGGATAAAACGCTGGGATAATGCAGATGGCATAGTGATTAAGTCATTAAATGAAGAGGTAAGCCCCTTCGAAGACAATTCTCACGAAACATTAAAACAATTCAAGAATAAAAATCCTAACCAGCTCTTACTATTACACTTTAATGGACGCTCTAGACTTCCCTCTTTCAGCCCGGAAAAGATGAAAGCATCAGACTTTCTTTATCTACTTGGCACAACTAGCGTCACACCGATAACCGACAATGATGAAATTAGCGTTGTTAAAGTCGAAAACGTGCGCGCATTCAAGCGAAATAGATCTCTAGCGAAAGGGGTTTACGACGATGTTGTAATGGTGCGAAAAAAAAACAACGGTAGTTTAGATTGGAACTATACCGAGCACGCAAAGTTACTTAAGGTTGATGTCAAAAACAAAGCTATCACGATTCAGCGTGACTTACTCGCATCGGGTAAAAAAGCCTTCGCTCCGCAAGAGGCATATATTGCTCTGCATGCGTCGAAAGGCCCTTTCGATAAAACCGTTAAGCAACGACTATGGGAATACAATTGGTTTTATGCAGGTAAAACTGCTGATTCAGACAAGGGCCTATCAAAAAGACTTGCCCAAGAATTATCGAGCTATTTAATGGGCTCCTTAAACTTTTTCGATGGTATAACCTTTGACGTCCTCACAGAATTTCATCAACCTAAAATTGGAGGTTATCCCGGTCCCATTGATGTTGATCAGAATGGTATTAAAGATGACGAAGAAGAGTATGATGCCTTGCATAAAGCAGGGGTAAATGCCTTCCTATCAAATTTAAGATTGGAGGTGGGAAACGGCAAATTATTGTTGGCCGATGGAGGTTATATAAATCAAAAAGAAGTTAACTTACTAAATGGTATGGAAAGTGAAGGCTGGCCAAACAATAAAGACCTTAATTTAGAGCATTGGTCTAGCGGTATGAATCGGTACTCTTTTTGGTCTACTTTTTCCGCGCTTCCACGATTAAACTATGTAAAGCTTGCAGAATATTGGAACGAAAATAGAGAAAAAACAGTACCTCAAGATAATATACGGCGTCTAACAGTAGCTGCTGCACTTATGAACGATACCGTAATTGTACCTGCTCACCGCCCCAGAGGCATTCACTACCAAAAATGGCCAGAGCTCAGGTTGTTCAAGAAACTTGGAAAGCCTCTTAATGACGTTATTCACTTTACAGGTAAGGTGACCTTGCCTATCGAAACGACTTCTTTTGAAAATGAAGATGATATCGTTTTTCCTACGCTTAACTTCAGAAATAACAAAGTCCCCCCTCAACAATGCTTCAAGATAAAAAAGCAACACAACGGCCCCCTCACCATTAGCTTAAAAGGAAAACTACCTAAAGACTCTGATGTGGCCACTCTTATTGTTAAACCTCATACTGCAGAGGAAAAGTTTGGTTTATTGAACAACGAACTTTTTGAAAATTGGTTTTATTGGTCGGATATACAAACCAATAAATTTTGTATTGCGGTTTCAAACAATACGCCCGTTTCGATAGCGTCGATTTCAGTATTTGGTGAGCCTCTAGTAAGCTATAGAGAGTTTGAGAACGGGTTAGTATTTACGAATCTATCTGAAAGCCCTCTAAATATACCAATTAAAGACTTAAAACTGTCAAAGCAGTATCACTCTGATGCTTTTCAGATTGAAGCCAGAGACATCACTATTATTAAGCACTAAATCGCGATTTTGATTTGCTTTCTGCACAAAGGACGCCTTTGTGCAGAAAGCGAAATGCGATGAGTAGAAGATGAGTGATTGCATATTACATGTTGCTGTCTCATCTACTAACTGAAGAACACACATTTCCATTTGGGTATTTGTATTGTAAGCGTTCGCAGATCACACCTAACGCATAGCAAACTGCCATGATAGTAGCTGCTCAGTATCCGTTGCATGTTCCGGCCCATTC
>NZ_JWLW01000012.1 GCF_000808575.1 Alteromonas marina
GGCATTAGCCCGAAGGCTCTCTTTTCATTTCGGTAAATTTACACCCGTTTATTCCCACTCAATTGTAGCAGGTGGCTTACCAGAAATGTCGTAAACCACACGGCTAATGCCATCGATTTCATTGATAATGCGATTCGACACTTTACCTAGGAAGTCGTAGGGTAAGTGAGCCCAGTGAGCCGTCATAAAGTCGATAGTCTCTACTGCGCGAAGGCTTACCACCCAGTCGTATTTACGCGCATCACCCATTACGCCTACTGAGCGCACTGGAAGGAATACGGTAAACGCTTGGCTTACTTTTTGGTATAGATCAGCTGCATATAGCTCTTCAATGAAGATAGCGTCAGCGCGACGCAGTAAGTCGCAATATTCTTTCTTAATTTCACCAAGTACACGAACACCTAGACCCGGACCAGGGAACGGGTGACGGTAAAGCATGTCGTACGGTAAACCTAGCTCAAGGCCGATTTTGCGTACTTCGTCTTTAAAGAGTTCACGCAGTGGCTCAACAAGGCCTAGCTCCATATCTTCTGGAAGGCCGCCCACGTTGTGGTGCGATTTGATTACGTGCGCTTTACCGGTTGCAGAACCTGCAGACTCGATAACGTCTGGGTAGATGGTGCCTTGCGCTAACCACTTCGCGTTTTGACGCTTGCCCGCTTCTTCGTCAAATACACGAACAAACTCATTACCAATAGCTTTACGTTTCAGCTCAGGGTCTTCTATACCTTTTAGGCGATCAAGGAAACGCTCTTCAGCGTCTACACGGATAATGTTAAGCCCGAAGTGGTCACCAAACATTTCCATAACCTGATCAGCTTCATTTAAACGAAGCAGGCCATTATCTACAAACACACAGGTAAGTTTGTCGCCGATCGCACGGTGAAGCAGCATGGCTGTTACTGAAGAATCTACGCCGCCTGAAAGGCCAAGGATGACTTCTTCATCACCCACTTTCTCTTTTATACGCTCAATGGCGTCGTCAATAATGGCGCCTGCTGTCCACAGTTTTTCACACTTACAGATATCCATGACAAAGTGCGTCAATAGACGCATGCCTTGGCGAGTGTGAGTCACTTCAGGGTGGAACTGCACGCCATAGAATTGCTTCTCTGCGTTATACATTGCCGCATGTGGGCATGAAGCAGTTTGCGCGATGGTTTCAAAACCTTCAGGAATAGCAGCCACTTTATCGCCGTGGCTCATCCATACGTCAAGCAGCGCCGCGCCGTTATCACCTATGGCATCTTCAATTTTATCTAGCAGCGGGCTTGGCTTTATCACTTCTACTTGCGCATAACCAAATTCACGCTTGTCAGAACCCAGTACGCCACCACCTAGCTGTTGTGCCATGGTTTGCATGCCATAACACACGCCTAGCACTGGCACGCCGGCTTCAAATACGTACTCTGGCGCACGTGGTGAGCCTTCTTCAGTTACTGACTCTGGGCCACCTGACAGAATAATCCCTTGTGGATTAAACTCGCGGATTTGCTCTTCAGTTACATCCCAAGCCCAAAGCTCACAGTAAACGCCAATTTCGCGAACACGACGTGCTATCAACTGCGTGTATTGCGAGCCAAAATCCAAAATAAGTATGCGTTGGTCGTGGATATTTGTGGTCATGTTTTATTTTTACCCGTTAAATAAAAGAACAAAGGCTGGTGTAGTACCAGCCTCGCAGTCGTCGGTCGCCTTAACCTAAACGGTAGTTTGGCGCTTCTTTGGTAATGCTTACATCGTGTACGTGACTCTCGCCCATTCCGGCTGAAGTTACGCGCACAAATTGAGCCTTGGTATTGAGCTCTTCAATGGTGGCGCAGCCCGTTAAGCCCATGGCTGAGCGCAAGCCGCCCATTTGCTGATGGATAATATTAGCAATTGGACCTTTGTACGCTACGCGGCCTTCAATACCTTCTGGTACCAATTTCTCAGCGTTATCAGAATCTTGGAAGTAACGGTCTGACGAACCGTGGCTTTGATCCATAGCGCCTAGTGAACCCATACCGCGATATGACTTGTAATAACGGCCTTGGAAAAGTTCTACTTCCCCTGGCGCTTCTTCAGTACCTGCTAGCATGCTGCCAACCATTACGCAGCTTGCGCCAGCAGCCAACGCCTTAGCAATGTCACCCGAAAAACGAATACCGCCGTCAGCGATAACTGGAATGTCAGTATCTTTCAGCGCTTCTACTGCATCTGATACCGCAGTAATTTGAGGCACACCGCATCCGGTTACGATACGAGTAGTACAAATTGAACCAGGGCCAATACCCACTTTAACAGCATCTACGCCGGCTTCGGCAAGTGCTTTCGCGCCATCGCCCGTTGCAACGTTACCCGCAATAATTTGTACATCGGGATAATCAGCACGTACTTTCTTAACACGGTCAATAACGCCTTGTGAGTGACCGTGAGAGGTATCGATAAGTAGAACGTCAACGCCTGCATCTACAAGTAGTGCAATACGTTCGTCAGTACCTGGGCCAACGCTTACCGCAGCACCAACACGTAGGCGACCAAGCGAGTCTTTACATGCGTTAGGCTTGTTTTCTGCTTTCTGGAAGTCTTTAACAGTAATAAGGCCTGTAAGCTTAAACGCGTCGTCGACAACAAGAATTTTTTCAATGCGGTGTTCGTGCATAAGGTCTAACACCACATCAGAGCTTGCACCTTCTTTTACGGTAACCAGATCATCCTTACCGGTCATTACGTTTCTAATAGGCAAATTCAAACGCTTTTCAAAGCGAAGATCGCGGCCTGTCACAATACCAATTAGGTTATTATCTTTGTCAGTCACCGGGAAGCCAGAGTAACCAAGACGCTTAGAAAGCGCGATAACTTCACCAATGGTCGCATTCTCTTCAACCGTTACCGGGTCAGATACCACACCACTTTCGTATTTCTTAACTTCACGTACGTGTTTGGCTTGCTCTTCGGGCTTCATGTTTTTATGAATGAAACCAATACCACCCTCTTGGGCTAGCGCAATAGCTAGACGGGCTTCAGAAACCGTGTCCATGGCAGCAGACACCATTGGAATATTTAACGTTACACCACGCGTAAGGCGTGTTTGTAAGTTGGCTGTGTGAGGGAGGACGGTCGAGTGGCCGGGAACCAGCAACACATCGTCGAACGTCAGGGCTTCTTGGATGATACGTAGCATGCAACAACACCTATTCAGTTGAGGGTTAATTGCGGCGCAATTGTAGTGTTTTTTAGTTTTCAGGTAAACTCTAAATGTATTAAACCCAGTGATTTTTTTTATGTTTACAAATTCGCCATCTACGTCTCGACAAATTTTAACAGTTACCAAGCTAAATCGCTTAGCCAGAACCGTACTGGAAGGCGAAATTGGCCTTATTTGGCTATCGGCTGAAATATCAAACTTTGTGGCAGCCGCATCAGGGCATTGGTATTTCACGCTGAAGGACAACAAAGCCCAAGTTCGCGCGGCCATGTTCAAGGGATCAAACCGCAATGTTCGCATTCGCCCTAAAGAAGGCGACAAAATTTTAGTGCGAGCGTCGGTTGGCCTTTACGAAGCACGCGGCGACTATCAACTGGTTGTCGAACACATGGAAAGCGATGGCGAAGGTGCGCTTAAGCAAGCGTTCGAAGCCCTAAAGTTCAAACTCAACAATGAAGGCTTGTTCGATACTGCTAACAAGCGAGCGCTACCTGAACGCATTAATCGCATCGGCGTAATAACTTCATCAAGCGGTGCAGCGCTTCACGATGTATTAAGTGTATTAAAACGACGCAGCCCACAAACCGAAATCATTGTTTATCCGTCGATGGTTCAGGGTGAAACCGCACCTTTACAGTTAATTAATGCGTTGAGAACGGCTAACCGCCGCGCAGAAGTGGATGTGCTGTTACTTACGCGAGGCGGCGGTTCATTAGAAGACTTGTGGTGTTTTAATGATGAAAGCTTGGCAAGAGAAGTCGCTGCAAGTGCCCTTCCCATAGTTAGCGCCGTAGGCCATGAGGTAGACTTCACCATTAGTGACTTCGTCGCCGATGTTCGCGCCCCTACCCCATCTGCTGCTGCCGAAATCTTAAGTCAGGATTCTGCCGCTCTTTACCAAACGCTAAGTCAGCAAAAACAGCGCTTAGCAAGGGCAATACATCAGTACCTTCAAACGAGTAAACAACAGCTTGTTTTAAAGAAACAACGGCTAAATGCGTTGCATCCACAAAGCCGCATCCAATCGCAGTGGCAAACGTTAGACAGACTACAACTTCGTTTAGCGCATAAGATGCAAAACGACTTGGCAAAAGCAGAGAAGCGATTACAAGGTCTTGATTACAGGCTAAACAAACAATCGCCATCAGCAAACGTGGCGCGTGCAAAAGACAAACTGAATTACGCTAGCACCAAGCTCTTATCAAGCATGAATACACTCATTAGAAGCAAAAAAAATGAACTTGGTGGTAAGGTTAGCCTCTTACAATCCGTAAGTCCTCTTTCAACGCTCGCCCGTGGTTACAGCATTACTTTGTCCGACAAAGCAGCCATTAATAGCGTGAATAAAGTAAATGTAGGTGATGAGATAAAATCTCGGGTGACTGACGGAGAAATAACCAGTACAGTGACACACATTCAACGGCAATAGGTAGCCTTAAGTATTATGCCCGTTCATGTAAACGCGTTTTCCTTTTCCAGTATTTACCAGCGGGCCTGTGCATTTTGGAGCCTAAAGTCACAGCGGTTCGCTGTATCAAAAATTTTGACACCTTTGTGCGTTTTTGTACTATTACTAGTGCCTGACTTCACCTTTGCTTCTATGGTCAATCAACCTGTCTCTGTTTTTTCAACCTACCCAAGCGAGACGTTACTCAGGGCTTGTGGAGCCCAGCGAGCATTAAGCGAAGCTAATTCTTCTCAATCCACTAATTTGTGTTTTGAAGATGCTATTTCGCCCGACAGCTTTATTAAACTCCTAAGCGAATCAGGAGAATTCAGTCATTTGTTTCCTTATGGCGAAGGAAACGACTACGAACTATTGATTGCTAACGTTGGCGCAGCGCCTGGCATGCATCGACAGCACGCAAAACAATTTGCAGAATTCACTCTACAATGGCGAGGGATAGAAATTGACTCATCTTCATTTGATGCCAGTGCTCTAGAAAACACAGATGTGAAAACGGAAACCGCTTTAGCCGAGGAAGAAGCGCAATCGTTGATTGCCCGCTGGATTCAACATGCCAAAAACTCTGGATTATTTACCAGCCAGTTTTTGTTCGATGCGCTAGAAGCTAGCGACTATAAGGGTGGATTACAGGTACCAAACGCCATTGGCGACTTCACTAAATTAGATACTCAGTTATATCCAGACCCGTTTAACGGCGCAATTACTCGCTATATACACCCTGAGTTTGAAGATGCGCTCGTTGATGTCACCGTATATCCCTTTTTAGATCAGCTTTCTTCAGATGAAAACGAGCTACTTCCTAAGCAACTAGAAAGTGATCTGCAAAGAGCTAGTGCTACAGCCGATTTACAGCAGTTAACTTTGTCTCAAATCAGTCCAGCCTCACGCTACGAGGTTAACAGCGCATTAAGAGGATGGAGATTGGGGCTGAGCGCGACATCTGAAACATCACCAACAATTTACGCGACAACCTATGTCTTTAAGCTACAAGATAAAATCGTAAAAGTGTCTACGACTTTTCCTCCTGACTTTTCAGACAACATTGTCAATCAATTGATTGTTAACGTAGAAGTTCCGCAAGAGTCTGAAATGATGAAAAAGGTTCGCTCTCTGCTTTTGGAAAGAGCGCGTTAAGCTTTTTTCGCAGAACGTCGTTTAACTAGCGGCAAACTCAACGTTGGCTTTTCTTCTGTTTTGGCGGTGAGAATATATACTTTTTGCTGCTCTTTTGGTTTATACCTATCAAACCAGTTATACATTTGATTTTTTTGAAGTGGTGAGGCGACTTTAACCAATTTTTCTACTGACACTTTATCTCCCAAAACACTGCTGGCTGCCTGCTAAACAGTTAGTGTCTGCAAAAACAGCTCCAAATTTCACATTCGTGGTAACCTCCCGAATTCAAAGGTACGTACCTATAAATGACTGAATATGTGAACTAAGAGAAAGTGGGAATAGCAGGAAAAGAATACAACCTAAGTGTAATAATGACCTAGCAGATTAAATCAAGAAAACCGTAGAGTTGAATACGACTGGCAAAATGCAATTCACGCTACAGCGAGTCTAATTGGGGATTTCATCATGCCACAATAGTGGGGAAATTGAGTAGTGTAAAAGCATGGACGCTATCGCCACTTGGTCAGAAATAGCGCCCTATCCTTAAAAAGGCTACTTTTTATCTTTGTAGTAAGACATCATACGGCGACGCTTGCGCTGCTGCGCTAAGGTTAAATTAGCCTTTTTACCTTCAAACGGGTTGTTGCCTTCTCTGAACTCTATTTTGATAGGCGTACCCATAATTTCTAGCGCTTTTCTGAAATAATTCATCAAGAAACGTTTGTACGAGCTTGGTAAGTCATCCACTTGGTTACCGTGAATAACGATAACCGGTGGGTTATAACCGCCTGCGTGGGCATATTTCATTTTCACTCGACGACCGCGTACAAGTGGCGGCTGATGGTCATCCTGCGCCATTTCCATAATTTGCGTGAGCAGAGCAGTATTAATACGCTTAGTCGCACTCATATACGCTTCTTGCACAGACTCAAATAGGTTGCCCACACCAGAGCCATGAAGCGCGGATATAAAGTGAATTCTTGCGAAATCTATGAAGCCTAGACGGCGGTCCATCTCTCGCTTGATATCATCCTTAACATCTGTACTCAACCCATCCCATTTGTTTACGGCCACAACCAAAGAGCGCCCTGAATTGAGGACAAACCCGAGTAAACTCAAGTCTTGATCGGTAATGCCTTCTCTGGCATCAATAACCAATAGTACTACGTTAGCTTCTTCAATGGCCTGAAGGGTTTTAACAATAGAAAACTTCTCTACCGCTTCACTGATCTTTCTGCGTTTTCTTACACCCGCGGTATCAATTAGGATATATTCTCGCTCATCCCTTTCCATTGGAATGTACACGCTGTCTCGGGTGGTGCCAGGCATGTCGAATACCACCACGCGCTCTTCACCAAGAATGCGGTTCGTTAGTGTCGACTTACCTACATTGGGTTTACCTACGATAGCAAGTTTGATAGGCAGCGCTTGTAAGCGCTGACGCTGTGTTTCAGCATCCTCTTCTTCCTCAGGTTCCTCGTCGACAATCTCCATGTCAGGAAAGTCAGTTTCCAGCGGTTTTAGGGCATCTTGTAACAACTGACTAACGCCGCGACCATGGGCCGCTGCAATTTGCTTTATTTCACCTAAACCTAACGAGTAGAATTCTGCGCTTTCGCTATCGCCATCAATGCCGTCAACTTTGTTCGCAACCACAAATACTTTTTTGTTTATGCGTCTTAAGTGATCAGCAATTCCCTGATCAGCCGGCAACATACCTGCTCTAGCGTCAACCAGAAATAAAACGACATCAGCCTCTTCAATCGCCAACAAAGACTGCTGTGCCATTTCAGCATCAATACCCTCTTCATCACCTGTAATACCGCCGGTATCAACAACAATAAACTGGCGCTTTTCAAACTTCGCTTGGCCGTATTTACGGTCGCGAGTTAACCCTGGGTAGTCTGCAACTAGTGCATCTCGGGTATTGGTAAGGCGATTAAACAAGGTTGATTTGCCAACATTAGGGCGGCCAACCAAAGCAACAACGGGTAACATTTATCAGATCCTAGGGGTCATGAAAGCGAAAAAAGCACAAGCCACATACACCATGTACTACAAATTACGTCTGGAATATTCTTTCTCTAACGATAGGTGATTAGTTATGAGGCTCTTGAGAATAGGCGCATTATACCTTGTTCACTACCTAATACCAATGAGTTCAGTTCGACGAAGAATGAACACTCTTCGTTGCGATGTTATGCCCAGCGATAAGTGAAACAAGTTATAAAAAAGGCGTTACAAATTCTACTTGTAACGCCTTTTGGAAATTGAAATGTCGCTATACCACTAATTCGGTATACGTACTGACACTATTTCGCCACTTCTGGTCACTGCAATGACATTACCGTCAACGTTAACTGGTGCTGCAAAAATAGCATCATCTTCATCATCGCCACCTACGTCTAACCGAGCAACGACTTTTCCAGATTCTTGCTCAATCCAGTGTAAAAAGCCCCAGTTATCGCCCACAACAACGTACTCTCCCACCGGGGTAGCAGCTGTTAGCGAACGTTTTTTAAGTAAACCTTGAGACCACAATTCTACGCCGTTACGTCTATCAAGGGCATATATGTTAGAGTTGTTGTCTACGACAAAAATTTTGTTTCCATCGATATTCAGATTGCGAAACGATGCGTATTCACGTTTCCAAATAACGCGACCTGAACGAAGCTCTACTGCTGCCAAGGTGCCATTATATGAGACTGTATAAATCGTACCGCCATAAAGCACCGGCGTAGTATCGATATCAACAATACGTTCTAGCTCTGTTGCACCAGAAGGCGTTGCAATTACTGTTTCCCATGCAAGTACGCCGGTTTCGATAAGGTTTACTTGAATCTTACCTGTCGGGGTACCCACGATAGCGCCACCATTAGACGCAATTGGGCCAGAGATGCCGCGTAGTGTTAGCGGGGGCGTGTCACCCTCGTGTCGCCACATTTGCTCTCCGGTACGGGTATTAAAACCAAACAAGCTGCCTGCACCGGTATTAACAACAAGAATACCTTCATCTGCAGCCGGCGCAGCTAAAATTTCTCCCGGTACCGTCGCTTCCCACACAAGCTCGCCGGTTTCAGCGTCCATTGCAGCAACGTACCCGTTTTCTGTACCAATAAATACGTGTCTATCTGCAACAGAAATACCGCCAATACGCGCGGTTTCACCACTACGCCAAAGTTTAGTTACCGAACTTAACATGCCTTCTGAACGAAACTGTGCGAAATCTTTTTCCCACAATACTTTTCCTGTTTCCGGCTCCATCGCGACAACCACACCGTGGCGGTCGGCGGCGAAAAGCTTGTTGTAAGCATACACAGGACGAAGGCGAGAGAAGTAGCGGTCAACGCCATCACCAATATCACGGTCCCATACCAATTCAGGCGTAAACTTAGCCTCAATAGGCTTTAAACGACGAATTTCTAATTCCTCGTCATCTGCAAACCAGTCTGAAATAGTAGAGCAGCCAGACATTGTGATAGACACTGCCAGTGCTATACCTATCGTGCGAGCGAATCGACCTTTACGGCCACACGTGTTGTGAAACAAATTGCGTACCTCTTTATTATTTATACCAGCCCTAAGGCTTTCGCTTATTGCGCAGCAGATACCGACAGGTTATCTAGCTTCATTTGTAAAAGCGGATTGTTGGCATTTTTTTCTAACGCATTTGAATAAGCCAAGCGAGCATCATCAAACTTGCCTTGTTTTTGATAAACATCGCCTTTTAATTCAGAAACTTCTGCTGAAAATGCGTCATTTGTTACATTGCTAAGCGTAGACAACGCCGCGTCCAGCTGGTTCATTTCAATTTGCACACGCGATAAACGAAGTGACGCAAGCACTTTCAATTCATCATTTTCGGCAAAAGTTACAACGCTATTTAGGTGAGAAGCTGCAGCATCTAAATCACCGGCATCTACCGCTTGCTTAGCAGCAAGAAGGCTGGCAATGCTTGCGTAGCCGCTGTCTTTATTCTCTTCTATGAAGGCCTTAACCTTGGCTTCACTATCTTCTGTACCAAATGTTTCAACAGCATTTTGGTACGCTACCGATGCTGCTTCTTTATTTTCAATCTGCGCTTCGGAATACGCTCTCCAGCCCCACAGGCCACCTAGACCAAGCGCTGCACCGACAATAATTGCAGTACCGTGCTCTTTCCAAAAACGTTTAATCGCTTCTACTTGTTGTTCTTCTGTTGCGAACTGTTCCATGATGTCCTCTTTTTATTTTGCGCTCAGCATCTCTGCAACCTTATCAGATAAGGTATCGAAGCTGACTGTAACTTGTTCTTGACCATCGCGCAGTGGTTTAACACCTACTTCGCGAGACTGCATTTCGTCATTGCCTAAAAGCAGCGCTAAACGTGCGCCTGTTTTATCAGCACGCTTTAATTGTTTTTTAAAGTTGCCGCCGCCACAGTGCATCATTATGCGTGTATTAGAAAGCGTATTTCGAAGATGCTCTGCTACCTCAATAGCGTATGACTGTGCCTCTTCGCCCATCGCCGTTACGTAAACGTCTGCGAAACTTGAGTCCTGACCTTCTTCGGTTAACGTGGTTAGCAACAGTACCAAACGTTCAATGCCCATAGCGAAGCCAACCGCAGGCGTAGCTTTACCGCCCAGTTGCTCTACCAAGCCATCGTAACGGCCTCCAGCACACACTGTACCTTGAGCTCCCAGGCTATCTGTCACCCACTCAAACACCGTACGGTTGTAGTAATCTAATCCGCGCACTAGTCGAGGATTTATTTCAAACTCGATGCCTGCTTGCGTTAAGCGCGAACACAAGGTTTCAAAATGTACTTTAGATTCTTCATCAAGATGATCGATTAGCGCTGGCGCATCAGCAATAGCAGCTTGAACATCAGGGTTCTTTGAATCGAGTACGCGAAGTGGATTCGTTTCAAGTCGACGCAATGAATCTTCATCTAGCTGGTCTGCACGCTGTTTTAAAAATTCAACGAGCGTATCGCGATATGCAGCGCGAGCTTCGTTTGAACCTAAGGTATTGATTTGAAGTTTTACGTGTTGCTGAATACCAAAGGCTTTCCAAAAGCGTGCACTGAGAAGAATAACTTCCAAGTCGATGTCAGGGCCGTCCATACCGTAGGTTTCTACACCAAACTGGTGGAATTGACGGTAACGGCCTTTTTGTGGACGTTCATGACGGAACATAGGCCCCATGTACCACAGGCGTTGTTGCTGGTTGTATAATAAGCCGTGTTCGTTACCCGCGCGCACGCAACTTGCAGTACCTTCTGGGCGCAGCGTTAGACTGTCGCCATTTCTATCTTCGAAGGTATACATTTCTTTTTCAACGATATCGGTCACTTCTCCGATAGAGCGTTTGAATAAGTCGGTGCTTTCAACGATGGGAGTACGTATTTCTTGGTAACCATAACTCGCCACAACCTGACGAAGTACAGATTCTACCTTCTGCCATGTACCGGAAACCTCCGGTAGGCAGTCATTCATGCCTCGAATTGCCTGAATAGTCTTAGCCACGTGAAATTCTCATACTGCTAAATAGTGAAAAGCCCCGCATTATAGGGGCTTTGGGAATAAACAACAATGAACAAAAAATGTCTCAGTCTTTAACCGAGACCTGAATTTTATTTTGTTCACTCATACGCGATGCTTTGGCGCGAATCTTAGCTTCAAGCTTATCCACTAGATCGTCGTTGGGAAGACGTTCTTTAACGCGCTTACCGTCTTCGTATAAGCCACTCATGTTACGTGCGCCAGTGAGGCCCAAATCAGACACTTCTGCTTCGCCTGGGCCGTTAACCACGCAACCGATGATAGAGACATCCATTGGCGTAAGAATATCTTCCAATCGCTGCTCAAGAGCATTCACCGTGCCGATTACATCGAATTCTTGTCGTGAACAACTCGGGCAAGCAATAAAGTTTATACCGCGCGAGCGAATACGCAGTGACTTCAAGATATCAAAACCTACTTTAATTTCTTCTACTGGGTCGGCCGCTAGTGAAACACGAAGCGTATCGCCTATACCTTCAGCCAGAAGCATACCAAGACCCACTGCACTTTTGACAGCACCAGCACGTTGGCCACCTGCTTCAGTAATACCAAGGTGAAGCGGCTGGTCGATTTCTTTTGCAAGCAAGCGGTATGCACCAACTGCAAGAAAAACATCAGATGCTTTAACACTAACTTTAAACTGGTCGAAATTAAGCTTGTCGAGAATGTCTACATGACGCATTGCGGATTCAACCAGCGCTTCTGGCGTTGGTTCCCCGTACTTCTCTTGTAAATCTTTTTCTAACGAGCCACCGTTTACACCAATGCGGATTGGAATATTTTTATCTTTTGCACAATCAACTACAGAGCGTACACGCTCCATGTTGCCTATATTACCTGGATTAATACGCAGGCAATCCACGCCGTATTCAGCGACCTTCAGTGCAATCCGGTAGTCAAAGTGAATGTCTGCAACGAGTGGCACACTCACTTGCTTTTTAATTTCTTTAAACGCTTCAGCCGCTTCCATTGTGGGAACAGAAACTCGAACGATCTCACCACCCACTGCAACAATACGGTTTATTTGGTCGACAGTCGCCGCAACATCTGTAGTGCGAGTATTTGTCATTGACTGGACGGCAATGGGCGCACCATCACCAATGGGAACGTTACCTACATTAATACGCGTAGACTTTCTGCGTTTAATAGGGCTTTCTGCAAACATCTAATTACCTATAAAGGAAGTACGAAGCGAGCTGTTTTACCATTTTGATATGAAGAGATATCAACAGCGTCACCGTTAACTGATATGCGCACATTATCCGGTGCACCGAGCGTAACTTCAACAGGAGGAACGCCCTGAATTTCCATCACACGCCCTTTTTGTTTAACCCCATAGGCAATCGCTTCACCTGACGCGTCTTTAATATTCACCCAACAGTCATCGTCGAAAGTGAAAACCATAGCAATTGGCGCTGCGTCAGACTGACTATTCACATTAAGGTTGGGTTGGGGTTCGTTACTACTCGCAGAATTAACCAGAGCGGTTAGGTTATTGCTATCATTTACCTCTGTATCGGGTGCTGAGATTGCACCATCATTCAAGCTACCGTCTTGGTTAAAACCGCTATCTTGGTCGCTGAACGCATCGCTGGTTTCTGAGTTTGAACTATTGCTCGCACCCGTGTCTAGCTGATTGTTTCCAGCCGTATCCCCCTGCGACGACGAAGCGTCAGTAGTTACTTTGTCGGTATCTGTGCGCGCCGATGGGATAGGTGTGTTAGCGGCTTCTCTCTTGACGGCTTCATTTAATGGCAGGTCAGAAACAGCATCGTCACTTGGCTGTTGGTACCACCACACCACTACACCAGCAATGATGAGAAGTAAGATCACGTAAGTAACCATCATCCAACGGTCATCGTGTGTCTGTTTTGCAACACGTTTTGAAAAACTTTGTAGCTTATCAGATGAAGGTACAGATGTTTGATTATGGAAGCGTTCAAACGCTTCAATAACCTCATGAGGATTCATACCCAATTGTTTAGCATAATTTCTCACATAGCCTTTTGTAAAAGTAACCGATGAGTTAGCATCTATCACGTCACTTTCTAAATCATTGATTTGTTTAACCTTTAAAAATAATTTATCGGCAATATCTTGTTGAGACAAACCTAGCGTTTCACGGCGCGCTTTTAGCATTGCTCCTGGACTTGGCGTGTTTTCTTGTTGTTGCGAAGTAACTTCTTGATTCGCGTTTTCTTCTGACACCATTAAACCTTATTCCTCCTGCATACTCGGTGGTACTAACCAAAGCGTTTGACCAGCAATAATAGCGCCAGTATTTTCTAGGTTATTCCACTCTTGCAGTGTCGTCATTCTGATATTGTACAATAGAGAAATACGATATAAGTTTTCACCTTCTTTTACTACATGGAATTTATCACTTTGCGCAGATAATTCAGCATTTATCTTTTTATCATCAGCTCTCACTTGCGCAGTCGTAGTTTGTTCGTCGTCAGAGGCTGCGCTCTGCTCTTCTGTAATGCCTTTATCGGATGTCGTTGGTTCAGCTTCCCCGTTGCTCAATGCTTGCTGAGCTGATAATGCTTCGCTTTGTTCACTAATAGATTGTTTCGACGTCTGCTCAGAGGAAGAGGATTTGACCGTTTTAACCACCCTGCTTTGCATGCTATCACGCTTAGCTATATAGCGCTTTGTCAGCTCGCTTTCGGGAAACAGAGATACCATCATTTCACCATATCCCGTCGCCTTTTCCACATCACCTTTGCCCTTCGCTATTTCATACGCTAACCACAAAGAGTCTGGCGTAACTTTGGCAACACGCTCGTATTTTCGTAACGTAGATTCAGCCAGTTCCCATTGCTCTGAAACCGTGTAAAGTTCACTGAGTAAGAACAGGCTCTTGCCCCTGGCAGGCTGATGTTTTAATGCGTCTTGAAAATAGTCGATTGCTTCATCTAGCTTACCTTGGCTTTGCGCGCACAACGCTAAGTTTTCATATGTTTGTGCCGCGTTTGCGTAGAGACGATTATTTATAGCATCAAAGAAGTAGGCTTTGGCTTTTTCGTACTCGCCGTTTTGGCACTTAAACGCGCCATAACTATTGGCAATATCGCCATTGTCAGGCGCAAGGTCGATAGCAGTTTCATAGTACTCTTCTGCTCGAAGGTTATCTCCGACCAGCTGATAATAATACGCCATCGCGTACTGTACATCTGCAGAGCGTGGGTTGAACGCAAGCGCCTTATCAAGGTTCTTTTTAGCTTGGGTGTAATTGTTATTTTGTAGATAGGTAAGACCAAGTGACATACGTGTTTTGGCGGCTTCTTCGTGATCGAAGTTACCGCCATACAACCCTGATTGGCTATTACTGACACAGCCAGAAGTGAAAATAATCGCGCTTAAAAAACCAATTTTAAGTGAAGTTCGCAATCCCGCAACCATAGTCTTACCCTAATATCTTAATGATTATTGGGCCATTTTTACTGAAATTGCTTCGCCCTTCACCTGTTTTTTTAACATTCTTTTCGTTCTGTCTACCACATCACCCACTAATTGACCGCATGCTGCGTCGATATCATCACCTCGCGTTTTACGCACAACGGTTGTAAACCCATATTCCATAAGCACTTTTGCGAATCTATCAATACGCGAATTGCTTGAACATGTATAAGGCGAACCCGGGTAAGGGTTAAATGGTATTAAGTTTATTTTACTAGGTGTGTCTTTCAATACCTTTGCCAACTGGTGCGCTTGTTCAGTGCTGTCATTGATGTTTGAAAGCATAACGTATTCTACCGTCACACGGCCTTGGTTCGCTTTAGATTTGGCCAGATAACGACGTACGCCTGCTAAGAAGGCTTCGATATTGTACTTCTTATTGATAGGCACGATTTCGTTGCGCAACTCATCGGTGGGTGCGTGTAATGAAATAGCTAACGCTACGTCTATTTGGTCACCCAACATATCTAGCGCTGGAACCACGCCCGATGTACTTAGCGTAACGCGGCGCTTAGACAGACCGAAACCAAAATCGTCCAACATAATATCCATTGCTGGTACAACGTTTTTAAGGTTAAGCAGTGGCTCACCCATACCCATCATTACTACGTTAGTGATAGGGCGTTTGCTTGAGTCTTTTGAAAGACCAAGGAAAGTAGCTACACGCCATACCTGACCAATAATTTCACTTACACTTAGATTACGATTGAACCCCTGCTGCGCCGTTGAACAGAAAGTACACTCTAGCGCGCAACCTACCTGTGATGACACGCAAAGCGTTGCACGGTCAGTTTCTGGGATCCAAACAGATTCAACTTCCTGACCACCTTCAAGGGTAAGTGCAAACTTAATCGTGCCGTCGCTCGCTTCTTGAAAGTATGCAATTTCAGGCGCTTTAATTTCGCAATTTTCAATGAGCATCGCGCGAAGGTTTTTATTGAGGTTACTCATTTCCTCGAAATCGCTGATACCGTGCTGGTAAATCCATTTCATCACCTGATCGGCACGAAACGGTTTCTCGCCCATTTCTTTGAAGAAATTGCGCAAGCCTTCGCGATTTAAGTTTAATAAGTTAGTTTTTGCCATGAATAAGATGACCCTTTTACCTTCGAGGGATGCCCCTCTTACTACTGAATACGGTGTAAAAACCAGCAATTCGACTATGTCTTGAGCGACATTTAAGAAAAAGAAAAACGCTGATTAAAATTTGCGCGGATTTTACCACAGATGAGATTTGAGAAAAAGCCGATTTAACGCAGAGAAACGTTAAGTTTGGCGATGCGCGAGAAGCGTGGTTTAGCTTGCCTAAATGAGCGCCGAGCAAAGCAGCATAAAGCGTGTATCTTTCTTCTGAGTGACCGAGCGCGCTTTAGGCAATGCGCGAGAAGCGTGGTTTAGCTTGCCTAAATGAGCGCCGAGCAAAGCAGCATAAAGCGTGTATCTTTCTTCTGAGTATCTGAGCGCGCTTTAGGCAATGCGCGAGAAGCGTGGTTTAGCTCGCCTAAATGAGCGCCGAGCAAAGCAGCATAAAGCGTGCTCAGACGCTCAGAAACAAAAAACGGGGCTTATAGCCCCGTTTACCTACCAACGTAATCTTAGCGAGTACGTGGGCAGATTTCTTCTTCAGAGAAGAAGTAAGCAATTTCACGTGCTGCTGACTCAGGTGCGTCAGAACCGTGAACTGCGTTTTCGTCGATTGACGCAGCGTAGTCTGAACGTAGTGTACCTGCAGCTGCATCAGCTGGGTTAGTTGCGCCCATGATTTCACGGTTAGCTAGAACTGCGTTTTCGCCTTCTAGTACTTGAACCATAACAGGACCAGACGTCATGAAGTCTACAAGTGCGCCGAAGAAAGGACGCTCTTTGTGTTCTGCATAGAAGCCTTCTGCTTGCTCTTTGCTCATGTGGATCATCTTAGATGCCACGATGCGAAGACCTGCAGATTCGAAACGGTTGTAAATTGCACCGATTACGTTTTTAGCTACCGCATCAGGCTTGATAATCGAAAAAGTACGCTCAAGAGCCATGTTCTCTCTCCAAACAAATAGTGTGTGTATCTTTAAAATTTTGGCCGCGAATTATAGGCAATAAATAGCAGCTTGACCAGAGCCTTTATCAAATCAGATATAAAGCACTGTTTTTATGCGTAAATGTAGGGAAAGGATAGTCTGTTAGCGATGACAATATGATGACAGCGTACAGAATATTTTGCGCAGTACGTGGTTACCGGCAAATGTATCTGCACCCTGCCTTTCTATGAAACCCTAAAACGGCGTAAAGAAACCAACGCTTAAAAAGTTAAGCGTTGGCTTTTGCTAATTCTTGAATTTTACCCACGATAGCGCGTAAGCCATTACCGCGAGTTGGCGTTATATGACGCTCTAGGTCTAGTGCTTCAAAATAGCCGTCGATATCAAATGCTAAAATATCTGTTGGCGTTTTGTCATTATAAGCAGCAAGTACTAACGCAAGTAAGCCTTGAACGATAACGGCGTCGCTGTCCACGTCAAAGTTGATTTTATTGCCGTCATAAGACTCCACCAACCAAACGCTGCTCTGACACCCTTTGACCAAACGCTCGGGGGTTTTAGCATCTTCAGGCAAGCCCGGAATAGATTTCCCTAAATCAATGATGTACTGATAACGCTGTTCCCAATCGTCGAAGAACGCTAAATCATCAATAATTTCGTCACTGCTAGGTAGTTGCATTGCTATTTCCGCTTAATTTGTTTGAAAAGTTTTGTCATTAAATTTCACTGCGTGGATGATTAGAAGAACAGACCCGCTTCAAGCTGTGCTTCTTCACTCATCATATCACGGGACCATGCAGGGTCGAATACAAGCTCTACGTTAACGTTTTTAACATGGGGAACCATGGCAACGCGGTATTCAACATCACCAACCAATACTGGGCCCATACCACAGCCTGGTGCGGTCAGGGTCATATCAATATTAACGCTGCTTGTGCCTTGGTCAATTTCAACTTTGTAGATAAGACCAAGGGATACAAGGTTGATAGGGATCTCAGGGTCAAAGATAGTTTCTAACGCATCCCACACTTGCTGCTCACTAATGTTGCCATCTTCTGGCGCGTCAAAGCTTAATGTCATCGCCTTACGGCCAATAGCACCTGCATCAGTACCGTCGATGCGGTACATGTTGCCGCGCCACGTTACCGTATAGTTACCACCGAGCTCTTGGGTGATATTCACAAACTCGCCTTCAGGGATCACGGTAGGATTGCCCGCTGGAACCAAGCGCGCTTTACAATCGCGCTCGGTGGTCACCATTTTTTGCTTCATAAACTACTTAGTACTCTTTGTTCTACCACTGATGGCCTATTACGTGATACTTAGCCTACGTTAAAGCTTTCACCGCATCCGCATTCATCAACCACGTTGGGGTTGTTGTATTTAATGACACCGTTCACACCTTCTGTAACGTAATCAATTTCTGTATTACGCAGTAGGTCGGTGGCATCTGCAGCCACGGCTACGTTAAGTACTGGCGAAATTTCAACAATTTCGTCATCGGCTTGCGCACTATCTGCGAAATCAAGCACATAGGCGTAACCTGTACAGCCGCTTACTTTTGTCGATAAACGAATTAACTGACCAGGCTTGTCTTTAAGCTTACTTTCGAAATGCTTAACGGCACTGTCAGTTAGCGAAATGAGTTTTGTACTAGGTACGAAAGTTTCAACACTCATAATGCCTCCTTAGGCCAACATCATTTTTGCTTTTTTAAGCGCAGCAAATAGGCTGTCTACTTCTTCAAGCGTATTGTAAATTGAGAACGACGCACGGGCAGTACCCGGAATACCAAAGCGCTTCATTAGCGGCTGTGCACAGTTATCACCGGTACGGATCGCAACGCCTTGTCTATCGAGAATGAAGCCCACGTCCGCTGGGTGCGCACCTTCAAGTAGAAAGCTCAGCACGCCTACCTTGTTAGGTGCCGTACCGATTATCCGCATACCGTCAAACGCTTCGGCCTGCTCGGTAGCATAGGCAAGCAGCTTTTGTTCATGTTCATGCAAAGCATTGACATCAAGGGCACTAAACCAATCTACTGCAGCCCCCATACCAATGGCACCTGCGATGTTTGGCGTGCCGGCTTCTAAGCGATTTGGCAACGCCCCCCATGTGGCTTCATGGTAGGTCACGTCTTTAATCATCTCGCCGCCTACCTGCCAAACAGGCCAGGTTTCTAGCACCTCTTTTTTGCCCCACAGACAGCCAATGCCTGTTGGACCGAATAGCTTGTGTCCCGAAAATGCGTAAAAATCACAGCCAATGTCTTGTACGTCAACACTGCCGTGAGCAATGCCTTGTGCGCCATCAACCAGCACCCATGCGCCTACCGCTTTTGCTTTTTCAGTAAGCAGTTTAATTGGGTTCACCGTACCTAGTGCATTCGATACGTGAGGAAACGCCACCAGCTTAGTGTTTTCAGACAGCAGTCTATCGAAAGCGTCTACGTCTAACTCTCCGCTGTCGAAAATAGGTACAACATTTAGCGTTGCACCAGAACGGCGACACGCTTGTTGCCAAGTAACCAAGTTTGCGTGGTGCTCAAGTTCAGTCACCATCACTTCGTCACCTTCGCTAAGAAGTTGACCAAGGCCATTAGCCACAATATTAATGGCTTCTGTTGTGCCCGACGTCCAAATAACTTCTTCACGGGCATTTGCGTTAATGAACTTTGCAACGCTGGTACGTGCATTTTCGTAACGGCGCGTTGCTTCATCCGATAAATGGTGCGCACCGCGGTGCACGTTTGCATTCGTCCCCGTGTAAAAATCTACTAAGGCGTCGATAACGGCCTGAGGTTTTTGTGTTGTTGCCGCATTATCTAGGTAGACCAGCGGCTTGCCGTCTACCGTTTTAGATAAAATAGGAAACTGGGCACGAAGTGCTGCAACGTCTAAGCTCATTTCACCTCCATTTGGGCGAAGCGCTCACTTAAAATTGGTGCTAGCCATTCACGGACTGCCGCATTAGGCACGTCATTTATAAGCTCTTGAATGAAGCCAAAGTTGAGCATTACCAGTGCTTTACTACGAGAAACGCCGCGGGTAAGCATGTAATACAAGGCTTCTTCTTCAATTTCAGCAACCGTTGCACCGTGAGCACATTTTACGTCATCAGCATAAATTTCAAGCTCAGGCTTGGTGTTGATAACGCCGCGGCGAGATAGCAACAAGTTGCGGTTGTTAAGTTCAGCCAATGTCTTTTGCGCGTCACGATGAATATGAATACGACCATTAAACACGGCACGTGCTTTATCGCCTACAATCCCACGCGCGTTTTCTTCTGTTGTGCCATTAGGCATCGCGTGCTCAATGGTGGAGTGAAGGTCAAATAACTCGCCTTCCGCCAGAAGATAAATGGCATTCATTTTCGCATCGGCAAATTCGCCGGCGTGATGAATATCTACATCTAAACGGGAAAGCTCGCTTCCATAGCCCACCATGGTGCTGTTAAGCGTAGTGCGGTTATGAAGCTTAAAGTGGCTGCCGCCTAATTGCTTAGCTTTGCCAGTAAACATAGCAAAACGATAGTGTTCTAGATGTGCATCATCAGCTAGGTCATATTCAGCAAACGCTGTGGTTAAGCTTTCCGCATCGCCAAAACCTTGCTCGATAACCGTGGCGCTCGCGCCTTCAGCGACCTTCACCACCACACGCGTATGAGCATCAACATTTTGCGACGCCATGTTCACAATGCGCACTGGCGTGTCGATTTTCACGCCTGCTTCAACATTAATAAATATACCGTGTTGGCACAGCGCATCGTTAACTAGGCCAAACATATGACGGGTTGGTTTAACCTGACCGTATACACTGCTAATTGCTTGCTGCGTGGCAGTATCATCATTATTAAGTGACGTGATGCTCATGCCCGCTGGCACATTTAGCGTGTTAACCTGCGTGACCAAGACACCGTCTACAAATACAAGGTCGATAGCATTTAGGTTATCGATAGCAGGTACCGGTAAACTGTCTGCCTGAACCGCTTGCTTAGCTTCACGCTTTTCAACGGGTGTTAGCGGCGTAAAACGCCAGCTTTCGTTTCTACGGGCTGGCCAACCATCGGCTTTTAACTTTTCTAAGGCCTGCTGACGCACGGGCGCTAGGTAATCGGAGATTTGCGCCGCATCAATGACCTGTTCTAGCCATTGACTCATGCTTCAGCCTCCTCGTACGCTTTACCTAGGAATGCGTATCCGCTCTTCTCGACTTCTAGCGCAAGTGACGCGTCACCGCTTTTCACGATTTTGCCATCGGCAAGAATGTGAACAAAGTCAGGCTTGATGTAGTCTAGAAGACGCTGGTAGTGGGTAACAACAATGAAGCTACGCTCACCGTCGCGCTGGCTGTTAACGCCATCGGCAACAACCTGAAGTGCGTCAACGTCAAGGCCAGAGTCTGATTCATCAAGAATACAAAGTTTTGGCTCTAGCAAAATCATTTGCATGATTTCGTTACGCTTCTTCTCACCACCAGAGAAACCTTCGTTCACACCGCGTTTCAAGAAATCTAATGGAAGCTGTACTTGCTTACACGCTTCTTTTGCTTTCTTTAAAAACTCAGCAGCAGTTAATGGCGCTTCGCCGCGCTGTTCGCGCATAGCGTTAACTGACTCTTTCATGAATTCCATATTGCTTACGCCAGGAATCTCAACGGGGTATTGGAACGCAAGGAAAAGGCCTTCGCGGGCACGCTCTTCTACTTCAAGCTCTAGTAGATCTTTACCGTTAAGCGTTGCTTCGCCTTCGCTTACTTCGTAACCGTCACGACCAGATAGGACGTAGCCTAGTGTACTTTTACCGGCACCGTTGGGGCCCATGATAGCGTGTACTTCACCAGGTTTAACTTCAAGGTTAAGACCTTTAATGATGTTCTTCTCTTCCACGCTGGCATGTAAATTCTTGATACTAAGCATTGATTACCCCACTGAACCTTCAAGACTAATTTCGAGCAGCTTGCCGGCTTCTACGGCAAATTCCATTGGCAGCTCTTTGAATACTTCTTTACAGAAACCGTTAACAATCATAGAAACGGCCTTCTCTGTGTCTAAGCCACGCTGCTGACACAGGAATAATTGTTCGTCGCTCACCTTCGATGTTGTTGCTTCGTGTTCAACAATCGCAGAAGGGTTGCGGCTTTCGATATACGGGAACGTGTGCGCGCCACATTTGTCACCGATAAGTAGCGAGTCACACTCGGTGAAGTTACGTGCACCGTCTGCGCGAGAGCCCATTTGAACCAGCCCGCGATAGGCGTTATTGCTGTGACCCGCTGAGATACCTTTAGAGATGATGGTCGACTTGGTGTTTTTACCCACGTGGATCATCTTAGTACCGGTATCAGCCTGCTGGCGACCGCGAGTTAGCGCTACTGAGTAGAATTCACCTACACTATTGTCGCCTTTAAGTACACAGCTTGGGTACTTCCACGTAACCGCAGAGCCCGTTTCAACCTGCGTCCACGAGATTTTGGCATTAGTATGCGCTACACCACGTTTTGTCACGAAGTTGTAGATACCGCCTTTACCGTTCTCGTCACCTGGGTACCAGTTCTGTACCGTTGAGTATTTAATTTGCGCATCGTCCATTGCCACTAGCTCAACCACTGCCGCATGCAGCTGGTTTTCATCGCGCTGTGGAGCGGTACAACCTTCAAGGTAGCTTACATAGCTGCCTTCATCAGCAACAATCAAGGTACGCTCGAACTGACCGGTGTTCATTTCGTTAATACGGAAATAAGTAGAAAGCTCCATTGGGCAACGTGTGCCTTTTGGAATATAAACAAATGAACCGTCAGTAAATACAGCGCTGTTAAGCGCAGCAAAGTAGTTATCTGTGCGCGGCACTACCGAACCAATGTATTTCTTTACAAGGTCTGGGTACTTCTGAAGCGCTTCAGAAATTGGGCAAAAGATCACGCCCGCTTCTTCAAGCTTATCGCGGAACGTCGTAACAACCGATACCGAGTCGAATACCGCATCTACCGCAACACCTGCCAGCATTTCCTGCTCGTGTAGAGGAATGCCCAGCTTTTCATAGGTGCGAAGTAGCTCAGGATCAACTTCATCTAGCGACTTAGGCTTATCTTTCATACTCTTTGGTGCCGAGTAATAAGAAATGGCCTGATAATCGATTTTCGGATAGTCGACATGCGCCCAATCTGGCTCTTCCATTTCTAGCCATGCATGATAAGACTTCAAACGCCATTCAAGCATCCATTCAGGCTCGTTTTTCATTGCTGATATGCGGCGGATAACCGACTCGTCCAGGCCGCTTTCAAACGTTTCCGATTCGATTTCTGAATAGAAACCCGCATCGTACTTTCTTTCTAACGCCTGTTCGATCTGTTCACTCATGTTGGGATCTCACTTGTTTGCCTGCATTTGCTGCCACTAACCTTTCTACTTAACTGGCAAATAAATCACCCCACGGTCTTGGTAATTTATATAGACTTTCAACTTCAACAACGTCATTTATTTGGGTTTACGCCCAAAAGAGTTGCCAAAACTGCCAGTTACATTGCGGACAGCCTAAAATTTTGGTGCCGTAGTATATAATACCCGACTATTTCACTCAAATATTCAGCCATTAATTTATGGCCACTTACGCGTTTTAAACGCTGCTTGAAGGTCAATTTCCTTTAAACGCGCATTAATTTTCTTCCACATTCACTAAAATAAAAAAGAATGCGCTAACACTAACTACGCTTTGCCTACTACAAAAACCCGCGCTCAACGACGGTATAGGCGTTTATGCTGAAACCGCTTGGCGCAGTCTTGTGGTTACATCCACTACTTTTTGTATTACGTAATCGATGTCTTCTTGGGTCGTAAAACGCCCCACGCTGAATCTAATTCCTGCATGCGCCAATTCGTTGCTGCGGCCAATCGCTTTCAGCACATACGAAGGCTCTAGACTCGCTGACGTACATGCCGACCCAGAAGATACGGCAATATCATTTAAGCCCATCATCAAGCTTTCACCGTCCACACCCGCAAAGCTCACATTTAAAATACTCGGGATACGCTGTGTTGCGTGCCCATTTAAATAGATATCGTCGAGCTGTTGAAGGCCTTGCCACAGCGATTCACGCAGCGCTAATATGCGCGCACTATCCTCTTCTATTTTTGAAGAAGCTAGCGCGATGGCTTCACCCATTCCAACAATTTGGTGGGTGGCTAATGTACCCGACCGCATACCGCGCTCGTGGCCCCCGCCATGAATTTGTGCAACCAGATTGATTTTAGGACGGCGACGCACATATAGTGCCCCCATACCTTTCGGGCCGTATATCTTGTGCGCCGATATAGACAGCAAATCGATAGGAAGCTCAGCTAAATCAATGGCAATTTTGCCCACACTTTGCGCACCATCAACATGAAAAAGAACGCCTTTATCACGACAAAGCTGGCCAATAGCTTGAATGTCTTGGATAACCCCAAGTTCATTGTTCACATGCATCACCGACACCAGAATAGTGTCGTCGCGCAACGCGTTTTCGAGATCATTTAAATCAATTAAACCGTTTGGCAATACTTCAAGATAAGTAACTTCAAAGCCTTGGCTTTGTAAGAACTCACAGGTATCCAACACCGCTTTATGTTCGGTGTTAACGGTAATAATATGTTTGCCTTTATTGGCATAACCTTGGGCGACGCCTTTTATAGCAAGATTGTTCGATTCAGTGGCCCCCGAAGTAAAAACAATTTCTCTCGGGTCGCAATTAAGCGCGTCGCTGATTTGATTTCTAGCAACATCAACCGCCTCTTCTGCCATCCAGCCGAAGCGATAGCTACGAGAAGCTGGGTTACCAAAGTTGCCATCCAGCGTTAGGCATTTTGCCATTGCCTCGGCCACACTTGGGTCTACCGGTGTTGTTGCTGCGTAATCTAAATAAATGGGTGTTGATAAAGCCATGCGTTACTCAATACCAATTTAAAGTTGGATACTAACTTCAATATCTTTGGTGATATGACGAAGTGAGGCATTACCGTCTTGACGGTCGGCTACCTCTTGCACATCACGCTTTGCCATTAATTCGCCCAGCGTAATTGAATTTAAAAACGCCGCAATGCGATCACTTAGGTCTTGCCACAAGCTGTGCGTTAGACAGCGATCGCCGCCTTGGCAGTCTGCTTGTCCTTGACAACGTGTCGCATCAATGGACTCGTCAACGGCGCGAATGACTTCGCCTATCGCAATTTTACTTGCTTCACGGCCTAATAAATAGCCACCGCCAGGCCCGCGGACGCTGTCTACCAATTGCTCTTTACGCAATCGAGAAAAAAGTTGTTCAAGGTAAGATAAAGAAATTTCTTGTCGTTCTGAAATGTCGGCAAGAGGCACTGGACCACGCTTTGAATGCAAAGCGACATCAAGCATTGCGGTAACCGCATAGCGCCCTTTCGAAGTGAGTTTCATTGGATTCTCCCGCCGTTTTATAGTGCGAGAATTTTCACATACCCGACTAAAATGGTCAAGTATAAGACCCAGTAAATTAGTCAGGTATTATTGATTCGAGTAATCGCTTTTGTATATCAAGGCTTTCGTTTCAATTAAGCCCCATCCAAATAAGCACTAATAGACGCTAATAGACGCCAAATTTGCGTGGTCTACGCTAAATGCTTAGAAATCGTTTATTCTGCAGATAAATGATAACGTCGACTATAAGCCTATTTGTTCGCATTTAAGTGAATATGAGCAAGAATACTGTCTGCTATCCGATGTGATTGGACGGTATCTATTTGATGGCGCAACCCACGCAGTACTTGATGTTTAGCACCTGATATAGCTCTGGCTGTTGCTACACCGCCACTGGGATGCACCATGCGATCAACATCTCCGTGTATCACTAATGTTGGGGCTTTGACATTTTGAAGCATTGGCGTTCGGTCGCCGGATTTCATAATAGCACCGATTTGCCGGAACATCGCTTTTGCATCACTTTTGCCACCATTGCGCTGCCATGCCAAACGCGCATACTGATGCCATTGATTTACGGCTCCCTTTGCAGCTACATCGCCAATATGCGTCATCATTGCTTGGTAGTTTTTAACTGCGTCTTTTTCACTTGTTGGTGCTTTTGCTCTTGCTAAACGCCATAACGTTGAATACGACGGTTGACCGACTTTTCGACTCCCAGTGGTAGAAAAAATAGACGTCATAGATGTCACTTTTTCTGGGTGAAGGCTAGCGAGAGTTTGCGCAATCATCCCTCCCATAGACATTCCTGCGATATGTGCGCTTGTTATATTTAACGCCTCTAACAACTCTGCAGTATCTTCAGCCATCCGTTCAAGTCCATATGCACCTTTCGGCGACCTTCCTCTTAACTGCTGTAATAGGCTGGGATGCGGTGTGTCGCTGCGTACTGACCTTCCTGCATCACGATTGTCAAAGCAAATAACGCGAAATCCACTAGCAACTAAACGCTCAATAAGCGCGTTTGGCCAATAAACCAACTGAAGACCTAAACCCACAATAAGTACAATGGTATCGGTATTTCCGACACCATGCTCGGCATAGCAAAACCTATCACCGCTTTTAAGCGTTACGTATTGCTCATGATGCTGGGCTAAACTCATTTAAAGCTCTCGTGATTTAATAAAAGTAAGTGTGCGTCTATTAAAATTTCTATTCAAACTTAAGCGCTGGGTCGTCTACACGGCCTTTCCGAAAAATTTTCACGTCTTGTGCATAATTGAACGACATAGACCAAGGAAACTGCATGCCTTGACGTGGCAATTGTTCTAAAGAACGTTGGATGTAGCCAGCGCCAAAGTTTAGTAACGGTTGTGTTTCCATATTTGGGTCTGCTACAGGTGTACACTGTGTAAAGCCGTGCTCTTCCATATGATTGAGCAATCGCGTGAAATGTTCACATAAAAGGCCAATTTTTAGTGTCCACGATGAAGCTGTATAGCCCACCGCAATAGCAAAATTAGGCACGCCACTGAGTAACATACCTTTATACGTAACACATTCTGGCAGCGAAACAGCTTCACCATCAATTTTTGGCACTATCCCTCCTAGAGGCAGAAGGTTTAATCCAGTGGCTGTTACTATAATATCTGCTTCAATATGCTGGCCCGAATCAAGTTTAATGCCGGTTTCAGTAAACGTTTCTATAGTATCTGTTGCAACCGACGCCTTACCTTTCGAAATTGACTCGAATAAATCTCCACCCGGAACTGCACACAGTCGCTGCTCCCAAGGATTGTAAGGTGGGTTAAAATGTATATCTACTGGATACCCTTCGGGTAACATTTTTGCATTAAGACTGCGTATTATTTTGCGCGCACGATGTGGAAAGCGCTGACTAAATGCGTACACCCAACGCTGTTTCGCTATGTTAAACCAACGCGCAGCTTTAAACGCTGTATCCTCGCTAAACCACGCGCGTAAATGTTTTGCGATTGGATCATCTACGGGAACAGGTAATACGTAGGATGGCGTTCTTTGCAGCATAGTCACGTGCGATGCGCTTTTCGCTAGTGCGGGAACCAGCGTTACCGCCGTTGCACCGCTTCCGATTACCACTACGCGTTTGTTTTCGTAGTCCAGATCTTCAGGCCAATGCTGTGGATGTACAATCTGACCGTTAAATTGTGATCGCCCTTTGAAATGTGGTGCATAACCTTTATCGTATCGATAATAACCCGAAGCGTTAAATATCCATCTGGCGGCAATGTGCTCATGCTGCCCACTCTCTTCTGACTTTAACGTAACCCGCCAATAGTTTTTATCGCTTTGCCAATCTATATCTACCACACGAGTTAAAAAACGTATGCGCTCTTTAATACCGTTTTCAGCCGCGGTTTCTTCGACGTAAGCCTTTATTGAACGACCATCAGCAATGGCCTTTTGCTCTTTCCAAGGTTTAAATTCGTAGCCGAAGGTGAATAAATCAGAATCTGAGCGTATTCCCGGGTATTTAAATAAATCCCATGTGCCGCCCAAATCACCGCGGGCTTCTATAATAGTATATGAAAGGTCAGGACATTTTTTTTGAATGTGGTAGGCGCAGCCGATACCCGAAATTCCGGCTCCAACAATTAGTACGTCGAGTAATTGCACTGTATCTTGCATAACGTCCCTGAAAAGTGATGATCAACCTCTCATCTCAATGTAAGTTGGCGTTATGCACGAGTCAATGTGCTTGTTAATGTTTTGTAAAAACAAGCCTTTGTGAATTTTTACTATAAAAGGGTGAAGGTTCTCTGCCTTTTCACCCGAAAATAGTATGCGGAATTAGAGTTAAATAGCGGGGTCGAAAGAAGAATGAGCCTTCTCTCGCTCTTGGGTTTCCGTTAGGTCGAAACCCGTTTCTGCGAAATCTTCAGCGCTAATATTGTGTAAATTATCGGTACACACATCGCCACCTAGCGACTGAATGACCTTGCACATCTCTTCCACTTTGGTGTCCATTTGGTGCATATGCTCTAGCATTATGCCCATCGCATTGGCCACAGGATCAGGGTTATCTGGCGCGACAGCATAGGCATCAAAACCATATTTCTGGGCAATTTTATCTCGCTCAGGGTTTACCGACGCATTCATCTCTTTTTGCTTCGAGATAATGATACGACCCGGGATCCCCACCGCCGTAGCGCCATCAGGAATATCTTTTACGACCACAGAGTTAGACCCTACTTTAGCGTTTTCACCTATAATAATAGGCCCTAACACTTTGGCACCAGCCCCAACTACAGCGCCTTTTTTAAGGGTTGGGTGGCGCTTACCTGCTCTCCAGCTAGTGCCTCCAAGAGTAACGCCGTGGTAAAGGGTGACGTCATCGCCTATTTCAGCAGTTTCACCAATGACCACACCCATACCGTGGTCGATAAATACCCGTCGTCCCAACGTGGCACCAGGATGAATCTCAATACCCGTAAGCCAACGGCTAAAGGTTGATAAACTGCGCGCCAACCATTTCCACTCAGCCTTCCATAGTTTGTGACTAATGCGATGCAGCCACACCGCATGAAGGCCAGGATAGTTGGTTAGCACTTCAAAGGTGTTTCTGGCCGCTGGGTCGCGATGAAATACGCCTTGAATATCATCTTTTATACGGGCGAACATAGTGTTTACTCTTTTTCTTCTATCGCTGGTGCAGGGTCTGCGTCGCCTGAGTTAGCATTCTTCACCGATTTATCGATAGACGCCAATATACCGCGTAATATATTAAGCTCTTGAGACTCAGGGCGCGCTCGGTTAAACAAGCGGCGCAGCTTAGTCATAACCACACCCGGGTGACTTTTGCGAATGAACGACGTGCCTTCCAGCGTGGTTTCCAAATGCGTATAAAAACGCTCTAAATCGTCATTCAGTGGATATTCTTCCTCAACACTTGGATAGGTTTCGCGATTTAGATAGGCCATGCGAATCTCATAACAAAGGGTTTGTACTGCTGCTGCTAAATTAAGTGAGCTGTATTCTGGGTTGGCTGGAATACACATATGGAAGTGACACTGCTGCAGCTCTTCATTAGTTAAACCACTATTCTCTCGACCAAACACCAAGGCTACTGGGTACTTTTCTACTTCTTGGACCAGCTTCTCGCCACAGTCGCGCGGGCCTAACATCGGCCATGAATGAGTGCGAGAGCGTGCAGACGTCCCTACTACTAAGCCACAGTCTTTAACAGCCTCTTCCAGCGTGCTTACAATTTTCGCGTTAGCAAGGACATCACCCGCCCCCGCCGCCAATGCACTGGCTTGGCCGTCTGGCTCATTTACTGGGTCGACAAGATATAAGCTGCTCAGCCCCATGGTTTTCATAGCTCTTGCTGTCGAGCCGATGTTTCCCGTGTGAGACGTGTTAACTAAAATAATGCGAATATTCTCGAGCATGCGTGTAATACCTACGTATTTATTTGGATAGCGTCTTTAATTCGATATTACGCGCATCTGGCGTACTATCTTACAGACCTTAATAGCTTTAAGTTTAACACAGTGGCAGTATAGATGGCTATTCACGCTATTGCGCTGGGAATTCATTTGCATCGCGCATAGATTCTGGTAGACTCCGCCCGTTTTCGAAAACAACTAGCTATTTTTTGTACAGTTAGTTTGTTTCATTGGTCTTTTACAATTGGTGGTTTATCTATGCATCCTATGCTGAATATTGCGGTGCGCGCTGCGCGTGCGGCTGGAACAGTTATTGTTCGTGGTTTTGAAAAACATAATGAAGTAGCAACAGAGTCAAAAGGCTTAAACGACTTCGTTACTCAAGTTGATAAAGAAGCAGAACAAGCAATTATTGCCAAAATTCAGCAGTCTTACCCGAACCATTGCTTCCTAGGTGAAGAATCGGGTGAAGTTTTGGGCACAGAAACTGATTATCAGTGGATCATCGATCCACTAGATGGCACCACTAACTTTGTAAAAGGCATTCCTCACTTTGCCGTTTCAATTGCACTTCTTCACAAAGGTCGCTTAGATCAAGCGGTTGTTTTTGACCCAATTCGCAGCGAACTATTCACCGCGAGCCGTGGTCAAGGCGCGCAGCTTAACGGTTATCGTATTCGTGCTTCTAAGCCTCGTGACCTTTCTGAAACCATTATTGCTACTGGCTTACCGTTTAAGAACAAGTCTCAATTTGGCGAGTATGCACTAAGCCTTAACAAAATTTTCCACGAAGTGGGCGACATTCGCCGCGCAGGTAGTGCAGCGCTAGACCTTGCTTACGTTGCAGCTGGCCGCCACGACGGTTACTGGGAGCGCGGCGTTAAATCTTGGGATATCGCAGCAGGTGAGCTTATTGTTCGTGAAGCTGGTGGATTGGTAACTGACTTTAAAGGCGGTAACGATCCACTTCACAAAGGCGAAATTGTTGCTGGTAGCGTGAAGGTTGTTCAAGGCCTAGTTAAGCACCTTAAGTAAATCGCTTTTGAGCAATTAAATAGTAGAGGCGCTATGTTTGTTTTCAATTAACGCCTCTTTTACCAATATATGCTATACGACTTTTCTTAACAAGAACCTACCTTTTAAATTTTTAAACGTGAAGTTTTTTCCGGCTTTAATTGCGGGCCTTTCAATAATCAAAAATGTGATTGTAGACACTGCCACAACAACAAGAGAAACTATTGGAAGGAATAAAGCATACTCACTTAAGGTTAAATTTGATATTTCAGTTGGTGACCAATAAGTGAAAATAAAGTACAACACTACTCCATGTAATAAATAGATACTGTAACTGATTTCACCGAGAAGTACTGAAGCTCTTAAGGATAGTATTCCAAATATGCTGTTACCGGAGGCGACTAATATGAATAAAATCGCCATTAAAAACACGTGAAAGGAATCAAGCGTATTGGGGTAAGTTAGCAGAATAGCTACTAACAAAAGGCTTACGGTTGAAACCAATACGTGATTGTATTTCGAGTTAGCATTAATATAAAGAGAGAGTGGATAGGCTACAGATCCTATAGCAAAGTATATTAAATATTCAGATGAAACATTACCTACACGAATTGGATTTATGTAAGTATAAACTGCAATCAACCCAAGAAAAGCAAGTCCTAACTTTCCTACAAAACGATTGAAACAAAAAATAACTGGCAGCATTAAATAAAACAACCATTCGTATTTTAACGTCCAATCAACACCAGCAATAATTGTCTTGGTATCTGAAATGTCGTTTATAGTCCCCCCTATAAAAAATATCCACTTAACATATTCTTTTAATAAATCTATAGCTGACACGTTGACTTCAAAGTTTGAAGCTAAAAATACGAATAACGATATAACGCATAGTGAAAATAAATACAGCGGGTATATCCTAAATATTCTCGATTTATATAGAGAGAACCAATTTATAGTGCGGTCTTGACTTATTATACGAGAGAAGAAAAGGAATCCCGTGATCATAAAAAATATCGCCACCCCTACTTTTCCTAAATTTTGAAAAAAATTTTCAGGTGGGCGCTGCCACACTTGGTTTAATTTCCAATAATAGGTAACAACGTAATGGTGGTACAAAACAGATAATGCGAGGTATCCCCGTATGCCATCGATGGCTCCAAATCGATTATCTCTATCTGAAAGGTAGGAAAATTTCTTCGTTTTACTTAATACAAAGCCAAGCACTATACATGCAAGAAAAGACAATATGGTTATTAGTAAAACTTTTAAACTCTCCATGCCTTATATTCCTTCGAGTTGAATGATTCATCGATTAAAACTTAGGAATACATTAAAGTTTTAATAAAATAAAGTTGTATTATCATACTTTTTCAAAGCTTAAAAAAAACCGCACTCTACATAGTGCGGTTTTCTCTTTGTATATTTTTTTATTTAAGGCATAGGATCTAAATCTGCGCCTTCCTTTTCCACTTGTGGCGGCATTAGGTCTTCTTTACTAATACCCAATGCAAGTGCCACTGAACTTGCGATATACACCGATGAGTAAGTACCTACCACTACACCAAACAGCAATGCTGTTGCGAAACCGTGAATAAGCGCCCCCCCCTTGTAGAATAACGCAACCAATACCAACACCGTGGTTAATGAGGTGATGATTGTACGGTTTAGGGTTTGCGTTAGCGAGATGTTGATAATCTCAACAGGCTCACCTTTACGAATTTTGCGGAAGTTCTCACGAATACGGTCAGATACAACGATGGTATCGTTAAGTGAATAACCAATTACCGCTAGTACCGCTGCAAGTACCGTTAGGTCGAACTCAATTTGAAGTACCGAGAATAGACCCAGCGTGAGGATAACATCGTGCATTAGCGCCGATACTGACCCCAAAGCGAATCGCCATTCAAATCGCATCGCGACATAAACGAGAATACACAAAAGTGCGACTAGCATCGCAAGGCCGCCCTGCTCGGTAAGCTCTTCACCTACGTTAGGACCCACGAATTCAATACGACGCATATCAACCGCAGTACCGTCAGCACGCAGTGCCTCTAGTACCTGCTCACCAATAGTCACGGCTTTAACACCGTCTCTAGGCGCTATACGAATCAATACGTCTTGGCTACTTCCGAAGTTTTGCACGATAGCATCTTCGAAATTCGATTCATTAAGCTGAACGCGAATGGCTTCTAAATTAGCGGCATCTTCATAGCCAACCTCAATTAGCGTACCGCCAGTGAAGTCTAGCCCCCAGTTAAGGCTATTAACGCCTAGCGACACGAACGAACCTAAAATGAGTACCGTTGATAACACCATCGCAGGAATGCGAAGGCGCATAAAATTGACGGTATCGGATAGTTTTAATAATTGCATGTTACTTCCTTAAATCGCCAATTTCTCTACGCGTCGACCGCCCCATACTGCGTTAACAATAACGCGCGTAACTAGGATTGCAGTAAACATCGACGTTGCTATACCAATCATCAGCGTAATCGAGAAGCCTTTAATTGGGCCTGTGCCCACGGCAAACAGAATTAAGCCTGCAATGAAAGTGGTAATGTTAGCATCTAGAATGGTAGAAAAAGCACTGTCGTAACCCTGATGAATGGCATGCTGTGGGCTGCGGCCGTCACGTATCTCTTCTCGAATACGCTCAAAGATAAGAACGTTTGCATCTACTGCCATACCAACGGTCAGTACAATACCTGCCATACCTGGTAGCGTAAGCGTTGCGCCAGGGATCATCGACATAATGCCTACTATCATAACCAGGTTTGTAATCAGAGCGATGTTCGCTACCACACCAAAGGCTTTGTAATAAATCAACATGAAAACAAGTACCGCTGCCAGACCATACATAATAGCCTGCATGCCCAGCTCAATGTTTTCTTTACCCAAGCTTGGTCCAACCGTACGCTCTTCAACAATTTGAATTGGCGCAATCAGTGCACCTGCGCGAAGTAGCAACGCTAAGTCACGGGCTTCTTTCGGTGAATCAAGACCTGTGATTTGGAACTTGCTACCCAGCTGCGCACGAATAGTCGCAACCGAGATCACTTGCTCGTGTTTTTCAAATACTAGCTTGCCGTCTTTGTTACGTTCGCCGGTCGACTTGTATTCGATAAACACCGTAGCCATTGGTTTACCAATGTTCCCACGGGTTGAGCGAGACATCTTATTACCGCCTTCAGAATCAAGCGAGATGTTTACGTTCGGAAGCCCATATTCATCAACACCGCTATTCGCATCAATAATATGGCTACCGGTAAGCATAATGCGCTTTTCAAGCAGCTGAGGAATGCCTTGCTGATCTTCAATCACTTGAGAGCCAGGAGGAACGCGGCCGTTCAATGCATCACGGATGTCGTTCTTCTGGTCTAGCATGCGAAATTCTAGTGTTGCTGTGGCATTAAGAATCTCTTTCGCACGGGCGGTGTCTTGAATACCTGGAAGCTGCACAACGATGCGATCAGCACCTTGCTTTTGTACAAGCGGCTCAGCTACGCCAAGTTGGTTAACACGATTACGAATAATGGTAATGTTTTGCTTAACCGCGTTGTCGCGAATTTCTTGAAGCTTGCTTTCAGCAAAAACAGCGCGAAGCGTTAAGTCGTCCACTTGGTTAAAGGTAAGGTCGCGGCTTTGGTTACGCAAAAAGAACTCTGCCTTGTCTAGTGTATCTTCATCGCGGAAGCTAATGTCGATATGATCGTCAACCTGCTTTACACCGCGATAGCGAATGCCTTCTTCGCGTAATGAAGTACGAAAACCACCCTCTGCATCTTCAAGAGACTTGGTAATAACCTCGGTCATGTCCACTTCCATTAGGAAGTGAACACCACCGCGAAGGTCAAGACCTAGCTTCATTGGCGCGCCACCTAGGCCTTCAAGCCATTCTGGCGTGTCAGGGGCAAGGTTCATAGCCACGTAGTAGTCATCACCAAGCGCCTTTTCAAGCGTTTCACGCGTAACAAGCTGGGTGTCAGAATCCGAAACGCGAACTAATATTTGTTCGTTCTCAAACTCAACACGTTTTGGAGAGATATTCTTTTCACTTAGCGCGGCTTTTACTTGTTCCACAGTGGCGTCAGTTACCACAGCGTCACGGCCTGCTGAGATTTGTACGGCGTGATCTTCACCGTAAATGTTAGGAAGCGCATAAAGTGCACACATTGTAACCACAATGAGTGCACTCAGTACTTTCCAAATAGAGTTTTTGTTTAGCACTGGATAATCCTTTCGTGCCAGTACCGGGAAGCGTCCCGGCCCCGGCGATTGTTACTTACAGTGACTTCATTGTGCCTTTAGGCAGCACAGCAGTTACTGAAGACTTCTGAACAACGATGTTGTTTGAATCGTTAAGTGCAACTTCAATGAAGTCTTTTTCTTCTGACACTTTAGTGATTTTTCCAACCAAACCACCTTGTGTTAACACTTCATCGCCTTTGCCTAGTGAAGATACTAGGTTTTTATGCTCTTTTACGCGCTTAGCCTGTGGGCGGTAAAGCAAGAAGTAAAAGATTAAACCGAATACAGCTAGCATGATGATCATTTCCATGCCGCCACCTTGCGGCGCACCAGCAGACTGTGCGTAAGCGTTAGAGATAAATAGGCTCATAAAATTCCCCAAATATTATCGTTGTTATAGTGCCGGAACCGGCAACCCTTTTTGTTCATAAAATTCTTGTACAAACTCATCAAGCGTACCTGCGTCAATCGCATCGCGAAGACCCTGCATCACACGCTGATAGTAGCGAAGGTTATGGATGGTATTTAAGCGCGCACCCAAGATTTCGTTACACTTGTCCAAATGATGTAGATAAGAGCGAGAATAGTTTTTACAAGTGTAGCAATCACAATTCTCATCTAATGGCGAGGTGTCGTTTCTGTGTTTCGCATTGCGAATCTTCACTACGCCTTCAGTCACAAACAAGTGACCATTTCGCGCGTTGCGCGTGGGCATTACACAGTCAAACATATCGATACCGCGGCGCACAGACTCAACCAAATCTTCAGGTTTACCCACGCCCATTAAGTAGCGAGGTTTATCTTCCGGTATTTTAGGCGCGGTATGATCAATAATGCGGATCATATCTTCTTTCGGCTCACCGACTGAAAGACCACCAATGGC
Organism: Alteromonas marina; assembly: GCF_000808575.1. Lineage (GTDB taxonomy): Bacteria > Pseudomonadota > Gammaproteobacteria > Enterobacterales > Alteromonadaceae > Alteromonas > Alteromonas marina_A. Next base: position 35,810 of record NZ_JWLW01000012.1, read on the forward strand.
GTAACCGTCGAAGCCAATCGCTTCAAGGCCAGCAAGTGAAACGTCGCGCAGACCTTCGTACATACCGCCTTGAATGATACCAAACAGTGCTGCTGGGTTATCGCCATGGGCTTCTTTACTACGTTTGGCCCAACGTAGCGACATTTCCATTGAAACGCGCGCTTCTTGTTCAGTAGCGGGGTACGGCGTGCACTCATCAAAAATCATCACGATGTCAGAGCCCAAATCGCGCTGAACTTCCATCGATTTTTCAGGCGTAAGTAAGATCTTTTCGCCGTTTATCGGAGAGCGGAATGTTACACCTTCTTCGGTAATTTTACGCAAATCACCCAAGCTAAACACTTGGAAGCCGCCAGAATCCGTAAGGATTGGCTTGTCCCAATTCATGAAATCATGCAGGTCGCCGTGCTGGCGAATAATGCCTGTACCAGGACGAAGCATCAGGTGAAACGTATTTCCAAGACAGATGTGTGCACCGCTGTCTTTTAATTCTTCAGGGGTCATTCCCTTAACAGTACCGTATGTACCTACGGGCATGAACGCTGGCGTTTCAACAACACCGCGTTCAAACACCAAACGACCGCGTCGTGCTCGGCCTTCGGTTTTTAACAACTCAAATTGCATGTGAAAGCATTCCCACTTTGGTGCGCTTTTGCGCTGGGTATAAAAATAAATTGGCGGCGATTATACCAGTAATTCGGCTGAGATCATGCCCCGTATCTATGTTTATCTGTAACTAAGCTGGAAAGGCCTGCAAAATACCGATTTACATGGCCTGTATCGTGGACGAATGTGCTTAGGCGCGCTCAATAAACATAGAATCACCGTAGCTAAAGAATCGATATTCTTTCTCAATCGCTTCTTGATAGGCATTCATCACGTTGTCTTTACCTGCAAATGCGCTAATTAACATCATTAGCGTGGACTCTGGAAGGTGAAAATTGGTGAACATTGCGTCTACCACTTTAAACTCAAAACCAGGGTAGATAAAAATCTCAGTATCTTCGTTAAATGGCGCAATAACTTCCTCGTCACCGCGCTCTGCGCTTGCTTTTGCCGCTGATTCCAAAGAGCGTACAGAGGTTGTACCCACTGCAATAACGCGTTTACCGTTGGCTTTTGTGGCTAGAACAGCGTCAACGACGTCTTGCGGTACTTCGGCGAACTCTGCGTGCATCTTGTGCTCTTGAATATTATCAACGCGCACAGGCTGGAATGTACCCGCGCCGACGTGCAAAGTTACAAAGGCCAAATTCACGCCTTTTTCTTTTAACGCAGCCAGTATTGCATCGTCAAAGTGAAGCCCTGCAGTAGGCGCTGCAACCGCGCCCGGCTTTTGATTGTAAACGGTTTGATAGCGCTCTTTGTCTGAGTTTTCGTCCGGGCGGTCAATATAGGGAGGAAGCGGCATATGCCCATGGGCTTCTAGCAGCGTTAATACGGTCTCATCGTGGTCAAACTGTAAAATAAATAGCGCATCGTCTCGCCCTGTCACTGTAACATTCACTTTTTCTTCAAGAATAAGCCTAGTTCCAGGTTTAGGTGCCTTACTCGCGCGAACATGTGCTAGCGCAGTATTATCCGACGTAATACGCTCAATAAGCACTTCTACTTGTCCGCCAGTTTCTTTTTTACCAAGTAATCGGGCAGGAATAACCCGCGTATTGTTGAACACCAAGAGGTCGCCTGGCTCTACAAATTTCAGCATGTCAGCGAACATCGTGTGCGCTACATTGCCAGTCTTCCCCTCTAAATGTAACAAGCGACTCGCTGTACGTTGCTGAGTTGGGTATTTGGCGATAAGTTTTTCGGGTAGCTCAAAGCTAAAATCTGATAGTTTCATAAATACGACTAAATTACGGCATAAAAGTTAGACAAAAGTAGAATATTAAGTACCATTTAAGTTGCAAATTAAGGCTAATAAAAATAGATTTACAGCTTAAGACAGAGTTAAAATAAAAACAAAAAACATTACTTATCAATAAATTAAAAAATAACGTATATTGTGAAATAACTTTATATTGAACAATATACGCACAATTCAAGTTATTAAATAGCACTCAACACCTTAAACGGTTAAGATACCTACAGATAGTGATGATGTTCTCCCATAAACATTCCTTATCATTCGTACCCAGCACTTGCTGGGTATTTTTTTATCTGCTTGTTTTCCCTGCCTGCCTTCACTCATCGCAACGTTATTGCGAAGCTCCGATTCCTCTGCGCGACAGGTTAGTTGAATATCGATATCTTATAAACGGCGGTATTTTACGCTGTTTATTGCTGAAGATCAGTTAAGATTTCTTCTAAAAGCGCCGCATCTAATGGACGCGCCTTCAACACGTACAAAATTTGCAGGAGTAAATCGGCGCCCATAATACCTTTGTTTACCTTATTTCTAAGGTTATCTGCGCTTTGCTCCACGCCAATCTCTTCCAGCCTTTGGCTTAACGCTTGATATTTTACGCCGCGCACAGACATCTCAGATTTCACGACTCTTGCTACCGTTTGCCGCCACGCATTTTTAGCACCTTGCGTATTTCCAGTGTTCACACAGCCTCCAAAAACCACACTAATGTGATATATATTTTACAAAAACACACTTTTTTACACTTATGACATGTATTTAATGTTGACGATTATGGCACAACAGGTCTACACTGCAAGTCAAGATATTGGCGAAAATGAAAATAGTCGTTACAGTAACTTCGGTTGTTCTTTTGGTAATGCTTGGTTTCAAGTTTTGTGTTTCAACACGGATTTAAGCGTAGCAATGCATTATAAGACACCACATATACGACATTCGTTTTCAACATTATCGCTTTAATAACTAAAGGAGAAAGGTATGAGCTGGGAACTGGAAAGCATCGAAGCCTTATTTAAAGAGCATGATGACTTTGTGGTAACACGTGAGGAAAACTGCTTACTTATTGCTAATCAAGACGGCATAGATGCCTGGCTTGCTATCAGCGGAGAGCAGATTTTAGTAGAGAGTCTTTTGTTTGCAGCGTCGGAAGTAAAAGATAAGCCAGCGCTAGATCATGAAATATTGTCAACTCATATGGTGTTCCCTTTAACCACGGTAGGCATTTCAAACATTGGTGGTGAAGAGTACTACACTGCCTTTGGTGCGTTAAGTGCCCAGTCAAAAGCTGAAAGTATTGTTATTGAAGTGGAAACCCTGTTTCAGAATGTTGCATCTTTCTTAGATGCCTACGAAACACACCTTAACTAAAATTTACTTCTAAGGAGAAGCGAATGTCAGTGTGGAAAAAATTAGTAACTGCAGTAAAAGGTGGTGCAACCGAAGCTGCTCAATCTGTCGTAGACAGTCAGGCTATTCGAATTCTGGAACAAGAAATTAGAGAAGCCAAAGAAGAACTGCGCAAGTCAGACCATGCACGTACCCAAATTTTGGCAAAGTGCAAACTTTCTCAGCAAAAAGTGGATAGCTTCAATTCGTCAATTGCGGAATACGAAGCTCACGCGCGCAAGGCCATCGATAGCGACCGCCAACTCGCGCTAGATTGTGCTCAAAAGGTGTCTGAACTTAAAGAAGAACGAGACCAAGAACAAACATATCTTGATCAGTTCCAGCAGTCAGAAAAGCAGCTGGCACAAAATATCCAACAGGCGAAAGCGAATTTACGTCGCTTAGAGCAGCAAGTGGATATGGTAAAAGCCACTGAAAGCGTTCAGAAGGCGCAAGTAGCGGTTTCTTCACGCCACATGGGCGCGAATAGTAAAATGAAAACCGCGACTGAATCGCTGTCTCGCATTCAGGAAAAGCAAAAGATGCGCAATGCTGAGCTACAAGCAGCTGAAGAGCTAGCGAATAATGAATCGAGCAGCGATCTAGAAAAACGCTTAGCGGAAGCAGGCATCAAAGGGGGGAAAACTTCTGCAGACGATGAGCTAGCGCGAATTCTAGGCAAGTAAAGTAAATGAATGGGAGCCAAGCGCTCCCATTTTTAATTCTTGTTACATAAATCTCTGCGAAAATTGTTAGATAACAAAGAGCTAACCTAGACAAACCAAGCACTTCAAGGCAGAGTAAGGGCACGCATAACAAGGGCTGTTTCTTTTATGTCTCCATGGATAAAACTGCGAAAAATCATGCTGCAATATTTTGCAGAATCACGCTGGTACACTATTGTCGGTGCCACCGCCTTTTACGCAGTAACAAGCTATTGGCTACTTTACGCTGCAGACGAGCACGATTTAATTACCAACGCCGACTTTATTTACTGGCTGGCGGTCACCGCCTCTACAGTGGGCTATGGTGATTTATCTCCCGTCACGCCAGCGGGAAAACTGGTTGTAGCGCTTTACGTCATACCGCTTGGTTTGAGTATCTTCGCCATGGTAATTGGCCGGATTGCAGCTTGGGTTTCATTAACGTGGAAGAAAGGATTGTTGGGTATGAATAGCTTGATGCTAGATGAACATATCTTAGTAATTGGGTGGAATGAGCAGCGTACTATGCTGCTGCTTGATTTAATACTTCAAGAACGCGATGCCATGCCAGAGCGCCCCGATATTGTGCTGTGTGTGAAGGCTGATATCACTAACCCCATGCCTGGCGTAATTGAGTTCGTGAAGGTAGATTCGTTTAACAAAGACGAAGATATGGATCGCGCTTGCGTGTCCACCGCCCGAACTATTCTTATCGATAACCCACAAGACGATGTCACCATGACTACCGCGCTGTATTGTACTAAGCGTAACCCTGATGCACATCAAGTGGCTTATTTTGATGATGATAGCCTAGTCAGCTTACTTCAAGATCACTGCCCTAAAGTGGAGTGTACACCGAGCGTGGCAATAGAAATGCTGGTTAAAGCCGCTTTTGATCCTGGTTCTAGTATGCTTCATCACGACTTACTGAGTATTGAAGAAGGCCAGGCGCAATTTTCAGTAAAAATCCCAGAAAGTAGCCACGCCATTTCTGTTGCTAAGTTATTTATTAATTTGAAACGTAAACACGATGCCATCTTTATTGGATATGCGCCAAATGGTCTTGTGAAAGAAATGGTGGTAAACCCACCGTTGGGCGTTACGTTAAACCCGGGCGACACTTTGTTTTACATTGCTGAGCGCCGCATTAACGCAATTAACTGGTCTTCTCTAGACGCTGATTAAGAGGCGTAAACATGTTTAGTAAATTATTTAAAAAGTCAGAACCTAAAAAACCTAAGTCGCCAGAAATAATGGGGCTTTATTTAGGTGGGTCTTTCGAGTTAGATAACTTGAAACTTTCGCTATTAGAACCGGAACTCACTATTGAAGGTGCAGCCCGTTCTCAATTAATTCAAGCGGTAGGTGAAGCACCCTTAGATACAGGTGGCACTCTGCTTCGCTTTTACACCGACGACGATGGATTTTTACAGGTGGTCACCGACGGCGGCTTGTCTGAGAATCACATTACCGATGTTAAGCTGTGGCATTTTTACGAAACAAAGACCATCGGTAATACTGCTCAGTGGAACGAATGCTTGAAAAACGTTATCAGCCAGCCCACCTACGAGCTTGAGGGCAAGGTCTATACCCGCGTGTGGGGGGCAGTGGGCGATGAGTCACCGCCTGTTGCCGTCACTGAAACTACCTATGAAGAAGACGGTGATGTGAGTACCACCGATCAGTTTATGATGCTGTACGAACGCCCCATCAGTAACGATAGAGTCGAAACACTGCTTGTTGTGGGTGAAGAGAAACAAGTAGGTAATAATTTAGATAGATGTTTGGTGATTTCAACGGGGTTTGATGTAGAACCTGCAGATATCACTATAAACGGTTAATAAAAGGGAATAACTATGGATACGATCATGCAATCTTTGGCTGGCCTGGATAACTTTGCGCTTTACTTCGGCTTGTCGATTGTCTTTTTGTTTATCTTCAAATTGGTGTACGCATTGGTTACACCTCACGATGAATGGAAGCTGGTAAAAGAAGAGAAAAACGTTGCCGCTGCCATCGGCTTCGGTGGCGCTATAATCGGTTTTGCTATTGCCCTTGGCAGCGCAGCTTCAAACTCGGTTGCTGTAGTAGATTTTGCTATTTGGGCGCTTGTTGCTGTGATTGCACAATCCCTAGCGTTTGCCATTTTGCGTTTCAGCTTTATGCCGAAAATCGCTGAGCGCATAAACAATAACGAAGTTTCTGCGGGTGTTATGCTTGCCAGCATGTCTATTGCCGTAGGCTTACTCAATGCCGCTTGCATGACCTATTAAGGGGGCAGCGATGACTGATAAACGAAACACTCAGCTTGATGTTGTTGATAGCGTGCAAGGTGAGAAGCCCGCATTAAAACGCACCAAACATATTGACCTTAGTCGCATGCGCAAAGGTTTTAGCGTGAAGCCTTTAGCATTGGGGGTGGCCAGCGTTATTTTAAGTGGTTGTGGCGGGGAAAAAGAAGACGCCACCATTTACACCTCGCTAGAAGACTGTAAACAGGATTTTCCTGATGCAGTAGAGCGTTGTGAAGCTGCCTACCAGACAGCGGTCGACGAGGCCATGCGCACCAGTCCGCGCTTTAGCTCTGAGTACGACTGCGAACATGAATTTGGCCCTAACCAGTGCCAATATGTGAATAATAGTAGCGGCAGCTTTTTCATGCCGTTCATGGCAGGCTACATGGTGAGCTCTCTGCTATCGCCAAATCGCTATTACTCACAGCCCTTATATACTTCCTATTCATATAATTCACCGTTTCGTTCACGCTGGATAACGGCAGACGGCTATGTGTTCGACGGCGACATTCGCAAAAGAAAATATCGCGTAAATAAAGACGTTTATAAGCCTAAGCCTACCGTGAACCGCACAATGAAACGAGGCGGGTTTGGTAGCAGCGTTCGTGCAAAATCGTCTTGGGGTAGCAGCAGCCGTAAAGGCGGCTGGGGCGGATAACTATGTTTAGAATGCCTTGCCAGCCTCGCAAGGGCTGGCAGCAGTTGGCTAATGAGTTTGGTTTTCATTTCCACACCATGTATGGCGAGCCGTATTGGGATGAAAGTGCCTACTACCAATTCACGCTGGCGCAAATTGAAAACGATATTGAAGACCCCACAGCCGAGCTACATCAAATGTGCTTGGCAGTGACCGAAGATGTGGTTAATAGTGAGGAATTACTTACTCGCTTTTGCATCCCCGAACAGCACTGGGATTTAGTGCGTAATAGCTGGAACGAAAGAGACCCAAGTCTGTACTCTCGCCTTGACCTTGTCTACAGCGGTAAAGGGCCGGCAAAGCTTCTTGAAAACAATGCAGATACGCCCACCAGCCTGTATGAATCCGGTTTTTGGCAATGGCTGTGGCTTTCGCAAAATGTGGATGCCGGCAAACTTGCCCTGCACGCTGATCAGTTCAATAGCTTGCAAGAAAAACTAGTTCATCGATTTCGCGAAATAGCATTGCACTACAACATTAATCAACTGCACATGGCGTGTTGTAAAGATACCGTAGAAGACCGCGGAACAGTGCAGTACCTACAAGACTGCGCTACAGAGGCCGGGCTTTTAGCTGACTTCGTTTTTATTGAAGACATTGGGTTGGCGGACACGGGTGTTTTTACCGATCTTCAAGACGCGCCCATTACAGACTGCTTCAAGCTTTATCCTTGGGAGTTTATGCTGCGCGAAGAGTTTGGCGACGTGTTAGAAGACGCCCAAGTTAATTGGGTAGAGCCCCCATGGAAATCGATAATCTCCAATAAAGCCTTGCTTCCTCAGCTATGGAAGAAATTTAAAGGCCACCCTAACCTGCTTCCTGCTTATTTTTCAGATGAAAAAAATGCAAATAGTTTGTCCGGAAAGTGGATTAAAAAGCCCCTCTTTTCTCGAGAGGGAGCCAACGTATCAATTATCGAAGATGGTGTTGAGAACGTTTTGAGTGATGGCCCTTATGGTGAAGAAGGTTTTATTGTTCAAGCTTTTGAACCATTGCCCGTTTTTGAAGGTAATCATACACTTATTGGTAGCTGGTTGGTGGATGACATGCCCGCAGGTATTTCAGTAAGAGAAGATTCATCTGCTATTACCCAAGATCTCTCTCGCTACCTTCCCCATATTATCTTGTAATTTATTTAAGGGGGCCTTTTTATGAAGCCGCTTTCTTTTCAAATTCGCGTTCTGCTGACGTTAGGTGCACTATTAATCGTAATAGAAGTAGCAAACTTACTTACCGGCAATGCACTTAATCAGTTTGGTGTAGTGCCTCGCACACTTTCAACCTTGCCATATATATTCACAGCTCCTTTCCTTCACGGTACACCCACGCATTTGATGGCTAACTTGGTGCCTCTTTTGCTGTTCATGTGGCTTACTATGCAGTGGGGAAAACGCACATTTCTCATCGCTACGCTAAGCGCACTGCTTATAGGTGGTTTGGGCGTGTGGCTGTTCGGTAGAAGCGCTACGCATATTGGCGCGAGCGGCATGGTATATGGCTATTTTGGTTTCCTTGTATTAGCAGGTTTTCGAAGTAACAAAGTGCGGTATTTACTTATTTCACTAGTAGTTGCAGCGCTGTACGGAGGAATGCTGGTTGGTGTGCTTCCCACATCCAAATTTATTTCCTTTGAATATCATCTGTTTGGCTTTATTGGTGGCTTATTTGCCGCATGGCACTGGGCACGCTAATTAGTTTACGTATAATTAGCCTCAAGATAAGACGTTTTAGTTAGATATGTCAGCAGTACAAGAACCTACACAAAAGAACCAAGGCTTTTTCGGCAACCTCGCGTTTAACATTGTTATTCCTGTGGTGCTAATGAGCTATGCAAGTTCAGAAGATTACCTAGGCCCTGCGTGGAGCATTGTGGCGGCACTCAGCTTTCCTATTGGTTATGGCCTTTGGGATTTAAAAGAGTCGGGAAAGGTCAATGGCTTTTCCATTTTAGGCATTATCAGCGTACTGCTTACCGGCGGGTTTAGCTTACTTAAACTGCCTGCCGAGTATATTGCGATAAAAGAAGCCGCTATTCCGGGCATTATTGGTATTGCTGTACTGGTAACCCAATACTCTAATAAACCCTTGGTCAAAATGCTTATTTTGAACGACCAAATCATAAACTGGCCACACCTAAACCAAGTTCTTGATGCGAAAGGCAAGCAACCAGAATTTAAAAAGAAAGTCGCGGTTAGCTCTTACATCGTAGCGAGTTCGTTTTTCCTCTCTTCTGCACTTAACTATATTTTAGCTAAAATGATTTTGGTCAGTGAGCCGGGCACTACGGCATACACTGAAGAGCTTGGCCGAATGACTGCGCTTAGCTATCCAGTTATTGTGATCCCGAGCATGATTTTGCTTATTGCAGCGCTCTGGTATTTGTTTGCTCAAATCAAAAAAATTACTGGCGAAGAACTCGATAACTTTATTAATCAGTAAAAAGATAATCGATAAGGGGCTTAACGCCCCTTTTTACATTTGAAGTCCCTCTGACCTACGACGAAATCTATTACATATCGAGTAATTTGGGCTACCAAAGCAATATCGTGAGCCGCGCAACGGTATTGGCCCATCAAATTCCTACACCGCTTTTAACCAAAAAGCATGAGTTTTACGTATACTCTCAATGATAAAAATAACCCGTTCTATTAGAACATGTTGGCGCTATTTTAAAGCGCTCATAGCGCCTCTAACTGTGCGCCAGCAGCACTGCGTATTGCATGCATTCTCGCTCCTTCATGTTCAAACTAAGACGGTTCAATACAAAACGGCGAATTATGCTGACCATAAAAGACTTAAAGAAATCTTTTTCACAGACAGGGGCTCCGCTCATCAACAACCTTAACCTTACTGTAAAGACAGGTGAATCGGTGAGTATTCAGGGGGCTTCTGGCTGCGGCAAATCTACCTTGCTGTCGCTTATTGCTGGGTTTGAGACGCCCGACGGAGGCGATATTTCGGTAAATGGATTGTCGATTGCAGGCAATAGCAAACTCGATAATACGTTTAAAGCGAAGGATATCGACAATTTTCGCAAACAGCATTTAGGTATTGTGTTTCAAAGCTTCAATCTATTCGACTGCTTTAATGCGTGGGACAACATTGCCTTTACTGCAAGGCTAAAAGGTAATGTAGATAACGACTACCAATTAGCGTTAATGGAGCAGCTTGGGATATTACCCCTAGCGCAAAAGCCGCTAAGTCAGTTATCTGGCGGTGAACAGCAGCGCTGTGCCATTGCTAGAGCACTTGTACATCGCCCCTCGCTTATCTTGGCCGACGAACCCACCGGCAATTTAGATGAAACCACCAGCGAAACTGTGTCTGACTTACTCTTTAAAACCTGTAAAGAGGCCAATACTTCTCTTGTTGTGGTTACTCATAGCCAAGACGTCGCGGTAAAAGCGGACGCCGCTTTGCGACTACACAAAGGGGTATTAGAGAGAGTGAATTGTGAAAGTACAGAGCAAACCTTGTCTTCACCAATAGCAGCAAGCTAATTACAGGTGAAAGACGTTAGCGATATGCGCCTTGTGAAAAACGCACCGAAAACAGAAAGTAGGAAGATAACGTGCTGCGCACTCTACTGTTAACACTTTCTAGCTTACTTGCAATGGCAAGGCACAGGCCGTGGGAGCCATTGCTCATTATGGCCGCAATTATACTGGCCAATGCTGGCTTGGTTACCGTTTTGCTTATAAACGAAGGCGCTACACAAGGTGAACTGTTACAGTCAAAGCAAGGGCTTACCTTGGGCAGTATCATCACCCCAGCAGACAGCAGAACTCGCTTTACACAAAGTGATTATGCCACGCTTCGCAAGCAGGGTTTTACCCAGCTTGTTGCAATAGCTGAACGAGACATCACCCTATCGTGCAATGCCAGCAAGCCCTCAACAACTCTCACATTACTCGGTGTTGATACTCAGCCTCTTTTAGGAAGTGCATTTAGAAAGAGAGGTTTTGAAGCGCCTGCTCAAAACGATAGCGCTCTTTCGCTTTCCTATTTATCGCAAAATGCGAATAAATTTAGTGAAATGGAAAACCAGCAGACGCCAGCGGGACGCGAATTGCGCTCAAATTCTGGGGGCGACTTCGCTGTAAATGGGCTTATTCACCCCTTAACGAACGCAAAACTGGCCTGTCACGACACGCTCAATGAAACCAATAGAAAATCCGCGCCAAGCCCCTATTGGCCTGCAACGGTAAGCGCGTATGTGAGCAGCTTTGCTCCACAAAATACAATTTTGATTTCTATTGATGATTTTTACAGAGGCGGGGTAACGATTGAGAATGATGAATCTGTTAAGCCTGTTATTCATGACAATGCTAAACGCGCGCAAGAGCAACAAGTAAAACAACAGAAAGCTTACGTCCCACTTTCCGGGTTTATTGCACTTTCACCGCTATCACAGCAGCATTTAACCCAAATAGAAACTCTACTTGGAATACCTGTAAAGCAAACCACTAGCAATACAGACAATGACACCGGTTCGTTGCCAGATAGTTTTAGACTAAATCTTTGGGCGATGAGTGGACTGATGGGCGTTGTGGCGCTTTTTATAGTACTTAACGCGCTAAACTTGATGTACCGCACGCGGCTACCCAATATCATTCGTTTACGGCAGCTGGGCATATCTCAGCGAATTTTAGGCAGTGCCCTATTCACCGAGTTGCTTGTTTACTGCGTAATAAGTATTCCAATTGGCATGTTCATCGGTTTTCAAGCGGCGTCATGGTTGTCACCTGTGATAAACGGTACATTTACGTCGTTGTTTAACGCTGTATTTGTTAACCCAGACGTTAATCTGCTTTTCACCTTCGGCTTCGCATTAACAACGACCTTTATATCGCTGGTTGTTTTTTCGTTAGTTTCTATAGTTAAGCTTTCAAATGCCCTAACCGTAACGCCTGTCAAAAAAGAAAATGCGTTAGGCCAATTTGCCGTAGGCCTTATCTCATTATGTGCCCTACTACTGTTATTTATCGCTGAGGGGTTCGTATCTTCTACAGCTTCAGCACTTTTCTTTGTTACACTGTTACTCCTTACCAGCTGCGCGCTTATTCTTCTTTGGTTACCTATTTTCTCTAGGCTACTGACTAGATTTGTACCAAGACAGTGGCCCGTGTTCCACTACGTCATTGCTAATATGCACTTACTGTCTAGCAAAACCCGTCTCGCCGTTTGTGCATTCTTTATCGCGCTAACCGCAAATATTGGTATGAATACCATGACGGACAGCTTTAGAGACGCCACTGAACAATGGTTAACGCAAAGGCTTTACGCGCCTTTCTATCTGTACACCGACGCGCCACTTAGTCGTATCGAAACGTTATCTACCAAATCGTCACCTCCGCTTGCTTTAACTCCTTTACTTAAGGCTGAGGGAGCTGTTATTGGCTCACATGCTCAAGAAGAGACACATAAAGAGACATGTGAAAACAGTAACAGCTCGCCCACTTACGTTTCTATCAGTAGCTACCCCGTTCACCAAAACGGTAAAAAGGCGCTTGTCCTCGATGATGTAATAAACAACGACCTCAACACAGTGTGGCGTGAGTTTACAGAAGGGAAAGGGGTATTCATCAATCAGCAATTAGCGTTTTCCCTTAACGCAAAGTTAGGACACACGTTAGATATAGAGAATATTCATCTTCGTAAAACTGCGAATTCAAGTTCTTCGGCGATTAATACATCTAACGAGGCGTATAGCTCGCCACAAGATAAAACTACTGACCCAACACAAGGCTCACAAAGCAGTTCGTCGAACTCGAACGTATTTGCAGTGACGCCTCAATGGAAAGTACTGGGTATTTATCCCGACTACGGTAACCTGAACGGGCAAATATTAGTGCCTCTTCCCTCATTTAATCGAAACGATGTCCTTATCAGGGATCAACTTTTTTCCGGTGTAATGGCTATTTACCCAGAGCCTTCTATTGAGGCTAACGTGATAGGCGACAACAAACAAAGCACCTATGGAAAGGACATCCTCGAACAGCAGCTAAAATCACAGTTAGGGGAACACCGCGAAATTGCCCTTTATACCCGACAGGCGCTGTTAGATACCTCTATGCAGACCTTTGATCGCACCTTTGTATTAACTGACGGCCTTAATATTACCACCCTATTGGTGGCGGGCGTCGCCTTCGCTGTTTCGCTGACGGTACTTAGCATAGGCAGCGCAGCGCAGTTATCTGTATTGCGTGCCCTTGGCGTTAGTCAGCTTAAAGTAAAAGCTTCTCTGTTTGCGCAATATCTGTTGCTTTGTTTTATTTCGGCCTTGCTCGCCATTCCTTTTGGCGTGTATTTGGCCTATGTCTTTATTCAACAAGTAAACCGGCATGCTTTTAACTGGGTGTACCCACTTTCACTTAATGCACAGGTTATTCTCTCTAGCGTAGGGTTATCGCTGTTTATCGTTTCACTGGTGCTGTTGTTACCTTTAGGAAAACTTAAGCCGAAAATTGATTTAAGGCAGGAAGTTCAGCTATGAAAAACTATTTAGGTAGTGCCAACACCACGTTTTTGCGATTTAAAGCCAACACCTTTTTAGTGCTTGTAGCTGCTTGTTTCACGTTGAGCGCATGTACTGAAAACCCAAAAGATGAAAACGAAACTCTGGGAACCTCCACGCCAAACGGCTTTTTTGGAAACATGCAGTCGAGCGACGCCTTTACGCCAGTAAAGCGGGGCAATATTGTTGAATTACCGCGCGATCACATGAGTCATCCCGATTTTCAGTTAGAGTGGTGGTACCTCACGTTTGTGTTAAGCGCTGAAGACGGGCAAGAGTTCGGCCTTCAATATACGCTTTTTCGTTTCAATACTGAGCAAGATGCTCCTTCAAGCGCTAAGGCTAATGCTAATGCTAAAAATAGTGCTGAAGGTAGCGCCGAAAGTAATGCCAAGAGTAATTACAATAGTAGCGCCGAAAGTAGTGCTAATCATAGTTCTGAAGATAACCGCCATACTAACGCTAATAGCCATATCGCAAGAAACTGGACTGATGGCCAGCAGTGGATGGGACATGCTTCGCTACACAGCGCTGAACAGCATTATTTCGAAGAACGATTTGCAAGCGGCGGCGTAGGTAATGCCTATGTGAATCAACAACCCTTTACGGCAGTGATTGACGATTGGGTTTGGAAAGCGGCACAGGCGGAGGTCCAAACAGGTGCAGAAAGCAAGGCTATGTTCCCATCCGTTTTAACTTTCGCTTTCGAGCAAAGCAACGCGCATCATTCGGTTAAAACACGTGGAAAAATCCCCGATCCCACTGCGGACAGCTTGTCAGAATTAAATAATGCGCCTGGCGTTAGCGCCGTCAAAGTCGCGCTTAACCTAAACACCTCTGGGCCTTTCATCAAACAGGGGGACAATGGCTACAGCAAAAAAACACAGGACGAACGCCTTCGCTCCTACTATTACAGCCAGCCATTCATTAACGCGGAGGGTACGTTAAACATAGAGGGCAATAGCGTAGAAGTTACGGGTAAAGGCTGGTTTGATCACGAATGGACGAGCCACCTAGCCAACAGTGAAGCCATGGGGTGGGATTGGTTCTCGCTGCATTTAGACGATGGAAGTAAATTGATGGCGTTTCGCATGCACGCCATGAATGAAAACATGAAAAATAGCAAAAGCAAACACAGCGAAATATTCACAACGGCTAGCTATATAGCGGAAAATGGCACGAAAGAAACCATCGAGCAAGCCAACATATCAATTACGCCAACGGCCTATGAAACAATCAACGAGGGAGAGTCACCTCGCTCTGTTCCCACTGCTTGGCGTATTCAAATACCAATAAAAGATATCGACGTATCCATTAGCCCGTTCAAGGAAAACCAATGGAATAACAGCTTATTTCCTTATTATGAAGGGCGAGTGGAAATAAAAGGCTCCCATTCAGGGAGCGGCTTTATGGAATTGACAGGCTACTAAAGCCTGTTGACCTTCGATATACAACGAACCGCAAAAGCCTCTAATAAATAGACCAATTAATGCGTTCACTTAGCGATGTCAAAGCCGCCACACCTAGCTGAGAATTACCCACGCTATTAAGCGCTGGCGAAAATACGCATATTGAAAAGCGTCCTGGTACAACAGCCACTATGCCTCCGCCTACGCCACTTTTACCCGGCAGACCCACTTTGAACGCGAAGCTCCCCGCTTCATCATACATACCGCTGGTTGCCAAGAGCGCATTCACCTGCTTAGTTTGATAAGGCGTTAACACCTGCTCATTTGCGCAGGTTGAGAAGCCGGCGTTAGCAAGAAAACTGGTAGACCGAGCTAGGTCTTCACAGCTCATTTCTAACGCACAGTTGTGAAAGTAATTACGAAGTACACCTTCCACTTCATTTTCAAAATTTCCGTAGGCCTTCATCAAATATGCCATTGCCGCATTGCGAGAGCGGTGCTCGTATTCAGACTCCGCCACCACCTTATTTACCACAATATCGCCGTTACAGCTTAAGCGTCTTACGAAATCTCGCATGGCAATATGAGGCGAAGCGAACCGAGATTGCACCATATCACTGACCACCAGCGCACCGGCATTAATGAAGGGGTTACGGGGAATACCGTTTTCATATTCCAACTGAACAAGAGAGTTAAAAGGCAGGCCGGATGGCTCGCATCCAACTCGCTCCCACATGGTTTCACCGTAGTGATTGATAGCTAAAACAAGATTAAAGACTTTTGAGATACTTTGAATAGAAAAAGGAACGCTCGCATCGCCTATCGACGTTATTTGACCGTTTGTGTCGCAAATTGAAATGCCAAATTGCCGTGGATTAACCGTGGCCAACGCAGGGATGTAGTCGGCAACTTTTCCCATGCCCAACATGGGCTCAACTTCATCATAGATATCTTGAAGTAGTGCCAGCATTTCGTTTTTCATAGCTCCCCTTTCCTGCTTACCACAGATAAAAATAAAGCGCCTTGTTATAAAAACGCTGGCGCTTTAATTTCTATACAAACAATGTAGCGATTAGTTACAGCGCCAATCTTCCTTAAAGTCACACAAGCCATCATCATCTTCGTCTGACGTAAGCTCAATGTTGGTCGATACCTTTTCTGATACTTTATTTGAATCAGAATCGATTATTACTGGCTGTTTTTTATCGATAAAACTGAAGATTGTTTTTGCAATATCCGTATTATCAATTTGCCCCGTAAACGACTGGTAGCCAGAGCCAAAAGCAAACACTTCAACATCTACCCCAGTATGACCACCTGTAGTCCACCCCGTATTTGTTTTTGTGTCCAAGAAGGTTTTTACTGCCATGAAGCGAGTTTCATCATCTTGGTTTGATACGCTATCTAGCGTGGCAAGCTCTTCTTCACTCAACGACAAGCCAAGCTTCTGCGCCACAAATTCGCCAGGGTTATCTTCATTTGCCATCTCTAAAGCAATTGTCATTACCGAGGCTGACATAGACTTAAGATGTTCAGGGCTCCAGCGGTAGTCGCCGTTCGCGCCAATGGTTAGGCCTCCTGTGCTGTGGTCCGCCGTCAAAATAACAAGAGTGTCTGGGTTGGCTTTCACATAGTCACGCAAATACTCCATAGTTAACGCAAGATCGTGCATTTCAGCCATGGCAGACGCGATATCGTTTGCGTGACCCGCCCAATCTACTTGGCTAGCTTCAACAAGAAGAAAGAACCCGTTGTCGTTTTCTAAGTGTTTAATAGCATGTTGAGTTAGGTACTCAAGACGATTTTTGCGCTTGTCGTCCAGTACCGCAGGCAGTGCTACCGGAGCAAACAGACCGAGAACATTACTTCCCGCAGGCACTGAAGCCAAGCGGTTATATGAGTCGGCATATTCGTAGCCAGCATCAATAAATTGCGCCAAGATATCTCTGTCGTCGCGTTCAAAGTAAGACGTTCCACCACCTAGCATCACGTCAGCGACAAACTTGCCCTCTACGCGAACATCAAAGAAATCTTCAGCTATTTCGTTGTAGTTCTTGCGGCTCTCGTTATGTGCGATGTATGACGCGGGTGTCGCATGAACAATTTGAGAGGTTACTGCCAAACCAGTACGCATGCCTTTACTCTTCGCATGGTGCATAACAGAATTTACCGGTTGTTTGTTTACATCAACACCTATTGCACCGTTGTATGACTTAACGCCAGTAGCAAGCGCTGTTGCGGCAGCTGCTGAATCGGTAACATAACCCGATACACGAGCGGGGTAAGTCGACGCGTTACCCACCAAAATCTCGTCAAATACAACTGTCTCGACTTCCGGAGTTGACGGATCATCTACATAATTACGATAAGCGGTGGTGTAGGCAGGCCCCATACCGTCGGCAACAACCATAATGATATTTTTCGGCACGCCTTTAGTTTGCGTACCGGTTGCACTTGCTGATTCGGTTATAGATTCTGTGATACCACAACCCGCAAGAACAGCAATAGACGCACAACTTAGTAGTGATGTGCGAACAAATTGTTTAATCATTTAAACTTCCCTGAGTAAGTAAGGTATCTACCGGCCTGGTTACCCGAAGATACAACAACAATAAAGAAACTATCGCGAATGATTCTTTGGTGATCATAAAGGTGTTAGCAAAGCGATAAGATGTAATAGTGTAAAGCAGGCTGGCAAGATGCTCAAAGCTTTTGGACAAAATAACGCAAGCATGAGATGACCAGATGGTCATCTCATCAAATTAGCAACTTTTAAGAAGGAAGCGACTACTTATTTTGTGATGAGAGGTATTCGCGCATGCGCTGTTGTGCCACGTCAACGAGCATGTCGGGCTGGAACTTGGAGATAAACCTGTCACACCCCACTTTTTCTACCATGGCGTCGTTGAAGCTTCCGCTTAATGATGTGTTGAGTGCTATAAATAAGTTGCTCATACGCGGGTCGTTACGCACTTCTGAAGTAAGTCGATAGCCGTCCATTTCTGGCATTTCTGCGTCGGTGAACATAAGCAGAATTTCGTCGGTAGGATTTTTACCTTCATCTGCCCACTTTTTGAGTAATGCTAACGCTTCAGCGCCGTTTTTTCGTTCGATAATCGTGATGCCAAGCTGCTCTAACGTATCCTTTATTTGTTTTCTTGCCGTGCTTGAGTCGTCCACTATCAACACTTTCTTACCTAAAAAGTGGTTAACTATCTCTTTATCTAACACTTCTTCAGAGATAGATGTGTCGTAATCGATGATTTCCGCGAGCACTTTTTCAACATCAATGATTTCTACCAGCTCTTGTTTACCCTCAACATTCACCTGAGTTATGGCGGTTAAATAATTGGATTTTCCAATGCCGCTAGGGGGGGGTTGAATGGTACCCCAGGATGTATTCACTATGTTTTTTACCTCACCAATAATGAAGCCCTGCACGCTTCTATTGTACTCAGTGATGATAACGTTCTTGGCTGTTGCCTGTGTGGCTGCACCGCGCATTTTGATTGCCTGACGCAAGTCTATAATGGGAATGGAGCTTCCTCGGTAGTTCATCACCCCTTTCAGATTGTGATGTGAACCAGGCATTATATTGAGCTTAGGTACGTTTATAACTTCTTTAATTTTAAAGACGTTCATGGCAAATATGTGTCGTGTTCCCAGTTGAAACATCAAAAGTTCAAGCCTGTTCTCGCCTACAAGCTTGGTTCTTTGATCAACTGACGACAATACACCGCTACTCATAACACCTACTTTTACAATTAATAATCAACAACCTAGCGCCAACTTAGCGCCTTTCGCCTATCAAACCGCGTTGTTGTGCCCCTTTAGGCTAACGCTACCCTGACCACAGGTATAAAGCTATTACCCATTTAGCTAATAGACATTTGAAAAAACCAACACTATTAGGAATTTACCGACCGCATACCAAACAGGCTGAAGACAAAGATCCGACCAAACAACCATAATTAGTATTTTCACCAATGCCCATTATTTGAAGGCTTCCCTACCACTTACGCTGCCATAGTTCAGCGAAACTATTTGCTAAGCGAAATCATTTCTTAAATATAGGCGAACATTTCAGTGCGCGCTTGCAATTTAAGTTTGTCCCTACAACTCGACTGACTCCCACACAATCTACATTCATAAAATAAATGACCGCAATGCAAAATATATATTTCTATTATTCCAAATCCGGCACTAGGATGAAATGGAATCAACGGGAACGCCCTACAGCGTAAACATAAACAACGTTAAGTATTTTAATTACAGTCGGGAGAGACGCTCATGTCGCAATATCAACAAGACATTGATAACTTCGCCACATTAAAGGCAGCACAAAACGGAACTTGGGAAGGTATCAACCCAGAATTCGCTGCACGCATGAAGGTTCAAAACCGTTTTAAAACAGGTTTAGACATTGCTCGCTATACTGCAAGCATTATGCGCAAAGACATGGCTGAATACGACGCAGATTCGTCTCAGTACACACAGTCACTAGGCTGCTGGCATGGCTTTGTAGGCCAACAGAAAATGCTTTCAGTTAAAAAGCATCAAGGCACAACAAATAAAAGCTACCTATACCTTTCTGGCTGGATGGTAGCAGCACTTCGCTCTGAGTTTGGTCCTCTACCTGACCAATCAATGCACGAGAAAACATCAGTTTCTGCACTTATTGAAGAGCTTTACACTTTTCTTCGTCAAGCAGATGCGCGTGAATTAGGCGACCTTTTCCACAAACTAGACGACGCGAAGAAAAACGGTGGCGATGTAGCTGCAATTCAAGCTGAAATCGATAACTACGAAACGCACGTAGTACCAATTATCGCTGATATCGATGCAGGTTTTGGTAACGAAGAAGCGACTTACCTTCTAGCTAAGCAAATGATTGAAGCTGGCGCGTGCTGTATTCAAATCGAAAACCAAGTGTCAGATGCGAAGCAATGTGGTCACCAAGACGGTAAAGT
Organism: Alteromonas marina; assembly: GCF_000808575.1. Lineage (GTDB taxonomy): Bacteria > Pseudomonadota > Gammaproteobacteria > Enterobacterales > Alteromonadaceae > Alteromonas > Alteromonas marina_A. The sequence goes on from NZ_JWLW01000012.1 coordinate 55,654, forward strand.
AACGGTTCCACACGAAGACTTCCTAGCTAAAATCAACGCAGTTCGCTATGCGTTCTTAGAACTTGGCGTAGATGAAGGTGTTATTGTTGCACGTACCGATTCACTGGGTGCAGGCCTTACTCAAAAGATCCCAGTATCTACATCAGAAGGTGACTTAGCCGCCCAGTACAACGCATTCCTTAAAACGACTGAAGTTGCAGGTGTTGAAGACCTAACTGAAGGTGACCTAGTACTTAAGCAAGGCGGCAAACTGGTTAAACCAGAGCGTTTACCAAACGGTCTATTCCGCTTCAAAGAAGGTACAGGTTTTGACCGCGTAGTACTTGACTGTGTGACTTCACTTAAGCACGGCGCTGACTTGCTTTGGATTGAAACTGAAAAGCCACACGTTGGCCAAATTGCTGAAATGGTTAACGCTATTCGCGAACAAGTACCGAACGCAAAGCTGGTTTATAACAACTCTCCATCATTCAACTGGACGCTTAACTTCCGTCAGCAAGTATTTGATGCCTGGACAGAAGAAGGCAAAGACGTTTCTGGATATGACCGCGCGAAACTTATGTCTGCTGACTATGATGACAGCGAACTTGCAGCAGCGGCGGACGAGAAGATTAAGAGCTTCCAGGCTGACGCAGCGCGTGAAGCGGGTATCTTCCATCACCTTATCACGCTTCCGACTTATCACACTGCAGCACTGTCTACTGACAACCTTGCAAAAGGTTACTTCGGTGAAGAAGGTATGCTTGCTTATGTACGCGGTGTTCAGCGTCAAGAAATTCGCCAAGGTCTAGCGTGCGTTAAGCACCAAGCGATGGCAGGTTCTGACCTAGGTGATACGCACAAAGAGTACTTCTCAGGTGAAGGTGCACTTAAAGCGTCTGGTGAAGATAACACCATGAACCAGTTCGACGTATAACGCGAACAGGCAATGAGTTAAACGGAAAGTATCCCAACCTTTCCTACAGGGCACCTTCGGGTGCCCTTTTTTGTGCACGCTATTCATTTCATTTATATTTTCTACGAAAAATAAAAGAAGCCATATTTTTCAAAACCCCATAAAAAAATTATATACACCATATTTTTCAATCACTTATTGTTATAAAAGTGCTTAAGTTAAGACTAAACGCTTATCTGACAATCAAATAAAAAAGCTTTATAATATCTATGTTTAATTAGGTTTAAAAAGAGCATTAGAATAATGAATATAGCGAAGGTCGACCTGAATTTATTGGTTTATTTAGATGTGCTGTTGCGCGAAGGAAGTGTAACCAAAGCTGCAAACCAGCTAAGCATTACTCAGCCAGCAATGAGTAATGGCTTAAAGCGCCTTCGCGATCTGTTTAAAGATCCCCTATTAGTTCGCACTAGCGATGGGATGACTCCCACCAAGCGTGCCCTTGAGCTGCAACCTATTATTCGCGATGTTCTTAGCCGATTAGAGAGCTCTATTCAGCCCGAAACTGATTTTGACCCGTTAACCAGCGACAGAACCTTCCGCATTATGACCAGTGACTATGCAGAAAGTACCTTGTTACTTGAACTCGTTGGAAGACTGGCCGATTTAGCGCCCAATATAACCCTTGACCTTATTACCCCGAGTGACGTGACGTTCCACGATGTAGAACAAGGTAAAGTGGATATGGCAATTAACCGATTCGATGAACTGCCTTTGTCGTTTCACCAAAAAGTTATCTGGTATGACACCTTTAGCTGCGTTATGAGTTCCGACCATCCGCTAGTAGAAAAATGCAACCTAGAAGGCTACTTGAGTGCCCAGCATATTTGGGTGAGTAAAACTGGGTTTGGTGTGGGCGTAGGTATTGACCCGAATGAAGTTCAAAAGTTGGGTTGGGTAGACGCTGAGCTAACAAAAATTGGTAAACAGCGTGCAATTCGCGTATTTACTCGCCACTACCACGCAGCGCTTCAGATTGCGAAAAAGCAAAAACTTATTGCTACCCTACCAAGCAAAGCGGCGCGTTTATTCAAACACGACCCAGATGTCGTAATTAAAGAGCCGCCTTTCGACATACCACCTATTGCGCTAAAAATGGCGTGGAGTGCCCTACTTCACCATGACGCAGGTCACATTTGGTTGCGCCGCTTAATCAGCGATGTAGCTAGCGAAATGAATGCGGGCTAAACATTCACAGAATATATGGCAGAAATACAAACCATAAATTAAAAAACTATCTCTATACACACTACACTGGGTGAACAGACAAATGTATAGAGGTAGTTATGCAAGGATATATTACTAGAGGCCGACTACAGGTTGCCGAACAACTCGATAACTTTATTAATGAACAGGCACTTCCTGGCACAGGCGTAGATAAAGACACTTTTTGGCAAGGTGCAGAAACCCTCTTCGAAAAATTCATTCCTCAAAATCGCGCACTATTAGAAAAGCGAGAACAGCTTCAGCGCGCTATCGACGATTATCATAAAGCTGGCAACCCAGTAAATGGAACCGAATATACCGACTTCCTAAAAAGCATTGGTTACCTTGTTGAGCAGCCATCTCAAGTGAGTGCACAAACACAAAACGTGGATGCTGAAATAGCGACAATGGCAGGCCCTCAGCTAGTCGTGCCAATAAACAACGCTCGCTATGCACTTAACGCGGTAAACGCCCGTTGGGGAAGTTTGTACGACGCACTATACGGCACTGACGTCATCAGCAATGAAGGTGGAGCAGAAGCAGGAAAAAGCTACAACCCCGTACGCGGCGCCAAAGTCGTTGCGAAAGCGAAAGACTATCTAGATGGCATGATACCTCTAGCAAAAGGCAGCCACGCTGACGTTACTGAGTATAAGGTTGAATCGGGTAAATTGGCGATCACTCTTGTCGACGGCGATGAAACCACCTTAGCAAACACAGAGCAATGGCAAGGATACCAAGGTGACATTAGCGCACCGTCAAGCCTGCTATTTGCGCACAACGGTCTGCATTTTGAAATTCAACTAGACCCGACTCATCCTATTGGCGAGAGCGATGCCGCAAACGTAAAAGACGTACTGGTTGAAGCTGCATTAACCACCATAATGGACTGCGAAGATTCCGTTGCTGCTGTTGACGCTGAAGACAAAACCTTGGTGTATAGCAACTGGTTAGGCTTAATGAAAGGCTCGCTAAGCATTGAAATGACAAAGGGCGGAAAGCAGCTTGTTCGCGCTATGCATGACGATAGAAGCTACCAGCCGTCTAAACACGCTTCACAAGACAAGCTAAAAGACGGCGAACTAGTACTTTCTGGTCGAAGCCTTATGTTTGTTAGAAACGTGGGCCACCTTATGACTAATAATGCCATGCTCTTTGACGGCGAAGAAGTGCCAGAGGGGATCATGGACGGGTTAGTCACTTCACTTATCGCAAAGCATGATCTTTTAGGAAACAGCAAATTTAAAAACAGCCGCGAAGGCAGTATTTATATTGTTAAACCAAAAATGCACGGTCCAGAGGAAGTGGCATTTTCTAACGCATTGTTTGGTGCTATAGAAACGATTATCGATGTTCCAGCTAACACCCTCAAAATGGGTATAATGGATGAAGAGCGCCGTACTAGTATCAACCTTCAGGCTTGTATTGCTGAAGCCACTTCACGTGTAGTATTTATCAACACAGGTTTCTTAGACAGAACCGGTGATGAGATCCATACCTCGATGCTTGCCGGCCCTTTCGCAGAAAAAGCTGCGCTCAAGTCTATGGCGTGGATCAAGGCTTATGAAACTGCAAACGTTGCAGTAGGCCTTCGTTGTGGCCTTTCTGGCAAAGCGCAAATTGGTAAGGGCATGTGGCCAATACCTGACGAAATGCAAAATATGATGACCGCGAAAATTGGTCATCCTAAAGCAGGGGCTAATACGGCGTGGGTTCCCTCACCTACTGCAGCAACATTGCACGCGCTTCATTACCACGATGTAAATGTGTTTGACGTTCAAAAGTCCCTAGATGAAAACTTTAGTGGCCTTGCTGACATACTTACCATTCCATTGTTAGAAGATGCCTCTACTTTGACGCGTGAAAGTATTAAGCGTGAAATCGACAATAACGTTCAGGGCATTTTAGGCTACGTTGTACGCTGGGTTCACCAAGGCGTAGGCTGTTCGAAAGTTCCGGACATCAACAATGTAGGCTTGATGGAAGACCGCGCGACCTTGCGTATTTCATCGCAGCATATCGCCAACTGGCTGGAGCATGGCATTGTAAGTGTAGATCAGGTAAAGGAGTCTTTGGCTCGTATGGCTGTCTTGGTAGATGAGCAAAATGCGGGAGACCCTGAATATATCCCAATGACACCTGATTTAGACAGCTCAATTGGCTTCTTAGCCGCAAGTGACCTTATCTTCAAAGGTAAAGAGCAACCTAGCGGTTACACTGAACCTTTATTACACGCCCGTCGACGTGAGATGAAAGCGAAGCTTGCGGCGAGTTAATGTCAGACGTGTATTTGTTGGTTAGAATCTCAGGTTTATAATCAAGGTCACAAAGCGCGTTAGTGACACAAATGCATATAAACATGGCTCACACTGTTAACCCAGAAGTGAGCCTTTTTTATGGGTCGTTTCCACGTTGTTCAAACAATTGCAAAGTGTGAAGGGCCAGTTGAGCTTACAGTTAAGGACACAGAACATCATTCAATGTAGCGATATAGCAACACCTTAGACTAAAGATATCGCTCTTCTTCCTTTTCAAACTTTACTGATAGTGCGCCATTAAACTACGCTTTTACTATGAGGCACTGCGTTTCGTTTTACCGCTCATTTAAAACCTTGTTCGCAACGCCTCCCTAGTTTGGAGTATGCATATGCAGATAGCCTCGGCAGGAATACCGAATAACCTTTTACAGGCGAACACGACACAAATTGTGCCCATCTTTTCAGGTGGAGGAACAAGGTTGAGCGCCCATATCGGCATCATTAAAGCGCTGCAGGACATGAACGTAGGCTTCGATACTTTGGTTGGCGTATCTGGCGGCTCTATTATCGCGTCACTTTATGCTAAAGGTTACACTGTGGAGCAAATGCGAGAGCTCGCACTGGTTACTGATTTCAAGCAATTCACTGAATTTTCACTCGTAAGGTTGCTTCGGGAAGGCGGTCTTTCTTCTGGCGACGTATTTCAACGATGGATTGATAAACAGTTGGAAGGCGCAGTGTTTGCAGACCTACCTCTTGATTTGCATATTCTGGCTACCGACGTAAACGGCGGCGGACCAGTTTTGTTCAACAAACAAACCTCTCCAGATATGAAGGTGTCAGAAGCTGTACGATATTCTATGTCGATTCCGCTTATCTTCTCGTTTAAGCCCTTTAAAGAGCACTTGCTAGTAGATGGGGCGATATTGTCTGAAGATGCACTGTTTGAAGACTGGCGAGGCGATGGCACGCCATCCGTGTGTTTCAGGCTACAAAGCACCGAACAAAAACGCAAAGCCATTAAAAAGAACTTACTTCAACTGCCGCAATATGTCAGCATGCTTATTCGCACGTTTATGACGGCAATTTCCAGGGAGTACGTCAATGCGAAGTATTGGCACAATACGGTGGTGGTAAATACCGGGGAGATTTCCGCAGTAGATTTTTCGCTTACACCTGAAATTAAAAACACACTCTTTGAGCTCGGTTATGCAACCACGAAAGAGTTCTTGCCCAAAAAGTGTGCAGGATTTATGAGAAGCAGTGCACTTTAACTGCTTTTTAGATAACGCTTAACGCTCTAGGTCTTACACCTTGTAAAAGTCACGATACCAAGCAACAAACGCTTTTACGCCTGTTTCGACATCGGTAGACGGTTGGTACCCAGTATCTTCAACCAGCGACGACACATCAGCATAGGTGTCAGGCACATCGCCCGGCTGCATAGGAAGCAGCTCTTTCTTAGCCTCGATACCCAGTGCACTTTCCAGCGTTTCAATGAACTTCAAAAGGTGAACAGGCGTTTGCGCACCAATGTTATACACCTTATAAGGCGCCTTACTGGTGCTAGGGTCCGGATTGCCGCCGTCCCAACTTTCGTTAGGCTTGGCCACATTATCCAGTGAGCGAATTACGCCCTCAACGATATCATCAATATAGGTAAAATCACGACGGTGGTTACCGTAGTTGTAGACCTGAATTGTTTCACCTTCCAAAATAGCTTTAGTGAACTTGAACAGCGCCATATCTGGACGACCCCAAGGACCGTAAACGGTGAAAAAGCGCAGCCCTGTTGTAGGCAAGTTATACAGGTGGCTATAAGTGTGCGCCATTAGCTCGTTCGCTTTTTTAGAAGCGGCATACAAGCTAACTTGGTGATCGACATTGTGCTGCTCTGAAAACGGCATTGTTTCATTAGCGCCATAAACTGAGCTAGATGACGCATACACCAAGTGCTCGACTTTATTATGGCGACACCCTTCAAGAATATTTACAAAACCAACAATGTTAGAATCGACGTAAGCGTTAGGATTTTCAAGTGAATAACGCACACCAGCTTGAGCAGCCAGATGCACCACTCTATCAAATTTGTGCTCTTCAAAAAGCGCAGCCATTTTACCGCGCTCTTCAACACCCATTTCTACGAAAGAAAACAAATCAGCAGCAGTTGATGATTTTATTTTGTCTAGACGAGCGTGCTTTAAATTCACATCGTAATAATCGTTAATGTTGTCAATCCCGACAACTTGGTCACCACGATTGATAAGGTATTGCGATACAGCTGCACCAATGAAACCAGCTGCTCCGGTGACTAAGATTTTCAACTTTTTCTCCATAAGATAATTACCCACTATTTAGGTGTCCCTTCAGCATCAAAAATATGTTTACCCCAAATAGACTGTGCAAGCGCCCTGCCAGATTTGATAGAAAGATGATAAATGAGCAACATTAAGGGCATTTTACACCAATGCCCTCTCGCCCAAGCAAGAAAATTAGCGACACCTCTACCGGGTGCTTTACATAGTGGATGATGAGGCGACAATGCTTTTAGCATTACCAAGTCCAACAACATTAATTTAGCGCTTGTATAGGGCACATCAACAGTGAGTTTAGGCGGCAGTTCGTAACCAAGCTTCTTACTGCTGTAGCGACACCCCAAAAATAGTTCTTTATAAAAGCCTGTTTCTTTCGCGAGACGAATAGCTTCATCCCAAAATGTTGAATTGCCATAGTCTTTGATAATAGAAGAAATGTCATACAAATCGCGATGTGCCTGCTTGAATGTTTCATTAAAAATAAGATGAATACATGAGTGAAGCAGCATCGCGTGAGGTTTGAGTACCGTTACACCATTAACATGCATGGTCTGAGATAAAAATGCTTCAATATCTGGAGCTTTCCCTGATATAGGAGGGACCAGATTGTGATGAATGTCCACAACAGTGCCCCGCCTAGACTGCACAAGAGGAGGAATCTCGTGTGCCCACTCTCGATAGTACCGTTCATCATAATCATTAATCGGTTTACTCAGCCAACCTTTAAATAAAAGGCTCTTTTCAATTTTATCCAAACATTCCTTCGGCACTAAAACATCAATATCTGAAAACAAGCGGCCTTTAGAAACTGTCATGTTAGCTAGGCAGTAAGCTGCGCCTTTCAAGTATAAGCATTGAGGCGTTACGGTTTTGATTGAATCAGATAGAAGCGAAACTTCATACTTTAAATGATCGGCTTGTCGCTGAGCCATGATCAACGCATTTTTAAGATGCCCTTGCACTACCAATGGAAAACTGACAAGTAAATCTAACTCTTCACATCTAAAAGCAAAGAGTGACAGTAAGCGCTCGAAACGCAAAATTTTTATAAAACTAAACCACCACGCGTCACTTTTACCTATGCAGCTCTTGGGGTCTTGAAGCGCTCGAACAATTGCTTCTTCGGTTATAGGTAAAGAATTAGAGGACATCATTTTCCAAGAAGCTCTGTAGTTCTTCTAAATTATTATACTTAACTTCAAAAGTTTGACATTTCTCAACTAAATTCGTCAGTGTTGTAAACCCCGTTCCACCTAGAACGCCATAATTGAATGCGTTTGCAGTAAGCGTAGAAAACGCTTCAGCCTTAGTAAGCTCGTAAATATCGCAGAATGTGCCTGTAGAATATTGAGGATAAACAATTGCAACTACCTCTGCTGTGTTAAATCGCTCATGCCACGACACTTGAGGTGGTGAGAGGTGTATTACATCACCTTTATGAGTGTTAGGAGAAATATGTGAAAATCGTCCATCAGGGAACCACTCTTTCGCTAAAGCAATTGCGTTATTTTTCAGGCAAATAGGCCTAACGAAAGGGGTAACTTGTGTAGTATTTGGGGTCATTAAAGCCATTTCGTCAGACAATAGTCGCCAACCATTATGACTCAACCAACTTGTCAACGTGCTTTTTCCTGAGCCAGGAGGCGCAGGAAACAATACCGCCTTGTCACCCTTAGCTAATACCGCCGAGTGAAGAATCACATGCCTGAATTCATGAGCACTCACCACCCAATTGAGGCCCCATTCGAACATGGCCAGACACTTATCGATTGGCATTGGAAGAAAGGGTTCACGCTGATCACAGAAAAACTGACTTTGTGGCTTAAACAGCTTTCTAGCAAGGCTTGCGTGCTTGATTTCAATTTCGTAAGAAGGAAGGGAAATTCGAGAGTCCCATTCTACAGCATCGCAGTAAAGAAGCTTGACACTTTCAACTATTTGCTCAATATCTGTCGACACTCGAAAAGAAAATGGGTGAGTGTTTAGCACAAAGCTGCTTAATGCCATTCCGTTTTTACAAATCCCTGGTTGACCAGTGCACTCACAACATTTGATACATCCACTGTGAACTCGTTTTTCAGGTGAAAAGCTGCATGCAAATTATTTTCCGACACGGCTGCCACAAAAACTTCGTTACTTACAGTCGAATAAAACGTTACACCGCTTTGATCAGAAAAGGCGTGATAAATCACGCCTTCTTCAATATATTTACCAAGCTTCTTAGGCATGGTTTCCGTTGAGCAACGCTTCCAATTCTTGCGCCATGGCAGTTTCTTTTCCAATAGCGCTGGTGTGAAGATAGTTGGCAAACGCATTTAAACTTGGAAATAGTCCTCTATGTGATGTGCCATTACTGCTGCCAAACCCTACATTCGCTGAATCAAACAAAACCGGGAAATTAATCAATTGGCCACTAACGGTTCTTCCATGATTGGCCGCATTCAAGATCATTTCAGCGATGTAACAATTAATGTTACCAGGGCCTGCAAACTTCCCTTTAATATTACCTTCGCCGTTACCGCCGCCCGGGTTTTGCAGTATTTTAAGAAGGGTTAGGTTTTGCATGTCCGTATCTGAAAGCACGTCACCATTAGAGTCTTTCATCAACGTTCCCCAGGTCCCATAACCGAATGGCTTTTTATTGGTATATGAGTAATAACTGGCTGTAGTTGGAACAATTCCCCATTCTTGAGTATGGTTCTTCCAGTAGCCAGGAGAAAGAAGTGCGATTGATGAACCGCCAGCGAAATCAGAGCCTGTACCGGATGCCACAATAGAGCCCGCTATAAGAGAGTCTTGCCCCCAAACTGATGCAGCTGGTAATGACGCTAAAATGGCGCCTGCAGTGGTTCTCTTTAAAAACTTACGGCGAGAGCTTATTCTGGTTTTTTCATTGTTATCCATACTTTCCATTCCAACAACATCCTAGAAAAATCAATTCGCATTGTGACATACAAGTTTCATACCGAAACTTAGTTCTTTGTTGTATAAAGCTTTTTATTTTATTCTCTAAAAAAACTGTAAAAAAATCGTACAACCTTTCAACATAAACTAACCGTATAGACTGAGATTGCAGGGCTTTTCTCATCAAATGATAGCAAGAAAATTTTGAGAACTCACCTTCTGAATTATTAAAGGTTACCTGATAAGCAACCTTCATTTCACTCGTCTAAAAAACACACAGACATAAAGATACTCAAGCCTAAGCTATCCTGCTTAATGGACTTTACAAAAAACACTATCTTTGTAGAAACATAGAGACACCGGCGATTGCTCAACCACAATTAAATATCTATTCCATCAATCCTTACCGGAATGACTCTTTAATAGCTTAATCACAAACTTAACAGGAATCGCATAAGAAATACCTGTTGGCGAAGACAAAGCACTTTCCTTTGTGTCCTTTACTAAAACTTTATTGATAACGCCAACCACCTCTCCCGATTTAGGGTCGTACATAGGGCTTCCACTATTTCCGGGGTAAGCAATAGCATCCAGTTGATATATCAGACTAACGCTATCTAACCTCTGCATCATCTTTAAGTTTAATTGTTGCGAATTCATTGCTGGTATAGCGTCTGGTGTTATTGCTGATATGTAGCCACGGTGAGTCGCAGGGTAAATCCCCAGTATCGCTCCAATGGGAAAGCCAGTAAACGCTATGTCAGTGCCTGGTCTCAGCATGTTTTTAGAAGATAGTGCTACAGGAGTCAAAATACTATCTAGCTTTAACAAAGCTAAGTCGTGCTTAAGATCTATTTTAATAATCTCTGCTTTTACTTTTTTAACAATCGTACCTTCACCACTAAGCACTACGTAATTTTCAACATACTTCGGATCTAGCTGTTCAGATACCACGTGATAGTTAGTAATAGCATAAGACCCATCATCAACTATGAAACCTGTTCCTAAGACCCTAGGAGATGCATACTTATAAGGAGCATCCAACGCTATCGCAACGGTACTCTCTGTAACGCTCTCAACTACATCAACAAATTGTTGTTCTGCGCGCAAATGAGTTGATGTGCTCAACCAGAATATAGTACAAAACCCCATTAGCTTATTTAAGCTATCTATTATCTTTAACAATCGAGCTAACACTAGGACGTTGCTAACTGTGCATCTTTTAAGAGAGCTGTTTTTCATTATTTCTTCACCATTAAGCTTAATTTGCTTGATTTTAGCTATTGCCTTAATTCTGAGGCAGTTTAATTTCAAACGATTATGCAAAGCATGCTTGTACAGTGTTATATCACTAGCGTTGCTAACAACACAGCCTTACTTTGCAGATCTGCTTTTATATCCTTTGGAACATGAAATAGCGTACTCAGAAGCATTAGTGGAATTCGAAGGAACAGACTTTATCGTCACTCCCGCTTGTTATTACTCTACAGTCGGCAAGGTGTCAGAAATATCAAGATGGAGTCATTGCTCCCTACAAAGACTAGTTCAAGCAAGTAAGCTTTCAAAGGAACTAGATAAACCAATTTTGGTGACGGGGGGAAATTTTTTACATGACCCTAATGCAAACTATTCCCAAAAAGCGTTTGACTTGCTTTTTGACCTTGGCGTTCCGCGTAAAAATCTAATTTTGGTAGCTAAAGGTGTCGACACTGCGAGTGAAGTAGAGTCGATAAAAAGCTATATAACTAAAAAAAATGTTATTCTCGTTACGTCAGCTACACATATGAAAAGAGCTTCGCTACTCCTCTCCGAACATTGTAATGAGATTAATATTTTCCCAGTTGATTTCCACAGCTCGGGAAGCCTAGCTCCCTACCTCAAGATACCATCTGTAAGCGCTATGCGCAGAGTGGAGATAGCGCTATACGAATATGGAGCTCGCGTAAAGTATTTCTTGTTTAGTTAAATTGCTTTGAAAAGCAGAAAATAAGTGCGTAATGTTAGCGAAACAAAGGAAATGGATTCAACCATGAATAAAAAACAAATATTACTTTTAGGCTTAACTGGACTTCTGTCACTCGGGTGTACACAAGAAACTGAGCAAGATAAATTTTTACTAGCCGAGAAGGACTTTGAAGCTAGCGCCTACGAAAAATCAATTATTCAGTTGAAAAGCTTAGTTCAGGAAAATGAAACGTTTTTGGATGCTAGACTTCTGTTAGCGGACGCATATTTGAAGACTGGTCAAATATTAAATGCAAAGAGGGAATACACTCGCATACTCGAAAGTATTAACGAAGAGAATGCTGACAAAGCCTTTTCGGCGGTAGAAAACTACTTTTTACTGAGTTTTTTTAATCAGGAATTCGAAGATATCGAATCTTTCGCAACTACTTTTCCAGACTTACAAAAGAACTCAAAAATCAAAAAACTTAACGATAGATTCTTGATCCTCTTAGGAAATTCCGAGAAAAAAAGCGCCAAAACCCAAGATTTATTAGACCAGGCTCTTATCGCATTAGAGAGTAATGTTTCAAACCAAAAACTGAAGCTATCTCAACAGGAAACCACTGCTATCGAAACCAAAAGCGATGGTCTTTTCTTACCCATGTTAGGGCACTATTATCTAGCTAGCGGTGAGGCTACAAAGTGTATTGATACCTTTGAAAAAGTGAATGAGCAGCTTTTTACTCACCCCTACTCTACCCTACGGTTGGCGCAGTGCCATTACAATATTAAAGAATATGACAAAGCGCTGTTGTACTCCGATGAAGTTTTGTCTCGATTTCCCGAGCAACCATTGGCGAACAGGTTGAAAGGAACGATCAATTTTCTTAACGGCTCTCTTGATGAAGCTGAACAATATCTACTTAAAGCTACGGATTTTTATCCCAATGACAGCGCCCTTAAAACTTACCTTGGAACGCTATACCTCCAACAGGGATATTACGAGAAGGCATTTCAACAGCTAAAAGGGGCGAACTCAGTATTTCCAAAAGGACACCCTGCCAGAAAAGTACTCGCTATAACCGAGATAAAACTTGGTAATTACGAGAGAGGGATCGAGGTATTTAAAAATAGCTTAGTTGATAGCGACGAAGCTAATCTTTCGCTATTTGCTATTGCCGCCAACGCTGCTCAAGCAGAAGGCGATATCAATACAAGAAATCAACTTATCCAAAGTATTGCTTCGATCGAAACCTCCTCTTTATCGTCTGAATTTCACAAGTTTTCTCAATTAAATAAATTTAAAACAAATTCAGAGGGAATAAATTTTGATTTCATTCCTTTAGTAGCACCCGAGAATGGTGCTCTAGCGCAGGTAATGATTGGAACACTTTATCAGTACAATCAAGTAGAAAAGTTAAAACAGATAGCTGAAACATGGCAAAGCAAAAACAAAGAGGCAGCAATATTTGCGAGCAGCGTCGCAAGCTATCTGGAAGGCGATTACAACATAGCTCTTAATAGTCTTCAGAAAAATAAAGTTGTTAGCCCTCTAAAACATACGCTAATAGTTGAGTCACTCTTAGCGACTCAAAATGCTAAGAAAGCAAGTGAATATCTAGAGGAAGCAATATCAAATGAAAAACCTGACCTACTATTGCTTAATCAACTTTTTATCGTGAATTTGGAAAATAACTATAGCCAGAGTTACGTCTATAAGATAACCGACTCACTTATTGAAAAATCTTTTGAATTTGAGCTTTTGAAAGCCAAATTTTTACTACTTGAGAGCAAAAATAAAGAATCCTTAAGCTCTCTTTCTCGCTACAAAACAAATGCTAAACAACTAAATCCTTCATATTGGAAGTTACTATTAAAAAATAAAGTAATGGCCGCAGAACCTGAAGAGGTTTTGATAGCGTTGGATGATTGGATAAAAAACACCCCCGACGTTCCGGATGCTTATATTGCTAAAATAAATTATCTTGAGACGTTAGGAAACGCGAATAAAGCACTAGAAACAACAGAGCAAGCTCTCAAGAAATTTGATGATCCGAGATTACAGTTACTTCAAGTCAACTTTTTGTTGTTAACAAGTTCGTTAGAGTTAGCTAAACAGAAGTTCGCTCAAATACCGAAAGCAACTCAAAATACTCCTCTAGGCAGAGGAATATCGGCAAGCTTTGCATTGACAAGTAAAAATTTTGCTTTAGCCGAAGAAAGACTCTCGGAAGCATATGAAAAAGCACCTAGCCCGCGAGTCGCTTCCATGATGTTCAGCGCACTGATGAACCAAAGAAAAATTAGCGAAGCAATTTCATTCTTAGAAAAGCATGTTTCGTATTTACCGTCAGATATTATCAATATGCGCTTATTGGCAGACGCTTTAGTTGAGAGAGATATGCTAAAAGCTCGTAGTTATTACATATTCCTGCTGGAAGCTACGCAAAATAACCATGTTGTAATGAATAACTTAGCCTGGATCGAGAACGAGCTTGGTAATAAACAGAATGCATTAACACTAATTGAAAAAGCGTTAGAATTAAAACCAAATGATCCTAATTACGAAGATACACTGGAATTAATAAAAAATTAACTTAACCTTCATGGTTTCCATAAACAATTGTAGCCCAAAGTAGGTCTAGACAGCCTATCTGGGCTATGCTTATCTAATAGTAATACCGTTGCCAATAAGAGAATGACAATGCTAAAGCAATTGTTTAAAAAAATGGATAGCAACCCACTGCTTAAGAATGTGTCTAAATCACTCCAGACCAAGCTTGCAAACCGAGAAGTAAGTAAAATAGCTATTCACTTTAAACAGTTTTTTAATACCACCATAGCAAATGACCAAGCCACTAAGGAACTGTCATTCAGGATAAGACATGATGTTTACTGTACTGAGCTAGCGTTCGAGCCGGAAAAATCAGACGGCATGGAGAAAGATGAATTTGATCAGCACTCAATCCATTGTTTAGTCCAGCACAAAGGTTCAAAAAACTTTGCAGGCACAGTTCGCATGGTTATGTCGAATTCTTCTGAGCAACTGCTCCCCATTGAGCAATTTTGTAGTCATGCTTTAGAAGATGAAGTCCTTCATCCAAAAAATTACAAGCGTGAAGAGATTTGTGAAATATCGCGCCTCGCTGTTCCCGCGCAATTTCGAAAACGGAAAACTGATCAGTATGAGGGCGCAGGAACTGGTGTGATTGATGAACATAACTTCTCACAAAACGAAATGCGTTGTTTTCCCTTCATCGCTATAAGTTTATACTTTATGGCCGCGACGGTTACACAACAAAAAGGCATCAATCATATTTTCGTGATGATGGAACCCAGACTTGCGCGCAGCCTTAGGTTTGTAGGAATCCCTTTTACTCAAATAGGAAAAGTGACCGAATATCATGGGAAAAGAGCACCTTATCATATCGACCCCAAAGTGTTATTCCAAACGCTATCTCCTGGCTTTAAGAAGTTGATGATGGTCATTGGAAAAGACATGAAAGAGCAGCTCGATGATGTCTAAAAAACTGGAATTGGTAAACAAAATAGAAGCTATCGTTGGAAAATCGAATGTTCTTACACATGGAGAAATGTTTGACGAGTTTTCTACAAGTACAATGAAGGAACAAACACACCCTTGTGCAGTAATTATACCGAATAAAAAAAGTGATGTTTTCCAAATAGTTAAATTGTTTAACGATGTTAATAGCCAAAGCGATGAAAAGTTCCAATTACACCCTATAAGCAGTGGAAAAAACTGGGGCTATACATGCTCGGAAGCGGGAAGTGACAATGCTTTTTTACTGTATCTAGTTAATCTTAATAACATCACAGAATATGACGATACTTTAGGTACGGTACGAATTGGGGCTGGTGTTACCCAAAAGCAGCTTTATGACTTTTTAAAGGAAAAAGGCCTTAAGTTTTGGATGGACGCAACGGGCTCATCAGTAGATTGCAGTGTTTTGGGCAACAGTTTGGAGAGAGGCTTTGGTCATACTCCCGCCGGAAACCACTTTGAGTTCATTAGTGACCTAGACGTAGTTTTAGGAAATGGAAAAGCTATCTCAACTGGGTTTAGACAATTTTCTGACGAATCAAAACGATTTGCGAGTGAAGGCATATACAAGTGGGGCGTAGGCCCCTACGTCGACGGGATTTTTTCTCAATCAACGCTGGGGATTGTAACTGAGGCAACACTTAAACTTATAGCTGCACCTGAATGCTATCTTCCATTCTTTATTTCAACGCAGAAAGACACAAACATTAATGTGTTGGTCGATAGAATTCGTGACTTACGAGAAAGGCAAGTTATAAAAAGCTGCGTCCACATAACAAATCTCGATAAATCACTCCAGGCAGCCCTTGATGAAAGTGACTGGCCCCTATCAAAGTTTTCACTATCAGACGAAGATAGAAAGAGACATACAAAAGCTTACATGTTAAATGAATGGACGGCATCAGGGGCACTTTACGGAAGTGTTGAAGAAGTAGAAGTTTGGAAGAAAAAAATTAAACGCACATTTGCGAATGGAGAATTTAAAGTACAGTTTATTAGTGAAGCAAAATTCAAATGGTTAAATAGAATTGCCCCAAAAGTTTCTCAATTAAGCGGTTTAAAAGTCGACAAAACTCTCGACAAATTAAATAGTCTAATGAAACTCAAACGCGGTGAACCTACAAATGATTTTCTAAAGAGTGTGCATTATAAATTAAGCCAACTTCCTCTAGACAAAGACTTCACAAAACTTGAAAGAAACAAGGTGGGTCTTATATGGCTTGCGCCTACTGCACCTGCGACGGGTAAAAATGCTGAAAACTTAGTGTCTATTGTTTCTGAAGTTCTAGAGGAATTTGATGTTGAGTCTGCAATATCAATGACTGTACTCACGTCAACAGCAATTGAATGTGTCATTTCACTACTGTACGACAGACAATCCGAAAACTCAGATCGTCAAGCAGAACGCTGTCACGAAGCTTTAATCAAACGGTTTATACACAGTGGCTATCTAACCTACAGATTCAATAGTTTCCAACATCGAGATTATGATGACTTCTATTCCTCAACTTTAATAACGAGTATCCGAGAGATAAAGCTCACATTAGATCCAAATTCTGTGATAGCTTCTGGTCGTTATGGGTTATAAGAAAGTGTCGGAATATTTAACAGCTTGCTATCTCTCCTTTTTTTTAAAAACGATAAAAACCCATTAAGTCAATTACTTGCAATGCTGGCACACTGCCTGCTTAAGAGTATTAGACAGTCGCCACTAACGTTATGTAGTCAGTAGTTGCGAAATACCGAATCTTTATTCATGAGGAATAGACATGAAAATTTCTAAAATCACAAAGAGCTTAGTAGCCGGGTGTGCTTTAGCAGGCGCTTCGCTTTCTGCAAACGCTGGCGTTGTGGCAACATCTTACTTGGACGTGCAATCTTTTGGTATCGTAGCTTATTTCGATGCGGCCCTTACGGATAAGGTCTCTAATGAACAGCTTGCACAGTTCATCACTGTCAGCTCAGGTCAACGCTCGTCAAGCACTAGCACTGGTTTCAATGGTGCAGGTCTACCTAATACACCAGCTTTTGCACCAACAAACGACGGAATTGCTGACGGTGTTTTTAATTGTGTAGGCCCTTCATGTGGTTTGACAGGCGTTTCGAACAATAGTCTTGTTGGCAATTATAATACTGCTTTAAATCTCCATAATGATAGTAGGGATAACGGCTACAGCTACGGTATGGCAGACGCTATTGTAAGTGGAAGCGCGTTAAATTTTGACCCAACTAACCCTGCATCAGGTATGACCTACGCAGCCGCTTCAGTTGGAAGTAACAATAGCGTGGCTTCTGGCAATTCGGACATAGCCGATTCTTTGACTACAGTACTAAATTTCGAACTTAACGGCCCTACTGAAATTTATTTAGCTTTTACCCTAGCCTACAAGCTTATAGTCGATACAGTTAAAAGTGCAGACATAGAGTCAGATCCTACCCAGGTCGCTAATGCAACAGCTTCAGCCTCTTTTCAAGTTGGTATTGGCTCGGACGATTCAACCGGTAATGGAGGAGCGTTAGGAGTACAGCGTCAACTAGATGATGGGACTGTGGTATATCTTAATGAAGACGACTTGGAAATTGTTAATCTTGTAAGTGAAGCCGATGACTTCACAGGAAGCAATACAGGTGTTACGGAAGATGGTGGTGTTGCGAGAAGTGAATTCTTCCGCTTACGTGCAGGCGACTTCCAAGTATCTATTGGGCAAAAATCAACAGCTCGGGTTTCTTTGGTTTCAGCTCCTGGAACTTTGGCAATTGCTGGCCTTGGCCTTCTAGGTCTGGCTGCTGTTAGACGCAGAAAATCTTAAAACCGATTATAAAGTCATATAAAGGCCCTCGTAAGAGGGCTTTTTTCATTTTACTGAAACTGCTTTTACCATTAAGCTTTTAACCCTAGTATATAAACTTAAAGTTTGCTTATGGAAGTATTGTTAGAGCGCAAAAGTTTAGCTTCGTTTGAAGAAGTTAAGTCGTTTCTAAG
The DNA here is from genome assembly GCF_000808575.1 of Alteromonas marina. Lineage (GTDB taxonomy): Bacteria > Pseudomonadota > Gammaproteobacteria > Enterobacterales > Alteromonadaceae > Alteromonas > Alteromonas marina_A. The sequence goes on from NZ_JWLW01000012.1 coordinate 73,784, forward strand.
AAATGTTCATGAGTGCATTGAAGTGCCTACACCTTTCACATCACTCGCTTGGCAGGAGTCTTGGATATACAGTCTAACAGTACTTCCTACTCTGTACATTTTTAAACTAGGAAATCAAATAATAGGTTATTGCTGGATAGTGAGTAAGAATACACTGTCTTTGCTGCCTTTACATGCTTGGTATTTGAACCAAACTGGCGAGCTCAAAAAAGACCAGGTTTGGGTTGAATACAACACTATAATTTGCTCAAAGAAGCATGAACAAGCATGCCTGAATGCTCTGCTAAATAAGGCAAAAATAGATCATGTTTGTAAGTTGTATATATCAATGTCGCACAATATAGCGATAAGCAAAGATTTAGTTGATAATTCTATCCGTGTTGATTCAGAAAACGTTAACGGGTATCGAACATCCTTAATTACTGCTGATCTAGAGAAACATTTGTCGAAAAATACTCGCTCTCAAATTCGACGTTCTACCAAAATACTTGAGCAGGATTACGGCGCTATTTCAGTGATTGAAGCTTCGGAAGATCAGTTGCATTCTTACCTTACAAAATTGGGCTCGCTGCACAAAGAAAAGTGGAGCGAAAGTGCAGAGGGAAGTGGTTTTAACAACCCTCTTTTTCTCTCTCACCACAAGTATTTGCTGGAGAATTTTCCTGAAAATGTCAGCATTATCGAAATTAAAGCAGGTACAAGTCTATTAGGCTACTCTTACAATTTGATTTTTGGCGATACTGTTTATTTTTATTGTTCAGGAATAAATTATCAGTATGAAAACAATAAAATAAAACCTGGTTACACTTTGCACTCCACCTTGATGGAGTACTATCAAAAAAAGGGTTTTTATTGGTATGATTTCTTGGGTGGAGAAAGTCGATATAAAAAAAGTCTCTCCACAGAAACGTATATATTTAGCAATTTAACTATATATACCAGATCTATCGAGGGGCGGTTAGCCTCTGCTCTTCAGCGCATCAAACAGAAACTCTTTTAAGTAGCTTAGCCGGATTCCCTCCAACAATTACGCCTTCTGGCACATCATCAACTACCACGGAACCTGCTGCTACAACACTTCCCTTGCCCACGTTCGCCATAATTAAGGCGCCATTACCTAACCAGCAATTTTCTCCGATAATGACTTTGGTGAAAACGCCGCCCTGATCTTTAATCGGCTTTTCTGGGTCAGAAAAATTATGTTGTCCTTTGCCACTCATAATGTGCACACCGCTTCCCAACAAGGTATTTTTCCCAATTGCGCATTTACCAATGTTACATTGCGGCCCTATGTACACCCCCTCGTCAATCTCAGTATCTTGTTGTGAAAACAACGTGGCGAAACCGATGAGAACGTTTGGCGCACACGAGGTCATGACAAACCGATAAAAGCCCGAACGTAAATAACACCCTAGTTTACCGGGTATAAGCGATAGCAGCTGGCTAAAAGAGGAAAGCAGCGAGTCTTTGTTTACCACAATAGACAGCATTAAATACATAAGCGTGAAAGGAAACATTACAAGTGCACAAAGGGCAAAAAAACTCTTCTTAATTATTGATTTCATATTCGTGCCATTGCCACTTTCAACGGGCTCAGTTGTTGTTCCCAACTATATTCGCTAACTATTGCTTGATAGCTACGTTGAGCTTTATGTTGTGATAGCTCAAAGTTCTCAATACTTTCCACGCATGCAGCTACAAAGCTGTCCACATCATCTACTATCCACATGCTGTCGGCGTTGGCAAACGAGATCCCTTCAGCTCCCATAGACGTGGTTATTATCGGTAATTTACATGCTGCCGCTTGAAGCACTTTGTTCTGCACGCCCCTTGCCAACCTAAATGGCGCCACAAACGCATGAGCTTGGTGAAAATAAGGCAATATATCATCGACAAAGCCCGTGACATCTATGCCATTGCGGTCTGACAACGCCTTTATTTCTTCAACAGGGTTCATTCCACCCACGGTAAATTTTGCATTGGGCGCTTTTTCACGAATGAGTGGCCAGCAATTTTTAACAAACCAAAGTACCGCGTCTACATTAGGTTTGTAGTCCATCACGCCCGTGAACAAGAAATGCGGCCCAGTGCTTATTGTCGCCGCGCAAGGCTGTGTTTTCGCCGGATAAAACGCATCGAAGTCTAATCCGTTTCCAAGCACGGTTATCGCTTTCGATGAGTCTACTGAAGAATTAAATAGCTGCGCCTCTTCGCTTGCAATCAAAAAGCACTCATCAAACCGTTGGTTTGTTTTAGCCTCAAGCTTTTTTATACCTTTGCTTTCACGCTGGTATACGTAGCGCATTAAGAAAGAAGAAGAACCTGCGTATTGCGCCCACTTATCTGAATCAACGTCCATAAAGTCCATAAACAAGCGACAATGGGTATTGTTGTAATAAGGCGAGCTGAAGATGTAATAGCTTAAACTCGACGCGGTTAACAGCAGCGCATCCTCACCCTCTTTCAGTTTTTCATCAATAACATGTTGAAGTGTTTTTGAGTAAAACGCCCCAACACTTATCGGCAAACCTTGCAGTAAAGCCGAAGCATAACGCGTGAATTTACTACCTAACTGGTAAGAGTTGACCGAAATTCCAAGTTGCTTGGCTAACGCTTCGGCATTTTTCTTATCTTCTGCAGTTTCTATGAGAGAAAAAACTTCGACTTCGTACCCTAAGCGATTTAGAAATTCAATTTGATGATATGTTCTAAGTTTTTCGCCCTTATTTGGGGGATACGGTACTCGTTGCGACAACACGCAAACTTTCGACATCAGCGCCTTCCAAGCTATCTTTAGTATTTTTACTTGTCCTGTAGTCATACTACTTCGAAGCAAATATAAGGTCAAAGTAACAAATTAGTGATGAAGGCTACACAAGTGGCAATTCCATTGGCATACTAGAGCCATTATGCATATGTTCATCAAGAACATTGCTCACGGAAGAAATAAAGAAAGCAGTAATGACACAAACGGTTGGAACTATCCAGATTGCCTCTTTAGCCAAAGAGACGTGCGGACATTTTAAAACAGGTTTGCCCTGCCCTAAGGGAATGTGGCTCGCCGTCACTCAATTTCGGCTTGCCGCAAACGGAATACTCCTAACTGATGCTTTTATCAAAACCTCGCAGCTATGGCCAGATGGTTCAATAAAGTGGTTGTTATGTGAAGGTTTGATTGATTTACAGCGCCATTCGGTAAGCGATGAAATAGTTCTGACGCTAGAAGCGGTGGTGAGCGACTCACCATTGAACAAGCTTGTCTCACCTGTAAACAATAACGATGAGGCGCTTTCACTGTCTCTGGGCAGTGGCAAAACATTCACAATTAACAAAGCCAAGCCTTTTCAGTTTGTAACCGACAAGCACTTATCCAGCTCTTTCGATATTGTTGATATTAATCCTCAATCGATAACCCCTATTGCATTCTCTTATGCTCTTCATTGCAATAACAACGAATACAGCGCATTAACCGTTGAACAAAAATACGAGATTAGGCTTGGCAGCGATAAAAAGCTGATTGTTGAAACAGAAGCGTCAATCTTCCTTAGTACCGGAACGGTTTGTGCTCATTTAACAATGCGAAACCCAAGCGCTGCGTCACACCCAAATGGGAAGTGGGACTTGGGAGACCCAAACAGTATTTATTTAAAAGAATGCTGTATCTCGTTCAAAGGTAAATCGCTAGAGCCTACGCTGACGCTAAATTCAGATGACTTTAGTTCATCTGAACATGAAGAGCTGACACTTCATCAGGCTTCCAGTGGTTTTGAAAACTGGCAAAGTCCAGTTCATGTAAATCAAGACAACGTTAACTCGCTTCCGTTTCGCGGTTTTAAACTTTACCAACCAGACCACTTATTGCTTTCGGGTGACCAAGCAAAACCGCAAATTAAGATTTCAAACATCGGTAGCACTTTTAGTATTCATGTTGATAAGTTTTGGCAAAATTTTCCTTCTTCAGCACATTTAACAGCAGACAGTTTGAGCGTTAGCTTGTTAGGTTCTAGGTATAGTGAGAATACTGAACTCCAGCCTGGTGAACAAAAAACAAGACGCATTTCAATCGCACCTTTTAGCATACAATCACTGCAAGTAGTCATTGATAGCGCTTGGTTAAAAAACGCATCTGTTTTGCCTTTTCTCCCTTCTAAATCATGCGAGTTTGACTCTCTTATAAAAAGTGGCATTGAAGGTCCGTCTTCTTTTTATCAAAAGCGGCTCGATATTGACGAATTTGGCTGGCGACATTTTGGTGAGCTTTATGCGGATCACGAAAAGGCACTCGCACCTGACGAGCCCTTTTTCGTGTCACATTACAACAATCAATACGACCCTATATTTGGAATGCTGATGCAGTGGTTGTTAAGCGGCGATCCTCGTTGGTTTGAACTAGCCGATGATCTTGCCAAGCACGTTGCAGATATTGATGTGTATCACACCAGTGACGATAAGCCCGAGTATAGCGGCGGATTGTTTTGGCATACGGACCATTATGTTCAGGCATATACCGCATCTCATAGAACGTACTCTAAACACCAGCCGTCTGGTGTTTACGATGATCATGCTGGAGGCGGCGGTCCGGGTGGGCAACATTGTTATACCAATGGTCTCACTTTGCATCATTTGCTTACTGGCTACACACCGTCTCGAGACGCCGCATTATCCATAACGCAATGGGTAACCAATTATTATGAAGGCGACGGTACGTTTGTAGGCGCCCTGCTTGCGTTTAAAAATAGCGATATTCCTGGTGTTAAAAATGTAAAAACAGGAAAGTATCCTCTAGACAGAGGTACGGGTAACTACCTGCAAGCAAGGCTAGATAGATACGAACTACAAGGTTGTGATAGTGACATTGAAGCAGCGTCCTATATTATAGCGAATACGGTCTCCCCCACCGATGACTTCGACCAATTGCAATTGGATAATGTCGAAGCAACGTGGTTTTATACTGTATTCCTACAAGCAGTTTGCCGATTTATATCACTTAAAGAACAGCGCTGTGAATATGACTCGAGCTATCAATACGCAGTAGACTCACTTACTCACTATGCCAATTGGATGGCTGTGAACGAATATGCTTATCTGGACAAGCCTGACATTCTTGAGTTTCCGAATCAAACGTGGAGTGGGCAAGACCTAAGAAAACTATGCGTACTGCATTTTGCATCTAACTATTTAACTGAAGCCCAACGTACACTTGCTGAGCAAAAAGCCGAGCAACTAGCAGATACAATTTTTCAACGCCTTAGTACGAGTACAGAAACGAGTACCACGCGCGTACTTTGTTTAATGATGCAAAACGGTCATTACTCCGGTTTTAAGCAGGCTGCCCGCCCTCTTTCATCGACTTCTACACAAAAAGGTCAGGCATTAACAGAAAAATCCAATTCATTGAGTTTTCTTTTGTCCTACCTTATCGATTTATCTCCGTCTAGAGAGAGAAAACAGCTAGTGAAACGTTTTCCACAACTTCAAAAATGGTTAGGTAAACCATGAGTATTAATACGTCTTTTATCATTCCTCATAAGGGGCGTGAAGACATGCTCATTGAAACATTAACAAGTATTGCGGGCCTAACAACCCCTAAAGAGCAATACGAAGTTGTTTTGGTAAGTCAGAATAAAGAAATTTCAAATACGCTCAGCGCATTTATCAAAACAGTAAATTTGCGAGTTTTATATAACGACGAAAATAACACGATCTCACATTCTAGGAATCTGGGTGCCGGCTTGGCGACAGGTGAATACTTGGCATTTTTAGACGCAGATGTTGCACTTGCTTCGAATTGGCTAGACGTGATGATTGATACTCTCAAAACACGAGACAATACGGCTCTAGTTAGCGCCATGCAGGTGAACAGCCCTAACGCGCCGCCTCTAGAGAGAATAAGAACGGCGTTAAGCAATGCTGAACTTGATGTGCCTGTCAGTTTTCTACCTGGCCGCAACTTATTTCTTTTAAAGGAAACGTTCGAGGCAGCAGGTAAGTTCCCTGAACACCTTCATACTTGTGAAGATTATTTCTTTACCGATAAGGTTAGTAAATTAGGTGAGTTGTTTTATACCTCACAAACCCAGTATATTCACATTGGCGAAGACAAAGCTTACGCACCGATGTATAAAAAAGAAATATGGCGCGGCCAGTCCAATATTGCATCTTTAAAAGGAAGGCGCATTCCGCTAAGAGAATGGCCAAGTTTTGTTGTTCCTTTTGCATTTACAGGTGGTCTTTTACTGGCTTTACTCGCGATAATATTCTCGCAACCTATTGTCGCTATAGTTATGTTAGTAGGCGCTTTACTGCCTTTTACAGCCTACACGTGGCGACTAAAAAGGCTTGTTAAGCAGCAAGTAACTTGGTGGCATTGTTCACTTTTTTATCTGCTTTATTTTCCGGCTAGAGCACTTGGAACATTAATAGGAGTACGCGGCGCTGTTAGTACCAGCTCGCATAAATAACAATGAAAGTTTTACAGTTTATTTGTTCAACCGGTTTCTACGGTGCAGAAAGATGGGTGTTAGCGTTATCAAAGCATTTGCCAGATAGTGTTTCGAGTGAACTTGTTGTTACCTTAGAGCCGGGTACAGAAGAGCTAGAGCTAGTAAAACAGTTCAAAGCGATAGGAAAAACTCACCACATTCCTATGCAGGGTCGTTTTGACCTGCGTGCCGTTTCGAAATTGGCGGATTTAATTCAAGAACAAGATATCGATATTATCCATACTCACGGCTATAAGTCAGATATTTTGGGCGTAGTGGCGGCTAGAAAAGCAGGTATTCCGTGTGTTGTAACACCCCACGGCTTTGAAAATGCTGCCGACTTGAAACTCCGTCTCTTTATTTGGTTAGGATGTCAGTCGATGCGCTTTGCCGACAAAGTTGTTCCACTTTCTAAACAACTAATGAGTGATGTGGAGAAGTTTAATATATCGCCTGACAAGCTTGAGTATATCCAAAATGGCGTAGACTTGTCTGAAGTAGAAGCCGTTAGACAAACAAAAACAGACAAGCCAAAAGAAAAGAAGACCATTGGCTTTGTGGGCCAAATGATCAGCCGGAAAAATATAAAAGCCATTTTAGACTGCTTCGAGTCTTTATATAAAAAGCGTCAAGATATTGAATTAGTACTGCTGGGTGACGGCGAAGACCGCCCCAGCTTAGAGGCGTATTCAAAAACACTGGCTAGTGCCAGCGACATTCATTTTTTAGGCTTTAGAAATGACAGGCTACAGCTGCTGCGCGACTTTGACTTGTTCGTAATGACATCGACGCTTGAAGGCATCCCTCGCTGCTTAATGGAAGCATGCGCCATGGAAATTCCGGTGTCTGCTTATGACATTGCGGGTATCGACCAGCTAATAACACACAACGAGTCTGGTTTATTGGCTCCTCTTCACAACAGCAAGCAGCTTGAGAAAGACTGGGAAAGACTGCTAGATGACAAAGCGCTCGCCACCTCACTAGCTCAAAACTCAAAGTCGTTTGTAGAAGCCAATTTCTCTGCTAAGAGAATGGCTGATGAATACCTTGAATTATTCGAAGGAATCCTGAAAGAGAGTGTAAATGCATAAACAGGACGTGTTATTTGTTTTAACTATTGATACTGAAGAAGAATGGCAGTGGGACGAAGAGTTTCCGCAGCATAACTGTTCGGTTGAAAACGTTGAAAAGCTTCCTGCATTTCAAACTTTCTGTGAAAGCCTTGGTATCCGTCCTACGTATTTTGTTGATTACGCCGTTGCAAGCAATAATGTTGGTAGTCAAACTCTGCGAACCTTTGCTAAGTCTAACAGCGCGGAGATTGGAGCACATCTACACCCTTGGTGTAACCCTCCCTATTTCGGTAAGACAACCGAAGCGGGATCTCACGTAATAAACCTTCCTTTAGAGCAAGTAGAGCAAAAACTCGATGCACTAAACGCCCTTTTACACGACGAAATAGGCGTTCGCCCACAGTCCTTTAGAAGCGGGCGATGGGGCGTAAGTGCCAAAATGCTTAGATTACTTGCATCAAGAGGCTATGTAGTAGATTCAAGCGTTTATCCTTTTTACAGGAACGACTATTTTAGCTGCCTAGGTGCACCAGAATCGCCTTATTGGCCTTCGTTTGACAACGCACTGGCTCCTGGAGAGCAGCGTCAACTGCTTGAGATCCCTGTTACCGCAGGGTTTAATATTCAAAACTTCTCTCTTGGTGAACGCATTCATAATCGACTATCTAAACCGCCTTTTAATTGGGTTAAATCTGTCGGTCTGCTTTGGCACAGTAAACTTTTAAGAAAGATTTATTTGAGTCCAGAGCTTACCGAAATCGAAGACATGCTTGCGTTAGTCGACCAAAGCATTCAGAAAAAACAACCCGTTATTCATATGTACTTACACAGCTCTAGTTTAATCGACGGAGCAACGGGCCTTTTAGATGGGGCAAATGCATTTGAAACAATATGTCAGCGCATTGAGGTTGTTACTCAACACTTAGTGAAAAATGCCAATGTTAAATTTTGCACTATCTCAGAAGCCAAGGTGCATTTAAGTAACCGCAGCGCTTCAAGCGGTGTTATTAAAGGTGAGCAAAATTAATGACGGCACAACAAAATACAAAGTTACGAATAGCGTCGGCCAGCGACAAACCTTTGTGGGATGCCTATGTATCACAACACAAAAATGCTTCCGCTTATCACAAGTTTGCGTGGCTTGAAGCGGTAAAGGCCGCTTACGATCATTCAATGCTTGGCGTTATTGCCACATGTGCTAATACGGGGCAAGTTGTTGGTGTTTTCCCTGCTGTTTTAATGAATATACCTTTGCTGGGCAAGCAAATATGTTCTTTACCTTATTGCGATGTAGGCTATGGCTTAGCCGACAACGACAAGGTGTTAAATGACATGCATGCGCTTCTTGCTGCGCAGATGCGAAACGTAACAGGAAAAAAATTGGAAATTAGAGGTATAGAACAATCACCTTTAGACAAAATCCAGTTTGAGAACAAAAAAGTACGTATGCTTTTGCCACTGCCTGAGTCAAGTGAAATACTGTTATCAAGTTTCAAATCTAAATTACGCAGCCAAATAAGGAAGGCGGAAAAAAATGGGCTTACCTTTGAGTTAGGCACATCGAACGTACTAGTAAGTGATTTCTACAACGTATATGCTCAAAACATGAGAGATCTTGGCTCTCCTGTTCACGCTGAAAAATGGTTTAAGGCGATTATAAAAAGTTACGGCCAAAGTAGTTTAATTAGCGTGGTTTATCACGATGGCCAGCCTATTGGTGGTGGCGTTATCATAAAATCGGGTGACAACGCTTCTATTCCATGGGCCTCAACACTTCGTGACTTCAATCGCCTTGCTCCTAATATGTTGTTGTATTGGTCTTTGCTTTCCCATTGCGCCGACAATGGCGTGAAAGTTTTTGACTTTGGCCGCTCAACCTTTGAAGAAGGCACATATAAATTTAAAAAACAATGGGGCGCAGAACCTCAACTGCTTAACTGGCAGAGTTTTGATAAAAACAATGAGTTGATAGACGCTAAAAGCGACGCTAAGTCAGGCTCAAGCAGGGTAAGAGAAATAGCCGAAAATATTTGGCGTGAACTTCCCTTAAAATTTACCATTGTAACTGGGTCAATTCTTCGACCTTATATCAGTTTGTAGGGATAACCATTCATGTGTGGCATTGCAGGATTTAGCCTTTTTAATTTCAACGAAGGCGGTGAAACTTTATTAGAGGCTATGCACAAGGCTATTCATCACAGAGGCCCGGATGCCAGCGGCATGTATATTGATGATCATATCGGCCTTTGTCATAGGCGGCTGAGTATTCTTGATCTCTCAGAAGCAGGCAATCAGCCCATGTACTCGAAAGAGGGTGACTTGGTTATTGTTTTTAATGGCGAGATCTACAACTTCCTTGAATTGCGAGCCGAGCTTGAAAACGACGGTGTTACATTTAAAAGCCATACAGATACCGAAGTTATTTTAGAGCTATATGCACGCGAAGGAACCGAGTGTTTAGATAAACTAAACGGAATGTTTGCCTTTGCTCTGTGGGACAAAAACAAGCAAGAATTGTTCATTGCACGAGATCGATTGGGTAAAAAACCCCTTTACTATTTTAATGATAATGGTCGATTTGCGTTTGGCTCTGAGATTAAAGCTATATTGGCGCTGGAGAACATTCCAAGAGAAATTCGCTTAGACGCTGTATATGACTTCTTTGCATATCAATACGTTCCCGACCCAAAGAGTATTTTTAAGCACATTCACAAGTTACCACCTGCTCATTATTTAATGCTTAATAAAGACGGTTTCAGCATTCATGAATATTGGGATTTGAGCTTTAAAAACACGACAAGTGCCAGTGAAGATGCCAATAAAGTTCAGTTAAAGACCTTACTTGAAAAAGTAACTAAGCAAAGAATGGTAAGTGATGTTCCGCTTGGGGCTTTCTTAAGCGGCGGTGTAGATAGCTCGGGTGTTGTCGCAATGATGGCCGAGGCTAGCGAAACACCTGTGAAGACCTGTACCATCGGGTTTGATAATAAAGACTTTAACGAAGCAGATTTCGCCCGTGAAATAGCTGAAAAATACGAAACAGAGCACCATGAATTTACCGTTCACCAAAACGTCAGCGACAGACTAGAACATATCGTGAGCTTTTTTGATGAGCCTTTTGCTGACCCTTCACTTGTGCCAACTTTCTTCGTTTCAGAATTGGCAAGAAAGGCAGTGACGGTCGCCCTTGCAGGAGACGGGGGCGATGAGATGTTTGCTGGCTACGAAAAGTACACAATAGATGATGTTGAGAACAAGCTAAGAAGCAAATTCCCCGAAGCGGTAAGAAAATCCGTTTTTCCACATTTAGCCAAGTTAGCTGGGAAAGTGCCAGGTACGGTCGGGAAAAAAGCCAAATCGTTGCTTACGAGCTTGTCTCATGAACCGGCTATGGGCTTTTATATCACTAACAGTATGATGACTGACGAAATGTGGCAAAGCCTAGTCAAAGCCGATCTAGCAAAAGAACTGGCTGGTTACCATCCCAGTCAATATACCCTAGACATGTATAACAAAGCCGACGGTCCAGACCATTTAAGCAAAATTCTTTACACTGATATTAAGACCTACATGACAGGCGATATCTTAGTAAAGGTTGACCGCATGAGCATGGCAAACTCGCTTGAAGTAAGGGCGCCTATTCTCGACTACCAAGTTGCAGAGTTTGCCGCTACCCTGCCCTCTTCACAAAAATATAGAGACGGTGAGAAGAAGTATTTACTTAAAAAAGTGTTTAAGCCCTTTATTCCTGATTCGCTGCTGTATAGAAAGAAAATGGGGTTTAGCACGCCGTTGGATGAGTGGTTTAGAGGTGAGCTGAAATCACTGTCTGAATCTCAAATTATTGGTTCACAGCGCGGGCTTTGCGACATATTTGAACGCGGTGTTATAAACAAACTTTGGGAAGAGCATCAAACAAGCAAAGCTGATCATGGCATAGTACTGTGGAGCATGTTGATGTATCAAATGTGGTATGAAAAATATGCAGCGTAATTTTGCTTTAGACTGCCTTAGAGCGCTGGCTATTATGCTGGTGTTTACGGGTCATACCGTCAATAGTTTTGGTTCTCCAGCATATCTTTACCCTCTTCAATTTGGTGGTACTGGCGTCGACCTTTTTTTTGTGCTCTCCGGATGGTTAATAGGCACACAACTTTTTAAAGAACAATCCACATTTGGCAATATTCAGGTATGGCGTTTTTGGGTGAGACGTTGGATGCGGACAATGCCAGCTTACTACGCGGTCTTGTTCCTCACCCTCTTTCAACAGTATTTAACGAAAGAGAACTTCAATTTTCCTTGGTTACATCTCGTATTTCTCCAAAACTACCAAGTCGATCTGCAGTTTTTTTACATCAGCTGGTCGCTGGCACTGGAAGAACAGTTTTATTTGTTGATTGCACCACTTTTGGTTTTCACATTTCGTTTTTCTAGAATGGTGCAAGGTACGATTCTTTGCGCTCTTTTATTCGCCCCTTCACTGTTCCGTTATTTTGACCTCTATCAATCATTAAACCAAACTCACGTCCGTTTAGATTGCTGTGCAATGGGCATTTTCCTCGCTTACCTAAAACACAGTTACAAACGCCTTTGGCTGACATTCAGTACAGGCAGTAAATGGGGTTTCCCACTTGCATTGGCTACGTACTTCTTTTTCTTTGTTGCATGGTACAACAAGCAATGGAATGTGCCGGAACCCAGTAAATTGTTCCTCGCCGCGTTGTTTGGCATTTGGATAATATGGTCAGACTCTAATCAACTTAAGTTTAACGAAGCGACGAGCAAGCTTGTTATACACATTTCAACTCGCTCATATGCCATGTACCTGTTACACGTAGATGCGCTGGTCATCACCCAGCGCTTCTTCAGCGAAAATGTAAACTTCATTGTTTATTATTCAATCGCCCTTCTTATAACGCTAGTTGGCGCTGAAGTACTGTATCGTTTAATTGAAACACCTTTTATGAATGCGAGGAAGTATTTCTCGTTGTCAAAGCCTAGAATGAACATAGAACCACTGTTCCCCAAGACTGAAGGGCTAACCAAATAATGCTTAAAATTGTGCATATTACGTTTGATATGAGAATTGGCGGAACGGAAATGGTCATTCGCAATATTATAGAAGGCATGCGAGACTCGTTTTTTGAAATGTCAGTATTCTGTATTGAATCTCCCTTAGGCCCTTGGGGAAATGAACTTCAACAAAAAGGCATACCCATTACCAGCACACAGCGCTCGCCAGGGTTTGATATCTCACTAATAAAGAATATACGGCAATATGTGAGAGAGAATAACATCGATATTGTTCATTGCCATCAGTACACGCCTTGGGTCTACGGCGCATTAGCAACATGCTTTACAAAAACCAAAGTTATATTTACTGAGCACGGTCGTTTCTACCCTGACTCGGCAAGCTGGAAACGAAAATTGGTAAACCCTTTATTAGTGTCTCTAACGGACAAAATTACATCAATTTCCAACGCCACAAAGCGAGCGCTAACTGAATTTGAATCAATCCCGGCATCAAAAATTCAAACAATATACAATGGCATTCATCCATTAGAACGTGATCACCAACAAGTGCTTACGCTAAGAGACACGTTAGGGATACCGAGAGAAAACAAGATATTAGGCACCATTGCACGATTTGATCCTATAAAAAATCACCAAATGATGCTTGAGGCTTTTTCAGTCGTACTAGTGTCTCACCCGAATACCACCTTGATTATGGTTGGTGATGGAGAAGAAAGAGATAATATCGAAAAGGTCATTCGCGAATTAAATATAGGTAACAATATCATTCTCACGGGCTATCAAAGTTCACCGACACACTTTCTCGCACTTATGGATATTTTTCTTTTATCATCACTAAGCGAGGGAACATCGATGACGCTTCTAGAGGCCATGTCGTTGAGCAAGCCTTGCGTGGTAACTGATGCAGGTGGGAACGCAGAAATTGTGCTAAATGGTGAAACCGGTGTAGTAACGCCAAATGATGACGCGAACAGTTTTGCTCAAGGCATAAATAATCTTCTCTCAAATGGCTATTCGACGCTATCACTTAACGCAAAAAGACGATTTGAAGCGCATTTTTCCGAACAAATAATGAACACACATTATCAAGACGCATATTTGAGCTTAAACAATGATTAGACTCCTCACTATATTAGGGTTGTTGGTAAGTTTATTTTTGCTTTCTAGCGCACCTTGGGCCTCCGCGGTAGCCTACACGCTTGTTTCAATTTTACAGCCTCAATATGTGTGGTTCTGGAGCTTTGAATCTATACCAATATTTAAAATCACTGCAGCCTTGGCAATACTCGCATGGGGTATCGAGCTAAGCAGAGGCAACATAAACTGGCAGGTGTATAAAACTTGGCAATTTAAAGGCATAGTACTCATTTGGGCATGGATGCACTTATCTAATTTCTTTTCTCCATTCAGTTACTACTATGCTGGTATCGGTGCTGAAATTGTATTAGGTACCATGAATACGATTGTCATCATGTACTTTATTGTTCTTGGGCTGATTAACAATGAAAAGTCGCTCAAATGGTTCGCATACGTTCTTGTTCTGGTGGGCATCTACTACACCTATTGGGCAAACGACCATTATTTATCGAATAACTGGTCACAATTTAAAAATGGGCGCCTAAATGGTCCTCGTGGTAGTCCATATGGGGATGGTAATGCGTTATCCATCGTTTTAATTGTTTGCATGCCTTTTGTATTATTTGGTATCCAACACTTTAAACAGAAATGGCTTCAAGTATTAATGATACTTAGCTTACCACTAATGTGGCACGCACTTATTCTTTTTGCTTCTCGCGGCGCCTTGCTCAGTGCTGGCGTACTCACCTTATTTGCCGCTTCGTTAATGAAGTCAAAAGTACTAAACAAAGCGTTGGTTTTAGGCTTCTTAACCATTATCATCGCTCAAGGCGGGGCACTATTAGATCGCACTAAAAACACTGTCTCGGCAGCACAAACTAATTCTGAAGAGCCGTTGAATCCTAGGCTTGTTTCTTGGAAAATTGGGGCAAAACTGATCGGCAAATACCCCATTTTCGGCGCAGGTCCACAACGGTTTCAAATAGCATCTGCTACCCATTTCCCCGGCGAGTCACCTCACGTTGCACATAATACGTTTTTCAACTTTTCTGCCAATACGGGGTTATTGACAGGCTTGGTCTTCATTTCATTCTTTTTCGCCTCATTTAGACAATACAAAAAAGTAAGAGATTCCACCGAATTTGGCTCGACTTTTCACTACATTAATCGCAGTTGTGCAGCAGCGTTACTCGGTTTTTTTGTAGGTGCTATATTTTTGGATCTCATTATATTTGAGCCCTTTTATTTTTTACTCGCATTGATAAGCGCCAACTATATATTGGCGACAGAGGCAGAAACGGAGAAAGTGGGTGAATAACAAATACAATATCATCATGTTTGCCTATAACGAACAAAGCAACATTGAAGCCTCAATAACCAGTGTTTACCATAATGTAGATAGTCGGCTTCATACCTTCTATATTCTTGCTAATGGCTGCAGTGACGCTACGATTCCCATTGCCGAAAAAACAAAGAAGAATCTTCAATTCGATAATCTGAGTATCATTGAGATCGAGGAAGGAGACAAGTGCAATGCATGGAATATGTACATGCATAATATCGAAAATGAAACTGATGCGCATTTTTTCGTAGACGCCGATGTAAACTTTACTTCGAATAGTTTCCCGCTTATGTTTGATCACCTCATGGCGAAAGATGAACAAACAGTCGTCATTGCGGGCATGCCGCAATCTGGACGAAATTTACAGTTCTACCGAAGTTTAGTTAAAGAAAGGGCATGTTTTTTTGGTAACCTTTATGGCATGAAAGGTAGCTTTATCAATCGTATAAAAGAAGATAATTTTTATTTACCCAAGGGGCTAAATTGGATCGATTCGTTTTTAACAAAAGCCGTAAATACTGATCTACAATTTTTTAATTATAATCTTCCGAACAGAACCACCTATATTGACGATGTGGGGTATTACTTCGAGAGTTTATCACCGTTCCGTCAAAGTGATATAAAGCTTTACTTCAATCGAATTGCTCGATATGAGCTAGGAAAACTTCAGGAAACCTATCTAGATGCGGTGTCCGTCAACGAGTGGCCTAGCGACATGGGTGAAATAAATCAAAAAATAGCAGAAAACATCAAGTTCCATACGGTTAACCTGTCTTGGTTTAAAACACTTTTAGTCAAGAAGCGCTTGAACAAGCTAGTCAAAAGAGCATAAGAAGAAATGAGTAACGCGAAAAAAAGTGCTATTGCTAGTTTTTTACTGGTTTCTGAATCTTTTATACAGAAGCTTATCGGTTTAGCAAGTACTCTTGTTCTAGCCCGTTTTCTCGTGCCAGAAGACTTTGGCATAATTGCCATGGCAACGCTTTGCATCTACCTGGCTGAAGTATTATCCGACACAGGAAGTCAGCAATATATACTAAGTGCAGAACATGTCGACAACGATGTCGTCAACACCAGCTTCACTATAAATTTGATTTTTCGAGTAACTTTTTCGGCTCTCGTCGTACTTCTAGCGCCATTTATCGTCGATTATTATGAAGACCCCCGCCTATTCAACATCATATACGTACTGGCTGGTTTAACCGTATTAAACTGTTTACGCAACCCTGGACTATGGTTACTTAAACGCGAACAACAATATGGAAAAATTGTTAAATGGGGGCTTATCGCGAAATGCCTTTCGGTTGCCGTTTCTATTACTATGGCCATTGTATTGCAAAATTATTGGGCAATATTACTTGCACAATTAACGAGCGCAATATTTTTCCTCGCCGTCTCTTACTATATTCATACCTTTAGACCTAAACTCGTTCTCGTCAATGCAAAACGACAATGGCGATTTTCAATGTGGGTAATGCCTCAATCATTATTAGGGTACATAAGGACACAATTTGATACGCTATTTGTGAGCTCATTGTTTTCCCAGTCCGCTTTAGGCAGTTACCACACGATGAAGTATCTCGCCTACATCCCTTGCTCTCATGTACTTGAGCCTGCCACGCGCCCGCTTCTAGTTGAGCTTTCTAAAATAAAAAACAACCCAAGTCATTTTGCTACGCAATTTAACGTAACATTATTGTTAGTAATGAGTTTAGCCCTACCCATAACTGTATTCCTTTTTTACTACAGTGTAATCGTAGTAGATGTATTACTAGGGGAAAATTGGTCGTCTTTTTCCCCCCTACTCGGCGTTCTCAGCTTAATCATCCCTTCCTATTTAATTTTTCATCATAGCAATAGAGCCGTTTATGTTTACGGTCAAACGAAAATCGCTGCAGTGTATGAGTTGTTGTCCATGACCTTCCTAATTGCCATTTTAGTAACAGTTAAGTTTGACAGTGTTATCCAATTTGCAAAAGCCAAGGTGTGGGTTGAGGCAATAGCCAGCATTACTTACCTCATCTACGTAAGTACAAAGTATAATGGTATGGGCAGTACGTTTCGCATGCTTGTAATACATTTACCTGTTATCTTTTCCTGCTTTTTCTCAGTATTTATCTGTAGCAAAGTCCCCTCATTTGAGAATTCATTATTGGCTCTACTAATAAGTGGAACGGTTTTCGTGGGCACATTTTTGACGAATATGGCAGTATTTCTTTTTATGCTTAAAGGCACTAATCGGGAATGGGCATATATCTATAACCTCATCAATCGCGCATGCCTGCCAGTTCTAAGAAAGTTAGCTCTCAATAAGGAGCAATAAATTGAAAATCGCTATCGTAATACCGTTAAAGGCCAAGAAAGTTGCAGGTAATTGGAAAATCGTCGAAGACAGCCTTTTCAAAACACTTGAATCCATCAGGCAACAAACAGATTCACACTATTATGCTTGCGTAGTAGGCCATGACAGCCCTCACTATTTAACAAATAATACGAAGTTATTTGAAAATATTGATTTCGTTAACTTTGATGAAATTGCGCCACCAATACTTTGTAATAATTCCTCAAAGAACCAAGAAAAATTTGAAAAAGATAGATGCGCAAAAATTCAAAGGGGGTATGCATATCTTTTAGATAAGTATGACGACGTTACCCATTTGTTTCCACTTGACGCCGACGACTTACTTCACAAGGACTTCGTAAGAACCCTCGGAGCACTTAATCAACCAAACTATATCATCGAGAACGGCTATTTTTATTACCTTTCCAGTAGGCTAGTTAACAAAACAACATCCTTTAGTACTTACTGTGGCTCAAGCGCTATTTTATCCCGGCAACTGCTAGAACAAGAACGCGAACAAAACGGACGCTTTCTGTTTAAACATATAGGTCACGTGAACATGAGAGACTACTTGGATAAATCAGGCATCGCTTTTGTTGTGCCCCAAAAACGATTAGTTATGTATGTTAGGGATAATGGAGAGAATATTAGTCGCCAAGTAAATGGCTCGTTTGCACGTAAGCTCAAAAGAAATGCCATAATGAGACTAAAATCAATCATGCTTTCCACTCCCTATATCGTCAAAAAATTTGGGGTAAACGAGTAAAATGCACTACAACGCTAAAATCAGAATTCTTGCGTATTTTTCATTTGCCATGGCCTTTTTTCTGCTAGGCGTAAACCTATATGGGCTGACACAAAGTTTGAGACCTCAAGGACTGTCTCCAGACGTTTTGCGGTTTGGAGAATACGACGTTACACTAGATAGTAACCAACTACTTGAGCAAATCGAGCGTCGAAAAAACGAAAGTAAACTAGAATACGCTAGACGCCTAACCCATGTATACGCAGATGGTGTCGCCCACGTTGATTGGGAACGCTACGAACCAGATAAGTTTAATCAACGGGTTCCCCTATGGGAGAACTTCATTCTTTTTGCGATGGGTCACGTCAGTAATATCCCCGAATTCGAGAGGTATCACTTTAGTAATCCACGTAAAAGTATTGAACGAGGCATAGGCATATGTGGTGACGCATCTATGACAATTTCATCACTTCTAAATGAGCAGGGAATTCAAAACGAAATCCTTACTACGCCTGGCCATGTCATGGTAGAAGCGCAGATAGACGGCCATTTTTATTTACTCGATGGAGATTTTGGCGTATTTCTAGAACGTGGGATTGACTATTATCGCAAACATCCAGATGAGATGGTTAGAGCATTTCGGTCACAATTAGGTCGCACAAACGATGGTGAGAAATTGATTGCCACCAATATTGCCGAGAAAGGCGTTACCCGATGGAATGGAAGCAAGCATTTTATTACTAAAAAGTACTACTTTGAAAAACTGGCTTACCCTTTAAAATGGATAATTCCTATATTGCTTCTCGTATTCAGTTTTATCGTTTTATTAAAGAGACCGATAACGCTTAGCGTAAAAAATAAAAAAAGCTAAAAATATATGAGTAAAAATAGTGTTGCAATAATAACGGCTATCGGCAACCCTCTGGCCTATAAAGATTTTGATGTCGTTTTGACGATGTTCGAACTTCAAGTAAAGTCTATCGCCAATTTAAAAGGAAACTTTAAGTATTACTGTGTTTCGAACCACCATCCAAAAGTAAAAGCCATTTTAAATAAGCACTTAAACAATGATAAATATGCTTTAATTGAAGTAGACTTTTTACCGCCTTTGCGAAAGGGGGAGCAAGCGGGCCATAGAACTAGTCACAATTATAATATATTTATGACAGATAAAGGGTGCAGGCTCATAAGTGGGTTTACCTCCTCATTGCCAGACAATCTTCATTTCACTTTCTTCGTAGATTGTGATGATTGGATAAATGAAAACCTGATTCTCTATTACGAGAACAATACCAGTGACATTTGTTATGTAGACAAAGGATACATAATTGATTACCGCAACAAAAAATTAAAGCCCTGTCATGGTCTATTTCGATTTTGTGGAAGCACTGTTGCTTACAGCACTGAATTTTTAAAAAAAGAGTTCGCTCACGAATTAGAATGTTTAGACTCAATGAAAACTAAAGAAGATATAATCAACGCCTTCGGTAAAGATACTGTAGCACTCTTTTTTGGTGATCATATGGAGTGGTTTTGGCGATATGTCGGGAGTAATGTAAAAATAGAAAAAGTGCCTTTTTTCGCCGTATACTGGGTAATTAACACTAGCCAGAATGTCTCTGGGAGCGCTTATACTAGTAAGTACTGGCCAGACTACAATCTGGATACAGGTAAACTAAAAAGAACACTCAAAAATTCCACTAAGTTTATCTATCAATATACAAGGCAACTGATCCACGCAGCCTTAGTCAAAAAATCATTCAAGGATAAAAAGTTATATTTTTCTGTCAGTGATTTAATGAGCAAGAAGCACTAGCTTTCAAATCAGAAAGAAAATGACTTTCACAATTTCTATCCGAAATAAAATCGCCAGTCGAAAATAAGATACCTTTATGAATACTCTAATTTTACCAATAAATGAATTCCTATCGCGTAAAATGCTCGCGAGTAAACACTCCTATCTGATATCTTTGTTTAACATCAAAGATAGTAGCCCGTCGTTTCTGCGTAACGAAATATGCAATAAGCTAAGAAGGAGTATATAGAAGTGCTGTTCTCAATGATTGTAGTTAATTATTACTCAGAAAAACAAATAGAAAACTTGCTCAGTTTACTCTGTATAGAGAAACATACCGACAATTTCGAAGTCATTGTCGTATCCAACAGCGGAGTGATAACTTCTCCTGCAATACTCCGCTACTGCCGAGTGTTGTATCCAGATACAAACTGTGGATACGCCCGCGCATGTAACTTGGGAGCAAAAAATGCAAACACTGACATCTTAGTTTTCTGCAACCCAGACATTCATTCAACCTTTGCTCAAATTAAAGAGTTGGTTGACATAACGAAACGTAATGAGTCAATTGGATTATTGTCGATTGATACTTCCAATAGCCTCGGAAAGGCTTCAAATGTAACGATTCAAAATACTTCAGACAAAGTCATTGGCTGTCTTTACGTATTTAGACGAAGTGTGTTTGAAGGCTTGTCAGGTTGGGATGAAAATTTTTTCCTTTGGGGTGAAGACACCGACCTATGCTTAAGAGTCAGAAAGTTAAACTTATCTACTTCTGTTGCACAAAATTCAGGAATAACGCACGACGCTGGGGTAACTTGGAGAACTAGTCAACGTGAGAAAAACATTCTCTACACGAGAGTATGGTTGAGCAGCCAGACATATCTACAGCTCAAGCACGCCGG
This sequence comes from Alteromonas marina, assembly GCF_000808575.1. Lineage (GTDB taxonomy): Bacteria > Pseudomonadota > Gammaproteobacteria > Enterobacterales > Alteromonadaceae > Alteromonas > Alteromonas marina_A. Next base: position 94,578 of record NZ_JWLW01000012.1, read on the forward strand.
TATTCAAGCAGCTTGGAAATACTTAGTTAAACAAATCATGATTGAGCTGGTAAGGGTTGTGACACGCAAGAAGCCGCTAGGTCGAGCTCACCACTCCTTAACTCATCTGAAATTTTGCACGTTTTTACTTTTGAAAGGAAATTCGATAGAAGATTGGGTTAAATTTAATGGCGAAAAGTACAAATGGCAAACTGTTTAACGTCCTGTAGTCACTAGCCAGGTCTGGAAGCAGATGAGACCGTCTCAGTTTAGGAGGAAGTTTCCCTCCCCACAAAGCCACATAGACGTCATAGCCCCCAATCCAGATAGGCGATTTTTTAAGGTATGTCTAATTACCCTTGTATTCTTTAAGTATTTTCTTGATTTTTGATTTGACGGCATTGGGCATGATAATTCTTATTAAACGCCCTAATAAAGAATGCTCTTCTGTCATCAAATCAATGTGAGGTACATCCGCTTCACTCCCGTCTGTTAAAGAAAAGAAATCTTCTATTTTTTTGAATACCTCATTAAGTCGAACTTCAACACTACGCTCGCGATATATGTCTAAAAATGAATAATCACTAGGAATTGGTGTACCTGTTTCAAGCGAATTGAGAATTTGCTTTACATCATATGCAACAGAATAAACACCAACCTGCCCAGAGTTAAAACCTGGATCAAGATAATCAGACAATGCATCGTTGATACTGGAGTAAACAATACACCCGCAAGCTAATGCTTCAAGGGGGGGTAAGCCAAACCCCTCAGTCGTCTTCATGCGAACCCAATGACCTACCGAATCATACAGGTAAACTTTCGAACGACGAAAATATGGAGATAGCGACTCTACCCATTCATCCAACACAACGACATTGCAGTGCTTACTGAGTTCCGGCGCTAATGTATTTATTAGATAATCAGAAGACTTTCGTTTTTGAATAAATACATCAATATCTTTTTCCGTATCATCAGCGTAAAACTCTGAATCAAGCACATTGGGTACGGTGAAAATAGGGTTTCTTGGATTCAGTCGTCCACGAATAGCTTGAGTATTCTTGCTCACGCAAACAATGGGCACGCCATCATCAAGTTCTAAATCCCAGCCGGTACTATGAGCAAAATAAACGACTTTTAGGCCTCTAGAACGAAGTCTTTTTGCTAGGTCGGTTACATGAGGCCCCCAATGAATAACAAAAATACAACTAGAAAGCGTGTTATCTGAAGTAAAGATGTCATCTAAATTCCTGTACCGTTCATCCGGAGTTCGGTATGTGATTATCTCAGCTTCAGTGAAGTTTTTACATAAGTCGTAAAACCGAATTTGGGCGAGATGCCCACCGGATTGGATGTCTGCATCTGGCACAAGAAACATGAGTTTCATCATAAGTTAACTATTCCTTCGCATTGGAGGCTAGAGTGCTTGTTGCTTCAAGTAGTTAATTAACTAAAATTTGTTTGAACAAAGAAGCGCACATTAAAAATTATGCAATATCACCGAGTCAATTTAGTATAAATTTCATACAGAAAGTTAATGGTATACAGAATCCAGAGTTTAGGATGTAAAAGTCTCCATCGAGACCGCGGCTTTCGTTGTACGATAAGTTCACTGAGCCGCCCATAGCTTGTCGCCTTATCTTTAAAGAAATCACAAGCCTTTTGAGTTTGTTCAACGGCGAGATCATAATTACCCATTATTTTGTCGAATTTCGAATAGAGTCCCTCAGCGGTCAATTCTTGTAAAGGGAGACCACAATCACTTATGCCCGCATCACTAAGATATGACTCAGATTTCAAGTTGTATGTCAGACCGATGAACGGAGTAGCGACAAGGGTAGAAAATATCATGGCATGTAACCTACAACAAATCGCCATGTGAGCTTTATCGAAAATTGACATAACCTCATCTAAAGAAACTGCACTGGTGATGATTTGCGTGCTATTTTTGTTCGTCATATGAGATTGTATAATTTCGCAAATGTAAGTATCTGCAATTTCATCAGGACTATTTCCAACCTTAGACACCGTATTGTATTCGTCTGCCATCGATACAAATACTACATTCATTCCGTACGTAGAGATTATTCTGTCAAGAGTTACCGCGATATTTTTATATTCTTTTGTTCCCCATTTGCTTGAATTAAATTCAGGCGATCTAATCGACATAGCGATGAATTTATCTGGCAAATCCAGTGTACAATTTCGATATTGAGGAGTTAGTAATTTTGCGCCATGGGCAAATGTTAAATCGGATACTTCGGTAAGTTGCGACTGATTAAGACCTAACTCAATTAATTTTTTTGCGCTATTCGAATCTCGAATAAATGCGAGTGCTACATTAGGAAGGCTGTATTTAAGGAATAGCATTCCCAACTTGCTTACATGTTTCAAATTTACCCCAGCACCAACAAAAAAAGTAGGCGTGTGGGTTATCCTAGCCATCGCAAGTAATAACAAGTTATTTGAAGCGGTAATGACATCTCCCCCGCCAAGGATGAGCGCGTCTGATTTTCTCAATGCCAGTAAAAAAGCAAAAAAATTAGAAGCGCTGCCCATGTTTTTGATATTTAAATACTCTACGACATTTTCATGAGACTCTGATTGAGTACAAACATCTATAACTTCCACATTACTTTTTAGCAATTTCAAAAGAGATATTAGTAGTGCATGATCCCCTTTATTTTGACTGGTCGCATGAACATGCATCAAAAGCGTCTTTTTCACCAAAAAGCTCCCGTTTAATAGAAAGTAGACCCACTAGTTTTAATTTAACCACTAAAAAAGCGCACTCAATTTTTATTTGCAATGGCCTTTACAATATTTTTTACCTGTCACTCTGGCGAAGCTAATAAGGAAACAAATTTTTCTTTATGCGTTTCCCAACTAAACATATGCTGTGTGTGTGTGCTGATATTGTTGTTCTGCAATAATGCGCAATTTTTTAATGCAATTGGTAACGCCGTCTCTATAGCTTGTGGTGATGAACAATCAATAATAAACCCTGTTTCACCCGCTTGGAGTGTTTCAGACGTCCCTCCAGAGTCTCCCGCGATCACTGGCTTTCCGCACGCTTGAGCCTCAACTAAAACCATGCCAAAGCCCTCAATATCATTTTGAATCGTTCGATTAGGCAAAATAAACACATTGCACTGTTGGTAAGCGTTAATTAAATCGGTATCGTCAAAGTTAGTATGAATGAATACACTCTCTTGTAGCTTGTGCTTTTCTACAAGATGTCGCAAATTTTCGAGTTCATCGCCTCTGCCGACAATAACATACTGAAGCTGAGGTACTTTTTCGAGAAGTCTAGGCATCGCTTCTATGAGAAAATCTTGCCCTTTTCTTTTTTGCAAGCGGCCTACCGTTAACAATACAAGCGATTCCTTAGCCCAGCCGAATCTTTGCCTTATTTCATTATTCGCGGGAGCAGGTTTAAACGTACTTGTATCCACACCTGGGTGGAGTACGTCACATTTATCGGTATCAGAAAAACCTAAAGAGGCCACAAGACGTTGGGAATTGTAGCTATTGCAAATTAAAGAGGTAGCGTGTTTACAGACTTGCTTTACAAGCAGTGATTGCTCTCTACTGGTTGCCGCAGTTTCAACATCTTCACCGTGTACGAAGCAACGGTATGGCGTTCCTGTCAGCAGTTTAACAATCCACGCGGTTATCCCTTCGTGAATAACTCTGCCGCAATGAATTTCATCGATACTATGCTGCTTGACTAACTTCACCAATTTTCTCACGTTGGCGAAATAAAACCGCAACCCCGAAATACTTTTAATCCCCCATTCAGGATTGGCTAGCGGTGTGCGTATTACGTGGAGATCGTGAGATTTATCAAATTCACACCCTCCTTCGAGGTCATGCGTAACAATGGTCACGTTGTCTTTAGGAAGCCTTGAATACAGTTCCCAAAACCAGCGCCCGCTCCCCCCTTCAATAGGTGGGAAGTTTTCTGTTAAAAGCAGCACGTTTTTCATTTTATTTATTGTCGTCCTTCAACAGGATGTTTGTAATCAATAACGTTGAGTAAGTCGGATTTTTTGTGGAATTCAATAAGAAATTGCTCTAGCGTCAACATCTCCATATTTGAATTCAAACTAGCAACAGCGCCATCCCGCCCTTGTATGCGTTTATTTACCATGTTACCGCTAATATCAATCCCGTCAGAGTTGTCCCAGCGATACTCAATAGCATTTTCATAGGGATGCATCTGAAATATTATGTTGTCGGCGACAGTCAAACCTATATTCCCCTCCGCCATGATACCGACATCAGCAAAAGGGTCGCCATTATTGGTATGATAAATAACATTATTCTTTGCAACCCCCCCTTTGTGTGCGTAACGTATACCTCTGTTTGGAAGCCTCATACCAAACCCTATAGCACGATCATTATCAATAAAAATATTGTCTGTAACGATATTATTGTCAGCATTATCCCAAAAGTGCACAGCATATTGGGCTATACGGTCACTAGGACTAGCAATATCTCTAAAAATACTGTCTTTTACTACCCAGTTCTCCGCGCCTAACGCATCGACACCACCGATATAAAAATTGGGGCCAATACCTCGTGTATATTGAAAAATACACCCATCAACAATGCCTCCTAAAGACTTGTTATCTTGGGACTTCTGAGTTTTATAATTGTAGGACACCTTTAACAACTGCTCGTATGCATCCTGAAAAATCACATGACGAAAATGCGGGTAACTGGCATTAATTTCGCCAGCGACTTGAACTAAATGGTTGGGTACATCGGTAAGGGTAACGCCGTCCAACGTAAAGTAATTTGCGTTAACGCGAAAAATGCCTTTTACGCGACCGCTTTTTACCATTCCTGTCCCCTTAAGTACAACATCATAAGGGTTGCCAGTGGCAGACTTCACCATAATATGCTCGGCGGTGATATAAATAGTATTGTTGATATTATAGATGCCATCTTCAAGCACGATGGCAGTGTAGCCTGTCCTATTGGCTTGCTTCATCGCTTGAAGAAACTCGCTGTCATTGCTTACCCAAACTTCCTTATAACCTGCCGGTGTAGGAAGGGGAGGAGAAAGATAAACCCGCTTAACTATTGATGCTGATTTATCAGGTCCTTGTACAACCTCTTCGACAAGCCCTTTCTCTTGCAACTTAGAAACGATGCTCGCTTTTGTATTAAAGTCGATAAAGAAAAAGAAAACTATAGCGGCAATAACAAGACAAAATAAACTGAACCCTAAGCCCATTATCATCCCATCAAACAGTTTTTTTAAGACTTTTTTCATATCAATTCACTGCGCATTAGAATTTTAAACGAAACAAACACAGATACTAATCGCGTATCGGAGCGCCAGGCGCTGAAAACGACTTCATCAGTACGTTTACTGTGAAGGAAAGCGACGCCATTGAGGGGCTCGATACAATAACTAATCCACCTGATGTTGGCTTTCCTTGCAACGATAAATAAACTTGGTACAGTTTTGCTTTGACCTCGTTGTTAAATACCTTCCCGTTAATAAGATACCATGAGGAAACATAGCGAGTAGACCCTGTGGGGTTAGCAATCTTAACACCCGATACCATCTCTACTTCTCCTTCAGGGATAGCCACAGAAATAGCCTCGACTCTCGACCAGTCATTGGGGGAAAACAAGCGATGTAACGAGCTAACGAGTTCGCCGTCCACGTCATTGAACCAAGCGTGAACAACTGTAGAGCATGTACCTGATACTTTTATACCTTGAGAGGTTAAACGGGTAGGCTGTTGCAATAACGGTTTCCATGGATCGTATTTATCACAATACCAGTTTTTTGGCAGTTGATTAAAAATAGGCTGGTCCACGCCACCAATTGACGCGGTATTCTTAATGACCCAAAAAACCCAGGTTATACTTGCGACTAGTAAAAGTGCTACACCACTCACTTTTTTCCATTCTATCGCTAGCTCAATGAGCGTATGCGGTGTTGGGGTGCTTGAAGACTGCTTCTTCCTCATCAACTCACCTAACCCCAATAAGCACACAATCACAAAGGCAAAGAAGAACCAGCCATATATTAAATGGTCAGCACCTGCCGCGTACTCCATATCTGTCCAATAAGCGATAAGAATAATGCCGTACACGCGCACGATATTAGCGAGAATAGGAAAAATAAGGGAAATAAGTACAAAGGTAGTTCTTCTTTTTGCCGAATTTAGATTAAGGTAGGCATATAGGCTGCCAATGACAAAACTGGCAATAAAGAAACTTACACCTGAGCAAGCCTCTGCTACGAGGAAGCGTCCCTGGGGAATTTCAATGTAAAGCCCGCTTCTATATAAGGGAATACCCGTCAAATTTAATAAGGCTACCGAGCCATCTGCGGCTATTTCCTGTAAGTAAGGTATTAACTGCTCTCCTACAGGTACACTAAATAGCATGAAGCAAAGTGGGAAGAGAATAACCCGTGTGGCTTGAGTACCCAACAAGAACCAAATAAGTGAGGGTAAAAGTGTAAAGGTAGCTAGATGCATAAAAAGGCGAATATCACCTGCTACACCAACCACATACAGAAACAGACTCGGTAATATTAAGGTTAGGGAAAGTAAAGAAGGTTTAATGGGAGTATTCAGTAACCTTTTTCTTTGTAAATATATGAGATAAAAGGCACCAGGAACAATAAAGAACCCGTGATTGAATATCTCATTGCCCCACCAAATATCGACAACAGTAACTAGACCTTGCCAACAAAAAATCCCCCAGAGCAAGAATAAAAGACAACTTTGCCATACTAGAGGAATAAGTGCCTTATTATTAAAGCCTTCTTCGTGTTTTGAGGATAAGGGCAGTGAAGCGTCTTTGTTTGAATCATCTTTCACAGTCTAATACATCCTTGAACCAACACGTCAATAATCATTTGGCGCTTGCCACGTTACGCTTGAGAAATACCATAAGCTTCTTTCATGGTACCCCACTTATAGTCATTGAGTAATTTTACTACTTTACCTTCCATGCGAGATAAATTGACGTAATGCCTAAATTTAGAACGCAGAGGCGCTGACTTTATTGCGGGTTGTTCTGGATCTATTTCCCAAGGATGGAAATAAAAGTTATAAGGATGGGGCTCTTCATTCATAAAACGCTGGATACGCTTTTTGGATAAGCGATAAGGGTATAACCTAAAGTAACCACCTCCTCCTATACCGGTATTAGCGTTATTTTTGCGCAATGTAGGAATTGGAATTTCAACGATTCCCTCTGGCCTGTCATATTTAAATCTGGGCCATTCAGGCACGCCATATAAATCATGCTCTATGGGATACGTACTCGATGAGTAGACAAAGCCCTGCTCTTTAAGTACTTCGTAAACCCACGTATTTGTGTCATTCACTGAGAAGCTGGGCGCGCGATAACCAATCACTTTCACGCCTGAAATATCTTCCAATATGGCTTTACTTTCGGCAACGTCACTAAACAATTGCTCGCGAGACATCGTAGTCGCGCGCTTATGCGCTAAGCCGTGACTGGCTAATTCATGGCCTTCATTAACCAATCGTTTTATGACGTCTGGACAGCGCTTTGCCACCCAACCTAAGGTAAAAAAGGTGGCTTTTACATCATTCTCAGCAAATAAATCGAGTAATCTGTGGGTATTATCCCCCACCCGCAGGCTTATGCTATCCCAATCCTTTCTATCAATAACCCCTTCAAAAGCAGAAACCTGAAAGTAATCTTCAACATCCACTGTCATCGCATTTAGGCGATTGTCTAGCTTCATAGTTATCGCCCTTTCCCAAAAAGCACAATTTCAACTGTACGAATTAAAATTAAAATATCTAACAGTAAACTTTGGTGCTTTACGTAATATAAGTCGAACTTCAATTTTTCCATAGAGTCCTCTACGCTAGCGCCGTAGGGATAATTGAGCTGAGCCCACCCTGCTAAACCCGGTTTAACATTATGTCTTTGGTTGTAATACGGTACTTCGCGCACAAGTTGTTCAACAAACTGCGGGCGCTCTGGGCGAGGTCCGATAAATGCCATTTCGCCTTTAAATACATTTAAAAGCTGTGGTAATTCGTCTACGCGGTACTTTCTAATGAAGTGGCCAATGCGGGTAACGCGGTCATCATTCTGGCTAGCCCATTTAGCTCCATCTTTTTCGGCGTCAGGTCGCATACTTCGGAATTTGATTATTTTAAAAAGCTTTCCATTTAAACCTACTCTCTCTTGCTTATAAAAAACGGACACACCTGTACGCCTTCCATCATCGCAATAAATAATGAGCGCTGTAACAAGCATGATTGGCCAGACGAAGAGAAAGATAAAAAAGGCTAATATAGCATTAAGCGTATAATCCAGCGCATCTCGCAAGTAGTTTTGGCTTTGGAAACCGTTGGAATAGATGACCCAGCTCGGGTACATGAGATTCACTACGATTTGCCCTGTTTCCCTTTCCATGAAATCCAAAAGTTCAGTAACTTCAATACCTCTAAGCCTACAGTCGAAAAGCACTTCTACCGGAAGTGTTCCTCGACGTTGGTCGCAGGCAATAACTATCTCTTCAATTTCATTGTCTGCAATAAACTGCTGAAAGCTCTCATCCACTTTTAAGTGGATTATCTTTTCTTTCTTTATACCGTCTTCGCGGTTGTCACCCGGAATAGGAATAAAACCAACTAATTCAAACCCTATTCGGTCAACATCTCTACGCATACGCTTTTCAATAATTGAAGCTCTCTCTCCGGCTCCTAAAACCAATATACGCACTTTCCCTAAACCTAATAATCCCAGGCGGTTTGTAAAATACCTGAAAACAACTAAGGTAATTATTATTGAGCTAACAGATGCTGGCAGAAAGTAAGAATCCATGACCAAGTCGTCAAAAAATGCACGACTTAACACTTCGACTAAAAAATAGCTCAGGCCAACACTTACAAATATACGACGGATTATACCCCGAAAGGTTTCTCGTAATTTCGCTTCATATAAGCCAACTGATAGCGAGCATAGTAAAATTGAAACGGTAAGCATCCCCACATTTATAATCAGCTTTTCCACCGCTACATTTGGTGACATGCCAATCTGTGTAAGGATAAAATGAGAAATATAGCCCATGTAAGCAATTAGCAACGCTTCTGTTATTACTAGTATATTTGAGCGTTTATTTTGATTGCGCTTGTTTACTGCCACCCCTGGCCCCCTAAAACTACGGCGTTTTTCCCATCATAAAGGGATTTATTCCAATAGACTAGAATTGATATTGGCATTATAGTGACATTTCCCGTAGGGTAAACGACAAAAGCCAACTATTAACCATAATGAGTGTAGGATGATCTCTTATGTACCGCTTTAGAACGCTACTAACATGCTGTGCACCACTTTTATTCATAGGTATCAACGGTTGTAGTAACACTGGGGTTTTACCTGAAGCAACTACTCGACCTTCTCTAACTACCGATGTGAACGATTACCAATACCTTATCGGTCCTGGCGATTCGTTGACAATCTTTGTTTGGCGTAACCCTGAAGTCTCAGGTAACTTTATCGTTCGTCCCGATGGTAAAGTTACTACATCACTAGTTGAAGATATCGACGTTGCAGGCAGAACACCAACAATGCTTGCTAGAGAGATTGAAGAGCAACTTTCCACATATATAAATAACCCTAGAGTTACGGTAAGTGTAAACAACTTTAGTGGTCCTCTTAGCGAACAAGTTCGCGTGATTGGTGAAGCCACAAATCCCAGTGCAGTGAGTTATTCGGAGCACATGACACTCCTTGACTTGATGATAGCAGTAGGCGGGCTTACTGAATTCGCAGATGGAAATAATGCGAAATTAGTCAGAGTTGTTAATGGGAAACAAAAAACCTTCGAAATAAATATTGACGATTTGATTAGAGATGGCGATATCTCAAAAAATGTCGATATGTTGCCTGGTGATATCGTAATCATCCCAGAAGCTTGGTTCTAGTTGTAAAGTAGTAAACGGAACAAATAATAAAATGCAGGACTTACAACAAACGTTAATCCAAATCCTTGATTATGTTAAAGGGGTATGGATAAAAAAACGTTACGTGATTATTTTTTCATGGCTCATTTGCCCTGTTGGCTTTTTGTATGTTGCCAGCCTTCCCGATGTCTATTCATCTAAAGCACAAGTATTTGTCGATACTCGCTCGGTCTTACAGCCCCTGCTTCGAGGCCTTGCCATACAAACGAATCCCGACCAAGAAATTCAGATGATGGCTAAAACGTTACTAAGTAGAAGTAACGTCGAAAAAATAGCCAGGGAAAGTGACCTTGATATTACTACAACAACAGAAAATGAATTTGAATCTCTAGTAACATCGCTTACGCAAGAAATAAGACTCTCTTCAACTGGTCGGGATAATATCTATAACATCTCGTTTTCGAATAAAGAGCCCACTGTAGCGCAAAGAGTCGTTCAAGAAACATTAGACTTATTCGTTGAGGGTGCTTTGGGTAATAACCGTAAAGATACCGATACCGCAGGTCGCTTTTTAGACGAGCAAATTGCAGAGTACGAATCTCGCCTTACTGAAGCAGAACAGCGTTTAGCTAATTTTAAACGTCAATACAATGACATATTGCCACTTGCGGGTTCGTATTATTCAAGCCTGCAAAGCTTAAATGATGAGTTGGAAGCTACACGCCTTCAAATAAAGCAAACGCAACAGCAGGCAGAAACGCTTAACAAACAAATTAGCGGCGTAAAACGCAACGATAGCTTCGGCGTAACCAACCAAGACGAACCGGTGCTTCGTACTCGCTACGATGACCGGATTCGTGCTCTAGAGGAAGAACTCGACAGACTTACCCTTCGATTTACTGATCTGCACCCAGACGTTGTTGAAACGAAAGCACTGTTAAAGAGCTTGGAAGAATCTAGAGATAAAGAAATTGCAGCCTTTCTTAGTGCTGATGATGGGGATCAAAATCAACCGCTTTCAGAGTTAAATCGTGAAATAAAACTTGAAGCTAATCGCTTAGAGAGCCAAATAGCTTCGTTTCAAGTTAAAGAATCAGATTTATTGCGCAAGATTGCTGAACTAGAAAGCAAGGTAGACTTAATTCCTCAAATTGAAGCAGAGTCATCTTCTTTAAACCGAGAATACGGTGTTACCAAACAGAAATACGAAGAGTTGCTTTCTCGCCGTGAATCAGCTGATTTATCTCGAAGAGCAGATGTATCAGCAGAAGACCTTCAATTTAGAATAATAGAGCCTCCGTTATTGCCTAAACGCCCATCAGGCCCTAATCGCCTTATTTTTTATACCGCGGTGCTAGTAATAGGATTTGGCTCTGGAATTGCTATCGCATTTCTAATTAGTCAACTTAATCCAATTTTAATACGACCTAAGCAGTTACTCAATGTGTCAGATTATCCAATTTGGGGCACAGTTACCCATTTAAACATTGAGCAAATTAACAAAACTAATAGAACTCGACTTATCGTGTTTTTACTCTCGAGCGGCACTATTTTGGCAATGTATGGCGCGTTAGTTGCGGCTGAAATTATGAATATAGATTTATTTGGGGGGCTTCTTTAATGAAAAATACTATTGAGAAAGCACTTCAAAAACAAAAAGAAGCGAAAGCAACAAAGCAAAGTGAAATAGTTGAAGAAAAATTGGAAGACACTGTACAGTCGAATGTATCTGAAGACTCTAAGGTCACAATTGAGAAACCTTCGCCTTCTGAACTTGAGCCGCCTGCTGAAACAATTGTTGCTGAGGAAAAAGAACTTACCAATACAAAATCTCCTCTAGACGAATTTGTTATCGATTTCGCACGCCTTGATAAGAATGGGCATATCTCACTCAACGGTGAAAGAAAGCAAATTAACGAAGAGTACCGCGAAATAAAGCGTAAACTTTTGGCCAATGCTTTTGGGTCTTTAGCAAAGACGCTTCACAACCCAAATATAATTATGGTTTCCAGTAGCCGCCCTTCAGAAGGCAAAACTTTTACGGCGACGAATTTGGCAATGAGTATCGCGTCTGAACAGGATAAAACTGTGCTGCTTGTGGATGCTGACGTACTTAAGCCTAATGTACTAAACACCTTAGGTTTAGAACGTCGAAAAGGACTAATGGAATACTTAACGGGGGATGTTGACGATATTTCCGATGTTTTATACCCCACTAATATTGATAAGCTGAAAATAATTCCAGCAGGAAAATCGCACCATCTATCCACCGAACTGCTAGCAAGCCAAAAAATGCATGATACTGTTAACGAATTTGCTAACAGATACCCAGATCGAATAGTTATTTTTGATACGCCTCCTCTCATTGGTATAAATGAGAGTGCTATTCTTGCTAATTTTGCAGGACAAGCGGTTGTTGTCGTTGAAGAGGGCAAAGCAAAAATAGGCGATATTAAAATGTCTGTGGAGCGACTGAACCCAGAAATGGCCATAGGATTTGTAGTGAACAAGTCTGTACATAACGACACCGATGGAAGCGGATATTATGGGTATTATTACTCAGAGCGCAGCGAGTAGGCGCGAAACAATGCCTAAAAAAAGAATAATAAAGCCGACACTTGTTGCCGCAGCCGTCGCAACAAGTCTACCTGCTTTTGCAAAGCTTGAGGTGAGTGCTCTAGCCACGGCTGATACCATTTACCAAAATGTAGCTACCGAGGAAAATGGCAATCGTTCACTTACAACTTTAAGTATAACTCCACAAGTAAACGCAACTTATCAAACTAGAACATTTCAAGGGCTATGGTCTGGAACCTATACCCATCTTGAACGCGATAACGACGATACAAGCCAGCGACAAGATTACGCAGAGTACAGCTATTCAGCGCAGTGGGTACCTTTTGAAAATCTACTGTCTTTTCAAGCGGCTGGGGCATTAAATTACCAAAACACCAACTCAGCAAACTTTTTAGTAAGTGACTTTATTGCAAACTCTGACAGTTTGGCGAAAACTCGCTCGAATCGACTATCGTCTACGCTTACACTAGATCAAGGCGACTGGATAAGGGGGCAAGGCACAGCCTCATACTCAGATACAGCATCGGAGCGCTCATTAACTAACAGTAATGCGCTTGATAATGACAGTTATCAACTCTCAGGTACGTTACTCAACGGTGATGAAGCAAAATACTTCATTTGGTCAGTTACGGGGACTTATCAGAACACTGAGCGAGGTCCAGCAAACAATGGTGACTTTGAATCGAGAACTGGTGACGGTTATCTAGATACTCGAATTTATGGCGACTGGGCATTTCGTCTAACAGCAAGGCACGAAGCTAACCAAATCTCAGACAGAGATGACACGAACAGTTTGGTGAGAGAGTTTAATTCTTATGGAGTAGGTTTAACTTACCGCCAAGCTGAAAACCGCTACATTTCCGTCACGGCCAATACCAGTGATTCTGACTTAGAGGAAGATGATAACGAGACCTTCATCGGCTTGGACATGCAATGGGCATTAAGCACACGCACTCGTATAGCTGCCACATACGGACGTCGTTTCTATGGTGAATCGGCATCAGCAAATATCAGCTACAACTCAAAATATTTACGAACATCATTTGGCTATTCAGAGGACGTAACAAACACCTCTCGACTACTTGCCAACCCAGAGAACTTAGGCGTATTCGTTTGCCCTACGGCCATAACATCCATCGCCGATTGCTTCCAACCTAACAGTTTAAGCTATACACCCAATGCAGGTGAGCAACTAGTTCAACTTACGTCCCAAAACTTAGAGTTCGATGACAATATCATTTTAAGAAAAAGCTCTAACTTCCAGGCGGGTTACGACTTTTCGCGCGTTACCCTCGCTTTTTCTTGGCGTTATTCTGAAGATGATTATTTAGATGAAGACAGACTAAGACGCACTTACTCTTTCGGTACCAACCTAGCCTATAAAATTGGAAGTTATACAAACCTAACAAGCAGTATAACTTACGCCAACATTACAGGTCAGGGTGCAGAAGGAGTATTCAGAGGCGAAAGCGACAACTGGAATGCTTCCATTGGTTTAGAAAGAGAGTTCGGTCGCTGGTTAAAAGCACGCATTAATGCAAGGTACCTTAAGCAAGAGGGAGATTTAAACGCTGGAGGACAGTTTGGTAACAACTATACCGACAGACGCTTAAGCGCCTCTATTACCTACACCTATGAATAATTCACTGCATATTTGCAATCTACTGGCCGCAGTTTACAGGCAGTACTAATAATCTAAGCTCTAAAAAAACGCCGATTTTACGTTAGTAAAATCGGCGTTTTTTTGTTTATCAAATGATGGTTGTTACAACAAACATCACTCTTTCTTATCATCACTCTTAAGCCGCACATACGTCTTAAACTTCTTCTTCATAAGCTTATCGACATACTGCGTCATTTTCACTTTTTGTGAAATGGCGTCATCTAAGGCATCGACTAATTCAGCCAGCATATCCAAATAATATTTGGTGTCGCGAATAACATTGCCTTTCGGCGTCATAATCGTTTGGCTTTCGGGGTGGTCGGCAAAGCCCATATGTTCAGTCACTTCCGCGCCCGTTTTATCTGGCTCGAACATTTCGGCTTTTACTTCTTCAATAACCTCGTTTACCGCACCAGCATCGAAGCTCTCTAGTTCTTCTAAAAAGCCATAAAGCATAACCCTGTCCATCAGGGTATTAATTTTACGAGGTATGCCACGAGAGAACATATGAATTCGCTCTAACGCTTCATCACTAAATAGTGCAGACCCGTTCCAACCAGCGTGATGCAAACGGTATTCAATATATTCTTTACACTCTTCTAAAGAAAGTGGTGCAAGATGACACGACGCCACAATACGCTGCCTAAACTGCTCCATATTAGGCGCACGCAAGATAGGCTGTAGTTCTTCCTGACCAAGTAAAAAGCTTTGGATAAGCGGCTTGCCGTTTAGCTGAAAATTGCTCAGCATTCTAAGCTCTTCTATAGTCTCAAGCGGCAGATTTTGGGCTTCATCTACAAGTAATAAAGCACGGCGCCCCGCTTTATTTAAGTCGTACAAGAAAATTTCTAGCGCTTTAAGAATGTCCGCTTTTGAACGCCCCTCAGTAGGGATATCAAATTTTGACGCGACCATTTTTACTAGTTCGTCTGGCGAAAGCTTTGGCGTAACTATTTGCGCTGCCGCAATATCATCTTCAATTTCTTCCAGCAGACTGTTTGCTACGGTGGTTTTACCCGTCCCAATTCCACCGGTAATAACAATAAACCCCTCGGCCTGAGACAGGCCATATTGCAGATACGACATGGCGCGCTTGTGCCATTTACTTGCAAAGAAAAATTCAGGGTCTGGGGTTAACTGAAACGGTTTCGAGTTAAGTCCATAGTAACTTTCGTACATACTATTTGCCGTTATTCCATTAGAAGTGTGTGTTCAAAACCAAGGCTTAAAGTTGGTCAAGGCTAGCGCGTTATGCTTTACCTATGCTTTTAATCCATATGGTAACCAACAACGCGCCGTTATCGAAGTATTATCTTTATAGCTTCCACTAAAGGCTTATCGCCGTTTGTTTTCAGTAATGCGCTCAATGATACCCGTAGTCGATACACCATCTTCAAACGTTAGTACTTTTACCTCACCACCATTTGCCTGCACTTCAGTGCCACCTGCAATCTCTTCAATTTTGTAGTCGCCGCCTTTTACCAATACATCTGGCAATAACCGAGCAATAACTCGCTGAGGCGTATCTTCTTCAAAGGGTACAACCCAATCAACTGCGCTCAAGCCTGCCAGCACCGCCATACGTCTGCTCACGTTGTTTACCGGGCGACCTGGTCCTTTTAGTTTGGTCACAGACGCATCTGTGTTAACAGCAACAATTAGACGGTCACCCAGCTGTGCCGCTTCTTCGAGATAAGCAACGTGACCAGAGTGCAAAATATCAAAACAACCATTGGTCATAACTATCCGCTCTCCTCGGGCTTTGGCAGCTTGAAGCGCTATTTCTAGCTGGTCTTCCGTCATGACGCCGCCATCAAGATGAACAGACTGTTCACCTAACGCCAATGCAAGCTCGGTGTTGGTTACCGTAGACGTACCTAATTTACCTACAACAACGCTGGCCGCTAAATTTGCAAGCACGCAAGCAGCTTGAAGTGGCAAGTTACAGGCTACAGAAACCGCTAAAGTTGATACTACCGTATCCCCTGCCCCGGTTACGTCATACACCTCTTTCGCTTTTGCTGGCAAATGAAATTCGGTGTTGTCGCCGTCAAACAATGTCATGCCGTCTTCTGAACGCGTAACAAGAAGAGCACTTAGATTCAGCGATGCTTTTAATGACAGCGCTTTTTCTACCAGCACTTGTTCACTATCTATCTCGCCCACAATACCGCGAAGCTCATCCATATTAGGTGTAACTAATGTGGCACCAGCGTATTTACCAAAATCACTGCCCTTGGGATCTACTACCACACGCTTATTCTTGCTGCGTGCTTTTTCTATAAGAGCTTGTGGGTTGCTTAAACAACCTTTTGCGTAGTCGCTTAGAATAACAACGTCAGCATTGTCTAGCGCTCTATCGAAAGCTAATTCCAATGCCGATTTGTCTGCCTCCTCAAAACTCTTTTCAAAATCTAAGCGCAGAAGCTGCTGATTTCTGCTCATTACTCGAAGCTTTGTAATAGTATCGAAGCCATCCACTTCAAAGAACTCACAGCGAATGCCGTGAGTTTCCAATCGCTCTTTTAATATGTTGGCATTTTCGTCTTTACCGCACATTCCCAGCAAAGTTACCTCAGCCCCGAGAGTTGCTACGTTTACAGCAACGTTGGCGGCGCCACCAGCTCGGTCTTCAGAACTATTAACGTTCACCACTGGCACGGGCGCCTCGGGTGATATACGCCCTGTACCACCGCTCCAATAACGGTCTAACATTAGGTCGCCAACAATAAGCACTTTTGCTTTACTAAAATCTGGTAATATCATGCTAAGAGTAACTTTTTAGACATTGAGTACATTGGCACAGAGTATAACAGCCAAGACAGGCAATACCCACCAACCAAACGTAAATCCCCCTTGGTATCTTTATATGGTGGAGAACAAACTCGGACAGATTTATACGGGTATTACTACCGACCCTAAACGTCGAATAGCTCAGCACAGGGGGCTACTAAAAGGCGGCGCAAAGGCGCTTAAAGGTAAGTCTCCGTTAATCTTAAGGGCTGTATTTGAAGTTGCCGACAAAGCTCAGGCAGCAAAACTCGAACATGCGGTTAAACAAATGAGCCGCCCTCAAAAAAACGGCATCATTCAACAAAAGCAGCTCAATGATTTGTTGTGTATTAAATCAGCGTTTGAAGAATGAGAGTTTGGCTACAGAATTGTCGCCAAACTCCATCTAATTAGAGCGCTAGAGATTTAACATTGTGAAAGCCAGGTTTGTGAAAAACACACAAGTTGCTTAATTAGCCACCTAGAACTCCATTAATGATCATCGCATTACCGATGCTTAACGTAAAACCTAAAGCAGCTACACCTACATTGTGTTGATGGTCCACTTCTTGTCGAAAATTCATACCAAAAAGAATGATTTTTTTATTCGCTAGAACCAATAAATGAAGGGCGATAGCCAAACACACACTCACAATCAACCACCCCGTTACGTTACTCACATAGCCGGATGGATTGTAGATAAGTAAGTTCTTTGCCGCTGAAACAATCATAGCAGTACCAAGCAGGTTGCCACTATGCTCGATAGCGAGCGCTAACTGCCCTTTCTCAAGCGCTCCTTGAAATGAGTCATTTTGATTATCACGCGCATACCTAAACTCTAAAATTCGTGTCATCACTAGTAGCATAGTCAGAACTACGGTAAAGCCCGTGACTATGGCAATAAGCGCATTCATGTCGCTACCATCAACCCATATCATAATATTGCGCAGCACTATTGCACTAGCGACCAAGCTCGCAGCATCAACAAGTGCCACACTCACACTTCGTTCGGCTATCATTGTGTGGGTGTCTAGTTTATTAAGCACTAGCTTGTCGTGAGCAAAGCGCCCAAATTTCACTAAAATAATACCCACTATGCCAAAGGTAACCATACCAATGGCTGCTTCTTGGTAGCCTACGCCTATATGCCGGCCAACGACTGAACTTAATACAATACACAGAGACAACATGCCTCCAGCAATGCTAATCCCAAACGCAAAGTTATCTTTAACACCAAGTTCTTCAGTTACTGAGTACTTTCTAAATGCGCCAGTCAGCCATTTCATAATCATCAGTAGCGCTAACGCTATTGCCACATCCATGGCAAGGTAAATCAATAGTTCCTGCGTTAGAGGTACTAGTTTTAATAAGGCTTCCACGTTATCTTTGCTCCTTGAACATACAAAGTTCCTTGCTGATTGCCCTTCTGTAATCATTGTTGTCGTAGTAATAACAATTAGGGCAGCAGCATCCATCCTTGCTAAATTGTTACAAGGATGACAGCGAACTTGTTCAGATTTATTTTAATAAATGCCCGAAGCAGTCACCGTCGTTGTCCAAAACGATGAAACTCAGCAGGCTATGAATACCCTTAATAAAAATGAGAGTATTCATTATTTTACACGATCGATTTCTCTTAAGACGCGAGCATTATGCCAATAGACAACGAAAATAGCATGACAAACCTAGAGCAAGCCGAAAAATTATGGCAGCAGTTGCTAGATTCACCGGCGCTAACCGAAACCGATCAAGTCATTGCAGAGAACCATCGCGAAGTGCTTTTAGGCGCTTTTGCTCGCTCCGCTTTCCTCGCTGAAACACTGGTACAAAAGCCTGCGTTTATCTCCAGAGTTGTTGAGCCTTTGTTTAATTTAACTGATTCTGACTCAGCTGTTACTCACTTCAGCACTGCTTTAAAAGCAAAGCTCGAATCACTAAAAAGCGAAGACGAGTTATTGAAGGAACTTCGCGAATACCGCAATCAAGAAATGGCGCGTATTACCTTCTTAGATGTGCTCAACAAACGGAATATAGAAACTTCGCTTGCACAAGTCTCGGCATTGGCGGATGCGCTGATAACTAGCGCTTACCATTGGATTTATCAGCACTTAGCTCACCGATATGGAACGCCAAAAAGCAACAGCCAAGATATGCACATGTACATTCTTGGTATGGGCAAGCTGGGTGGGCGAGAACTCAACTTTTCGTCAGACATTGACTTGATATTCGCTTACCCAGAAAAAGGCGAAACTAGCGGCGGCAAGAAGGCCTTGGAGCATCAACAGTTTTTTACCAAACTGGCTCAAAAGCTTATTCAAGCACTAAATAAAGTTACTAACGATGGGCAAGTATATCGCGTTGATATGCGCTTACGTCCGTTTGGAGATTCCGGCCCCCTTGTAATGCATTTCGCAGCCTTAGAGGACTATTACCAAGACCAAGGCAGGCACTGGGAACGCTTTGCCATGATCAAAGCGCGGGTTATCAATGATGACCAATCAGACGATGTAAAATGGCTGAACAGTATTTTGCAGCCATTCACGTTTAGACGTTACCTAGATTTCACTACTCTTGATGCGCTGCGCAATATGAAAAAGCTCATAGCTACCGAAATTCGCAGGCGACGCTTAAGCAACAATATCAAACTGGGTGCTGGCGGTATTCGAGAAGTCGAGTTTTTTGCCCAGAGTTTTCAACTAATCCACGGCGGTCGTGAGCCCGCATTACAAAGTAAGTCTTTACTTCGCACTTTAGATGCTTTGAGCGAATTGGATATTGTAGAAAGCGACGTAACAAAGCAGCTTAAGCAAGACTATTTGTTCTTGCGAAAAGTAGAGCACACGTTACAACAAAGCCAAGACCGCCAAACTCAAACACTGCCCGACGAGCCGTGGCAACAAAATGCGCTGATTGATGTGATGGGTTTTGCTAGCTATAGCGACTTTTTAACCCATTTAGACGGCATAATGGCGCGTATTCACAGTCACTTTAATGAGCTAGTTGAAGAGTCTCATGACACCCACTCGGAAGAAGATCAGTTGTTTATTGCTTGTCAGGATGCATGGCGTCTTTCGCTGCAAGAAGATGAATTTACTGAAACCTTCAGCGCTTACCTATCATCCAAGGACATTAATGACATCTTCTCAATCCTTGTAGCTTTCAAAGAAAAACAACGAAATTATCGTATAGGTCAAAAAGGCGAGGACACGCTGAATAAGTTGCTGCCTGAAATTTTGTATGTGCTAATTAATCAGAACCCCAATCACACGGCGCAAGTATTAAGCCGTTTGCTCGGCGTGATCGAAGCCATTACGGGGCGCACAACCTATTTGGATTTATTGTTAGAAAACCCAGATGTACTCAAACAGCTGGTAAGACTTTGCGAGAGAAGTGACTGGATTGCCCAAGAAATTAGACGATTTCCTCTCTTACTGGATGAGCTACTCACCCCACTCTATCTAGGGCAGCAAAACACTGACATTCAAACCAGTAAGCAGGAATATCAGCTCGAGCTGCGCGAGACTATGCTGCGTATTGAGCAAGATGACGTTGAAATGTTGATGGATGGACTGAGGCAGTTCAAGCTTTGCCAGCAGCTTCGTATCGCGGCCAGTGACATCAGTGAATCCCTGCCTATTAATAACGTAAGCGATAAACTTACCGTATTAGCGGAAGTTATTTTAGAACACGTTTTACATGCAGCATGGATGCAAATGCGACAGCGCTTTGGCGTTCCTTCGCATCTTGAGGGTAATGACAAAGGCTTTGCCGTTATCGGTTACGGTAAATTGGGCGGCTATGAGTTGGGGTATGGATCGGATTTAGATTTGGTTTTTATACACAACGCGCCCCGTTCAAGTAGTACAGACGGTAAAAAATCGATTGAGGCTCAACAGTTTTATATTAAGTTGGCCCAACGGATTATGCACTTGCTTAATACGAAAACACTGTTTGGACAGCTATACGAAACCGACTTGCGTTTGCGCCCTTCTGGCAACGCTGGGCTATTGTGCTGTCATATAAACGGTTTCGAGAAATACCAAGTAGAGGAAGCCTGGACATGGGAGCACCAGGCGCTGGTGAGAGCAAGAGCTATCTGCGGCGACGCATCGCTTTTGGAAGACTTTACACAGGTAAGACATTCCATTCTCAGTCAATCTAGAGATCCCCAGACACTGTCGCAAGATGTCTGCAAAATGCGCATTAAAATGCGAGAACACCTGCTGGCTAAAGATAATGAAAAAGTGGACTTAAAACAATGTGAAGGAGGCATTACAGACATTGAGTTTATGGCGCAATATCTTGTATTAGCCTATGCCTGGAAAGTAAAAGGAATGACCGAATATCCAGATAACCTGAGAATTTTTGACGTGGCTGCCAACGCGAACATTATTGATACGCCCACAGCACAAAAACTTCAAAAGGCGTACCTGCGGCTTCGAGAGCAATATCATCACCTAACGCTAGCAGACACAAAATATGCTGATCAAAGTGAAGAGCTAGATGTTATACGCGAGCAAGTAACACAACACTGGAACGCATTATTTGGCAAGTTCGATGAGTGAGCCTATAAACGCGCTACCCGCGAACTCGACGACATTGATTTTTAAGAAAATCTGTTTCTTCTGCCGTTACAACTAAAGAGCGCTGCTCAGCACACAGGTAAGCTGTGACTTCACCTTCAAAACTGCTGTCAATGGCGCTTGCAATTTTAGCTAATGAGCCCGCTACCGTGTTATCCAGTTGAAATTGATGTTTAATGACGAAGTCCTGTTCAAGGTTCCAAATTAACTGCATCCCTTCTGCCTGTGCATACTGTGAAATTGCCTCGCGAAGCGTATTACCTTCTGCGAAGGTGCGATATTTGTGCTCACCGGTCCAGTTTTTTTCAACTGGACGAGTTTGACTGGACATTTTCGCTAACTTACTATCGAGGTTAGGGTCTACACCGGCAATATCCAGCACAAAATCGCCCTGCTCATCTTCTAATGGATCCGTTGAGGACATACGAAAATCACGATAAAACTCGCTAAGGCCTTTTGATACAGACTTCTCTTCTTTCTGTGATGCGGGTGTGGGTGACTCTTCATGTGTCTGAAGTATATAAATCAAAACACCCGCAGCAATAACAAGTACCACAGCGATAGCAATTTGCTTTGCCCAAAATGAAGAGCTTGAATAACTCGTCTGTCCCATAACCTACCAATCTGTAATCACGCTAGAAGTCGAGCGGAGTTACTATCTCTGCTCGAGTTCGTCCCAATATTCGTATTTTAGCCGAAGCGGCTATATTACGCCTTTATCCTATTTATCTATTTTTACAGGAGCAACTGCTTACGGCGAGATTTAGCGTAAATAATGTTTTTACTTACGCTTGCCCTATATGACTGAGGCATTTTCACCCGCCTTTTTAACAAGGCTTCCTTATCGATGACAGCCAATCGCTGCAATAACGCAGTTTTATAAAGAGGAACTTAGAAAAAACGCTACAATGACTTATAAAGCGATTCTGGATTAGTCTCAGGGCGCGTCTTGAAACGCTTATGCATCCATAAGTAGCTCTCTGGCTGCTCTTTCACGGCGCTGTCAATGTGCTGATTTAAAAGTGTTAAAGCCTCAACATCTTCCATTGCGCCCAGTTCAGAAAGCGGCGGATATATTTTTATCTTATATCCACGCTTAGTATATTGAGAGGTGATAATCATTGGCTCAGAATTGGTGCGCCTAATAAACATTAGCGTTGCTGTGGTGGTTGCTGTTTCTTCCACGCCACCAAATGGCACGAAAATGCTTTGTCTTGGGCCGTAGTCTTGGTCGGGCAAGTACAAACATAGCTCTTTATCATCAAGTGCTGCGATAAGTGCCTTAGCATTGCGTTTATCAATCATGTACTTATTAGAGCGATTGCGCCCGTGATACTGAAGATAATCGACCAGCGGATTGTTGTGTTTTCTGTAAAAGGCAATACTTGGATGGTAAAAGCCAATGCCGCGACACGCAAACTCTAGGTTCATATTGTGTAACGCCATACCAAAAACACCTTTGCCTTTAGCAAGGGCAGCTTCTACGTGCTCAGTACCTTCAATTTCAATAGCGCGCTTTACTCGCCAATCAGGCCACCACCACCCCATGGCGGTTTCAAACAGTGCCATACCCGTTCGCCTAATGTTTTCCTTGTAAAGTGCGTTCACTTCACTTTCTGACAAAGACGGGTTCCAAAGCTCTAGGTTACGCTTCGCAACTTTCGCGCGTTTTGGCACCACTAACGCGATCAGTTTGCCTGCACCACCACCAATAAATCGAATAACAGGCAAAGGTAGCCAGGTTATAGTGTAAAGAATGAAAACGCCTAACCAAACGGGCCAGAACTTAGGGCCGAGGAATGCCAATTTAAACTTAGGAGCTTTAATTGCCGCCGCCAATGTATCTTTCCTATGAAGTGAAGTGGAAGGCATTGTATCAGAAGGTTTTTGGCTTGGGCTAGTTGATCACTACAGAGTGTACAATAAACGAAGTGACGCCAAGCATAACGCAAGCGGTGACAGAGTTATATTATTCGCTAAATACCACCACTTGGTCTTTACATTTATTTTATCATCACCTGTCAACTGATGAAGCAAGAATAAATGAAACTGTAACTCAATATTCTTTATCGATTTGCTTTAGTTTCTTTTCAAAAGACTCATACTGTTCTTTAGAATCATAATCAAAGCGATACTGGTTATGAAAGCCAAACTGAAGCTTCACGTTAACGTCTTCGATGTACAGCGTGTATCCGTCGTGGTCAGTAAACGCAGTTATCCCGTTAAGCTTATACTGCTCGTTTTCTTTCGCGCCATGTTGGCGAATCTTATCGAAAACCTGAAGTAAGAACTTGCTGTCTAATTCGTTTTTCATTGTAAATCCATAGTTGTGAATTTACTTATTTTTACATCTGCAAACGGGTTTTGGATTGAAATATATCTCTAGTTCTTTTCTATCCGTTGAAAAAACATCCAATTAATCATGCTGTATAGAAAAACATTTCATGTATTAAGGGGCGGCAAAGAACAGCCTAAACGTTACTTACCGCTCTCAAGCTTACTGCATATTTAGAAGTGGTAGCGAAACCCAAGGTTGACGATGTGAGCTGAGAAATCATCTTTACCACCAAAATAGGTATATTCCACACGAACCATTGACTGCAGGCCAAGATAATAGTCAAAACCCAAACCAGCAAGTCCAGCGATAATAGTGTCATCATAACCGCAAATGACAGCATCACTACCACAAGCAGAACTTTCTATAGACGCATGTTCGATGTCAACGCTTGCTACACCTACTTTGTAATAAAGTTCGCCCTTTTGACTACTTGCTTTTCCTAGTAGCGCCAAATATGGGCCTTTCGATGAAATTGATTGTTCATCATTGTCCGTATCAATTAGAGAGATGTATCCCCCTTCCACATACCACTGACGATGGAACTGGTACCCTAGCGCAGCGGAGTAGCTGACGTCGGCTTCACTATCTACTTCAGTATCTACATTTCCATATCCAATATTCGCCACCGCGTACCCATTTGCTACGGCTAGCTCAGAGAAAACTAAGCTCGCTATGGCCGCACTACCAATAACAGCTTTAGCGAAAGATTGTGAAAGACTACGCATTTTTTACTTCTCCTTGTTAAAGAGCGCTAACTATAAAAGACAATGAGGATAAATAAAACGCGCTTCACGAAAATTAAGGTTCGATAACGGTCACTTATCGGTTTATCTGTCCCGAACGCCCAACCTTGTACATTTTTCGACCATTAAATTTGAGTAATGTTAAACGTTTGTTTCAAAATTTCGTACAAAAAAGGCGTAGTAGTAAATATTAATTACAGATAAATCAGCATGTTGTCAGAAAATTTGATC
This sequence comes from Alteromonas marina, assembly GCF_000808575.1. GTDB lineage: Bacteria > Pseudomonadota > Gammaproteobacteria > Enterobacterales > Alteromonadaceae > Alteromonas > Alteromonas marina_A. The sequence goes on from NZ_JWLW01000012.1 coordinate 119,390, forward strand.
TTTTCAAAATAAGGTGTAGTATTAACTAAAACAACTGGTCAGATGAGCGGATGAGTTATTATGAGTATCAGAACTAGCTTAAAGAAAGTATTACCCCCAATTTCAATCACAGAACAAGAAGCCCTAGATGCGGGTGACGTGTGGATTGAATCGTCTATCTATCAGGGTAAGCCTGACATGCAAGCGCTACGCGACATCCCTCAGGCGAAACTGAGCGCGGATGAGCAAGCATTCATGGATGGTCCAGTAACTGAATTGCTGAACATGATCGATGATTTCGAGCTTGGCAACGGCAAACACATTCCTCAAGAAGTGTTAGACTTCCTTGGTAAGAATCGTTTCTTCTCAATGATCATTCCAAAGAAATTTGGCGGTCTTGAGTTTAGTCCGTATGCAAACTCAACTATCGTAGCAACCATTGCAGCTAAAAGTGGTGCAATCGCGGTAACAGTTATGGTACCTAACTCGTTAGGCCCAGGTGAGCTTCTAATGCACTATGGTACAAACGAGCAGCAAGACTACTGGCTACCTCGCCTAGCGGACGGTCGCGACATCCCTTGTTTCGCGCTAACAAGCCCAGAAGCAGGTTCAGACGCAGGTGCTATTCCTGACGCGGCCATCGTTACTAAAGGCGAATATAACGGCGAAGAAGTTCTTGGTTTACGCGTTAGCTGGGACAAGCGTTATATTACGCTTGCGCCGATTGCAACTGTACTTGGTCTAGCATTTAAAGTATTCGATCCAGACCAACTACTTGGCGACAAACTAGAGTTAGGCATCACTTGTGCCCTTCTTCCTAAGTCGCACCCAGGTGTTGAGCTTGGTAATCGTCATGACCCAATGGGCGTTCGTTTCTACAACGGTACTACTCGTGGTCAAGACGTATTCATCCCAATGGACTTCATCATTGGTGGTCAAAAGAACATTGGTCGTGGCTGGCAGATGCTAGTTAGCTGCCTAGGCGCGGGTCGCGGTATTTCTCTTCCAGCGATGGGTGTGGCTACAGCACAATCTGCATTTAAAGGCACAGTTGAATATTCGTTCGTACGTGAGCAGTTTGGTCTACCAATTGGTCGCTTCGAAGGTATTCAAGAGAAAATGGCAGACATCGCAGGCAAGACATTCTTACTTGAAGCGATGCGTGTTCTAACAACTGAAGGTCTAGGCCTTGGCGTGAAGCCGTCAGTGGTAACGGCAATTGCGAAGTATCACATGACCGAACTTGGTCGTGACGTTATGAATTCTGCAATGGATATCCAGGCAGGTAAAGCGATTCAGCGCGGTCCTCAGAATACATTAGCAGGTGGTTATGCTGCACTTCCTATCGCAATCACGGTAGAGGGCGCGAATATTCTTACTCGTAACCTAATGATTTTTGGCCAAGGTGCAATGCGTTGTCACCCTTACCTGAAAGATATGGTTGATCTAATCCACAGTAACGAAAGTTCTGCGGATGCAGAATTCAACAAGGTACTTCGCAAGACCGTTGGTTTCAGCGTTAAAAATGCGTTCCGCAGCTTAGGTAAAGGCTATCTTCCTTTCTTACGTGAAAGCGAGTCTGCATTACCTGAAGTTCGTAAATACGAGAAGCGTGTAAACAGCATCTCAGCAAAACTAGCGCCACTGGCCGACCTTTCTCTCGCGGTACTAGGCGGGGACCTTAAGAAAGCTGAGCTTCTATCAGCGCGTCTAGGTGACGTAATGAGCTACCTGTACGGTGCGATGGCAGCAATTCGTTTCTACGAGCAGCGTATCGAAGATAGAAAGCTTGCGCTTCCATACTTTGAATACGCAATGCAGTGGTCTTTACAGCAAGCTGACCAGGCAATTGTTAACTTTATCAACAATTTCCCGAACACGGCGACACGTGGCTTAATGCGTCTTCTTACAAATACCTACACCAACAGTGTTGCGGGTATCAGCGATGACCTAGTGCGTGAGCTTTCTATCGCGTCTATGCAAGATAACAGCGTGAAAGAGCAGCTTACTCACCTTGTTCGCGTTACGCCCGGAGATGGTAACGATATCAACGAGCAAGCGTTTAAAGCGAAGCACGCGGTAGCGCATCTTCTTGGTAAAGTGCAAAAAGCACTTCGCAAAGAGCCTGTTGTACCGTTTATTTCTTTCGAGCACGCACTTAACAAGCTACAAGAGAAAGGCGTTGTAACTGCTGATGAAGCCGCTAAGCTTCACGACTACAACGAGAAGCGTAAGCTAGCAGTTCGCGTAGACGAGTACACATTTGATATGGAACTTGTTCCTGCGTCACAAACGCTCAAAGCTATTGATGGCGGTCAAAACGCCGCATAAGCATTTAGCTGAAAGCTTAATGAATATAAAGCCCCGTCAGTAGACGGGGCTTTTTTTATGTTACTTGCCATTTCTTTTCATTGTTCGTTTTGTGCTCTACCATTAAGTTAATAGGATAATCGCTAAAGGGATCGCGCGGTGAAAAGAAAGTGTAAGTTTCCTGCTTTAAACGCTAAGAAACTTTTTCCTCTTTTCATTACACTTCTAGTCTCACCGCTCAACGTTGTTGCGGAACACGAGGGTTCGCATTTTGTCATTGGTGAGTTAAATCATCCTCGCGTAAATAATTTTTATAAACCTCTGATTGAACGGGCTTATCGCAGTATTGGAATCGAAGTAACTTTCGAAAAAGTTGGAGGGGAGCGCGGCCTGCGGCTTCTAGCTCAAGGTATGACGGATGCAGACGTCGTTCGTTTTGATGTTGTTGCTCAGCATGATAACAATATCGTGATTGTTCCTCCCGCGCTTTCTCATGGCGCATCTTTTCTGCTTTGTATCAGGGGAGCGAAATGTAGTAAGGATGTAATTGAAAACCCTGACAACGCCATAGCAGCTACCACACGTTTTTTCGTTAATATGGGTAAGCAATCCCGTGCGTTAAAAGCCAATATATTTGAATTTGATGACTTCCATCATGTTATCGATCTGCTGCTCAGCGGGCGCTTTGATTACGCGATAATGCCAAGTGATTACGCTGAAGAAGACATTTTTAGACGGTCAGGAATAGAGTTTATTCCCCCTCGTCGAACATAAGATTGTGCATGTAATACACAAAAAACATAGTCACTTAATTGGCGATTTATCAGAAGCTATTGCAAGGGAGCTCGCACTTTCAAGCCAACAACAAAACTAAAAAAACGCCCACTTCGAGAAGTGGGCGTTTCACTATTGTGTATACGCTAACGTGCTTTCCCGTTAAAACACGTGTTATTAGTCAAACATATACTTTAGAGAAAGCACTGTTGTACGACCGTTAAGAGGACGCGCTCGAACATAACTACCCACTGCCGCAGAACCTTCTTCTGACTCAGTAATTATGAACTCATCAGTTGCATTGTTCATGTTAAGTGACACTGAGAACTGATCGTTAACCCAGTAGGTAGCAAATAAGTTTACAAGCGTGTAGCCATCTTGCTTCAGGTCATTATTGTCTTGCACGAAGTACTCAGTAGAGCCTTGTAGTGAAGCGCCAACAGACCAAGTGTCAGTTACGTACTCAGGCGTAATTGTCCAAATCCAATCCGCTTGACGGCGAGGCGTGTTACCAACCAATGCAGGGTTATTAACGTCGTCACTAATCTCAGCGTCAGTCCATGTTAAGTTACCTGACATCACAAAGTTGTCAGTTGCATTCCAACGACCTTCTAGCTCAAGACCAGTTGCTTCGTATTCACGCATGAAAGTTAGACCACTTGTTACTTCTGCTTGCGTATCTTCAGTAACAGTATCAAACAAAGTAGCGTTAACCATTAGGTCTTTAGTACCGTACTTATAACCAATTTCGAACTGCTTGGTAGTGTCGTAACCTGAAGTTGTGCTTGTTAGGCTACCATCCGCGTTCAACGTACCGCCAATTTGAAGTAGGCGGTCAGCAATGGCACGGCCACCTTTAGAGTAACGAGCGAAGAACGTTTGGCTATCGCTCAGTAGGTATGAGCCACCAATTGAGTAAGACGTGTTGTTTGCACTGTAATCTACGATTTGAGACGCCGCACCAGCACGGTTTAGGTTGATTACACCACCGCGGATAAAGCCGCTATTAGTTGCAGAAGCATCTTCAATTTGCTCAATTACACCGTTACCGTTTAGGTCGAAGTCAGCATTACCACCACAGCAAGAGCTAATAAGCTCGCCAGAAGCTTCTGTGGTATCGTGACGTACCGACGCATCAATTAAAATGTTGTCCGATAACTCAAAGCCAACGTTCATATAAGGTGCTTTGGTCACGTAGTTAAGGTCCCATTCCCAAGAAAGGAAGCTTGCTGATAGAAGACCATCAGACACTAGCTCAACACCGTCTGCATCTGTAATAGTAAGCAACTGAGAGTTGTCACCATCAAGTGTTTGAATAAACGTCTGCCAGCTTGACCAGCTTGTAGCGATGTCTTGATTTGAGTAGTAGTAACCTACTGTTAGGTCGATACCGTTATCAAACTCTTTACGCAAGCTGAAATCGTTGATCATGTTGCCAAGGTCGTTAATTCGCGTGTCAAACTGAAGATTTGTAAATGCTTGACCCGTATACACTTCACCTGCGCCAGGGCCGTTGGCTAATACTACGCTTGTGCTGTCACAATTTAGCGCATTGCCATCACCGTCGGTTGCACCAGCGCAAAGTGCTGAAGCAAAGTTTGAAACATCACCTGGGCCTGCAGGGAAACCATCAGTGAACGGTGCGATGAAGCCACCAGAAATGTCTGAAATACGGAATTTGTTTAATAAGAACAAGTTCTCAGCCACTTCCAAGTCTACTTCTACACCAAATGAGTTTACTTTTGACTCGATGCCGTCGCGAACGTCACGGTTTTCCGGATTGCCGAAGCTGTCGAAAGTAGAAATATTCGTATTGTACGCTGAATTCAATGCTTGCGAGCTTGCATCGTAGCCTGGAACTGGGCCATATTCGCCATCACCTTTAACTAGTACTGGTGAAGGTAGGTACGTCGACACTTTGTCATCTAAGTTCTTGTAGAAGAAGCGAATGTGACCGTTGTCTAGCATCTTCGTGATATTAAATTTAACCTGACCGCCTTGGTCACCATTGTAACCAGTTTCACGAGGACCTTCACCGCCACGAGCGAAACCTGCAATATGGTAATATAGGTCATCAGTGATTTCGCCACCGTAGCGGAAATCTAAACGAAACTCTTCATAGTCAACACCGAACGATGTACCGATAGCACCACCAGCTACTTCACCAGTGTTGCTAATCATGTTGATTACGCCGCCAGGCGAGTTACTTGCAAACGTTGACGCTGAACCACCACGTACAGCTTCTACATTAGCTACAGACCAGTCGTAGCGTAAGAAGTTGTCTGCATTACCGAAGTTGATGTCACCGTATTCCAACACAGGTAGGCCATCTTCATGTAGTTGCAGGAACTTTGAGCCACCTGTAGCAAGTGGAATACCGCGAATAGTTATGTTTGCATTACCGCCACCACCAGATGATTCAGCACGAATACCAGGCAGCGCACGGAAAACCTCAGCGGTAGAACGTGGTGCAAGTTTAACAATGTCTTCCTCGTCAAACGCGCTTACAGAAACACTTGCTTCTTGCATAGTTGCGCCACCAGGTGCAGCAGTCACAACGATTTGTTCAAACTTTTCTTTCGACTTTTTGTCAGCGTCCGATGTCGCAGCTTCTTGAGCGACAGCCGCTCCAGAAAGCGCAGTGCAAACGGCAAGAGTCAGTGCGTTGAGTGTGTGATGTTTTTTCATGTTTTTCTCCGGCAATGTGTTGGAGTTGTTAAATCCTAAGTAACCTATTTCCCTAGACTACTAGGGTGGATGACAACACAACAAGCTTAATCGATTAAGAATCTATAACAAAAAAACAACATTGTAAACATCCTGTGAAATAATTTTTTATAGACTTTAGTGCGAATACTCCAGATGTTAACAATTTTAAGGGAATGAAGAGCCAAGGACTTTTTTCGATGATTTGGCTGAGTAAAAAATATCGATTAAGTTAATTTAATCGTAGTGAAATATAATTTATAAAGTGCAAAATTAGCTATTAATTTACCGGCAACGTTTATCGTATGAACTTTAGTTTTATTTAAAGCTATATGACGAAAGGCATACTATATTGCTATGGTTAACTACTGTGGTGTTGAGACCTTTTGGTCTTTGATGTACATTTTTTAGGCTGTCCACATGCAGTTTAAAAAAAAGAGAAATTATAACCCATTGTTTCTAAAGTTAAATTTTTAACGCTGTAAAAAAGGCACGCTAGTGTTCCATAAAGGAGCCAAGTTTGTAGGCTAAATATCATTAGGCCCAAATAGAAGATAGTTAATAATTGTACTGAAGGGGTATCTACATTCTCTGACCCGCATTATGTGCACCATACGCATTACTTATAGGTTTCAACAGGTTGAGTATACAAAACGACTTTATCTCGAAGATTGAAATAGAGAGAGACACAACTGACATGCTGATAGGCAACAGCTTTATCGGCTTTTTAATGACTGTTTTCGCCTTTTCGGGGCTCGTTTTCTTCTTTGATAACGTTGACCCATCGACGTTCACACACAAGCTACAAGTGTGGGCTGCTATGGTTAGCGTTTGTGTAGCCCGCCTGATGGACTCTCTTTACTGGCGCGTCAAGTTAGCCGGAAAGCCCTATAATCCTCGCCCCGCGTTAATACGATTTTCCGTTGGTCTCTATGTTACTGGAACGATTTGGGCGCTTTATTCTGTCCTTTTTTATCAGACCATGGCCACCATTGAGCTTGCGGCAACTATGGTGGTACTTGCAGCCATGGCTGGAGGCGCAGGAACAGTGCTATCACCAGATAAAAACCTTGCAGGGTTTTATTCAACAGCGCTTTTAGTGCCCATGTCATTGTGCGCAATATTCGACGAGCAAGGCGATTTTTTTATTTTAGGTATTCTGGGCCTAGTTTTTTGGTTTGGTATCTTTATGAGTGCGTTTCGTTACAACAGTTTTTTTATAAGTACGCTTCACCTTAAAGCAAAAAACAATAGCTTAGTGGAACAAATGAAGGTTGAACGTAGTGAAACAGAAAAAGTAAATCAACTGCTTGTAGCGTCTAACGAAAAACTTGATGCGTCAAATGCAAATCTTGAAGCCGAAGTTGAACGACGAACCGCTGAACTTTACCGACTATCCAATAGAGACCCGTTAACTAATTTACTCAATCGAAATGGATTTTTAAAATACCTGAATAACTTACTCGACACTACCCGCGCGCTTGATAACTCATTGGCACTCTTATTCATCGACTTAGATGGGTTTAAGCAGGTAAACGATAGTTTAGGCCATAAGATCGGTGACATTGTACTAGCCGAAATTGCAAACAGGTTACGTAACTACACAGAGGAAAACCATCTTGGAAGGTGGGGCGGCGATGAATTTGTCTCAGTTATTCCCTACGCTAACATCGACACGGCTAAAGCGGTGGCCCATGCAATGCGCAGCGGTATCACCATTCCGATAATTGCTAACGATAACCAAATCACCCTTGATGCTACGATTGGCATCGCTATGTTTCCTGAACATGGCGAAACGGCTGTTGATCTGATTCAGCAGGCGGATTTGACCATGTACGATCAAAAACGCCAGCAGCGTGGCTCTGTAGGCGTTTTCAGCGAAGCACTTCACAAGGATATAAAGCGAGAGCAGCAACTTTGCGAGCGACTTCGCGGTGCAATAGACAATGGCGAGTTTACCGTATTTTATCAACCAATAATCGACGTCAATTCAAATACTCTCTCTTCTGTGGAAGCCTTACTTAGATGGAAGTTAGATGACGAGCATATTTCACCTGCTGTGTTTATTCCCTTAGCCGAGCGCGGCGGGCTCATGCCTGAAATAGGAGCATGGGTATTGAATCGCGCACTCATAGACCTATCCCACTGGCAGTTTAAACAAGGCCTTGCAATATCTATTAACGTGTCAGTTTCTCAACTTCTTGATGATAGTTTTTTAAAAACGCTAGACAATACACTTAAATCTACTCAGATTTCATCTGAGCGATTACATCTAGAGATTACCGAGAGTGTTTTCGCGAGCAATAAAGAAGTGGTGAGCGTAAAAGTCAATGAACTCGTGGCTCGAGGCATTAAGGTCTCTATTGATGATTTTGGCACTGGTTACTCATCGTTAAGCCGCCTACAATCTATGCCCTGCGATTTTATTAAAATTGACCGCTCTTTTGTACAGAATAGCTCTGAAGAGAGTGATACCATAATAAGAGCAACACTTTTAATGGCAAAAGAGTTTGGCTGTAAAACTATTGCAGAAGGGATCGAGACAGAGGAGCAAAAACAACACCTTGCTTCACTGGGAACCGATTACCTGCAAGGTTTTTATTTTGCTAAGCCTATGAATGCCAGCGACCTTATCTCTTGGTATAACGAAAACTATTAATCACCATGGCTCAACTTTATTTTTATTACTCTGCAATGAATGCAGGGAAGTCTACCTCATTACTTCAATCGGCTTATAACTACCGTGAACGCGGCATGCATTCCGTCATTTATACTGCAGCGCTTGATGATCGATACGGCGTAGGAAAAGTCACGTCTCGTATCGGCTTGCAAGCCGATGCCAAGCTATATGCAAAAGGCGATGATCTATTTGCCTCAATTTGCAGAGACTGTGAAGCGTTGAAGCCCGACTGCATATTTATTGACGAAGCACAATTCTTAACGAAAGCACAAGTAAAGCAGCTAGTAGATGTAGTTGATGAACTCGATGTGCCGGTACTTGCTTATGGCTTACGTACCGACTTTTTGGGTGAAACCTTTGAAGGCAGTCACTATTTGCTGGCTTGGGCAGATAAGCTATCCGAACTAAAAACTGTTTGCCATTGCGGTAAAAAAGCAAGTTTCGTCGTCCGCTTAGATGAAAACGGAAACGCTGTAAAAAATGGTGACCAAGTTCAAATTGGCGGCAACGACACCTATGAGTCAATGTGTAGAAAGCATTTTAAAGAACTGGTTTGGGACTGAATCCCAACATTAAGTAACCCATAAAAAGGTCAGTGGTCACTGAGTATTTTAAATGTTGCGGGCTCTAACATTTATTGCCCGCTTTCCTTCCAAAAAGGAGTTAAACACGACAATCAAATTTCTCTCGCTCTCTTCTCCACTTTCGACTAATCAGTGTCACCCAAGCTCGTTCAGCACATTCCAACATCAACAAAAAGCATTAAGGCTGAGAATAAATTAATTTACATCATAACTATAGAGTTTTTCTTAAAAAATTTTACTTAAACAATTAAGAAAAGCACTTGCGCCTTTTTAAAACTGATACTACTGTTAAGAGGATGTAAATAATAAACCTTTTTTTAACGCACTCAGCAAGGTATCACCCATGAAACACACCAGTACGTTTAAACCGGCTTTAATTGCTATTTCGATTGCTGCTGCACTTAACAGCGGAACAGTTGTAGCACAAGACACACCTGATGACGAAAAAGTAGAAGTTATTCAAGTTTCCGGTATCCGAGGCTCTTTAATGCGGGCACAAGCGGTTAAAATGGACAACGATTCTATCGTTGAGGCCATTTCCGCGGAAGACATCGGTAAACTTCCAGACTCATCAATCGCAGAATCACTCGCCCGCTTGCCCGGTCTTTCAGGTGAGCGTGTGGGTGGAAGAACGTCTGGTATTTCTGTACGTGGTTTTAAAGAAGACTTCACCGGCACCTCGTTGAACGGACGAGAGCTGATCGGCATTGGTGATAACCGTGGCGTAGAGTACGACTTATACCCTGCTGAAATCATGACTGGTGCCACAATTTACAAAACCTCTGACGCTTCGCTGATTGTCCAAGGTATTGGCGGTACCGTTGACCTTCAAACAGTACGCCCGCTCGCAGCTCAAGAAACGCTTACCGTCACTGGTGTTTATGAGTTGGGTGGCAATGATTCGGATAACCCCGAGTTTGATAATAGCGGCAATCGTTTTGCCCTATCCTTCGTAGAAAAGTTTGCAGATGACACGGTAGGTCTCGCGCTTGCCATTGCATCAACGGAATCCCCCAGAAACGAGAGAAAATACGGTGTTTGGGGATATGGTGAGAATGACGATGGTAAGGTGCTTCCATTTGGTTTAGACACTCAGGCCATTAGCCGCGTGCTAGAACGCGACACGATTTCAGCCATTCTTCAATGGCGTCCCACCGATAGACTAGACATTGTTTTTGATGCGCTAGATATTGATTATTCCGACTCAGGTGTGATTCGCGGTTTCATCGAACCCTTCGCTGCGGCAAATGTAAGCGGTACAGGCATTAACAACTCGGGCACGCAAGTTAACGTGAATCCAGTACTGCGTACAGATCCCGCGCAAAAAGATGGCGAGCTTCAAACCTTCGGTTTAAATATCAAATACGACATAACCGATGAGTGGTCACTCACACTAGACGTGGCAGACAGTGAATCGAACAAACGCGACTTGCGTGGTGAATCATACGCTGGTTTAGCTCGGTCTGGTGCGCTTGGTGAGGGGCAGCTGGGTTCACGTCAGTTCCAAATGAGTACGGACGGTATTTTCTTTACCGACAGCAGCGGTCTTGACGCTTTTTCTGACCCAGACTTGCTTCAGTTGGCTGGCCCTCAAGTTTGGGGTGGCGGTATGGCTAACATTGCTGATCAGTTCACCACCGATGCTTTACAGGCTAATGGCCAACCCTACAGCTATTTCAACGCTCAAGATGGCTTCCTGAACTTTGCCGATTTTGAAGAAGAACTGACCACAATTCGCTTCGAGGCTATAGGCTATGTAGACTGGGGAATATTTAACACTTTTACGGCCGGCGTAAACTATAGCGACCGATACAAAGCAAAAGATAACAAAGGTTTCTTCGCAACCGCATCATCTTATCCATTTTCTGAAGCGATCCCTGAGCAGTATCTGTACAACGGCTTAGCTGACTTAACCTGGGCTGGCATGGGTTACGTTGTAGCCTACGACGGCTTTGCCCCTTACAACGATGGCGAATATACGCTCAATGATGCAGGGCTTCTAGAGCCCGATCGTTTAGGCGATACCTACACCATTGATGAAGAAGTAACTACATTATACGCCCAGCTAGACTTTGAGACTGAAGTCCAAGGTTTCAATGTAAAAGGCAACGTGGGTGCACAATATGTACAAACGGACCAAAGCTCAACGGGTTTCATTGGTATTGTAGGCCCGAACTTTGCCGTTTGTGACGACGATGGCAACCAAGTGGTTGATGCGGACTGTATTATTACGGATGGCGATGATTACTCTCACTTCCTACCTAGCCTGAACGTAAGTGTCGAACTTAATGAGAATCGTTACTTGCGTTTGGCGGCATCGAAAACCATTAGTCGAGCGCGTATCGATCAAATGAAAGCATCAGGCTTTGTTAAGTTTGATCAAAATATTGAGCTGATTGCCACAGAAAATTCTGAGGCAGCGGTGAGAGAGTTTGGCTCCCCTTGGTCTAAATTTACAGGTAACCCAACGCTTCGTCCGTTAGAAGCCAACAACTTTGACATTTCATTTGAAAATTACTTCGATGAAGAAGGCTATGTTTCGATTGCGCTTTTCTATAAAGATTTGGTTAATTGGACCCGCGACGGTAACCAGCTTATTGATTTCACGAATGACGCAACCAATGACGGTGCTAATTACTTCATTCCTGGATTCCATGACAGAATCGTAGACGTTGCTGGTAACTACGGCCCGCAAGACACGCCTTACGAAGTGGGCGATTTAGTTACACCACCAGACCAAGGCTTCTATTCGTTCTTCGAGGATGGCCTAAAAGGTGAAATGAAAGGGGTTGAGCTAACGGCCAATGTTCCTTTGAGAATGCTTACTGACTCTCTGGATGGATTCGGTATTGCCGCTTCTGCAACAATCCTAGATGCAGAGCTTGAAGATGGCACAGCCATTCCAGGCCAATCAGACAATACGTACAGCGTTACAGCGTACTATGAGATGAACGGCTTCGAGATTAGGGTTGCGGCAACCGATCGTTCTGAGTTCCTTACATATCAGCGTGGTGGTTCAAACAAAATTGAGCCAGCAACTCGTAACGCCGTTACCCAAGTAGATGCTCAAATCAGCTACGATTTTGCAGATAGTGGAATTGAGTATTTAGAAGGGCTAAGAGTGTCGTTACAAGGCGTCAACCTTACTGATGAGAAAGAAGAAACCATTGATGATGCGGGCATTGTTACGCTTCGCCGCGAGTTTGGTCCTTCTTATATGTTAAACCTTAACTATTCGTTCTATTAAAAGGGTTCATCCCTGTTGAACGTACGCAAATAATGGCACGCATCTTTAGACAGTGGATACGTGCCTTGCATTACTGCCATGTAAAGTGTGGCAGTAATGCGCATCTCTGACATTGTTTTATTTTCATCCTTCGTTTATTACAGAGCCTTTAATGACAACACCACACCGCATTGTGATTGCTGGGGGCGGCACAGCAGGTTGGATGGCTGCCAACCTCTTAGCGCATCGCTGGGCTAATCAAGCTGTCACCATTACACTCATAGAATCGGAAGACATTGGCACAATAGGCGTAGGCGAGGGCTCAACGCCAACTCTCAAGCGATTCTTTCAGACCCTTAATATTCCTGAGTATGACTGGATGGAAGAGTGCCAAGCCACGTATAAAGTCAATATCAAATTCACGGGATGGAGTGGCAATAATTCACACAGCTACTCTCACCCTTTTATTAGCCAGCTAGATATTTTTAGCGAACGGGCATTTCACGTTAACGCCTTAACCAGAAGACTGGGGCTTGATGTTGAAACTCAGCCCGATAAGTTTCTCCTGGCGGGTTATTTAGCAAAGAAAAAGCTTGCTCCTCTCCCCTCACATAATTTTCCCTTCGACATAGAATACGGCTACCACTTTGACTCTCTCAAACTTGGGCGATTCTTACGTGAGCGCGCTAAATCAAAAGGCGTATCTCACGTTATTGGTAATATTGAATCGGTGCATACCACATCATCTGGCGACATTTCACATCTCGTTTGTCAAGACGGACAAAAATTTGCAGGAGACCTGTTCATAGATTGCACGGGGTTTTCAGGGCTCCTTTTACAAAAGACGCTAGGCGTACCGTTTAGGGACTTTAGTGATAACCTGTTTAATGACTCGGCCGTTGTTTTGCCTACTCCTGCATGCGCTAATTTACCAGTTGAAACTGAATCGGTAGCCATGTCGAACGGTTGGCGTTGGCAGATACCGCTTCGCAACCGCACGGGAAACGGGTATGTGTATAGCAAGCAGTACCAAGAGAAAGACGCTGCAGAATGTGAATTGCGACGCGCATTGGGGATGGAAAATACCAATGTTGAAGCAAAGCACTTGTCTATGCGCGTAGGTCAATGTGAAAGGCACTGGGAGAAAAATTGTCTTGCTCTGGGTTTGTCGCAAGGTTTTATTGAACCTTTAGAAGCTACGGCACTACACCTAGTTCAAACGAGCATCGAGCTTTTCGCGGACAACTATTCCTTTGGCGCGACAAGTGCTCAACAGAGACAGATATTTAATCAGGAAGTTTCAGAACGCTTTGAACGCGTCAGAGACTATATCGTGTGTCATTACAAGCTAAATGGGCGCAACGACAGTGACTATTGGAGAGACAACAGAGCTAATATGAAGCTATCCGAGTCACTGCTTAGTTTACTTGATGTGTGGTACAGAAAAGGGGATATTGTCGAGGAAATAAAACGTCAGGGTATCGGTCAACATTTCAGCACTACGTCATGGCATTGTTTGTTGTCTGGATATGGTATTTACCCGCCACCGGCACTCAATCAGCCCGCTTCTTTGAAGGAAAGCGGCGATCTTTTCGAAGAAAAGAAACTTGCCGCATTTTTTAATCGCTGTTCGTTAAACTTTGATAAGCAATCAACCTTATTTAGAGCGGGCTGAGCCCTAAGGCTCAGTCTATACAGTATCTCCAACTTGCAATTCAAAAGGCAGCGTACTCTTTGCTGTTACTTGATTAAGTAGTGCTTTTGTTGCCTCTACTCCTTTCTCACTGCTCGATTGGCAAACGGTAGTAAGGCGCGGTCGGGTCCGCTCAGCTTCTTCAATACCATCAAAACCTGTTATTTTGAGTTCTTCTGGCACCTTTATTCCCATTTCTAATGCCAAGTGTAATAACTCCAACGCTATAATATCACTCATACATAAAACAACATTAGGTCTGGGCGAGCTAGTCAATACCTCTTTAGCCGCCTGCCTCGCGAAGTGTCGATCACTTTCTGGAAGGTGCCAAATACGCTCATTGCTGACTGATATACTCTTTTCTGTTGCAGCCCTCAAATAACCGTCAAGCCTACGGTGGGCAATTGAGCTATCTACATCTATCAATGGGTTATCATAAATACGACATGTCGAAGGCGAATCTATAAGACGAAGGCCAAAAATTGCCACGTTATCACCTTCGTTTAGTGCATGAGATGCGACGCGATACGCTGCTTCCTCATTATCAATATTAATAGACGGCTTATCTTCAATGTCAAAATCAACCGTAACTACGGGTTTAGGCGATACCGCTAACTCACTTACCAGATTGCTATTACGAGGCTGCCCGTAACAAATGAATCCATCAACAAAATCAACAACGTCAAGAATGCTGTCAGAGTCTCCTGCGTAAAGTAACAAGTGCTTACCATTCTCTTGGAGGGTAGAAGAAACGCCTTTGATAAAAGTACTGGCGACGGGATCACTTACCATATATGAAATGCTGTCGGCCAACACCAAAGCTACAATGTTTGACGTGCCTTTTCTTAGAATCTGCGCAGCTTTATTAGGGCCGCTATAACCAATCTTCTTACACTGCGCTAAAATCTCTTCGCGTTTTGTTTTTGATAATTGGTCTGGGCGGTTAAATGCATTTGAAATAGTTGCAGTTGAAACGCCCAGCTGTTCCGCAACGTCTTTAAGGGTAAGTTTTGTTTTGTTCATTAATAATTAACTCATTTAACGAAGCTTGTTACCCCATATTGCGTGTCGAAGGGCCATAAACATTCGTTGTTACTACCCTTCGATTGTAACACCTTCTTAAACGTTTAACTTAAAAATATTAACGTTTGATGTGAGTTTTATTTAAAAAATACAACACGACTTAATGTTAAGTCGCTTTTTCTGTTACCGCGTTCCGAAGATCTTGTCCCCAGCATCGCCTAATCCTGGCAATATATAACCCTTTTCATTCAATCTATCATCGATTGCGGCGGTAAAGATATCAACATCCGGATGGGCTTCAACAACAGCTTTAATGCCTTCAGGCGCAGCAACAAGGAATAGTCCCATTATTCTTCGACAGCCTTTCTTTTTCAGAAGGTCGATTGTTGCAATCAAGGTACCGCCTGTTGCCAGCATTGGGTCAACAATCAGTGCGGTACGTTCATCAATGTTTTTTACTACCTTGTCAAAATAGGCAACTGGCTGTAGTGTATCTTCATCACGGTATAGACCTACTACACTTATCTTCGCATTTGGAATAAGTTCCAATACGCCTTCAAGCATACCTAAGCCAGCACGAAGAATAGGGACAACAGTTATTTTCTTACCTTTAATTTGTCTTACTTCTACCTCATCCCCCGACCAGCTTTTAATCGTCGCTCTTTCCGTAGGCAGTGTTCGCGTTGCTTCATAAGTCAGAAGGTTCCCTACTTCAGAGGCAAGCTCGCGAAAGTCTTTGCTGCTAATTTTAGCGTATCGCATAAGCCCTAGTTTGTGCGCAATAAGCGGGTGGGTAATTTCGTGAACGGCCATGTAAGACTCCTTGTAATCGATTTAGCTATATTTTAACCCAGAAGTATTTTAGTTAAAGCGATTAGTCGTAAAAATATGTTTATTCAATGCTTTAAAACGCTACATCAACGCTAGACAGAGTGGATAAATGCTATAACCTAGTGCGTAGGCTATAGCCACAGTTCGTGGCGCAATTCACGATCATGAATGTATAGCGCTCGCTATGAATTGTCTTAGTTACGCGCTAATGAGATCGATTGAGAAAGTTTCAGGAAGTTCAATTTTCTCATAACAGCCGAATCAAACTTACTATTCAAACCATGTTTATCTATGTCAAAAGGAATTGTTTATGCATTCTTACGCTAAACGTTTTCGCTACTTTGCTGTAATGGCACTGAGTTTCTGTGCCCATAATGCCTTTGCACAATGGGAGCAAATCACTCCTGAAAATGAGGTGGTGGTATCAGTACCTGGCGGCGTTGAAAAAACCGTTTACCCATCATGTTCTCTTCCTGCTTTACCGGGACCAGAGGGGTTAGCACCCAATCCATTCTCGTTTTATTTCGAACAAGGAGAAAGTGATAACCTACTTATCTACTTTAATGGTGGCGGCGCCTGCTGGGACAGTGCCACTTGCTTAGCGTCAATGCAGCTCGAATTTGACGATAACCCGATGTCGCGAGCCGCTTATAACCCATCAGCCGTAATCGAAAATACGCCATTTATTTCAGGCGGAATATTTGAAGATACACAAGAGAACCCTTTTCAAACTTGGTCAAAAGTTTTCATTCCCTACTGTACTGGCGACCTACACTTAGGCTCAAAAGACACGCAATACGTTGACGAGCTTGGTATCGTTACAGGTCTACCTGGTGCCGAAGTTACTTTAAAGCACCGTGGTCACGACAACGCACTAGTTGTTATGCAGTGGATTAAAGAAAAACTGAACAACGATGATTTATCACCCAACAAAGTGCTACTCAGTGGAAGCAGTGCGGGCGGTTATGGTGCAACGTTCAACTTCCCCTACTTCCAATCGCTGTTTGGTCGCACAAAGGTTGCCCTCTTCGCCGATGCGTCGCTTGGTGTTATATCCCGCGGCTTTACGCAAACAGTACTAAACTATCAAGGGCCATGGGGGATAGAAGATACACTACCACGTAATTTTCAATCACTGATTGGCAATTTTAACCATCTAACGCTCAATAAGCAGGTGATGCTGCGATTAGCTTATCAGTACCCTTGGAACCGTTTTGCGCAATATTCAACAGGAACCGACATTGTTCAAATTCAGTTTTCTAAAATCTCTGATCAGGTCTCTAAAGGTAATTTAGACCCAACGACATGGGGTGTAACAGAATCTGATTTAGGCTACGTACTTGGCTGGCAGCTTCAGGCTAATGCGTCAGTTCATGCGCTGTCAGCGTTCACATGGAACTATCAATTTTATATTGGTGAAGGCACCTGTCACATGGTACTAAACGACTTCTGCGAAGATAATGCCTTTCCAGTATCATCGGCCAGTCCATTTTATAATGAACAAAGTGCTAGAGGGATTTCCTTTAACGAATGGCTACACACGTTTGCTACATCACGCCGCTTTAGAGAAAATAGCGCTGCTTACTACCAATAAAATACGAAGTGCGAACTTGTATTAAGAAGTAATGAAAAACATGGCAAGTCCAACCCGGAAGTGGTTGGATTAGCCATATTTATACCTGCGGTAATACGCCGCGATTACGAACATTTTAAGTCTCGCTGAGTGGGTAATTATCTATATTGACTGGTATTAAAACTAGGATTTGTCGTTCCTTGCCGTGCATTTATGCAGCAACAAATTAACACGCCCTACTACCCTACTTGTAAAGTAGCACCATCTGGCATAGTCACTTCAATTTTCATGTTCCCGCCAACCGCAGCTAGATAAGCAGCTGCACGTTGAAGAGAAACGTCCTGGATACGCTTTGATTCCAACTTGCTTACGCCTGAAGCCGTCACTGATAACGCCATTGCTACGACTTCCTGTTTAACTCTGTGCTGTTTTCTAATGTCACCTAGTGTGATTTCTTTCATTGTTTTTTACCGAGAATTTCGGGCATTAAAAAAGCCCAGATGGTGATACCTTCTGGGCTTTTGCAAAACGTTCTACCTGCAGTGCCCAGAAGCCAATACTTGCCCCTGAACACCGACGGTCAGGTGCAATCAGTAATTAAAATTATAAAAATAACCAGTTGAAACGTTTTGCATGATAATTCTCTTTTCACAATGTGCTTGTACAAACGACCCTGTGCCGCGACTAAGCTAAATGTTGAGGCTTCGGTGCTTTTCAAAATTAAGCAGCGGCCTTCTGTCACTTATCCTTAACCATACCATGTAGATAAGCAATAGCAATGACTTTCCAAAAAGGAAAGTGCCTAAAGCATGCTTTGAGTGCGTGATTAGACAAGAAGTGCCTTTAAAAGGCTACGCTATCACCCACCGCCGCTTGCTTGAGTGATGCTAGAAAATTGGGGGCCTGATCGTTTCCTTCTTCAGGAGACCAGCTTGCAAAGCCTTTATCATCGGTGACTTCGTAAGGGCCCTGTTTAACTTCCATGAAAACTACTGGGCTATGGCACACCGTTGCGTGCCAGGTGTTAGGAGGAATCTCAATTCCGCTGGTCTCTCCACTGGCCGTTAGCGTTACTCTGTTTTCAACGTCGCCATCGTCGCTGAAAAATAGAATGTCTAATTCGCCCTCTACCACCATGAAGAACTCCCACTTATGAGACTGTACATGTCGATGAGGCCGCACGTAGGAATCAGGCATCATTGCAATAAACAAACGCTGCACCATGTCGGTATAAGATTTATGTACGTTCAAATTAGCCCGTCGGCGAGGACTTTCCTCAGCCGACTGTTTAAGCGTTTCAAACAACGCTTTATCAAAATACTGAATCTTATCCAACATCACACCCTGTCTATTATTGCGATAGTAATTTAAAGCGTATCGCTCCTCCCCCCGATGGCGCAAGCTTTAATGACAAAACATCAGCAGACGTCACTACCTTTTTCTCGATGTTTATTGCGGAGGGGTTTGTTTTCCAATGCGCTTTCTTTCCATCCAGATAGAGCTGCGCTTCATACTGTTGACCTTTCTCTAGAAAGGTTAGTGGTAATGATATCTCTCTGGCTTCTTCATTCGTAATCGCACCAACAAACCAATCGTTTCCAGAGTAGGATTTGTGCTTGCTAGCTTTACGCGCCATTACAATATATTCGCCCACTTCCCCTTGAAGCGCTTTACTATGAGACCAATCTGTAGGGACGTCTTTAATAAACTGAAACGCCGGTAAATTATTCTCATAATTACGAGGCAAGTCTGCTGCCATGTTTGATCCACCGTATTCCTGCTTATCTCTTCTACTTTAAAGTCGCGATATAAAGGGGCGGCTTTTGCAAAAGTAAAACCAAGCTTACCGAGCCCTAAAACGGGTTCTCCGTTAAATGACACCCGATATTGCGCCAATTCGCCATCATCTGTGAACGATAACTTTACTTTTTTATCTCGGGAGAGAACCGACAACTCATTAGCTATTGAAGGCAAGGAGAAGGCCAATAGAAGGAGTAAAAATACGCGCATAAAATATCCAACAAAAGTTGTTAACCTAATGTTAGTGTCAAGTAATGGCGAATTTTTGCACCCCCCCTTAATCGATTAAGTCTATTTTTTGGTTAGCGCTTCTTTTTCTTCATTCTACGGCTTTGTTCTTGACGCTTCTCTTCTCGTTTTTCTTTTCTATCTTTCTTATCAGGCGTTAACGAGCCTGTTTTGAATTTTGCTTTACGCTTGGCTTTCGCTTCAGCTTTCTTCGCCGCCTCAAGTGCCATTTCTTCTTTTTCGACTTCCAGCATTTCTGGGGTCTCTAGCGTTATTCGCCCCAACTTACCCGACTGCAGTTCTTTAAGCAGGATCTCGCATATTTTATGAAGATTTACGCGACCACCCGCTTGAATTGCTCCGCGCGTTTTGGCGGCCGCTTCCAGAAATTCTATTTCAGTGTCGGGCAACTCGTCCAGCTTGTAGCGCTCCTTCATTACCTCTGGATACGCTTTAATAAGGTAATCTGCCGCAAAAAAACCGACATCATCGTATTCCATCGCGGTGTTTTTAACAGCACCTGATGAAGCCAGCCGATAGATGGAATGTGGGTTTTCAAGCTTGGGCCACAGTACTCCCGGCGTATCAAACAAAATAATACCGCTGCCTAAGTTTATGCGCTGCTGGCTTTTCGTTACAGCGGGTTCGTTACCTGTTTTAGCAATGATTCGGTCGGCTAAAATATTAATTAGCGTCGATTTACCCACGTTAGGTATACCCGTGATCATAGCTTTAATTGCTTTTGGCTGACCTTCTTTATACGAACAAATGCTTTTAACCAGCTGCATAATTTGCTTGCTGTTGCCCGGGTTATCGCTAGAGGTCGTGATCGTCTTCACGCCGCGCTCTTTCTCTAAGCTCTCCTGCCAGCGCGCAGTAATTTCTGGGTCTGCCAAATCATACTTATTAAGAATTTTAATACAGGGCTTATCGCCGCGTATTTTTGCAATTTCGGGGTTTTCACTGGAATATGGAATACGCGCGTCAAGCACCTCAATAAGAATGTCTACTTGATTAAGCGACTCTTTAATTTCTTTCAGAGCTTTGTGCATGTGCCCTGGGAACCATTGTAATGCCATGGTTGTTTCCTATCGTTATCGAGTTGAGGAGAGTGTGCTTAACGGGTTAATTCATAAGCGCAGATATTCACAGCGCTGGCCAAGTTTAACGAGTCAATCTTACCACTTCCTGCAATGGTATATGCTGTTGCGTTTAGCTGCGATAGTGCGTCAACAGGCACCCCACGAGCTTCATTGCCAAAAAGATAGCACTGGAATTCACCGAAGGTTTCTGAGGTGATGCTTTCACCATTCATGTCCAAGAACGCAAATCGTTCAAACCGCTCGCTCAAACTTTCAAGTGCTACATTCAATTCCATGTTTACGTGGAAAATGGCCCCCATACTTG
Organism: Alteromonas marina; assembly: GCF_000808575.1. Lineage (GTDB taxonomy): Bacteria > Pseudomonadota > Gammaproteobacteria > Enterobacterales > Alteromonadaceae > Alteromonas > Alteromonas marina_A. The sequence continues at coordinate 140,204 of NZ_JWLW01000012.1, forward strand.
AACGTACAACTTTTGAGTTGTACGGATCCACGCTATTTGGACTTAGCAAAAGTGTGAAATTACCAAACCACGCTAATGTTCTTAATATCGTTCCTAAGTTACCAGGATCTTGTACTTCATGAAGATAGATGTACTTTTCGGTACTAGAGTTGTTTTCAGAAATGTTGGTTTGTGACCGGTCTGAACTTAACGAAGCGTTAGGAAGTGGAACGCGAGCAATAATACCTTGAGGTGACTTAGTATCGCTTAGTTGCTGCATTTGTTGCGACGATATCGTCTCAATCTTCACCGCAGCTTTAGAGGCAGAAAGCCTTTCTTTCACCCATGCCCCATACTCAGCCGTTATATAAAGAGTGATATCACCTAAAGTACTGCTGTTATGCTTAATAACACTGAATAATTCTAAAACTAAGTGCTCTCCTTCCACCAAATAGAATCCGAACTGTGTTCTAAATTTCTTTTGATGAAGCTTTTTCACGTCACTTAGTTTCATTTGCACTGCCCTTTTTGTTACTTGCGGCGCAAGTGTAAGGTATCCAGCACAAAACGCAAAGCGACATCTATGATGTGGGTGGAGAGAACCTAGATTTAATTGTCGGCGTCTATTTGCTCACGCTCAGAACGAACGGTGATCTGCTCGGGCATATTGAGAATAGCTTTGGTCAAATCAACAGAATATCCTATTCCTTCGTTATCCATTATGTGAGCAGGAAGGTAAAACTTCTTAAGCACTTTTGCATCATGCATTGCCGCATCAACTCGATACCACCTTCCATCAAGCCACATTTCATTCCAAGCATGTCCATATGCTTCGACGCCGCTTTCGTACTCTACAATCACAGTACCCACAATCACTCTCGCAGGTATCGCCAGTGCCCGCGCAAGTGCAGCCGCAAGTACCGAGTACTCGGTACAGTCGCCGCTTCTAGATTTAGCTACAGTAGAAGCAAAAGAGAAATTATGAACATACGAAGGCTCTGAAATGTAGCTGGCAATGAAGGTTTCAATATTGTCCCCTACCCTTGTATTTCCATTCTCATTACCTTGTTCGTTGCTATATTCGTTTAAAAACGCTTCCACAACCGTTTGTACCGCCTTTTCTTCAAAATCGATAACAAATGTGTTCGCTTTATAGTTCGCTAGCATGTCTGACGTAGGTTCAGATGCACTTTCTAACGTTTCGTTAAGCGTTATCGAGAGCACACTATTTTGCAACTGTTGGTGTTGAGAGAGTGCTACGCCACGCCAGTGCGATAAGACAGCGCCAGCAGCGTTGGGGGCATACACCTTCACATCAACCCATATCTTTTCATCAAGTGGCAGCGACACATCTTCATCCATAGTCAAAGGAATTAGCGCAAAAGTAGGGGAGCTTTGCGCGTAGCTAACATGACTTAAAAGGAGTCCGCTAAGTATTGTGAAGAAAGCCCATAACGTCTTACTTGCTTTCAAAACTTTATATTTCATTATGAACAATTTCACCGTCACAGCTTTATCGGCTTGCCAGATACGTACATCGGCATAACACCGTAATCTATAGGCCCCATTTCCACTTTGGCTCTTTGCATAATGAAATCTTCATCGACTGTATATTCAATCTTAAAACTTTCAATTTCAGCCACTAGCTCCAATAACCCATTTTTTTGACTCTTTTTATACATGACTGTTGGTGTCGGCTGAGTTGGGTCTCCTTCTAGGCTCCACGTGTTATAGCTCAAAGAGTCTTGGTCTGAATTGGCTAACTTTTTTGTCTCAAGATAGGCGCCAAAGTTTGAAGTAAACACATCATCATAAGAAAGTTCAGAGTTTACCTTCTTTCCTTGTATTTCACCCTCGATAACCCATGTTCCTTCTGTTCTAGACAGCCCCATTGATGACATTACCTCGCCGTTTTCCACGGTGTATTCGTAAGTATTGATCAAGGTACCGTCAACTCGGCTCCATGAACGCGCCAAAGAATCGGTAGATGAGACAGTATTAGCATCAACAGGAAGAATAAGTGAAGTTGCTTCTACAATTTCCACATCGCCATCAGCATCAACAGAGAATTTTTCAGACACTATACCTACTAGTTCACCCTGCATCTTCATTCCATTAATGGCAAAAAAGAAGGGCTTTACATTTGCCGTTCTATCTACTGCATTAACAAATGAGGTGAATACGTCTTTAAAGGTTTCTCTATAGCCAATCTCATTGTGCAAGCAAACCTGCAAACCATTTGCAGACTCCGCAGACATGCCTTTCATCAAACCAGAAACCCGTTCGTCGGTCTCACCTAAATTGTAGAGAATGTCGTAACTGAAAACGGGAACATTGCCTAAGTTTGAAACATCAAGGCTGAAGTTATATTGACTCTCTAACGCTTTATTTAAGTTTGCTGATACGTTGTTTACCGCGTATTTCATCATGTTGACGAGTGAATTAGCTAAGCCGTCATACTCTTGAAAAGCCCAACACTCAACAGGAGATTCAGAGCCGATATCTACCGTAAAGTACCAGTAATTATCTTCAGACTGTGCCTCTGACCATGTACCAAGGCCAGTTGCATTGATAGGGAACGCAGGAAGAGATAAGCGAGTTCGAGGCAGATCCTTTGCCTCTTTTACTAATGACTTACTGAACCAATCAGGCAACTGTTCGCTGGTTATATAATCTTTAGCAGTCGCTGGTGCTGTTGATAATAGCCCTGTTAGCAAACAGGCCACAGAGGTTCGTTTCATCATTTTTCAATCCTTTTTTATTAGTATATTTTGACTACTAGTTTTGTCTAAAAACGCGTCTCAACCTTCAGCAACCACATAAATGTCACCGTCGTAAATACCTTGCACGGTTAGCTTTTGGCTTGCCAGTGCCTGAAGATAATCAATATGCGCTTGCTCCACTTTTTGCCCCGGAACAATAAGCGGAATACCTGGAGGGTACGGTGTAATTAAACCTGCTGCTGTGCGACCAACGCTGCTTTGCCATGGAATGGCTTCTCTAGGGCTGAAAAACGCTTTCGACGGAAGGTCGTCTAAATGAATGGGCGGAATGTCTGCCGGTAACGGGCTCTTGCTCTTGCGCTTACTAAGGTTAACAGCACCGTCATCAAGACGTTTCAATGCATTGTACAGCCTTACAATTTTAGAGCGCATTCCGCCTAGCGTAAGCAGTACTAAAATAGTGCTATGGGTAAACTTCTCTATTTCTAAACCGACTTCGTCCATCAAGAAACGATGTATTTCTTGATTTGAATAATCAAGCGCCGATACGTCAATTAAGATTTTAAGCGGGTCGTGCCCAATGTTGTCACTTTCAAAGTGAGAAAACATATTCGCAAAGTCACTGGGCGAAAGTATCTTAAGTCGCTTGAACTTGGCCATTTGCGACTTGAGCTCGGCCACATTACTTAATAGCTCATTAAGGATTTTGTAGCCTTCCATTTCCAACTGTTGACGACAAACATCAAGCGAAGCAATAAGTTGATACTTGGGCGAGGTGCTGGTGTGAATAGCAAAGACCTCTTTAAAGAAGTCTTTATCGAATTCTGGGTCGTTTACGTGAATAAAGGATGCTTGCGAGAAGGCCGACACCACTTTGTGCGCAGAGTGAGTAATATAGTCTGCCCCAGCTGCGATAGCAGAGTAGTCACGTAATGCAGGGTGGAACAATGAATACGCAAACCATGCTTCGTCAATGAACACTTTAATGCCATGCTCATGGGCTAAATTTACGACTTGCTTAAGGTCAGTCAATAACCCGTCATAGGTACAGCCCGTCAGCACGATAAGTTTAGCGTCAGAATTCTCTTCAATAAGCTGCTTAATTTGCGCCATTTTAGGCGGTGAAAATATACCGTATTCAGGGTTGAATACGCTGTCTAAATACACTGGCATGGCTCGCGCCTGAATAATGCCGTAGTGCACTGACTTGTGGCAGTTTCTGTCGGCAATAACTTTGTCGCCCTCACGCAACAGCGTCTGCAAAATAATTTTGTTTGATGTAGAAGATCCGTTCGTGACGAAATAGGAATGGCGAACTTCAAATGTATTCGCGACAGCGGCTTGCGCTTTACCAATAGCGTGAGTGCCATCTGATAGTGAACCCAGCGAGTCTACGCTTACCGATAAGTCACTAACAAACACGTTACGGCCAAAGAAACGATAAAAATCACTGATATAGGGTGAATTTCTAAAGCTTGCGCCACCGCTGTGACCTGGCGTATGCCACGAGTCATTAGACTCTACTACATAGTCTTTGTATTCAGTCCAAAACGGCGTTTCGTTTCTATCATCAAAGTCATTGATGATATAACCCAAAATGGACTCTGGGTCTGAAATAATGTCGTTACGATAGAAGAATGATTCAATGCCATTGGCTTGGTTTACAATATCCAGCCCTTTTACTGCATCGCCTAAGACATACACGGGGAGCTCAGGGCGAATTCGTTTAATGGCGTCGATAACTCTGGCGTTATTATCAATTACCGCGTTGCGTGCAGACGACTTTTCGCTTGTGGTTTTCTCGTTCGCGTTTTGTGAACTGATACTTTCGGCTACGGGGCTCGCACTTTCACTAATTGCGCCATTTAAAGGCACTAGGTCTGTCAGCTCTTTAACCTTCGCTACCACATCCCAGCTAAATACCACAGCCTGAATGTCACCGTCTTCACGAACAAATTGTAGTGCCTTTGCAACGGAATTTGCCTCTAGCAGACTTATTTCCACATCGCTTCGGTCAAAGTAGGCAATGGTGTTACCTATACTTGATGTAATTTGTTCCAACAGATCAACAGCATCTTCTATAACAAGAATTTTTAAATGAGGGCGCATTAACCAACCATGTAATTAATAGTGAGCATTTAGCACTAGGCTAAAACTCATAAAACCAAGAATAAATAAACTAAGAATCTATAAACTAAACACAGTAAAACTAAAAATAGTGTAACTCTGAATTTCACTGGTGTCGTGTAAACTCTTGCTATGCCGTAATAAAAGTGCGTAAACGAATTGAACCGGGGCTAAACCACTCATGCACACACCTTCCCTTCAAAACCAATTCCCACACGCTTATCTTTCAAACTTAACAGAGCACAAAAGTAACCTACGAGAATTCTTACACTACGCGAAAAATGTGCTCCCTTCTATTGCTTCAACGAAGAAAAGCACCTGGCCAATACATCATGACCACTGTTTTATGCGGGTGATTTTAGACAATATTGTCGGCTGTGCTTGGTATGAGGTCATTGCGTCTCCGGCCTATAAAAACCTGACCGACAAGCAAGCCAGCGCTGCATTAAACCTTGCCAAACAAATAGCCACTGACAGTGTCTCGCTTCACGTACTCAACCAACGCTCGAAACAATGGCGCAATAAGCAGCTAAAGCTGGAGTTTTAGTATGACAAAACGAACAACCATTAACGACGCAATTTTAATAGAAGATGGCCAAGACCTAGAGCGAATTGTGAAAGATAAACGTGCGCAATGGCGGGCTAATAACGCGAAAGCGCGTCGCAGGCAACGCCGATATAAAAAGAAGCTTATTGCAGAACTTCCGCGAATTATTACCGATATTCATAGCACATATCCCGAAGATGAAGCCTAAAGCACTATCATAAAAGAAATCAATTACCTACAATCACTGCTAGAAAGTTGCGCTTAACAGAGTGTAACGTAAATTAATTCCTACTAAGAAAGTGACAGGACATACCATGGCGTTTAATTTAGCTATTAATAACGATATTGCAGTAATCACCTTTGACGACGGAAAAGTTAACGCCGTTGGCTTTGAGCTTATTCAGCAGTTTAACGATGCCTTAGATGAAGCAGAGCAAAACGCAAAAGCGGTTGTATTACACGGCGGTGAAGGCAAGTTTTGCGGCGGGTTTGATTTATCGGTAATGAAAGCCGACGACAAAGCAAAACAACACGAGTTGGTATCAAAAGGCGCTGAGCTAATCGTACGCCTATATAGCTTCCCACTACCTGTAGTCGTTGCTGCAGAAGGTCACAGCATTGCAATGGGCGCAATTATGCTTATGGCTGCTGACCTGCGCATTGGTAAAGACGCAGATACTAAGTATGGTCTTAATGAAACCGCCATTGGCATGGTGCTTCCGCCATTCGGAATGGAGCTAGCTAAAGCTAGACTTGCCAACACCAGCCAAACCGAAGCCTTACTTTTCTCGCGTATCTACCAAGGCAGCGAAGCGGTTAAAGCGGGCTTTTTAGATGCTGCAGTACCTCAAGAGCAGGTTTTAGCAACGGCTATGGGTTATGCAGAAAAACTGAAAATGTTGCCTAGACAGTCTTTTGCTGAGTCTAAAATTCAGATGCGTAAAGAGACAATAGCCAAGATGCAAGCCTAGGCCCTAGTTTGTAACAACGCGTTGAGGCTTGATATTTCAACGCGTTGTTTAGAAGTAATTACTTTACAGGGCCAGAACGGCGTTCTATTTCTTCTTTAAGGGCACCTCTTAGGCCTAGCTCAAAGCTTAATTCCGCAAGCACAAATAGTGGCCCTATCGCCAACCCCATAATGTCGTCAACAAAAGCTGGCTTTTTGCCCTCAAAATGATGACCGATAAACTGAAGCACCCAACCACCAATAAAGATACCTAGTGAGACTGCAAGCCATACTCCTATACCATTTTGCGCGATAGGTTGGGCGAAATAGACCATAGCGCCTGTTATTAGCGTCATCACTGCGCCAAGCTTTATATCTAACTTTATATAGAACGCATTACCTATCGCCCAAACAAACAGCGCAGGACTTACAACCATGTCTCCAAAAATTGGGGCATTGACGAGAAATGCAGGCTTACTCAACAAACAGAATACCGAGAAAACGATGAGTGGAATTCCGATGTAATGGGTATATATGTTTCTTTGATCTCGGTGGTACTTGGCGTACTCACTTAAGTGCTGTTCTAAATTTTTCATGCTGCTTCAACCACAAGTTAAATCGATGTTTAAGTTTACTCTGCTCCCGCAGTCACAAACTGTCGTCTTGACGACAAAGTAAACCAACGTCTATTTAGGACAGGAAACTTAGGGTGAACTTCGTAGGCAATCACGAATCATAGTAAAATTGATTAAAACAATTGGAGTTTTCATGACTTACAGGAAGTACCTTTGTGCTTTGGCAGGTTCAGCGCTTCTTTTTTTAACAGCGTGCAGCTCGGCTCCCTCACTCTATTCGAATAATAGCGAGGGCAGTGAAAAGCATACCGAAGGCAAACCGCTTACGTTGGCTGCCAGTCATTGGCAAGTTGAAAGTATAGGTCAGGCAGGAATTATTGATTTCAGTCATGTTACGCTTAACGTAAATACAAGAGGCGACACAAGCAGAATCAGCGGCAGTACAGGTTGTAATCAGTTTACTGGAGCGCTTAATGTAGAAGAAGCAGAAACAGTATTTAGTAATGAAAACTCAACTGAACCCTTTTCCACTGATAAGCTCATTCTCACCAAAAAGGCATGTGCGCCTGCACTGATGAAACAAGAGCAACGCTTTATCGACATGCTAGCCGCATCGAAAAGTTATTCGATAGTGGAAAACACTTGGTTGGTGCTTTATGACGGTAATGGCAATGAAACGATTAAGGCGATAGTTGCACAGATCTCTCAATCGACGACCAGTCAACCGGCTAGTGCAACAAAAAACAGTGTAAACACTAAGTTACTTAACCAGGCATCATCGCGAAAACAAGATGTTATTAGCGCCAATGAACAAGAGTCGACCCAAACATATAAATGCGAAACGCCTAATGCCAATCTGACTACATTACGTGTAAATACGCTCGGGCCAGACACATTGGCCTTATTATTAAATAATACCCATCAGATCGTTCAGCTATCGCGTTCAGCATCGGGGGCCAAATACACCAACAACAAGAACGTGGTGTTTTGGAACAAAGGTGATGTTGCCACCCTTTCGATCAACTCAGGTTATTACCACTGTAATTTAAGCACCTAAAGCGAAGCTTTTAGCGTATACCAAACACAATAAAAAAGACCCCTAGTAATTGGATAGTCTACTTATCGGGGGTCACTTCATAGCTACCCATTAAGCGACTCTTTCCAGTCCTATCAAACTGTGCATCAAAGTTATATAAAGCAGTTGCATTTAGTCCTGTACGTTCAACTCAATTAGTTTCAGTTAAACATTTTCACACCTTTAATCAGCCAATAAAAAGCGAATTAGGTAATTAGTTAACCGATTATTTATATAATTAATGTTGAAAATATTAACTATTAGAATCATCAACTTAACCTCACCCCAAATACATAAACCCTTTAGAAATGTAACCTTAAACAAAGTTCACAAGTTGAAACAATAGTTAGAACACTATACAATTTATTTTTATTGAACGACCAATTAAAATAAAATCATCATTAAAAAGGCGTATTAAATTGCGTTTGAAAGCCTTCAATCATGCATGATTGACGCAGTAGGTAATGATGTTTTTTTTACAGGGTGCTTTTTAAAAAGCGAAATTAGTTTCAACACTATTCATCGTTTTGAAACTATTCCTACGTATTAGATATTCGTAAAAGAAGTTAACGCGCAGTACCCGCAAATTGGCGAAAGTTTTAGTCCTTTTAAAAGTAGGAGTTTATGCATGTCATTACCGACTTATCAGAATTTCATTCACGGCAAGCCGATGGCAAACAAAAGCAAAGAAACCTTTGCAGTAACCAACCCCGCAACCGGTGAGGTAATTTACCACGTAGAAGTGGCTGATGAGTTTATTCAACAAGAAGCAATTAAAAGCGCTAAAGAAGGTTTTTCAGTGTGGTCAGTAATGATGCCAATTGAAAGAACCCGCATTCTTAATAAAGCGGTTGCATTGCTTCGTGAGCGTAATGACGAACTCGCTAAGCTTGAAGTACTCGATACCGGTAAGCCTATTCAAGAAGCCGACTGTGTTGATATTGAAACTGGCGCTGATGTCATCGAGTACTATGCCGGCCTTGCTCCTACTCAACTAGGTACCCAGCAGCCTGTGGGTGGCGACTTCTTTTATACGCGCAAAGAGGCGTTAGGTATCTGTGCCGGTATTGGCGCATGGAACTACCCTATTCAAATCGCTTGCTGGAAATCAGGCCCTGCTCTTGCCGCAGGTAATGCGTTTATATTTAAGCCGTCAGAAGAAACCCCTATGGGTGCGCTTAAACTGGCTGAAATTTTCACCGAAGCCGGCGTACCTGACGGCGTATTCAATGTGGTTCAAGGCGCAGCGCAAGTAGGTCAGTGGCTTACAAACAGCCCTGACATTGAGAAAGTGTCGTTTACTGGTGAGGTAGGCACAGGTAAAAAAGTGATGCAAAGCGCCGCTGCGTCAAACTTAAAAGACGTAACAATGGAGCTTGGCGGGAAGTCACCGCTTGTAGTATTCGAAGATGCCGACATTAGCCAAGCTATCAGCGCCGCTATGCTTGGTAATTTTTATACCCAAGGTGAAATCTGCACTAACTGCACCCGTGTTTACGTTCAACGTTCTGTTTATCAAGCCTTTATTGATGAGCTTAAAGCCCGTACCGAAAACAACATTGTTATGGGCGATCCGCTCGACCCCAACGTAAACCTGGGCGCACTTATTTCTAAAAAGCACCAAGAGCTGGTACTTGGCTATATTGCTAAAGGAAAAGCAGAAGGTGCAACGCTGTTAACCGGTGGTAACGCTGCCTCTCCGGCATCCGCACCTAATGGCTATTTTGTCGAACCAACAATTTTCACCGACTGCACTGACGATATGACTATCGTTAAAGAAGAAATCTTCGGGCCAGTAATGAGCGTGTTAGTTTTCGATGATGAAGACGAAGTGATCGCACGCGCGAATGACACTGAGCTAGGTTTAGCTGCCGGTGTATTTAGTAAGGATATCCAGCGCGCGCACCGCGTTATCCACCAGCTTCAAGCCGGTATTTGCTGGATAAATGCATATGGTAACTCTCCGGCTGAAATGCCTGTAGGCGGCTACAAACAGTCTGGCATTGGACGTGAAAACGGCGTTGAAACGCTTAATAGCTACACACAAACCAAGTCGGTTTATGTAGGTATGAGCCAAATTGAGAGCCCGTTTTAAGCCGCAGTAGGAGTACATATGCAGACATTTGATTACATTATTGTTGGAGCTGGTTCTGCCGGCTGCGTGCTAGCGAACCGCTTATCAGAAAACCCAAAGCACAAGGTGTTGCTACTGGAAACCGGTGGCTCAGATAAAAGCATTTTCATCAAGATGCCAACGGCGCTGTCTATTCCTATGAATACCGACAAGTATGCGTGGCAATTCAACACTGAAAAAGAGCCCTATTTAAACAACCGTGAAATGCACTGTCCACGCGGCAAAGTGTTGGGCGGCTCGTCATCCATTAACGGTATGGTGTATGTACGCGGCCACGCTAAAGACTTTGACGAATGGGAAGCTCACGGCGCAGAGGGCTGGAATTATCAAGCATGCCTCCCCTATTTCCAAAAAGCTGAAACCTGGTACAAAGGTAACGACGCGTACCGAGGTGGCAATGGTGAACTCGGCGTTAACAACGGTAACGAAATGAAGAACCCGCTCTATACGGCCTTCATTAAAGCCGGCGAACAGGCGGGCTACGACATCACTAGCGATTACAATGGCAAGCAGCAAGAAGGCTTCGGCCCTATGCATATGACCGTGAAAGACGGTGTACGCAGTTCGGCAAGCCGTGAATATCTTGACCCGGTAAAATCGCGTAAGAATTTAACTATAGTGACTGGCGCGCTGGTTACTAAAGTCGTGCTGGAAGATAAAGTCGCAAAAGGCGTTGAATATCTGGTGAACGGTAAAACCGAAACTGCCGCCTCTAACGAAGTGATTTTAAGTGCCGGCTCTATTGGCTCGCCACACATCCTGCAACTTTCTGGAATTGGCGACAAAGATATTCTTGAAAAAGCAGGTGTCGATGTTAAGCACCACCTGCCGGGTGTGGGTCAAAACCTGCAAGATCATTTGGAATTTTATTTCCAGTACAAGTGCAAACAGCCAATTACGTTAAATCGCAAACTGGGCTTAATTTCAAAAGGGTTGATCGGTGCTCGCTGGTTGCTTAACCGTTCTGGGTTAGGCGCTACGAATCACTTTGAATCTTGCGCGTTCATTCGCTCGAAAGCAGATGTGGAGTGGCCAGACATTCAGTATCACTTCTTGCCTGCCGCTATTCGATACGACGGAAAGTCAGCGTTTGATGGCGATGGTTTTCAAGTGCACGTAGGTCACAACAAACCTAAAAGTAGAGGTAGCGTAACCCTTCAGTCGGCTAACCCGACGGTTCCACCTAAAATTTTGTTTAACTATTTGCAGCATCCAGATGATATCGAAGGGTTTAGAGCATGCGTAAGACTTACACGAGAAATCATCGCACAGTCAGCATTCGACGACTTCAGAGACGGCGAAATTCAGCCTGGCGAGCACATTCAGACGGATGAAGAAATAGACGCTTTTGTGCGTGAAGCCGTTGAGAGCGCTTACCATCCATCATGCTCTTGCAAAATGGGTGAAGATGAGATGGCAGTGGTAGATTCTCAAACCAATGTTCATGGCATAGAAGGATTGCGAGTGGTGGATTCTTCTATCTTCCCCACAATTCCAAACGGAAACCTAAATGCGCCAACCATCATGGTGGCGGAAAAGGCGGCAGACATCATTCTGGGTAAACCCGCTTTGCCACCACAAAATGTGCCCGTGGATATTCATCCGCATTGGCAAACAGAGCAACGCTAAATTTCTGAACTATCTCGCACCAGTGTGCTTGTTGTTAAAGCAAGCGCACCTTCCACAGTGCCTACATGCCGCCTTCAATATAAGGATTTAATGTGTAGTTGGGTGGACTGTTTAATAACGAAAAAAAGGAAAAAACATGTTTCATTTTTATCAATATTGGGAGGGTGATAATGACAGTATGGCTTAGTGCAGGCATTATTTTCACCCTACTTTCTGTAGCCTATATTTTGTTTAAATGGGGCAACATGAAAGTGGTCGGCGTAACGCCAGTTAGAACCTTTACCTTTATTGCCATTCTCTTTACCTCAGGTTTGGACGTGGGCCTTATTATGTTCCCGCTCACTGAATTTGCTGGTTATGCTGACATAAGCGCAAGTCCTGAATATGCCTTCACCAATCCGCTCGCCATTGAGTTTGGGTTCTGGGGATTCTTAATTTGGGGATTCTACTTTCTTACTTGTTTTTATTTCTGCGTAATCGAACCGAAAGTAAAGTTCTTCGAGCTTCCGGTTGTTAAGTTCGTAAACAACGTTGTAATCATCGGAACCTGTGCTTTCACGGCGTTTCTATTACTGTCTAACCTTCCGTGGTATTTACCGTCTATAGGCGACGGAGAATCTGTCGTGCCTGCGTTCTACCTGATTGTGTTTGCAGCCATTGCTTTTGCCGTATATTCGAGCACTAGCATTAAATACGTGCGTATTTTAAGCCTAACAACAACATGGGTATTCATCGCCCTCATTGTTGGCATGTGGGCGGCAGCATTTGTATTTGGCGAAAGTGAGATAACGGCTTATTTTACCAACCTAGGTCTTATTGGCGGGTACTTTGCGAACATCGATAACTTCGTATTGCCCATTAATGAGTATCACGAGTTCTATCTATTCTGGTGGTTCAGCTGGAGCATCATGATTGGTCAGTTTACGTCTCGTTTCGTGGGCGGTCTTAAAACTTATCAAGTTATGCTGGCTATGATGGTTATTCCATCTATCCCTATCGCTGCATGGTTCTCTGTGCTGTATCACTACCACAGCGCAGGTATTCCAACGGAAGGGATTACAAATATGGCAATGGTATTTGTAGGTATCGTTTTTGTAATCAACTCACTTGATTCACTGATTAGACTGTACACAGATAATCTAAACATGACCGTTGAACGCATCGGTAAAGGCAATTACATTGCTCTCAATATCGTGGCACTTTCGCTACTCACGCTGCTGTTCAAACTAGACTTCTTGCAAATTCAGTGGGTGGGTGCGTTAGTTATCGCTATCTTCTTTAGCTGCTTTGCTTTCATCCTAAGTCAGAAGTTTAAATCGGTGACGGCCATCAAAACATCGCCGAAAGAAAATAAAATCGACTTTACCAAGATAGAAAATCTCAACTAATTAAATCAATCACCTCTTACCTCATTAACATTGGCTCACTTTGAGCCAATGGGGGTAAGTGTTGCCCGAAACCGGCGTAAAAGCGCATTAACTAGGAAGCGGGCCAAATAAAACAACGATAAAAACAGGTGTTTAACAATGAAAAAATTGAATTCTTTTTTTACATCCGCGCATATTTTCACAGTGGCTATTGTCGCAGCGTTGTATTCTTCAGCTTCATTCGCTGATTGGAGCGCCAACATCTCTGCGGTTTCAGATTATACCTTCAACGGCGTTAGCCAAACGCAAAACGACCCTGCACTACAAGGCGGTGTTGATAAAGCATTTGATAACGGCACTTATGCAGGCACGTGGGCATCTAATGTAGATTTTGGTGGCGATACAAACCTTGAGTGGGATTTTTACGTGGGTCGTTACCAAATGCTAACCGAAACGGTGAGTTTGGACTACGGCATCGCTTATTATTCTTATCACGGTGGCGATGATTCAAGTGATGGCAATTACCCAGAGGTGTATACCAAGTTTGGTTATGCCAGTGACTACGGTAGCTCAGAACTAAACTTTTGGTACACGTGGGATTACTTTGGAACAGGCGCAAAACACGCTATCGCAATGGTAGCTCATACCTTTGAACTCGCACCCAACCATCATTTACGTGCAAGCTTTGACGTATCTAACTCACTAGACAGTGACAAGTGGCTGTGGAATGGTGATGACACCTCTTTCTACCACTACCGTTTGGCTTACCAAACGAGTTATGAAGGGTTTGATTTCGAAATTGCTGCTGAAAACACCAATCTTGATTTTGATACCGCCGATGAGCGCATTGTATTTGGTGTATCAAAAACCTTCAGCTTCTAAACTTGAATTGGAAAGTGGTTCTTCAGAATAAGAACCACTTCCCTTAGTAAATGCTATGCGTGCTCGCACTACGCTGTTTCAACTGTACTCGGTCAATTTAACTTAGCGATACGACGGTTAAAAAGTCCACGCAACAAAACGACTCAATTTACTGCCCTGTCCCATATCAACCACTTTACACTGCGTAGCACCGTAATAATCAATACTGGTTTTAATTGGTTTCAAGTGGGCACTCTTCGACACCAAGCAGGTGAACCATTCTACATTGTCTTTTACAGAGACACTCTCTTGAACCATGCGCTGAATGAAGGCAAGTTCACCACCTTCGCACCACAGTTCATTAGCTTGACCCGCAAAATTCAAGTTCGCGTAATTACCTTGGTAAGAAGCATTTTGATCTTTTAGCTTAGATGTACGACGCCCAAAACCTTGATCCCGATTATCAGTGAACTTTGCACCACTTCGTTTCTTTTTGTTACGGGTTAAATTAGATGTCTTCCTTTGCGTGCCAGACAGTGCATCTTGCGCAGACTTGTGAAACGGAGGATTGCACATAGTAAACGTAAACCGTTCATTTGCTTCAATCACGCCGTTGAAAATACTTGCTCTATTCGCTTGTTTACGCACTTGGAATTTATGGGCTAACACACTATTTTTACTAGCAATAGCTCTAGCACTTTTTACTGCGACGTCGTCAACATCACTCCCTACGAACGACCAGTCATAGGATGAAACGCCGATAATAGGATAGATAGCATTTGCGCCTACGCCTATATCAAGCCCACGAACGCTTTGATCTTTTTCGTTTTGACTCTGCCCGCCCTGCGCACTGCTGCTTGTTGATTTTAATAAATCAGCAATACCGTGGATATAATCTGCTCTTCCAGGTACAGGGGGACATAAGTAGCCATCAGGAATATCCCAATATTCAAGACGATAATAGTGATGAAGTAAGGCCGCATTAAGCAATTTCACCGCTTGTGGGCTAGTAAAATCTATACTGGTATTGCCGCTTTTAGCACGAACGAGAAAAGGCTTAAGCGCCGGGTATGTCTGGCACAGCGCATCCATAGGATAGCCGTTTCTGTGGAGATTTTTTGGATGCATGAAGCGCTACTTTTTATGTGAAACTAAAAACTGGGATTGCACGTTTTCATCGAGCAACTGGGCACCGCTACCTCGGGCTGCCACTTTATCGTCGGTATTGTAAAGCCTACATCGGTCTAATGACAAACACCCACAGCCAATACAGCCTTCTAACGACGTCTTCAAACTGGTCAGCGCCGCAATTTTTGCTTCGATATGCTGGTTAAACACCGTGCTTAATTTTGCCCAATCAGCTTGTGTTGGCGTTCTGTTGTCTGGAAGTGTAGACAATAGACTCTTTATCTCAGCAAGGGAATAACCCATATTTTGCGCAATCAAAATAAAGGAAACTCTGCGAATGACAGAGCGAGGAAATGCTCTATTTCCACCATTTGTGCGCACAGAAGGAATTAGCCCTTCGTTGGCATAATAGCGAATTAATGAAACAGCATTGCCAGTACGTTTGGCAATAAAGCCAATGCTTACCATAGGTTCTGGTGCCATAACGCCCCTTTTCCAATTTCGAAATAGCGGTAAAAAACGCTTGATCTAAAGTTAGCTTTAGATATTAAGCTGTTTTTCGTTGATTATCTACACAAGGAAAAACACATGACAACTGCATACTTAGAGCACGCGAATATCACCGTTGAAAACCCAGATGAGCTAGCCAGCTTACTTTGTACGCTATTTGGTTGGAAAGTACGGTGGAGCGGCGGCGCCAAAAATGACGGCTACACGGTGCACGTAGGAAACGATAAAGACTACCTAGCCCTTTACAGACCTAAAATTATCAATGATATAGAAAGCGATTATAAAACCCTCGCCAATATCAACCACATCGGTATTATTGTGCCTAATTTAGACGAAACAGAGCAGCGGGTTCTGGCACTAAATTTCAATACTTTTAGCCATGGCGATTATGAACCAGGTAGACGCTTTTATTTTATGGCTCAGAAGAATATTGAAATAGAAGTAGTGAGCTACGCGTGAATTTCAGCCTAGCTGAGTAGATGAAAATGATGCTAGATTGAATGCTAAAGGCCCGTGTTAGCTGTTAGTTAACAGTTTGTTCTTTAATACAAGATCACGGGTAATTGCATCAATACAAGACAGGAAGCAAGGATGAGAAAGGCACTCGCAGTAACACTAAGTTTTGTGATGTTAACCCTACCAGTACACGCATGGGCTAACGACATACTCAGTATGAAACAACGCAGTGAACTTATAGATAAGATCACCGTTGAACGCTTTGAAACCGTATTGCCAAAAATAATGGAGCGTGAAGGCATCGACATGTGGGTGCTAATGTCCCGGGAATACAATGAAGATCCCGTTTTAAAAACCATGCTACCTTCTACTTGGATTTCCGCACGACGTCATACCATGTTGGTCATTTATGACCCAGGCAATGGACAACCGCTAGAACGTTTGGCTGTAGCAAGGTACGCAGTAGGCTCATTATTTAAAAAAGCGTGGGATAAGGAGGCGCAACCCGACCAGTGGGAAGCATTGAAAAATATTATCAAGACCCGCAGTCCCTCAAAAATAGCCATAAATAAGTCTGAAGCTTTCGCACTTGCCGATGGCATGACCGCTACTGAGCACGAAAAATTTATGGCTGTGCTTCCTAAAGAACTAAAAAGCCGTGTAGTGAGTGGTGAGAAGCTTTCAATTGGTTGGTTAGAAACACGAAGTGAACTGGAAATGCAGTATTATCCTGTTCTGGCCCAAATTGGTCATTCTCTTATAGCAACGGCATTCTCAAATGAAGTCATTACACCTAACGTAACAACTACAGACGATGTTGTATGGTGGCTTCGCGACCAAACCCGTGCACTAGGGCTTACTAATTGGTTTCATCCCACCGTCTCTATTCAACGCCAAGACAATGATGTGTTCGATCAAATCAGCGCGTTCAGTAAACGCCCTGGCGAAAACATCGTACGTCCAGGCGATCTCATTCATGTTGATTTCGGCATTACTTACCTTCGACTTAATACTGATCAACAGCAGCATGCTTACGTGTTAAAGCCTGGTGAAAAAGACGCGCCAGCTTCACTTAAAAACGCACTCAAATCCGGAAATCAGTTGCAGGACATTCTGACCGGTAATTTTAAGGTAGGCAGAACAGGTAACACTATTTTGAGTATGTCGCGACAGCAGGCTATCGAACAAGGCATTACGCCCGCTATTTACACCCACCCGCTTGGTTTTCATGGGCACGCGGCAGGTCCAACGATAGGAATGTGGGATGCACAGGAAGGAGTACCAGTTCAAGGTGACTATCCAGTGTTTGCACAAACGGCCTATTCGATAGAACTCAATGCAGCAAGCTTTATTAAAGAGTGGAACAAAGAAATTAGAATTATGCTGGAAGAAGATGCATTTTTTGACGGTAAGTCAGTAACCTATTTAGATGGTAGACAAACTGAGTTTCATTTGATTCATTCAGACAAAAAACAATAACTATAGGTGGAGCGTTACGCCTATTTTAAGGCCTATACGTAATGAAAAAACTGAACGGTGCGGCTAAAGGTTGGCCGATGCGTGGAGACTTACGTAGAATTAAATGAAGCGAAGCGTAAAGTGTCAGGCCTTTCGCCCTTTCAAGCGAAAGGCCATGAAACTGTACTAAATATTAGCAGTAGGTTGCTATCCTAAAACGCAGTCTTACTCAGCAGCAGTGCGAACAACTACGTTCTCTGCACTGTATTCGCGAACAAAATCAGACATTGTTTTGTGGTTACAAATAATGTTCTCACCTTCCAAACCAAACTTCGCTAGTGCCGCTTCTTTACCTACTGAAAGCGCTTCTAGACAAGCCTGTGACGCAACATCTTGGTTCTTAGCAACAAGTGCTACAGTTTTCGCGTTTTCAGTCGCCTTGTTGTTTTTGTACATGTAAGCAAAAGTGCGAAGTGATTCGCCGTTGCAGCGTACAGATGCACTGAACTCTTCTGCATTAAAACCTTTTGAACGGATAAGACGCAATGCAGGACCAAAACCATCTTCAGCAGCAGTTAAACATGCTTGTGTTTCGATGTTGTCGTTAATTGGCTTTAGTACGACATCTTTTGCGAAAGATTGAGTGGCAGCAACAGATAGTGTTAGAGCAATTGCGAAAGTAGACAGTTTCATTTTTGAATTCCTATTTTGTAACTAAATTAGATATCACCTGAGTGATGAATACATTATGAACAATACTTTCAAAAAATAAAGCATTTTACGTAATTTAATTACAGAAATAGCAAAATAAACAGACAGATCACGACAAAACTGAAAGTTATTTACAAAAACAGGCATATTTTATATAAAATTTTACATATAAGTCTTTTTAGTTACAGAATGACTTCAGAAGGAATATAAAAAAGCGCGCATGAAATTGCTTTCAGCGCGCCTAGCCTTGTGAACGATATTAAATAAAATCGGACAGTAGAGTAACCTTTAAAGTTTAAACCTATAGAATGAGATCGTGCATCCAATTTAGTGAAGGCAACTGCTGTTCTGGTTGGTAAAAGAGTCTATTGAGTCTACCCAATAAATTAACAGAACGACTGGGATCGTGCGCTTTCACCCTATGCTCGCTTTCAGTAAGCATGAACTCCCAAGGCTGAAGATTGAGTTCGTCTACTTCTTGTTGCGTGACGCCCAGTGATTGTAATGTTGACAAAATTCGCTCTGTTTTACTTTCGGCAATAGGAATAATTTCGTTGCCGTATAAATCATCGAGCGGCTCACTAATAGCTTCTAACGTGTGATTTATTGCTGCCCACACTCCATCGTGATCAAACGCCCAGCCTCGCGGAGCATAGTACCCCTCTATTTCCCACTCAAACTCAGCGTTACTTACAGCAATAGAACTTTCCGCTTCAGGAGAATAGGCCAAATCTGGTTTAGCACCAATGTTGTAGGCGTCTACGCTCATGGCGATGCAAATGATTAAGTCACCACAGTGTTGTTTGTTAGTATAAAGCGCCTCGAAAGCCGCACGCTTAACGCCCATCCAACCATGCACTTTTGAAGGTTGTTCAACAAAGTGCCTTACATCATCGGGTAAGTCTTCGCCGTACGCGTTTATGAGCAAAGGCAGCGGATTTTGATCTGGCGCTTCTTCTGGCATCCAGACTTCGTATTCTTGACGGTTATCAGCTTTTCCCCGACTTTTTATTCCGTAGGACAAATTCACAGGACGACAAATGCTTCTGTCTTCATCCACTTTATGAAAATACTCAGAGCGCATGCGCTTTATAAACGGAGCATCTAGACCTGCTAACGCTGCTGTTGGATAGCGATAGCCTATTTCACTATGTTCAACCATGTGCAACGTAGAGATGGCTTGCGTTAACTTATTTTTAAGCCCTGCCAGTGCTTTCACTTTTGGGAGAACAATACTTCTTTCAGGCTCTATAGTAAGCCTGCTACCATCTTCGGTTACGAACTTTGGGGTTTTATGAAATTCAAAGCCTGAAAACCCTAATGTTTCTACCGCGGCGTTTCTATATTGAGAAAGCTCACTGAAAAGCGCGGTATGATTACGAATATGTTTAAATAATGGTCTTGATGCGGTCATATTTACTTCCATTTCAGCTACTTCCGTTCTAATTCAACGTTTACTCACTCAATTTTGGTTTAAAAAGCGTAACCATATCTGTGCGCCTATATCATCGTATTTTTTTACAAGGTTACGGTAACGCTCGCGCATTGCTACATCTACAAGTGGTGTTGGCAGCAAAGGGTCAAAGACCAAGTGATATAACGCTCTATCTCCTATCACATAAGATTCTTTTGTGGCTTCTTCAAGGGGTAAAGAAGTCAAACGAGCGAGAGATTCTTCTATTTCATTACATCCGTTTCTATACAGCGACTCTAGGTTTAAGTGGCGCCATAGTCCCATCGCCTTGGTTTGTGTCTTACTGTCAAAATCGCAGGCGCTAAACAATAGGGCCTTCCTCGACAGACCAAGTGAATAAAGTTTGTCTCTTACTTCGCCTGCTCCGCCTGAAAAATTATTCGGCCTAATGTAAAAGTCGTTTGCCAGCTTTTTCATTCCCGCAAGCTTAAGTGCACGCTCGTTATTTCTGTTCTGCTTTTGATCACTTTTGGCAATGGGGCTAGTTTGAGCGACAACCCAATCGTTTTGCCAAGGTACAAGCCCATTTTCATCTTCTCGCCACTGGTGTATTTCTTTAGCAAAACGAATACCTTCGTCGCCTAGTTTGTAATAACCGCGTTCAACCAAGGTGATTAGGTGTGCAGACTGTAAGCGGGTTAGCGTTACTCGAATGTTGTTTTCAGAAATACCAAACAATGCTCCCACGCGAACAGCTGCACTGGCATTCATTTTAATATTGTCTCGGGAACCCAATAGCTTTAGCAGAAGCTTTCGTGCGACGGGCTTTTTCTCTTTTTCTAGCTGCAAGTTCTATTTACTTCTTTGTTTTAGATAGAGCCTAAATACTTAATCAAGCCTCGACTCAGTTGACTACATAAACCACTTGAGGCCAACCACGCGACTTCCATCATTATATAAACACACGCAAGGCACAAACATTACATTATTTGTTAATTTTAAACTAATGATGTAATGTTCAATATAGAGAGCAAAGACAAAGACACATTTTTTGTGTAACCACTAAGTGGAAATGCCATGACTTTATCAAATCGATTTGTAACGCACATTGTAGACAACCAGCCCACTATTGCCGCCCCTTACAATGTGTGGCGTGATGATGCGTTGCTACGTATATTTGTGAATGAGCACCTCCCCTCCTCACATCAGCACGATGAGGGCCTGTTAGAAAAGTATGGCCAAATTGCGGGTGATACCCTTATGAGCCATGGAGAACTCGCAAACAAAAACAAGCCCGTCCTCCATACATTTGACCGCTATGGCCGCCGCATTGACGATGTTGAATTTCACCCAAGCTATCACGCGCTTATGGAAAGTGCTATGCAGCATAATGTACATAACTATTCGTGGAAGCATGAAGGTATCGAAGGCGCACACACCATCCGAGCAGCCCTGATGTATATGCATTACCAAGCAGAGTCTGGTACATCTTGCCCACTGACAATGACACACGCAGCGATCCCCGCCATGCGATATGGAAAAAGCTTACCGCCTTACTACTTGGATAAAACCACCAATGGCGTGTACGACCCTCGCACCTTACCCGCGAGTCAGAAACACGGGCTGACTATTGGCATGGGCATGACCGAAAAACAAGGCGGGTCGGATGTTAGGCGAAACACTAGTACAGCAGTGAAACAAGCGGATGGCAGTTACCACATTGTAGGGCATAAGTTCTTTTTCTCTGCCCCCATGTGCGACGCTCATCTTATTCTCGCGCAAGCCGAAGGCGGGCTAAGCTGTTTTTTACTACCAAGAGTGCTTGAAAACGGTGAACTTAATAACGTGCGCATTCAGCGTTTGAAAGACAAGCTGGGCGACTGGAGCAATGCATCATCTGAAGTTGAATTCCAAGAAGCCACGGCATACTTGATTGGCGAAGAAGGCCGCGGCGTGCCGGTGATCATCGATATGGTTTCGCTTACACGACTTGACTGCATGATAGGATCATCAGCACTTATGCGGCAATCACTGATTCACGCTTTATACCATGTAAGCCACCGCGACGCCTTCGGCAAAACCTTAGTCAATCAGCAACTAATGCAAAATGTTCTGGCAGACCTCACCATTGAGTGTGCTGCTGCAACCGCGCTTACTATGCGCGTGGCAAAAGCGGTAGATAGTGCACAAAATGATAATCATGAAGCTGCACTGGCAAGGCTGGCCACCGCAATTGGGAAATACTGGATTTGTAAGCGCACGCCTATGTTTGTAAACGAAGCGCAAGAGTGTTTAGGTGGTATTGGTTACGTTGAAGAAAATCCTATGCCCCGTTATTACCGCCAAGCCCCACTTAATTCTATCTGGGAAGGTAGTGGAAACGTGCAATGCCTAGATGTACTGCGCGCATTTGCCAAAGAGCCTAATGTTAAAGAGGCCCTGTTCAACGAACTTAAAACACAAGTAGGCAAAAATAAGGATTACGATATCCATCTTAGTAAGCTGTTCGATGAGCTATCTAAAACACAAAATATGGAAACGCGTAGCCGCTATTTAACCGAACAAATGGCATTAGCACTGCAAGCATGCTCTCTTCTTGCAACGTCAGTCGATAACGACAACGCCCTTTTAGATATTGCCCACACCTTCTGTGAGTCGAGGCTAGGCAACGGAAGTGGTTTCGCTCTTGGTACACTGCCCGACACAACCCCATTTGAGCGCATTATTGCGCTTGGTCAGGTTTCACGTGCTTGAGCAGTACCATAGGATTTCGGTGCAGATGGTAATGGTTGAAACCAATGTTGTTCAATCTCGCTTTAAATTCAACGAAAATATTGGGTTTAAAGTATCGCTAGAGCGTCTTGCCGACATTGAACTTATTGGCATGCATATTATTTAACCAACCTAATGTCAGCTAAATTTACAAACACGCTTTTATAACACGGCCACATATAGGCTGAACGCTATATATCTTCTAGGATTAAGTGGAATGGCACCATTTTTGCTAAAACAGTTTTAAAAGTAAGGGAAATACAATAAGTTAAGGACCAAAAATGTATAAAAATATTTCTTCAGCGCTTTTAGCATCGGCTTTTATATTCTCTGCAGGGAGCCTAGCAGAACCCATTCAAACTTCCAATTTACGTTACGACTTTGGTGGTTCTGATGGTTTGGGCATTCAATATTCACACTTAATTCATTCTGTCGATTACAATGATTCATTTGCCGATGGCTTTTTTGTGGTAACGCCGCCTGACTATACCTCTGACGTTTTGGTCCATATCAACGGTGATATATTGCCGCGGGATGCTTACCAATTGGATCCAGTATTCGGCAACGGGCCAGAATTATACATTGACCTGGTACGTCAAGAAAATATTGGGTTCGCGCCACATTCCGGTTCGGCACGGGTCGCTGAGGGAAGCGTAGGTGGCCGAGACGCGGTCTCACTTTACTTCTCAAATGAAATTAACGTGCCCTACTATCAGCCAGGTTTTGTTTTGCAGGAAAGAGACAATAGGAGTCCTTATTCTCAGGTATATGAGAATGAGTACCAGGTCGTGATCATTGAGCGGGAAGACTTAAATACCAGTTGGGAAGATTCGGGTAAAAATTATGACATTGAGTTTCGTTATGACCAGTTAGAGTGGTATCGCGAGGACAATCCATATATTCCAACAGGTTTTTCACCGGCAGAGGGTGGCGGTGTACATTTGTTGGAGATGAGAGGAAACGAACTTAGTCTTGTATCTTCGTTTAGTTATGATGACCCTGCGCCAACTACCCCTGAATTAGTTACCGAAGGCCCAGGCAGTGCCGATAACCCAATTTTGCCTAGCTCGGTAAGCGAAGAAACCAGCTCGTGGAGCTTTAACTTCGACGTGCAAGACGGCTTTCTATACGCCATAGATCCGGATGTCGCGGTGGGTTACGATTATCAGGTAAATTCAGGACCACTATTCTCAGCAATTCAGTTGCCAACCGGTTTTGATGATGACCTGTTTGATATCTTCTTATGGGATACAGCAATGGGTGACTGGGAACTCGCGGAAGCAGATTGGCAGGCAGGCGATTTATTTACTTTTATTAACCCGGTGGATCGCGTCCGTATTACCGGCATTGATACCTCAAACATGGTGGATCCGAATAGCCCTACAGCCTTTGTAGCCAACATCGCATTTGACGGTAGTGGTCAAGTGGATATGTCGCAAACAGCGCTGGTTGAGTTTGTTTCGGATAATGTGGCCAGTGTGCCGGCACCAGCCAGCATTGGCCTTTTCATGTGCAGTTTGGGTCTGATGTTTGTGCGCCGTCAACGCGCATTGCGTCAAGCAGCGTAATGGACAAAGGGACGTAAGTCCCTTGTTTTATAATCATGCAAAGAATTTACATAATATTGGGTTTAGTTAGCCTGTTGCTGGTCACAGATTCGGGTATAGCTAAGCAAAGTAACACTTCGGACTTTGGTTTGTGGCAACGCAGCTGTAACGATGCCAACCAGTGTATGCTGACACAAAAGGTGACGTATTCACATGAGGGCACGTCCCACGTTGTGGCCGGCGCGACAGTGAGTAAAACGCGTATGGGCATCATCCTAACTTTGCGGGTGCCGCCGATGGCCAATGCCAAACATGGATTGGGGATGAAAATTGATGATCATTCTGCAATTCGGGTGCCTCTGAAGCAATGTGATAGCAACGTGTGTGAGTCTAACATTGCTGTTGACTCCATATTATTGGCGCAGATGCAGCAGGGGCAGGTGATGGCTGTCGCGTATTTTGATATTAACGATAAGCAAATTACCCTGCCGGTTTATTTGCAGGGATTTGCCGACGCTTTGAGCACTATCTGAAATTGCAAAAACATTGTATTTATTCAATAAGGAGGTGTTTACCTCCTTTTTTATCTGATGGTTTGCTCAAAACTATGAATCACTTTGTTTGTCACACCGGGCTTGACTTGATGTCCACGTGCCCTTGTTGTTTTACAGATTCTGGTTGGTTGGGTCGCGTAGACGCCGAAATGACAAGGAGTGGTTTTCGTGTCGTGTCGTGGCGTGATGTATGTATTAGACGGACTTGCTAAAAATGACAGGCATCATTGCCATGACAAAACGTTAATTACTGAGCGTTGTTTGAATGAAAAAACAGGCCATAGGCCAAGTTTTAGCTCAACAGTCCGTTAATGGATTCAATTTTCAACCAAATTACGGCCGTTTATAGTTAATTTTGCTTTGGCAAATAAAGTAGGTTAAATGACCATATCACGTACGAATGTGCCGTTATGATACCTGCTCGTAAACGGCCACGTTTGGCACAACTCGGAAGTTTACAGCCTATTCCCATAAGGTCCGCTCTTGGTCTTAACCAGACTACCCTCACTGAGCTACGCATGATGTCTATTGCGTTACATAGACGCACTCTTCGAGTGTGTTAAATTCGTTAAAAAGGGTTAACCGAGTAACCTTTTTGCGCCAAGCGCGCGTGGGCTGTCATGGCTGACAAATCCATTTTCACTCCGTCTATCAAGGCACTTTTTTCAATGCCATGAGCCGTAGCAGACTGCCCGCAAAGTATCACTTCAACGCCTTGTTCCATAAGTGCAGTAAGCAGAACTTCATTACCGTTACGTTGCCCTTTGCGCTGTTTGAAGAATTCCCCCTTAAGCATCTCTTCTGTGGCAGAGCCATGAACCACGAGAGCAAGGGAAAGGTTTTGCTGTTTAACGCCGTTGGCAACGTGCATATTTATAAAACGAGCCAGCGACTCAAACTTGCGGTTAACCTCACCCGGGTTTGCTGCTTTAGCTACGTCAAACGCTACTTTGAATACTTGATTTTCAGTAAAACTAACGCCATCCACTGGCGCATGTTTTCCGAAGGCGCTGAACACTGGCCCATACTCAAAATCTGATTTAGCAGAAGCCTGCCCTATTATTAACAATGCTGCTACCAAACAAAGTGACGCGCTTCCGATCCCTTTTGTCATGACCATTTCCTTTCCCTCAATTATTTCTCGTGCTTTAACGTGCAGGTAGCGCTGTTTTATATACTTCGAACGTCATATCACTTACATTGCTGCCCGCATCTTGGATTTTGCTGTTCGTATAGTAAAGCGCATTGTTATAAATACTAAAGGTATCAGCCCAGCTCACCACATCGCCTTTTACAAGTGTGCGAAGGTCGAGACTCGGTGTAAGGTACTGCACCTCTTGCTTTTCCAGGTCAGCTAAATAGACATTGCCTTCGTGATAAATCATGCCATCTGGCGCACCTGTTGTAGCGACTTTTCGCACTTTTTTAGCCACTTCCTCATTCGATGCTTTCTTTATATCAGAGGTATTGATGGCATACAGTGAATAACCTGACAAAGCATGGAAATATAATGTTTCGTTCAACGTATCTAACGCGATGCCGTCTGATTGAACGGTCATGCTGAAGGGCTTACCTTGAATACTTAACAACTCTACTTCCGCTTTTGTAGTTTCATGATTATCTAAAATGCGATAGCTAGTATTGTCATCTAGGTTATATATCACTAAACCCGCATGAGCCGAGTCGGTCATATATATGCGATTCGTTTTTTCATCTACTCGCAAGTCATTAATGTACGAATCAGTGTGGTAAGCGTCTTCGCTAAGGAGCAAGATACCTTCGATTTCATTTGAGGCCAAATCAACCACAAACAAGCGAGGTGCATCCACCACACCTTGAAACTTAGGGTTGCGAGTATCCAACACATACAGTTTATCATTATGGGCAACCACTGACTGCACGGCTAAAAAGCAATCTTTTCTTACTTTACTTTGCGCTACACACTCATTTGTTTTGCTATTGGGGTAGGCAACAAACTCACCGGTATTGGTTATTTGAGCGACAGAAAAACCTACACCGTCACGCCAGTTGGGCGCATTTACAAATACTCGCCCATCATTACTGACAGTTACACCGGTAATTTGTGTGCCTTTTATTTCGCCAATTAATTCGACCTTAGAGCCCAGAGCGGACTGTGCGAATGCGTTGACCGAAAAAAACGCTGTTAGAACAGCTGCCGTTACCGTGGATTTAACTCGCTTACTATTCATATTCTTTTTCCCTTAAATGTTTAACATAAACATTCCCGAACGTGTTTTCTGTTACCCAAATTACAGAGCTTTGGGTGCCACTACGATTATTGAGATAAAACAGACAGCACTGCATTATTAAATGCATACAATATCCCCCTTCAGGGGGAACACCGTTTGACGTCGCATCTATACAAGTGAACGATTAATGCGCTAGTTGTAACGTTTCAGCGACCTTTCTGCTTTCAACTTTGTAAATAACGATATAAGTAGATCTAAAGAAGGCTGTGTTCTCGTTTAAGATAAGATTAGTTGAACCTTTTTGCTGACAGAGTATTCTCTTGATAGCAACAATTTACAGTGAACTTACTTATGCGAATACGTACTTCAAGGAATTTCGATACCCGCTTTGTTAAGGGTATATCTCGTTTGAAATCAGGATTATTCTTTTTATTTTGCGCAATACTCGTCGCTGGGTGCAGCAGCAAACCCCAAGTGAGCGTTGACGACTCGCAAAACTTTGCTGACATTAAAACCTTTTACATTCAAGCGCCGTTAAAACCTATCAACGAAACTCTCGCCAACCATTTGTCTTCAACCATCACACAGCGATTAATTACCAAAGGTTTAACGCCAACGGCAGAAGACGAGGCTGATGTTTCAGTTGGTTATCTTCCTTCAACGACCACAAAAGAAGATGGAACCACATTAAATTTGGGATTAGGTACAGGAACATTTGGGCGCTCCGGCGGCATTTCACTCGGCAGTATCTTTAGCATACCTGTGGGAGAGCAAACGTCTCTACAGCAGGGGCTTCAAATAGATATGGTGAAAGATGGTAGGTTTATCTATAGCGCTTCAGGTAGTGTTGAGCTTGAATCTAAAGACAGCATAAGCATTCAAAAGAAACTCGATGAATTAGTTACAGCATTGCTAGAACAGTATCCATCAAGTGCTATTCAAAACTAGCTAAATACATTTCACACGGGCCATCATTTACAAACGCGGCTTGCCAATGGCCGTTAGCAAAAAAGCGCCATAAAGGCGCTTTTTACTGATTAAACGTGGTAAGAATTAGCTATGTTGACGCTGTTTTTTCCCACGTTTCTTTTTCATATTATCAAACTTTTCAAGCTGTTCATCGGTTAGGATTTCCGCTACTTTCATGCGAAGTTCTGCACGTTTAAGAAAGCGAGCTTTTGCTTTTTCAGCTTTTTGATCCGCAATAGCTTCCACTTTCGCTTGATAGTCAGGGTCGTCAGGATTTAGACCCGCTAACGCATTAACTTTTCTGCGCTTTCCTTCTTCTCCCATTTCAGTTCGCTTGGCCTCACGCTCAGCCTTAAGCTCTTCTTTTAGCGCTTGAAATTGCACTTTTTGCTCTTCAGTTAAGTCGAGTACTCTTTCCATTTTATGCAAAGGCAAGAAATCACCACCTCTGCGCTCATCAGAATTTTTACCGCCTGCATAAGCAGTGGTTGCGATACATGCACTTAATAAAACACCGGTAATTAATTTTTTCATCTTAATCTTCCTACTTGTTTTGTCATGGTTATGCATGACGTTTAAAAATAATGTTGTCTCATCAACGGAATTAAGTATGCATGAATCAATCGATAAGTAGGGTTAAGCTAGTGTAAAGTTGGGTAAAGTTAAAAAATACCGCAGTGAATAGGGGTAATATTCGGGCATGAAAAATGAAAAAATCAATGTGTTGCTCGTCGATGATGACAAAGACCTATGCGCCCTACTCCAAGAGTTTTTAGAAGGGGACGGCTTCAGTGTAGATGCCATTCACAGCGGCGATGAAGCAATAAAAACACTACTAAACACCGAGAAGTACGACACTGTTGTGCTAGACATCATGATGCCTGGCATATCCGGGCTTGATGTACTGAAATCGGTAAGAGCCGAAAAACAAACCCCAATTCTTATGCTAACAGGTCGTGGCGATGACATAGACCGAATAGTAGGGCTTGAGTTAGGTGCTGACGACTACTTGCCAAAGCCTTGTAACCCCAGGGAACTTGGTGCCCGTATTCGCGCCATAATTCGAAGAACGCAATATCTGAAGGCCACGCCCTCCGCTTCGCTAAGTGAATTGCACGGTATATACCTGGATCTAGGTGCACGGCAAGCCACGGTTAATGGCAAATCTCTTGCGCTAACTGGCGCTGAATTCAATGCACTTAGCTATCTTATGGAGCGTGTAGGCCAAACTATATCGAAGCAAGAAATGACACAGGAAGTATTAAAACGTCCATTGGAAGCTTATGACAGAGCGATGGATGTCCACGTAAGCCGAATTCGTCAAAAACTCGCAGCTGCCGGCGTTAAGAACGTCATTAAGTCTGTTCGCGGCGTGGGGTATCAAATGCTAACCGCTCCTCAGCAATCGGAATAAAAGACAAAGGCAATGGTCAGTAAGGTTAAATGGACAGATATAAAAACTAACTTGGGTTTCAAGCGCTTATTCTGGCGAATTTTTGTTGCTTTTTGGGTAGCCAGCCTAGCGGTAATGGCGGCTACCGGTTACGTATTAGTTAACGAGTATACTGCAAGTAGCTACAACAAGCGTTTTCTTGATGATGCGACGAATCAGGCTGAAAGGATTGTATGGCGATACGAGCACGAAGCGTTCACAAACGGTAGAGCTAGAAGTGAGATTAAAGAATGGGTCAAAAGGCGAAATGGGCGAGAAAACCAGCTAATCCCCATGCTTATTTCAACGCCTGATAACGAAGTCGTTTACCACTATCGACTGAACAAAGTGCCTGAAGAGCACAGGATCACACGTGAAATATACGGGCCATCAAACAACCGCTATGTCGCTCAATTTAGGCAACCGCAAACGCCTCGAATTTACAAACAAGTGCTTAGTCGCTTTCAGTCAATACAGTTTGTTTTTATATTTTTAGCCTCGGCACTGGTGAGTGCTCTGCTTAGCTGGAGCATCGTTAAACCTATTAAATATTTAGGGGCTTTTAGCCGAAAATACGCCAACGACCAAACCGCGACACCAGTCCCCTCTCAACTTCTTACTCGTGGCGACGAGTTGAGCGACCTCGCAGCCGATATTAACTTTATGGTTAGCAAAACCGCTGATGCGATAGGTGCCCAACAAAGATTATTACATGACGTATCTCATGAGTTGCGAGCCCCTCTTGCACGGCTTCAGGCATCTGCTGCAATCATCGAACAGCATCAACCTAAAAACAAACACGTACTGCAAATACATAATGACTGCCAACGAATGGATCAGCTCATTCAGCAAATTTTAAACTTTTCGACATTGGAACAGACGCCTCAGAAAGCTGAGCCATGTGACATTATTGCGTTATGTAACCGTGTATTAGACGACATGGCGGTAAACTACCCGGGTATTCCGACCACATTAACGTTCAATCAATCACGTGAAGAAGACGCCATTATTAATGGCTTCCCTGAAGCTTTGCATCAAGCGTTAGACAATATAGTGGGTAACGCTTGCAAGTACTCGAATAAAGGCCAACCTGTTGCTATAGACGTTGCTTTTAGTACTAATAGCGTTGTTATTGTTGTTAAGGATAATGGTATTGGCGTAGACGACGCTGAGATTGAAAAGTTAATGCAGCCTTTTTACCGAGCCGGAAACCAAATGCATACTGAAGGCTTTGGTCTAGGCTTAACTATTGCGCTAAAAGCAGTAGAAAAGCACGCTGGAACGCTTGTAATGCAAAGCCCTGCAGAAGGTGGTCTTCGTGTCAAAATTACGCTGCCTAAAAACGCGCCGACACATTTGTAAATGTTGTTTACAGACGCATATTGCTGGCATTAATAAAGAAAAGTAGTCGTTCGTACACTAAACATCGCTTTTATATAAAACTTTACTAAAACGACATAGCTTGTGTTGTTGCCGAAAATAGAGGAAGTCGATGCGAATTAGCGTTATGCTTGGCGGCATGAAGAAGTGTAGATTGACATAATGGCAGCGCAGCAGCCTCTCTCCGTTCAGCAAAACCTTACCATTAGGTTATTGCGTGTATTAAGGTATAACAAAGCCCGTATCGAACGAGCGCTTACGCTCATGCCTGAAAAGCACAAGCCACTTTTTCACGTGCTCCCTTTCCTTGTACACGTTAATCACGAAGCACTTCCAGGTTATATAGGCCCACTTTCTTCGGGCGAAACTGTTCCATTCGGCATCAATAACTACTCTTTTAGGTCTGATATAGAAAAGGCGCTTTTACGGTGTTTTCCCGCTGAGAGTCACCTTTTTGCGGATGTTAAACAAATCTGGCCAAGGCAACGAGCCATAGAATCACTGGTCCTCATGGGCAGCGTGGGCACAATTGCGCAAACCGATGAATCAGATTTTGATTATTGGGTGTGTATTGATGGCAATCAATTTTCAGACGTAGAACTTTCCTTACTTCAGCAAAAACTTACCGCCATTGAAAAGTGGGCCGACAACACTTTTGGCATTGAAGTACATTTCTTTCTATCTGAAATAGACAAAGTTAAGCAAAACGATTTCGGTGTTGCTGAAGGTGAAAGTGCGGGTTCAGCGCAAGCCCTGTTTTTAAAAGCTGAGTTTTACAACACCAATATTGTGGTGGCAGGCAAGGCCCCTTTTTGGTGGCTTACACCGGAAAAAGCCAGCGAAAAACAATATCAGGCCATCTACAACAGTCTTGAAAGAGGTGGCTCACCAGATCTTGATTGGTTTATGGACTTAGGCCACTTAGAGAAGCTTGATGCCAGTGAACTGTTCGGCGCTGCTATTTGGCAATTGGGTAAAGCCATGGACTCCCCCTTCAAGTCGGTTTTAAAAATGGCAAAGCTTGAAGTGTATTTAGCCAATATATCTAATGGACAACCGCTATGTAACTTGCTTAAAAAGCATGTACATCGCGGCGCTGAAGCGCCGGGCCATGTGGCAGACATCGACCCTTACGCATTAATGTTCGACGAACTTATCACCCACTACAAAGTTAACGGTCAGGCTGAAGACATAGAAGTCCTTCAGCAATGTTTGTACTTAAAATGTGCTTGCCCATTAAGCCAATCCCTTTTCGAAGGAGAAAAGCCAAACTTTAAACGTAGAATTTTAGCCTCTTACGCCAGGCACTGGGGGTGGAGCCGAAAGCAGATCCTCCATTTAGATAATCAACAAGATTGGACATTTAGCGAACGCGTACAACTTAGTCGTCGGGTTCACAGTTTCCTCTTAAAATGCTACCGACGCATTTCTAAAGAACTTGGCCACTACCAACAAGTGATGGATGAGAAAGACATGACGGTTTTGGGTAGGCGCTTAAGTACCTACTACGCTAAAAAAGAAGCTAAAATTGAGTTTCTACGTCGTGCATTCGACGAGAGTCTGTACTGCGAGAAAATCACCATTGCCATGCGCCAGCTAAAAAACGGCACCGAGGTATGGTCGGCCTATGCGGGTGACTTATTAAGTAAATCAGGCATCATTGATGAAGCTCAGAAAATATCCCAAGCTTCTAGCGCGATTGCGTTAATGGTATGGTTGGTTTCAAGTAAGATAATTGATACCAACAGCAAAGTTTATCTAGATTACAACTATGGTGAAGTAAGCGAGCTAGACCTTAACGACCTTCTTAAACACTTGTGCAAGTACTTTCCACCAGTTAAAGTCTCGTCGCTACCTCGTAACGATTTACTTGCACCGGAACGCATAACCGCATGTTTTGCGATCGTGAATTTTCCTACCTTACGCCAAAAAGCCACGGTTGAAGATGTCGCTATTATCTACAAAACATCTTGGGGCGAAACGTTTTTAAAATTCGGTAACGAAATACTGGATACCTTGTGGTACGAATTACAAGAGGTCATCCCCCTGCCAGCGTGCTATGTCATGGTGCCAAGGGGGAATCAACAATCTCGCATTTTGGGCGAGTTCTTGGAATCAACCGACCTTAACTTCAATGTCCTTTATTAAAAGGACCGGCACCGCTCTTACTCTTTCTTTCAATTGAAAAAGTGTGAACCACGCTTTCATTTTCACATTTTTAATTTGCGCTTTTGGGCGACCTTAATCGCTGAATTTATTAAACCATTCCCTTCCTCACTAAAGTTATAAAAAAGCCTTTTGGATTAAAAATACACAAAAAATGCTTGCACTGTAGAATTACAAGTGTAATCTAAACACATGGACTACAACTGTAATCAACAAAGATAGGTTTCGTTCCTATGAGCAAAATGTCTGACAAACCCGAAATTTCTAACGCCGAGTTTGAGGTGCTAGATGTACTGTGGGACAGCCACCCAGCCACGTCGAATGAAGTTATTTCACGGCTTAATGACAAAAAAGACTGGCATGAAAAAACCGTAAAAACATTATTAGGCCGCTTGGTGAAAAAAGAAGTATTGGGGTTTGAAAAACAGCAACGGCAGTACCTTTATTACCCGCTGATTGCGCGAGAAGACTATACAAAAAAAGAAACAGCTAGCTTTGTTAGTCGTTTATTTAAAGGAAAAATAACGCCTATGATCGCTGGCTTTGCCAATCAGAATTCATTGTCTAAACAAGACATAAGCGAGCTGAAAGCGCTTATAAAGGAATGGGAACAAAACAATGATTGATTGGATTGTTGCTCAGCAAGGTATTTTGTCGGTAGTGCTTGTCTTGTTGATGGTGTGCGAGCATTTTTTCACCCATAAAATTGGGGCTTCACTTACCTATAAGTTATGGGCATTAATTCCAGGGTGCCTAATAGTCAATAACCTTCCTATGTCGCTGGTTAACATGCCATCGAATAGCTTTACTCGCTACGTGGTTGGCGTTAAGCCAACAATAGAGACCGCTGAATTCGAAACCGTTTTATTTATTTGGCTAACTGGTGCAAGCGTGATCACAGCCTACGTACTAATGCATCACATTAAGATTTGGGCATCGATAGGAAAACAACGCGCTATCCATACTAATGCCTACTATTCCAACAAAACTACCACACCCATGCTGTTTGGCTTTATCTCACCTAAGGTGCTTATTCCTTTCTCGTTTAAAAGTGTGTTTTCAACTAAGCAACAAGCGCTGGTATTAGAACATGAGAACATTCATCGCAAACATCACGACCACCTGTGGAATATGTCAGCGCTGATTATAGCAATTGTATTTTGGTTCAACCCACTGGTTTGGCTAGCGCTAAAATCCTTTCGAATCAATCAAGAACTGGCTTGTGATCACGCCGTATTGAAAGACAAGACCGACAACGAAAAACTTATCTATGCAAAAGCACTCGTGCAGTGTGCCGAGCATGGTTCAAACGCCCTACACTTTACACGCGGGCTTTACCCAACCTTTGGAGAAAAAAGGACTATGATCAAACGTTTAAACGCGATAAAGCAACCTATGCGTAACAATAAAGTACTGGCTGCAGGCGTACTTTCAGTTGCCGCCCTGCTCACTATTAACACCGCCTTAGCAAATGCTCCAGTCGCAGAGACAAAATCTGAAGCTAAAATTAACGAGGCATCACCGGTTAAACGCGTTCCACCAACTTACCCAGAGAAAGCAGCGCAAGAAAATGTAGAAGGCTTCGTTGTGCTCTCTTTCGATATTACTGAAACGGGCGCTACAGATAATGTAAAAGTAGTAAAATCGGTACCTGCTGGCGTGTTTGATAAAAGCGCAAAAGTTGCCCTGAAACAATGGGAATACAAGCCTCGTATTCAAGGTGGCAAAGGCGTGAGGCAGACCGGTCTTCTGGTGCAGCTAGACTATCAACTTGGTACCTCTCTTGATACGGCGAGTGTTGAAAAAAATGCTTCACCTGATGTAGAGCGTATAATCGTTCCACCCAAACAGAGCAAGTAAGCCCCAAAATTATCAGAATACTAAAAGGAGCGTATCGCTCCTTTTAGTGTTTTGTCTAATTGACTTAGTTCCTGCCTACTGCACACTACCACTCGATCACCCAAGTCTCTTATAAAATGTAAAGTGCCTTTACAATTTCTATAGAGAATTTACGACCTCACTACGTTAGAATGTGAGTATTTACACACCTGAAAACTTCTAATTTATGGAAGGTTTAAATAGTCGATAGCACACTTGCTACGGTTATTTTCAATCATGTTACTCCAGATGAGCTGGCGCTCCTGGCGTACTAAAAGGAAGCCAAATATGAACCGTATCGTTTTAGCACCTGCAGTAGTCGCTCTTACGTTATTTACGACCAACGCAAATGCCAATATTGATCAGCTTAAAGGCCTATTAGGCGACAAAAAAGCGGAATCGACAGTAACTTCGACCAGCCTCACTGAGATGGCAACCAATGCAGCATCAGGTATTGATTTAGCCAGCTTAATAAGCACAGTCTCTGACAATCTGAGTGTTTCTGAAACTCAATCAGAAGGCGGCATCGCCTCTATTATGAACTATGTACAAGGCAACCTTTCAGGCGCTGATTACGCCCAGTTGGCAAGCAGCATTCCAGGTATTGATAGCCTGCTTGAAGATGTTCCCTCTCTTAGTGGTAACTCAGCAGCAAGCTCAAGCTCTTCACTATCAGGCTTACTCAACAAGGCCTCTGAGTACAGCTCTACACTTAAATCGGTAAACGACTTAAAGCAACAATTTGAAGCGCTAGGCCTTTCAACCGATATAATTGCCAGCTTTGTCACTCAAATCAGCTCGTATTTAAATGTAAATGCAGATGAAGAAACACAGGCGTTGTTTAAATCTGGCCTAGATAATTTGCTAACCGCTCTGTAACCTGTCTAAGGCGTATTAATTCTCTTCTACAATCCAAATTAATACGCTTTAACTTTCTCGCAGGGGCTTTTAGCTTGGTGAAATAGCAACTCCTGTTTATCTTTTTACACTCAAATACACAGCCTAATCGCCTATGCAAAATGCCATATCTCGGTTTTCTACGAAGCCCAAATGGTTTCGACTATCCACTTATCTTGTTCTCATTTACCTTACTTACGCGCTTCTTATCGGCGTAGTTACGCCTGCGGTGTTAAAGGCAAAGTTACCCAACATAGTGAAAGAAAACATTGGAAGAGATGCTGCTGTTGAAGATATTGCAATCAATCCTTTCTTGCTAAAGATAGAAGTGACTAATCTTGTTATCTATCCAAATATACACTCTTCAAATGAAAGCGAAGATAACGCCGTAATCCAGAACCAAGAAAATCATTTTTTTAGCGTAGGCAGTGTTTCGCTGGACCTTGGATTCTGGCAATCACTTTTCACCTTCACTCCTGCCGTTGAATCGCTAACCATAGACGAACCTTTTGTTTCCATTGCACGTTTAAGCGAAAGTGAAGACACACAAATCTTCAACTTCTCTGACATTCTTACCCACGTAGAGAAACGCAGTACAAAAGCACCTGAAGAGCCTAATGACACTAGCGAAGGGCAAATTCCCCGAATTACGTTACGTGATTTTGCACTTAACGAAGGGCGAGTGGTTATTGAAGACAAGGTGACCAACACCCTACTTGATTACCCAGAATTGAGCGTTGACTTGCAAGATTTGGATACTCACGCTTTGATCAGTTCAAGTAGTGTTGGCAACAAAAACGCTAACCCTAAAAGCGATAAAAGTGAGAGTGATCAATCAAAAGGTAAGTTAGCGTTCAATCAATATCAATTTAACTTGCTCACCGCAGAGAAAGGTAACATCGCCATTGATGGCGAGTTTCAATTATCTCCACTGAAAGTTACGACAGACATCACGATAAACGATGTAGCGCTTACGCCGCTTTGGTCACTTTCGAAAGATTTGATAGAAGCAAATTTAGTAGACGGCAAGGTGAGTTTAAGCCTGCATGCTGAAGTTTTTGAACAAGATACAGCCTTCCAGTTTATTCTAGAGCGTGGCGAATTTGCTGTTAACAACCTTGTGTTTAACGCTGGTTCTTCGCCTGCTACAACAGGCACCGCCAAGAGTTCGCAAGAGATCATTGCCATACCCGCGTTTGCCATACACGATATAAACGTAAACGCATTAGAACAGCAAGTTAGCATTGCTGAAGTTGCTTTTGACAACGTTCGAGTGTCGGGCCTATTTGACAAGTCAGGGCTTGATTTACAGCGTCTGTTTACCCCCAAAAGCCCTGCGGCAGATGCTACATCAGCTAACGCTAACCCCAGCGCAGCGCAAGAAGGAAATAGCGCAGCGCATATAGGTAATAGCACAGCGCATACAAGTAATAGCACAGCGCAAAAGGGAAATAGTGAAACAGAAGATGAGGATGTTTCTAACGTAGCAACCGACAGCACAGAAGAACTCGCACATGACACTTCGTGGTATGTTGAGCTTCACCAATTTGCATTTAATGACGGTAGCATTGACCTTTTAGAGCGTAGCATAAGTGACGGTACTTACTACCGCATCAGCAACCTCAATATTAAAAGCGGAAAAGTCACTACTGACTTCTCTAAACCTATTTCCTACACCACCAGTTTACATGTCTCTGCCGACCCACAGACGTTTAGCGACACATCCAAAGGTGCACTAAGCAGTAGCGGCAGCGTAGTTATTGCAGAACAAACTGTGCAGGGTAAAGCAGCGATTGAGCAACTGGTGCTAAGTCAGTTCCAGCAGTACGTTTCACCTCACGCAAATGTGACCCTTGAAGATGGGCTATTTAATTTAAACGTTGAGTTTGATGGGGCATTTATGAACGCCGCTGATAAAGACAATATCGACTCACTGAACGTTAAGGCGAGTACTAGCATTAATAATTTAAGCGTACTGGATGACGACAGCTCTCCCCTACTACAGTGGCAGTCCTTAGATGTAGACAACATCGAATTTGACCACACATCGAACCAGCTAAGCGTAGACAACATTCACCTACAAGCGCCATTTGCACGACTTATTATTGATGAAGCTAAACAGACCAATGTGAGTAAGCTGATTGTCGCTTCATCAGACAAGTCCGCTAACAGTGAAAGTGCCAGCGAAACTGGCAGCGCAACCACGTCGAAAGCATCAAACGCAAACGTGCATGCAAGCACTACAGCTGAGCCTTCACAAGCCAACGAATTGGCCATTGCCGTTAACACCATATCAATAGAAAACGGCAAAGCGTACTTTGCTGACCATTCATTAACGCCCAAATTTGCGTCTGCTATAGAAAGTTTAAATGGCAAAGTATTGGGAATTGACTCTCGCTCAACTTCCCCTGCCAATGTGGATATCACCGGAAAGATAGAGAACTATGCTCCGGTAAAACTAGCAGGCACTATTCACCCATTAAAAGATGATATAGACCTTGATTTAAATTTTTCAGTCAAAGGCGCCGAACTGACTTCAGTTAACCCCTACTCAGGCACCTACATGGGCTACTACATTGACAAAGGCTTGCTGTCATTAGCTGTGCAATACAAACTAAACGGTAAGGCGCTGGAAGGTAAGAATCATGTTGTTATTGACCAATTAACGTTGGGCAAGAAGTCGAACTCTGATCAGGCATTAAGCTTACCGCTTGGGCTTGCCATTGCGTTATTAGAAGACAGAAACGGCGTTATTGATTTGGGCTTGGATGTATCTGGCGATATCGACAGCCCAGACTTTAGCTTTGGCTCTATTATTCTCAATGCCATTGGTAACATTATTACCAAAGCAGTAACTGCACCGTTTTCGCTACTTGCGAACCTAGTTGGCAGTGACGACGAACTCGACAACGTTGAGTTTGGGTTTGGAGAGCATTCGCTAAATGCCGACGCTCAAGAAAAACTGAATACCCTTGCCAAAGCACTTAAAAAACGTCCAGGACTTAGGGTTAATATCGAAGGTACTGTCAACGCCATGTCTGATGCAAGTGCCCTAGCGCAACGTCAGTTGAACACCACACTTTTAACAAGAGGCGGCTATGCTGATTCATCTGCTACTTCCGGCAACGTTAGTACTAACGAAAAATCTCTTGCTGGCGGTGAAAATGAAAATTCCAACACCCTTGGCGGCGTACAGCGCGACTCAATAAGTGGCAGTAGCATCCCACTGGAAGGCCCGTTAGCCGACGCGCTTTTATCCTACTATGTTGAGGTGTTTACACCTGACCTTAATCAAGAATACGAAAACATGGTGGCGCAGCTTTACCCTGAACTCGCAAATTCAGGCAATGAACAAAGCCAAAAGAGTGCTGATAACAATAAGGAAGTCGTTAACGAAGAAAGTGTAAACCGAGCATTAAGCATTGCCCGATACAACAAACTACGTAACAACATTGTTATTCCTGAAAGTGACTTAGTTCAACTGGCTGACGCGCGCAGTAAAGCGGTGAAAGGTTATTTGGCAAATGAAGCTGAAGTTGAAGCGAATCGCTTATTCTTGCTAAATACTCAGCACGACTTACATACCGAATTTAGCGGTGTGGAATTAACGTTAGAAGCGAAGTAATGAACGGGTTGGCTTGAAAATAAAACCCTATAATTTAGGGTTCCATAAGGTCACTAAACAAAAAAGGGTAGCTTATTCAGTTAAGCTACCCTTTTTTGTAAACAGTGACTTCTGATACTACTTGCTACTTAAAACCCAGCTAGCAAATGGTACCGTAGTGCGTGCCTCGCCTACTTCTTCAAATGGGGCGCGCAAGTTGCGGATACATTAGACGCGTTGAAAATTTCAATCCAATAGCCGTCTGGGTCTTTGATAAATGCTATCCCTTTCATAGAACCATCATTAAGCCCTTTCTGAAAAGGAACGTCTAGTGATGCAAATCGTGCACATGCAGCTTCAGCATCAGGCACATGAAAACCAATGTGCCCAAAACCTTTTGGCTCTGTATTTCCGTTGTGATAATCAACTGTTTCTGGTGTATCGCCCCAATTATGGGTTAACTCCAACATAGCCGGGCGACCAAAAGTTTGCTGAGTACGTTCGTCTACATCGTCAGAAATATCAGAGAAATCATCACCTGCCGCCAAAAAATAAAGGCTGAACTTCATTTCTTCAAAATCTAGACGCTTAATTAGCGTCATTCCCATAACTCGCGTATAGAAATCTAGCGAACGCTTGGGGTCGGCAATGCGCAGCATAGTTTGGTTGAACACAAAACCTTGTGTCGCGGCATCTTTCTCTTCATACAGGCCTTCGGCCTTATCGAAATGTCGGCTCATAATAGTCGTCCTTAGCGATATAGATAATTAAGGCAAGGCAATCTTGCTTTGCCTAAAAACGAGTGCATAGAAGTGAGGGGTAATTTTCTTTTCACAACAGCACTTAGTCTATCCTCTTACGCGCTTTACCTCAGATGCGTTTTATTCAACGTCTATTTTTACAGCGCTTTTATTTTTTAGGGAGCTTTCCCCAAACCGAACCTGCATCACTTTTTTTCACTGGCGACACTTTAGTATTGGTGTTTTTGCCAGCCGCTTCTTTTTGTTTGCTAGCGCCTTTATTAAATGAGCTTGGCTTAGTACCAGAAGTACTTGGGCTATCTGATTTTTTAGGCGAAGTTTGTCGCGTTGACTCCGGTCGATATTTTTTCACCATACCCTGCAGTAAATTACGAACCACTTGATCGCCTGCGGGTTTGTAATTGCGATGGTCTGGCTTTCTAAAAAATGCTGACAGCTCACCTTTACTTATTCTAAAGTCTGCTAATTTGAGCACCGCTATCATATCGTCATCTTTATAACTCATCGCAATACGGATTTTGCGCAGCACTTCGTTATTGCTTAATCGCTCTTTTGGCCCCAGTTCTTGAGGCGTTTGCCCTTCTTGACGACCACGGTTTTTAATAATCAGTCCATCTAGAAACAGCGCAATAATCTTATCGCGACACGGCAGATAGCCGTCTTCGCCTTCCCGCTTCATCACGGCATGTAAATAATCAATTTCCATGTCGTAGTTAACTAATTTAAAAATACTTATGGCGGCGGTATCGTTTATCGCTAATGCATAACGAAGGCGACGTAGAACATCGTTGTGGATCATGAAAATGGGCCTGAAAAGTGGAGTAGCCAGTAATTGGTATGGATTAAAGTGTAGCGCAATGCACGCTTTCGCATATTTTACACTACTTGGCCATTCGCATCTATCGAGAGTGTTCCCTTACTTAAGAGAGCCACCAAGACGCTGCAACTTGAAGTGGCGAGGGGTCGTTGGTATCAGAGACCCAAACAACGAGAGCGTGTTTTTTGGCTTTTATATGAGTATTACTGGGCCAAGGCAGAGTAGCCACCTATTGCTGAGCATTAGTATTGTCGCCATTTGTAGATGTTGAAACCTTCGGTTGTTCCGGTTGTGCATTGATACGCCAGTCATAATCAATAAACCGCAGCTTATAATTATTAGGAATAGGTTCGGCTAGAAACTGGTTAATATATTGAGGCAAGTCCTTTGCTTTACCTGAAGCGACAAAGCCTTCAGTATAAAAATCGAGGATTTCCGAAACATACACGCGCTTGCGTTTGTCATCAAAGTAAAAGTGTTTCTTATTCCCGAAGAACTCATGGATGGCTTGTTCAAGGGTGTCGTCTAAGGTTTTTGCAGAAAACGGCGTTTGCGGTAGCCTTGGGCAATCTTTTACCATGCAGTTAAGCGCAAAGTCGGCTCTGGGCTCGTTAAGCGGTCTAATTACATCGTTTTCAAAATCATATAAATTTGTGACTTTACCGCCAATCACCACATCGCGAAACTTGAAAAAAGCTGCTCGTGAAAAGAAACTGGTAAAGCCATCTGGAATACCTTTTTCTATAACCCCGTACATGGCTAACGCGTTATAGCTATTGATGTAATAGGCCATTGTGTATTGTGGTGAGTCAAACAATTCAGGCGTGACGTCAGGACTAGCAAAACTAATAAAATTAATGACGTTTTCAAGGGGCACTATATCTTTAGATTACCCCCTAAAATCGGTTCGTCCCGCTTCATCTACGTAGTTTTCAAGTACATATTCCCAATCTTGTGTCGCTTTGAAATAGCCTTGCTTAAGTTGCGCTAGTTCTATTGGTTGAGCGCTGTTAATATTTAACCCGCCCTCAGACGCCTGGCTACTGTTGGCAGCTGGTAAAATATACAACAGCAGCATGGACAAGATAATGGCTAACACACTCCCCAATTGAGGAAATCGGCGAGGCTTCATGAGCTTCTCCTTACACGCTTTTGGCTGGATGGTGACGCTTGTCACTTGCAGTTAGCGCTTTTGCTGACAGCGAACTAGGTGTTGTTGTATCCGAGATTTGGCGAATAGGGATAATATTGTTTTGTTTGTAGCGCTCTCCTAACGGCTGGTATTGCTTTACCTGCCCGCGGCGGTCGGTATATGTCAGTGGTTTTAATATATGCTCATCGCGCTCGGCGTTGTGCTTGCACATAGAGATGGAACCATCTGCGGTCATTACCATAAATGAACACGCATCAATTCTGTCTTGCTGAAGGGCGTTGGCATCCATAAAGTTCTGAACAAAAAACGACAATTTGTGCACACGTCCTTTGCTTTTGAAAAGGCTGCTACGCATTTCAAACAGTTTCAATGAGGTCGCTTTAGCCAGCTTCCAAATCCACGTTGGCCTAGCAAGCAGTGCTTTACTGTAATCCCATATAATCTGTGTCGTGCCGTGTTGCCGGGTTGTTTGTATGTGCTTAAAGTCTTCAATAAATTGCGCAAACAATTGGGCGTCATCAACGACAGAATAGACCTGCTTACCAGCCACTAACGTTGGCATGTAGCTGTGACAGTCGCTATGACCAATACGTACTTTCTCCCACTGCAGCACTTTGCTAATTGTTTTTTCTAT
Organism: Alteromonas marina; assembly: GCF_000808575.1. Lineage (GTDB taxonomy): Bacteria > Pseudomonadota > Gammaproteobacteria > Enterobacterales > Alteromonadaceae > Alteromonas > Alteromonas marina_A. The sequence continues at coordinate 182,621 of NZ_JWLW01000012.1, forward strand.
AGCGGCTTTCACCGTTACGGGGTCAATTACATCAGCTCTTGCTCCCCATTCCCCTCTGCCTGTTTCTGCCTGTAATTGAAACGAGGCGAAACTTATAGCGTCTGCATGCTGCACAAAAAAATCCACCAGCATGGGCAGTTCTTTGAAATTATCGGTGTGCACTGTGGTGTTAAAAATGATCATGAGCCCCAAGCCTTTGGCCCGTTCTATGTATTCTTAACGAATAGCATGTAGCGATGCTTCATCAGTGAAACCTTTACGTTCTTGGGTGGTATCAACGTGAAAAGCGACATCGTTTAAGCCGACTTTAGCTAAAGCTGCAAGCAGGTCACGGGAGGCAGCAATACCGTTGGTGAAAAGTGCGGTGTGTAAGCCTAGCTTATTGGCATATTCAACGATTTCAATTAGCTGACTGCGCTTTCTTAACGTAGGGTCACCACCGGTTATTTGTACACTGGTACCAGGGCCATAGTGACGAAGGACATTGTCCAATCGCTTAAACACTTCTTGAATGGGAATGTCGCGAACCGCTTGCGAATGCTCAGATAAATAGCATAAGGTGCAATCAAGATTACACTTTTGCGTGATTTCAACAGCAACACAACCTATGGTGTGCGTGCGGCCCAGCAACTGATTTGGGGTGAAATGTTCACCCATGCGTTTTTGGGTATGAAGAAGTTGTTGATTTCTAGTGATACCAGGGGAGCACGCCATGTCAATGCGCCTTTTTCGAACTACACAGTATCAACAAAGACCTATTAGACGTAAAGATACTTTCACGGCGTGCCGTTTTTTTGCACTAGTTTTATTGTCATGCAACGCACTCGCTTTTTCAGAAACAACTGAAAACCCACCGTCATCTAGCGCATCATCGAGCTCGTTCGAAGAAGTAAAAAGCCGTGTTTTTTCAGATCCCTATTCAACGCTTCCGCAATACAAAGTTTCACGCAAACACTTCGATGTTGACGGTAAAAACCTGCTGTTAAGTCACGCTAAAAGAACCCTTTCTTCTAACGCAAATTTTATCGAATTAGGTACCAAGCATAAGCTACTTCAAGCTAATGGTATTTGCTTCGCTGGCACATGGAAAATTAATCACAGCAGCCCTTATTCGGGGCTTTTTCAAGCACGCACAAACGTGCCGGTTATTGTAAGAGCGTCAGTCAGCTTGAGCGGTACAAAGCAGCGAGATAAGCGTGCTTTTGGTATGGCAATCAAGCTTTCCCCAATACTCAAAGTACGGTTACTGAAAACATATTTTTAATGCACTCGCTGGGTGGCACTAAAACCCAGCATGTCGCCAACTTACCTTTAACTAACGAGCCCGCACTGGGCGAATTGCCGCCTTTTAGTCAATTGCTAACCGCATATCGCTTGGAAAGCGATCTTGAAGAAGCCGATAAGGGGTTTAGCGGTGAAAAAGCGAATGCGCGTTTCAGACCTGTTTCACATTTAGCAGAAGTTCTGCTCCCTAACGACGAAAAAGCGAAGAATGTAACGCAAGGCCCTTACTGGCTAAAAGCGTCGTTAAAACCTGATACACCGCTAGTGAATAGAGATGACTTTAGGGATGAATTATCGTTGCAGCATTACCCAAATAAGACGCTACCTTGGGTTTTATCTGCTGCCAATTTTAACGATGCAGGGATAGATAAAGCCCAATGGCAAGAGATAGGTGAAATTACATTGACTGAATCTGTGGTCTCCCTTACCTGCGACACGAAACTTCACTTTAATCACCCTGCAATCAAATGACGCTAAGCAATTCCGTTTAAACGGGTAAACCTCGCGTTAGAGTGTTTTTACTGCCTATTGAGATTACCGTATAGTGAGCAATGTTTTCATTGTTTTGGTATTAGTGTTGTTTCATGTCCGGTTCCTTTCGCAAGAACAGTCGCAAATACAGCCGCAGTATTCACTTGTGGCTGTCGCTGGTTATTTTCATTCCTGTGATCATTGTTATTGCGAGCGGTTTATTATTGCAGGTTAAAAAAGAATTCGACTGGATCCAACCACCAACTCAAAAAGTGCAGAATACCCAAACCAACGGGCCTACGATTTCCTTCGACGACGTGCTACAAGCCGTAAAACAAGTGCCTGAGGTTAGTTTAAACAGCTGGGACGATATAGACCGATTAGACGTGCGCCCCACAAAAGGCATCATTAAAGTGCGAGGGAAGAACCATTGGGAAGTTCAACTGAATGCACAAAATGGTGATGTACTTCAGGTTGCGTACCGACGCACAGACACCATTGAAGCAATTCATGACGGTAGTTGGTTCTTTGAAGGTGCCAAGCTATGGCTGTTTTTGCCAGCCGCCCTTTTACTTTTTGTGCTGTGGGTAACGGGCCTTGTTATGCTGTACACCACCATGAAAAGCAAATATCGAAAGAACAAATTTCGTCAGCCCTTAAACAACTCATAACAGATAAGTTATTGCCAGTTGAACACTTTCGCCCTGCGCAAATGCCGCTTTGTCATCGGCACTGGTGTAATACTGTTGATTGGTTAAGTTGCGCCAGCTAGCTTGAAGCTGAATACGCTCGTTTAACTGCCAATCAGCGCCCATATCCAGTGTAAAAACCTCATCGAGCGCTCGTTCTCCGTCAGCAATATCCGTCTTACTTGCGCGATAGGCAAATACCGTAAAAAACCGCACAGCTTGCCATTGAACACCTAAATCGAGCCTCTGACTATTTGCAGGTATGTCTGCAATGCTGTTACCCAAGTTGTCTTCACCGCTGATCCACATTCCGCTAAGTCGAGCGTCTAATGCGTCATTGTGCGATTGCCAACTAAGTTGATAGCTCACCCCCTCTATCGTTGCACTGTCTAAATTAGAATATTGAAGCACATCTTCAGCAACCATAATGCGTTCAATATAGTTATCAATTTTCTGATTAAACACCTCTATCGAGCCTTGCAGTTGCTCACTGCTGTAAGCAACACTGGCTTGCATATTTAACGCTTGCTCTGTTTCAAGTTTGAGGCTGCCCAACACAGTACCGCGAGGCGTTTCGCCAGCGAAGAAACGTTCAGTTAAAGACGGATTTCGAAACGCGCTAGACACATACATACCGGCCGCCCAATGCTCAGAAAGCTGATAATTTGCGCCTAAATACCCGCTTAGATTAATGTTAGTCTTAGCAGTGCTAGATTGGAATGTATTGGCACCTGAATCATCAGACTGGCGCTGCCAGTCGACCCGTGCGCCAAGGGCGAGCGACAAGCTTTGCCACTGACGTGAGGCATCAGCAACCGCTGCACTAGTAATCTCACTTGCATCGAGAGTGCGCACTTCATAGGCAAGCTCTGGTTCAAATGCGTTTATTATGAAACTGGGCGGTGTGGTGTCAGGTAACGCGCTTTCCTTTAGTGTTAATGTAAATTCTCTCTCATCTGCCACTACGCCGTCTCGACCAGTAACTTGCAGCTGCCAGTTCAAATCCCAGTCTTTCAAGTGCGTATCTGTACTTATGTTAAACCCATAGTCAAACGCCTTGTTTTCACTGTCGTTGATGCGGCTTTCTGGTCGCAACACCGAGGTGTCTAGGCTAGATTTATGCCACCAGACATTTCCAGTAAATAGATGACTTTCAAACGCTATTTTGCCAAGCCAGTGCGTGTTGTCTGGGTAGGTGGTTATTCTACTTTCTGGGAAGTCACTGCTCGACTTACCAATGTCGTTATTATCAGAATAAAGCGTCCACGCTTCTTTTATGACGCTGTCTTCAGGTCTGTGCCTAAGAAACAGGCCTGTTTGTTCAAATTGGTCAAGCAACGAATTGCCATTCGCATCTTCTCCATTGTCGGCGCTTCTGTATGAAATGTTCCAGTCTGTCTTGCTCTCTTCAGTTAGGCTGTTGCTATTGTCTGCATGGCGTGTGCTGCCAGCATAGCTCAGCGCCTTCATTTGTTGATTGCTGCTGTAGCCAACGCGAAGGTGAGGCGTTTGAATTTCCCCAAAATGCAAGTTCACCGCGCCACCTATCGCTCCCGAGCCTAGGTAAGTGGAAGCGGCGCCCGGTAATACGGTTGCTGACGCAATAAAATCAGGTGGAACAAAGCCAATACTTGAGCCTGCCCGCCTGTCGCTCACAATCGGTACACCATCTAATAGGGTTTGAATTCGCCACCGGGAATACCCTCGAATACTGATACTTTGTATTTGCCCTCCCTGCCCATTTAACGACACAGAAGGGGACTGAAGCAGAACGTCATTGGTATTCAAAGGCGCTACTAAACTGCTCTTATCAAACTCATATTGTGGGAAAATGAGCGAGAGCGTTTCGTCATAGTTGGGGCGTATGGCCGTTACCGTGTAGCGCTCAAGTTCGCTATAGGGTTCACCTTGTGCAAAACTTGGTACAGACAAAAGGGATAACGAAAGCGTCGACCAAACCGGCGACAAAGAAAATATTAGTAAAGTAGTAGATACAGGTTTGCCTGATGGGCGTTTAACAAAAGCTGAAGATTTTGATGCAAACAAAAAAGAAAACAATGACGGTCTCACTAAGCGATACACAAAAGAAAAAATAAGTATGTACCGATAAATTTGGTAAAAAGATGAAAGGCGCGGCAGTAAATCTACTGCCGCGTGTTAGGTCCAATGAGCCCCAGTGACCGCTATTTCGCGATTACAGGCAGACCAGCAGTCCATGGACCACCCGCATCAAGCACTGCCTGCTGCAGCTTCGGTACAGCGGTGTTTTGCAACGTACTGATGCGCGTTACCACGCTATCTAAGCTATTTTGCGCATAGCCAAGCTGATCTTTGTGCTGCTGTGTGGGGCCGTAAGAAGAGCCCAACGCAGAACGCGCGTAGCGCAAGCGACTCATAATGTTCGCCGGTTTAATTCCCATTTTGTCGCGAGATTTAAGACCATAAAACGCTCTGTTCACTTCGTTTATTTCATCTTGAATAGCAGCAAACTGCGCTTCAAGTTTAGCCACATCACTGGGTGTGCGGTCGATAGCCGTTCGCAATAGTGCCATTGTATCTTTAAGCTGCGTTAGCACGGTAGTAGAAGACAGTGCGCGTTTTTGAGCACGGCTTACGTCATTTGAATAAGCAGCTATTTCCTCATAAGTCGCACCCTCAAGCGCGCCCTGATAAATTGGCTGTAGTTCAAACGAAACAGCTTCAGAAAGTGGCGTTACCTTAGCATCAACGCGCTTAAATAAAGTAGCGGTATAGGTGCCAGGCAGTGCCATTAAACCTCTATCCTTACTTTCTTTATCAGTAAGCGGCGCAGTTGACGTATGCTTCATATCCCAGGTGATGCGATGTAAGCCTTTCTTCACTTTACCCTCTACACGCTTTATAACGTCGCCTTCGCTATCTTTTATTTCAACGTAAATAGCGGGTGCCGCTTCTTGATTTTCTGCCTCAACGGCCTCCCAACTTGGATATTTAGGGTACTTCTTATCTTCAATTAGCTTTTTCTCTGCTTCCTGGCGTTTTTCTTTTGCCGTAAGCAAGCTGTCTTTCAGATAATAAGTAAACGTTGCACCGTGCTCAGGGTTCTCGGCCACAAAGCGATCGTCACCGTCGGAGTCTGTATGATTGTCATCTAATTGGAACCACTTAACCGGACGGCTTGGGGCAAACAAAATAGCCTCTTGCTGCATCGACTTTTCAGTTAACGAACGCAGTGGCGCGTAGTCATCAAGAATGTAAATCCCACGACCAAACGTACCTGCAACTAAATCGTTTTCACGACGCTGAATTTTCACATCTCGGGTTGAAATGGTCGGTATACCGCCTTCTAACTCAACCCAGTCTTTACCGCCATTTACCGAGAAAAATAATCCAAACTCTGTACCGATAAAAAGCAAGTCTTTGTTTACATGGTCTTGCACAATGCGCCACACCAGGTGCTTTTCAGGTAAGTCATCGGCCAGTGAAGTCCAACTTTTGCCTAAGTTAGTCGACTTAATTAAATAAGGCTTGTAGTCGCCGTATTTATGATTATCAAGCGCAACGTATACAGTATTAGGGTCAAACAAATCTGCGCGAATATCGTTCACGTAAGAATTGGCTGGAATGCCCTTAATGTCATCTAGCTCAATCTTTTTCCAAGATTTACCACCGTTTGTGGTTACTTGAATAATACCGTCGTCGGTACCCGCCCACAGAATGTTTTCATCTACCGGACTTTCAGCGAAATTGGCAATGGTGTGAAATTCGGTCATGGCGTACAGATCCCAACCGGCTTCTACCGACCATGTGCGCCCCATCAATGGCGAGTGCATACGATTGCCGTTTTTCGTTAAATCGCCCGATACCGGCGTCCAGCTATCGCCGCGATCATCGCTTCGCCAAACGCGCTGCGAAGCAAAGTAAATACGTGCAGGGTCGTGTGCCGACACATTAATTGGTGCATCCCAGTTGTATCGTTCTGCCGGGTCTCCAGGCAATGGCTGAGGCTTAATATAAACCCCTTCACGGGTTTTCATATCCACGCGGGTCAAATTTCCCTGCTGCCATTGCGAATACATAATATCTGGGTTACCAGGCTCTGTTGCCGGGCCGTGTCCGTCTCCACCTAACGTCAAGAACCAATCTTTATTCTTAATCCCTTCTTCTCGCATAGTGCGCGAAGGACCGCCTTGGGTAGAGTTATCCTGTGCACCTGCGTAAATTTTGTAAAATGGCTTTGAATCATCTGGCGCAACTTTGTAGAACTGGGTCAACGGTAAGTTCGCCATAAAGCGCCAGTTAGCCATTCTGTCGTGAGACATGTAAATACCACCATCAGATCCCATTAAAACAAAATCCGGATCGGTTGGGTGGAATGCCATGGCGTGATCGTCTACGTGCTTGCGTTTTGTATTAATGGGCGTCCACGTCTTACCACCATCATCCGACACTTTACTGTAGTTACTGGCAATATAAACACGGTCAAACTGATGCTGGTCAGCGAAGATTTCCTGATAGTAATGAGGGCCTGTTCCACCGCCTACTTCGTCTGACATTTTAGTCCAGCTAGCGCCTTGGTCGGCTGAGCGATAGAAGCCACCGCCGCGATTGTCGGTTTCAATAGTTGCGTAAATAACATCTGGGTTCATGGGCGATATGGCCATTCCAATTTTACCCATGTTGCCTTGTGGCAAGCCTGTTTTAAGCTCAGTCCAAGTTTCGCCGCCATCGTTAGAAGTATGAATACCAGCGCCTTCGTTAGTGCCCACATAAGCACCAATGGAACGCTGGCGCGCCCACGTCGCAGCATATAGTTTGTCGGGGTTACGCGGGTCAATAAGTAATGACGTTACGCCGGTCCATTTATCAGCTGGCTTTAGTACCTGCTTCCAAGTTTCGCCACCATCGGTGGTTTTGTATAGACCGCGCTCGCCGCCACCGCTCCACAGTGGCCCTTGCGCTGAAACCCATACGATATCTGGGTTAGTAGGATGGATAATAATGTCTGAAACATGCTCTGACTTCTTAAGCCCCATGTTCTTCCAAGTTTGGCCGCCATCTAGTGACTTATAAACACCGTCGCCAAAGCTAATGTGACGGCCACCATTATTTTCGCCCGTTCCCACCCAAATGATATTTGAGTTACTTGGCGCAATGGTTACATCACCGATAGAGTAAACAGGCTGGTCGTCGAAGATTGGCGTCCAGGTCGTGCCCGCATTGGTGGTTTTCCATACGCCACCTGAGCCAACCGCGGTATACCATGTTGAGGGATTATTCTGATCGATTGCGATATCAGCGATACGTCCAGACATATATGCAGGTCCAATGTTTCTAAGCTCCATAGCTTTGAACGTTGAACTGGTGAAAACTTCATTTTTGTCGTTTTTGTCTGCAAAGGCGGGCGTGCACGAAAGTGCAACTGATACAGCAACTGCCGCTTTAAGAAGCTTTTTCATTATTGTTATCCAGTGTGTTTTTATAGAGGCTCAAGCCCCTTTATGAATTTGTAGCATTACCACTTTATAGCATTACTAACAAATGCTTAAAGTTACAATGTAGTACACGACCAACGACCCATTACAAAAGTTGAAAACGAAAATCTTGTTCCTCAGTGTGCGTAGTTCTAAAAAGTAACAATTTCGTCATTGATAAGGTGACCAACAACCGGACTCTGCTCGGCATCCACAAAAGCGCTGTCGATAGCATCAAAACGCGCCGTGGTAACCTTGCGATAATTAGGGTGAGTATAAATATAGGTTTGCTTGGCCTTTAGCGCTTCTACCACACGCTCCGCGAGTACTGTTGCAGCAATACCCGACTCTACTGCCTTAGTGGCTGCTTGAGCTCCTGCTTTAAGCTTTTCTTTATCAATGCGTTTTTCAGCTGCTACTGCGTATTTTTGCTGCCTATTTCTATACGACTCGTGAATGCGGGTTTTCACGAATGCTGGACACAATACAGAAGTATGGATTCCAAAAGGTTTTAATTCTGGTACCCAGCTTTCTGTCATAGAGACAACCGCAGCCTTTGATGCGCAGTAGGCCGCCGCATATGGCATGCCCATCATTCCTGCCATCGACGCCACGTTTAGCACCCAGCCTCCTTCGCCGTGCTCTTTAATAGCTGGCACGCATGCTTGTGCGCCATAAAGTACGCCCATAACGTTGACGTCCATTACCCAGCGCCAGGTCTCATGCTCCGAATCTTCAACTTTCCCCGGCGTACCGCCAACGCCAGCATTATTGATGACCATATGAACCTTGCCAAACTTCTCTTTGGCGTTAGCTACAATATCTTCCCACTGAGCGTAATCGGTAACATCAAGGGCGCAAGTCAATACATCGAAACCTTTCTCACGTAAGTCGTTACCCGATTCGGTTAATACAGCATTATCAATATCGCCCATGACGATATTCATACCCTGCCGTGCCAATGCCTCAGCCAGCGCTAACCCTATGCCGCCAGCGGCGCCAGAAATAATAGCGGTCTTACCCGTAAATTCGTTCGACATCTTACTCTCCTGTTATTGTTATTGCGCCGCGGGCCCTTTGGGAAAGCCATTTCGATGAGGAGTTTGCAATCGCCTATCTCACTCAACTAGCGCTTATCTACACACCTAGATTAGGGGTAACAGGATGGGGAAAATACTTTATTTGGCTAATTTGAATAGCTTCATGAAATTAATAAGGCAGGTTAAAAGTAAGGGCGGGGCAAACAAAAAAGGGCAGTGACTAACCTTGCCCTTTGCTTGAATAAATTACCTCTTACCCGTGGTTAGTTCGTTTACTTCGCCGGCATAACATAAACCTCGCGAACGCAGGCTGACTCTTCTGCGCTTAGGGCAAACAATACCGATTTTGCGATATCCCCTGGCTGAAGCTTATCTTCCTTAGGTTCATCGAAAAATGGCGTATTCACCATACCAGGACAGATAGTGGTACAGCGGCCGCCCCACTCGCGCATTTCTTCGGCGAGGTTCTGACCGAAACCATAAGCAAACCACTTACTTGCCCCATATACAGAGCCTTTCAGGGCTATTCGACCGGCGACCGAAGACGTAATAATGAAGTGGCCTTGCGTATCTCGCAGGTACGGCAATCCAGCTTTTGCAGTATAAAGCAGTCCATTTACGTTTGCGCCCAGCATGCCATCCCAGTCATCTACGTCCCCCTTTTCAATGCCGGCGGCTTTCGCGCCACGCCCGGCATTAGCGAAAATGCCGTCAATGCGACCGAAATGTTCGCTCGCCTTTTTAAACGCCGTATCGACATCTTTAAAGTCGCTTACGTCAGCTTTGACAGCAAATGCATTATCATTGCCAAGCTCTTCAACCAAGGCACGCAGTTTGTCCTCACTTCTCGCTAAGAGGGCAACGTTAAAACCGTTATTTACCAGTTGCTTTGCCGTTTCTTCGCCAATGCCGCTGGAAGCCCCCGTTATCGCGATAACCTTTTTATCTGTAGCTGCGGTGGACATACACTTCCTCCTTTTTATTGGGCAACCATTTCACTAATTTTGTCTACGAAAGCTGGAATATCATCTGGGTTTCTACTGGTCACCAGCTTTGCATGGGTCACCACTTCCTCATCAACCCACGTCGCACCAGCATTTTTCAGATCTGTTTGGATACTAGGAAACGAAGTGAGTGCTGCACCTTTCGCTAATCCAGATTCCACCAGCAACCATGGTCCATGACAGATAGCACCTATAGCTTTAATACTTGCCGCGCTGTTTGCACTTTTGATGAAGGCAACAGCATCTTCATTGGTACGCAGCACATCGGGATTGATTTGACCGCCGGGTAGCACAAGGGCATCGTAATCTTCAGGGTTTACAGACGTAACTTGTTTATCAACGTTAATTTCTTTTCCCCAGTTGTCTTCGTCCCATGCTTTGATCGTCGACTGATCATCAATAGATAGCACTTCAACGTCAGCACCTTGCTCAATAAACTTGTCTCTTGGTTGAATCAACTCGCTTTGCTCAAAACCATTGGTTGCCAAAATAGCGATTTTCTTGCCCTTTAGGTTTTGGATATTGCTCATAATGTTCACTCCTTTTGAAAGACGAAATGTAAAGCTAGAAAAAACAGGGGTCGCCACACGACAGGAATAACTGTCCGCCTACCACCTTTAGCAAATCCCATCAGGTGAACGCGTTAGTTTGCGCATGGCATAACCTAGCTCTTACTATCTAGCTAAGGTGGTATTGAAGGTGCAAATTACAAACCATCCAAACCAACAAGCGTAAACCATTGATTAAATTACAATAAATAAAAACCAACATTTTCATCAACATTGATAGCCACGCACATATTCAGATTTTGTGAACGATTTACAGAGCTTCTTTCTCGTTCCTTTTTTAAGTTGATGTAAGCCGACAGCGAAGTTTTCATGTATCAAGCTTTAAGAGTTTTATCGTTTAGGCAAAACATGAGGACACATGAGCAAGGAACGTTTCAACCACGCTAAATCTGCATTCGAGCTTTCTTTGAAAAGTTGGTGGAGTATTTCAAAGCGTATTTTCACTAGCCTGCAAAAAGATAACATTCCTCTTATCTCTGCTGGCGTTGCCTTTTACTGCTTGCTGGCTATCTTCCCACTATTAGGGGCAACTATTGCCTTGTATGGGCTTATTGTCTCTCCCGATGAACTGCAAAGTCATATGGCATTGCTGGTAAATGTAGTACCAAATGACAGTCGCTACATCATTGAAGAACAGCTTAAAAATTTGACCGAGAAGTCGAATACTGCATTAGGCTGGAGTTTTTTATTTACTCTGCTCTTGTCACTGTGGAGCAGTAGCAAAGGCGCCAACGCACTGATAAAAGCATGCAACATTACCTATAGCGAGGCGGAAGGAAGAGGCTTTTTCAAAGGTATTCTAGCGCGCATTACGTGCACCATATTTATGATCCTTACCGTAATTGTGTCCCTCGCCTGCATCACCATTTTACCCGAAGCAATAAACTGGATGACGTCAAATGCCCTTAGTACCGAGCAAGCCATGTGGGTGACTTGGCCGGTGATGCTGGCCCTATTTAATATTGCGCTTTCAGCCCTATATCGATATGCGCCACACCGACGAGAAGCTCAGTGGCGCTGGGTGACGCCGGGTTCAGTTTTTGCCACGTTATTATGGGTAGTAGCCTCATATGGCTTTTCGATATACCTCAATGAATTTGGAAGTTACAACAAAACCTACGGCTCCGTTGGGGGAATTATTATCTTGCTCATGTGGTTGTATTTAACCGCGTATATCATTCTAATTGGTGCAGAGGTGAACTCGTCGATAGAGCTCCAAACTACTGCAGACAGTACGGTGGGGGAAGACAGACCAATGGGCGAAAGAAATGCATTTGTGGCAGATCATACACCGGATGATTTAAGGCACTAATGCTTAAACTATCTGAGGCGCATGCACTATCTAGCAGCGCCTTCCTCACCATCAATTTTTAGCATCTTTACGAGCATTTCTTTTCATTTTACCTATATCAGAATTTGCCTCATATTCGCGCCGCGAAATTATCTTCTCTTTCCTCTGATGTAAGGCATTACCTTGGACAACACCTTAATTCCGCCCGCCAAAGCGCGGGTTTCTGTTCCCGTTATTGCGCTGGGTATGTACGCAGTTGCGTCTGGATATTTGATGAGTCTGATCCCACTAATGCTCAGCCATTACAACCTAGACACGGCTATCGCCAGTTGGCTTGCCAGTAGCTTTTACGCAGGATTACTTGTAGGTGCCCTTAGCATTGAACCGCTGGTCACCCGCATTGGGTACAAGCACGGTTTTGCACTGTGTTTAGGCGTATTATTGCTAACTATTGTAGTAATGCCTTTGTTTGCTCACACCGCAGTTTGGCTTGTGGCTCGGTTAGTGGCTGGCGTTGCTGTAGCGGGTGTATTTGTTATCGTAGAGTCGTGGCTTTTACACGGCGACGAAGCCGATAGAGCCAAACGTTTAGGCTTGTACATGGGCGCACTGTACGGGGGAAGCTCTTTAGGTCAGTTAGGTATTGGCGCTATTGGCGTAGGCGGCATGCTTCCTTTTGCTGCCATTTTCACCATGTTGATTTTAGCCATTGGCCTACTTTTGTTTGCAAAGAGCGAACAGCCTGAAGCTTCCCACAGTACGCCACTGTCGCTAAAGCAAATATCGAAACTAAATCATGCCGCAATTATTGGTTGCATAGTGTCAGGCTTAACCCTAGGTGCCATTTACGGCTTAATGCCTCTTGAACTATTAAACCGCGGCATTGCTCATGACGATTTGGGTAGCTTAATGGCCTTAATTATTTTAGGCGCTATGGCAGTTCAACCTTTAATTCCTGCGCTATCCAAGTACTTAGGCCGCACGTTACTCATGGCGCTATTTTGTTTGCTAGGTGTCGCCGCCATAACATTAACCGCAGCGGTTAGTGGTATATACGCTTTGGGAGCAGGTCTGTTTCTATTAGGGATGGCAATATTTGCCCTATACCCAGTGGCAATAAATCTCGCCTGCGACAAACTCGATGCTAGCTTCATTGTATGCGCCACACAGGTCATGCTTTTCAGCTACAGCGTGGGTTCAGTAGTAGGCCCACTTATTGCCGATAACTTTTTAGTAGGCCCTCAAGGATTGATGGGCTACTTATTTGCGTGCCTACTTGCTACCAGTATTTATATGCTGATAGCCAGTGTTAAAACCAAAGGTCGTGCTATGGCAGGCGAGTAACACTCTCGCCACCATTGCCCATTAGATTGCCATAATCTCTGTTCACAATTCGCCCTATTCAGGGCGTTTAATGGTAAGTATCGATACTAAAGCGAGCTTACCTGATGCTATTTTCCAAAACACCCAAACGGGATTATTTAACACCTTCCAATACTCACAAACCTTGGTTTAGAGAACGGCAACATGCAACTAAGCCGAGTAATCACAGGTTGCTTATCCTTACTTCCTTCCTCTGTTTTTTGCTTGGTGTAGTAGTTAGCCCGCTAAGTCGCGCTGAGTCTGGCGAATTGATGCTGCAAAGCGAAGACGGTGAGTCTTCCCCCGCCCTATTGCATTCAACTGACGTGGATTTGCAGGTGAATGGCATGATTGCGCACGTTACCTATTCTCAAAAATTCACTAACGCCAGTAATGAATGGAAGCATGCCGTTTACACCTTTCCGCTTAATGAAAACGCGGCGATTAACAGTATGGAAATGCGTATAGGAGACAGAATAATCCGGGGGCAAATTAAGCCGAAGGCAGAAGCGAAAGAAGCATTTGAAGCAGCCAAAAAAGCGGGAAAGAAAGCCAGTTTAACAGAGCAACAACGCCCAAATTTATTCACCCAGCAGGTCGCGAATATAGCGCCGGGTGAGGAAATAACGGTGACACTTCAGTATGTACAACAAGTAGACTACCGCGATGGTAAATTTACTTTTCACTTGCCTACTACGCTCACTCCTCGCTATTCGCCCGGCATTCCGCTAAATCAGTTTAACGAGAATATAGAAGCTGAAATATCAGGTACAGGTTGGGGAGAACCCACAGATAAGGTACCCGATGCTAGAGCTATCACGCCTTATATGAGAGAAGGTAATGAAGGCCCGCAACTTACGTTCAACGCAACACTCAATACCGGTTTAACGCTTAATAGCGTCACTAGCAGAAATCACCGTGTGAATTGGTCAGAATCCACAGGTGATTATCTTGTCACCTTTAACCAAAGCAATATCAAAATGGACCGAGACATTTGGCTAGAGTGGCAGCCTTCGCCCTCTAGTGCGCCACAAGCAGCTATTTTCACTGAATCGAAAGGTCAGCATGACTACGCCCTTGTTATGCTAATGCCGCCACAAGTGAAGAGCCAAGATTTACAGGATTTTGATCGCGATATCACCTTCGTTATCGACACGTCAGGCTCTATGGGAGGTCGCCCAATTGTCGACGCAAAAGAGAGTTTACAATTAGCGATAGACCGCTTGAGTGAGAAAGACCGATTTAATGTTGTAGCATTTAACAATGACACCACGCGTTTGTTTGAAACCTCGGTAGAGGGAACAACACGAAACAAGCAATATGCGAGGGACTTTGTAAAGCACCTCAATGCAGGGGGCGGCACTGAAATGGCGCCAGCGCTTAATTCCGCACTTAAACGCACGACAGCTGAAAACTATATAAAACAAGTTGTCTTTATTACCGATGGTGCGGTAGGCAATGAAGCTGCATTGTTCTCGCAAATAAAGAACGAACTCGGTGATGCGCGACTTTTTACAGTAGGCATAGGCAGCGCGCCTAATAGTTATTTTATGACCCGAGCCGCTCAGTTTGGTCGCGGAAGCTATGTTTTTGTTAGCAATACGGCAGATATTAAACAGCAAATGGATAGCTTGCTTTATAAATTAGAAAGCCCTGTGTTGAGTGATTTGAGCCTCACTCTTCCGGCTGGCTATGCACAGTCAGCAGAGATTTACCCTTCTAAGATCCCTGATTTATACGCGGGTGTTCCTTTGCTTTTGAATGTGAAACTGCCTCATAACGCCGGTACAAGCGGAAAAATAACTCTTCAGGGCGCACTTGTAGACAAGCAGGGCACTACTCGCGAGTGGACCCGTTCGGTAGCAATATCGCCAACGTCGACAGGTTCTACTCAACACCTTGGCGTAGCGACTGCTTGGGCAAGAAAGAAAGTGGCGGCGTTAATGGATGAAAAAGCGTTAGGGCGAAATGTAGATGAAGTAAGACAGGACATACTTGCTGTAGCCCTGCCCCATAAACTGATAACAGAGTTCACCAGCTTCGTTGCTATTGAAGAAAAAATAGCAAATACACAGGGCATACCGTCTTCCACCGAAAACGTAAGAAACTTAATGCCACAGGGAACGCAATTCAGACAAATCAGTTACCCCCAAACCGCAGCGGGTGTATCTGAACATGTCGTATTAGGCATGATTGCCATGCTTTTATTGTCGCTTTTTCACAGCGTCGCCTTCTTGCGAAACAAAGGGGGACGAGATTAGCACCTTAAGCTCATTTCTTTATTTTTTGACTGAATATTGCTTGGACAAACAATGATTAAATACTCTTTTACCATCATCTTAGTCTTGATCGCCGCAGCCAGCTTTGGCAAAGCTGGCTGGATATTACTGAAAGCTGAGCTGGCGCAATATTTAATTCAATCTTCGTGGGAAGAAACGCTAGCCACTGGCGCTAACCAGAAGCCTTGGCGTTGGTCTGATACTTGGCCAGTGGGCAAGCTGGTTCATGCCAAAAGCGACACACAGTTGTATGTACTAGAAGGCGCGCAGGGAAATGCCCTTGCATTTGGCCCTGGACACCACACCGACTCGCCCCCACTCGGACAGGGTGGTAGTGTGATTGGCGGGCATAGAGATACGCACTTCACGTTCTTAAAGAAGGTGAGAGCCCGAGATATTATGCAATTACAGTTGCCGAATTCACAGTGGGTAACCTACCGGGTTGTATCGAAGACGATAGTCGATGCCGCCTCGGCAATGAAAGTAGATGTAAATGGGCAGCAGCTCTATTTAGTTACCTGCTACCCATTTAATGCGGTATCAACACAAAGTAATTTACGCCTTGTTGTTGAGCTGGTCGAAACTGAAAGCCAGCGAACCTAAATAGGTTCGCCCTCAATTAATTAGCCGCTTGTTTGGGCGAAAATAAAGGACCAATGCGAACAACCTATCGCATTTAACCTGTTTTCTAGCGAGTAACAGATTCAATGTGCAGCGAAGAAAACGTGCCGTTCCAGACTTGCTCACCTATGGTGACATTTTCAAAACTAATATCGTCGGCATTTTCTAGGATAAGAATTTCTTCTGCTTCCTTGATTTTAATGTCTTTGAACTTAACGTTAAGCACAGGAACTGCGTCTGGAGCGTGAATTTCTAAAACCGTTCCTACATTTTCTACCGTTAAATCTTCAATAATAA
Source organism: Alteromonas marina (assembly GCF_000808575.1). Classification (GTDB taxonomy): domain Bacteria; phylum Pseudomonadota; class Gammaproteobacteria; order Enterobacterales; family Alteromonadaceae; genus Alteromonas; species Alteromonas marina_A. Next base: position 198,981 of record NZ_JWLW01000012.1, read on the forward strand.
TGTCGGTATAGGTAGCTGGAAAATTACCATGTAAATTACTGGGGTAGTTTAGCTGGAACCAGAATAAGTGCTTAAACGAAGCCACTTTACTGCCTCTAATTCGAACCATTTCTACGCGCCCGCCTCTGTCTAAGTTGCTTTTAAAACGATATGCTGAGTCTCCCTCATGCAAGACATTGTTCTCGAAAAATACGCGCTTAATGCCGCCAGACATTTCCGAACCAAGACCAATGCCGTCTTCCCCGCCTAAATCATTGTTTCGTGCAACAATGTCTGTGCTAGGTATACCTAAATTTCGACCGTCTGCGTCTCTGCCAGACTTAATAACGATACCGTCATCACCGGTTCTAAAGTGATTATCTTCAGCAAGCACAAACTGGCTCGACTCAATATCTAACCCGTCGTTGTTGTACAGGTGACTTTCTACCTTCACTCGTCTTACCGTAGCATGAGACGTATAAACCAGATGATTAACCCAAAACGGGGAATTCAGGGCCGTATAATCTTCGAGCAGCACTCGCTTGGCGTGGAAAAACTGAATAAGCGGAGGGCGCAAGTAATGCCCTTCGCCGAACTGACGCTTCTCTACTGGAACGCCATCAAACCCCATTTTACGAAGCGCATGCATATCTGTATTTTGTTTCTCATACCAGCCAATGAACGCCGATTGGGCATTTCCGTCGATAGTACCTTTACCTGTAATTGCCACATCTTCCACATTTAGCGCATAAATTAGCGGTGAATAGGTAAATACCTCAGTCCCCTCCCAACGGGTTTTAACCACGGGTAGGTAGTGCGAAGGGTCGCCGGAAAATAGCAGAGTAGCGCCCTCCTCTAGGTGCAAGTTCACTTTGCTTTTAAGACGAATAGGACCGTCTACTTGCCATGTTCCTTTGGGCACAACTACAATACCGCCGCCGCTGGCAGAAGCCATGTCAATTACACGTTGAATTGGCGCTCGCGCTGCGCTTAGTGAAGTATCACTCACATCAACCACAAATTTTTCGTTTGGAATAGTGGGCAGCTGGATCTGATTTACAATCTGTTCAGCAATTTTCCAGTCTTCGTCAGTAGATGCCGACACATAGGAACAAGTTAGAAGGGTCACAATAAACGCCCCCCATCCCAAAGCCCGGCGGTGTGTGAAACGGCTGGGGTAACTACTCATAGAACGGTCAACATCAGGTATAAAGCGCAGCATAAAAGCTCCATTATTCAAGTCGTAACTTATTACGTTTAAGAAACAAAATATTCACATCACGACAATAATGCCACCGGTGGCATTATTAATCAAAATAATGTTACTGTCCGCTTAACCACGGCACGATTTTTATCTTTGGGATTAGTTTACTTTGCGTTTAAGTGCGGCTTTTTCGCTTTCACTTAAAAAAGCAATTGCCAGCGCATTCTCTTGCGCTTGTTTAATATGAGAAGGCATAAGGCCAGCTTGCTTAGCTGCAACGGAGAATTCGTGATCTAGCTCTACACCTTGAACTGCCGGGTCGTCGGTATTCAGACAGGCGAGTATGCCGTGATCCAAAAACGTTGTTAACGGGTGCTCAGCTAATGATGTGACCGTGTTCGTCAATACGTTGCTGGTTAAACAGCTTTCAATACCAATACGGTTGTCGCGCAAATAGTCCATTAACTTAGTATCATTAATAGCATTAACGCCGTGCCCTATACGCACAGCACCTAAGTCGTTAATGGCTTGCCAAATACTCTGTGGGCCTACAGCTTCACCTGCATGAATTGTGATAGGCAGCCCTTCGTGGCGCACTTTTGTAAAGTGATCTATGAACATATTGCCAGGAAAGCCTTTTTCATCCCCCGCCAAATCAATTGCAGTTATATGCGCTTTACAGGCCAAGATTGAATCTAGCTCATGCTGACATACTTCTGCGCCATAAGAACGCGACAAAATACCGATGAGATTAACTTTAATATCGTGATCTTTAGTTGCGCTTTTTACACCGTCTATCACGGCCTCAACCACACCTTGAGTTGGTAGCCCGTGACTTTCAGCCATAAAATAAGGACTAAAACGCAGCTCTGTGTAGTCAATACCCTGCTTAGCTGCATCTTCTACATTCTCTATCGCTACCCTTTTGCAGGCGTCGAGACTGCCTAACACCTTAACGCCCCAAGTAAGCTTATCTAAAAATGATACCAAATCGGGGGCGATCTCCATTACTTGAACATGCGGTCGCAAGCCCTCTAACGAATAAGCAGGCAAACAAATGTTAAATTGCTGACCAAGCTCCAGAATGGTTTGCAGACGCACATTGCCATCTAAATGACGATGTAAATCAAGTAATGGAAAGTTTTTATTTATCATGGAAATACGATGAGTTAAGGCGTAAGCCCTACTATACCACTTGGCGCTGTAAACCTCGCACTCTTGCAGAAAATAACTTTTTTATAGCGGGACAAAACAGTACTTTTTTTGAATCAAAATTTGTTTTAAGTTCGTTCTAGGCATCTAACTTCACTCTATCGATGCTTTTCTTGATTACTTTTCATAACTTTCAATAGCAACGAGCCAGTTGCTCGTTGGCGTGCGCCTTGTCACACAGGCTAAATACCACCAAAGAGCAACAGGCCTCTTCATTATCACCAAAAAACACTAACAGGAGCACAGTCATGTGCGGAAAATGTATAGAAGGCTGCTATTTAGCAGGCTGGCGTAATGGCGTGTATTCATTCGAATATATGCAAGAAGACCCCGATTTTATGGGGAAAGATGTAAAGGCAGCCCATGGCTTGGTGGAAGTGGTATGCTCATTAGGTTCTTCGCTCAGTGAGCTCCACACACTTGGATTAGCGGACTCGCCAATGATAGCTTGGGCAGCGTGGATTTATTCGAGAAACGAATTGCACACCCAAATCGATTTAACACGGCATGACGACGTTCTCAAATATCAGAGGGGCTTGCGTCATTCAAAAGAAAGTAAATGGGCTGAGATTAGTGCCCTCTACCCGAACATTGCGAAGTTTTTAGATAACCTAACGCTTCAAGACATTGCTAATACCCTCGATGAAACGCTTCTCGATGAAATTGAGACATGCCTTCTTGCTCTTCATGGTAACGGGTATTACACCTTTGAATTCGTAGAGTCTATGTTCGCTGCTGAAGGGCTATTCCCCATTATTGAGCTAAGTGAAACTGCAAAGCCGTCACTGTTTGTTGACCACGCACTTGAAATATTCTTACTAACCGAACATCTTTTACACTTTCGCCCATTGTCTTGGGCGCTTCGTGTGGCGTTAACTGTTGACTTAACGTGCGATTTCGACAGCTTTCATATGGCGTGGCGTCGATACACCGCTAACCGCGTGTTAAACGCGCTTCTAATAAATCGCAATTTGAAAGGTGTGTACGCGTTAGCAAGTACACTTGAACTCAATACCGTTCACGCTATATGTCAGCGGAACGTAGCGAATAAACACTTACTTACTCAGCTATTAAGCGTCGTAAACAACTGTAAAGGCGACACTTATATTGAACCTAAACGTCTAGCCGCGCACATCACTTCATTGATCTCAGTGTAAATGCTTACTCCTTACACTTTGATATTTTGAGATACGGTGACTCGGTGAATGGTTAAGTACAGCTCGTTATGACAGTCAAATACGTGCGAATCTAACTTAATCATTATAAGACGCGATGAAATGCAGTGCTCGATATCATAGAGTACTTATGGCATGCCTTACCAAGAACAACTACTTGGTAAGGCTATTCGCATTACATTTCTTTTTTAAGGGTTTCCGCAACCGCTAAAACTAAATCTGCCGACGGGCGAACTTTGAAGTCTGGGTTAACATAGCTAAACAAAACCTGCCCTTTTTTATTGAGCATGAAGATGCTGGGTGCTGGTAAAACACTATTACCACTTTCATCTTTTGTTAAGTTAATGCCATAGGTTTTGTACTTTAACTCAGTCACAGTATCTAGGTAGAATCCAACGCCGAACTCACGAATAGTGTCTAGTTTGTCGTCGGATAAAAGCGTAACCAAGAATTCTGTTTCAAGCTTTTGCTCTTGCAAGCGCTCTGGTGATTCAGGTGAAATGGCCAAAATCTGATAGCCCATATCCACCAAGTCTTTTTCAATATCTTTAAGCTGGGCAAGCTGCTCATTACAATACGGGCACCACCCGCCGCGATAAAAAAGTACAATGCTGGGCTTTTGCATGGTAAGCGCTTGTAAGCTTACTGGCGAGCCATCTGCCATTTTAAGCGTTGCTTTAGGCGCCACTTGACCATTAAGCAACGGCGTTACTGAATCTGCATCTTCTGCAATAGTACCACGATCCAAAGCATACGCATTTGATGCGCCTGCTATACAGGCGAACATTAACATCGCCATAGCCACTAGTCTCTTCATCAACCCTCTCCGTTTTCATTTTTGTTTCTTTAGTTTTTGGTTATCCGCGCTTTGCGCGATGTCCAATATGACCGAGAAGCTTCACTAGAAATTTCGCGCTCCAATAAATAAACCGACAAATACTTGTATTGGGCGCTACTCACCTACAGCGAAATTTGCTTTTTACTGCTACTATAGCGCCAAAACTTGCTATGCCATTTTTTACATAGCACACGGGGTTAACTTCAAGCCTCCTAAGAACAAAGCAGGGACACCATGGCTCTTAAAGCGACCATTTTTAAAGCTGACATATCCATAACGGATATGGATCGCAATTACTACAACGACCACAACCTTACTATTGCCCGTCACCCTTCTGAAAATGACGAACGAATGATGCTGCGCGTGGTTGCGTTTATTGTTAATGCTCATGAACGCCTACAGTTTACCAAAGGACTGTCTGACGACGACGTTCCAGATTTATGGCAAAAGAGTTTTAGCGATGAAATAGAACTGTGGATTGAGTTAGGCCAACCCTCTGAACAGCGCATCAAAAAGGGCTGCAATCAAAGCCAACAAATGATGATTTATTCCTACGCCGACAACAGCTTCGACGCGTGGTGGAAGAAAGAACATAACAAGCTACAAACCAAAAAGAACTTATCAGTTTTCACTTTGCCAGAGTCGCTTGCCGCTACTTTGGCCAATGCTGTTCATCGCTCTATGCAAATACAGGTTACTGTTCAAGATGGACAAATGTGGCTAACTATTGAAGGTGCGGATGTCACCGAGAGCGTTGAAGTGTCTATAGAGAAGCAGTTGTAATGAAAAAACTTTCTGCCGTTCAACTCAAACAGCAAGCACTGGTTTTTAGTGTAGCCGATAGCCTTGAAGCACAAGCGCTTGAAGAGTTAAAAGGTATGCAACAGTGTTGGTTTGACGTTCAGTATCATCAATTCCCGGGTTCTTTACTGCTTCGCTTTCAATTCGAAAATGAAGAAGCGGTGTCAAACGCTGAACCCGAGCTAAAGAAGTGGCAGCGAAAATTAAGCGCAGCGCTGCTTAAAAAAGGCGTCGTGTTGAAGGATATGCGTCGACATCTTATATTCACCACACAAGGCCCAGAAGAGTAACCCACATCACGCTTTGCAGAACAGGATATCCAAATTCTTTGTTCAATCTTAGCTAGGTTTGTTTTTGGTTATAAACCTTTCATTTTTCGGTATAAAGTCTACTTACACTTTATCTGGTAAGTAGGCTAGACTGGATTCGTCGAATATGCAGCTTGCCGAATATGATCAAAAAATGGCACGTAGCAAGTGGTTTCACAATGCCTATTCGGCCACACCATGTTGACAGGCTTAGAAATAAGCCACTATCCCAGCAAAAGGAGCTTCAAAATGAAAACTAAAGCAATGGCGTTAGCACTGTTACTGTCTTTAATGGGCTGTACTGAGTCTAGCGAAGAGACGAAAAGCGAAGTAAAAAAAGAGATGGAAAAAGCGGGCGAAGCGACAGCAGACGCCTATGACAGCGCAAAAGAAAGTGCTGCAGATTCTTGGGATAAAACCAAAGACGCGACCTCTGAGGCGTATGAAGACGGTAAAAAAATGGCTTCTGATGCCTATGAAGACGGCAAAGAGATGGCTTCAGACGCATACGAAGATAGCAAGAAAATGGCCTCTGACGCATACGACGCAACGGCTGAAAAAGCAGGCGAATTTAAAGACGCCGCAGCGAAGAAAGCTTATGAAGCTTGCGTAAAAATGAAAGAGCAAATGGGCGGCGACGTTAGCGAGTGCGACGATTAATTTAATCTTCCAGCGAAAAACAAATTTGAAAGCGAACCTTCGGGTTCGCTTTTTTGTTGGTGTTTAATTAAACAAAAGTGAGTCATTCAGGCTATTCACACCCGGCTAGAATCACAGCGTCTGGTGTTATAGTTAAAGGCGCGACCCTAAGCAACGTATTAATACCTAAAATATTGTTCCCTTTGGGAAGCACGGCCACTTCCACTGGCCCCACTTCGCACGTATTTCCTATACGAACCGAGTTTAATTGATACTGAGATATTTTAACGATCTTTCCATTTGCCATTCTGGCAGCAGAGGTTCTGGTGGCAAGAAGCTTTTGATTTCTTGTTAGCGCATCGAACGTAGCTTGATTGAGGGTTAATAAGCTTGAACCCGTATCCAATAGAAACGAAGCCTTTATGTTCGATTCTAGGGTCGCTTCTAGATACAGTGTTCCGCCTTTGCTTTGCGAAAGAGGAATATTTTGCTCTATCGCTGACACGGCAGATGTACATGCTAACCAGAAAGTTAGCAGAACAAATATGGGGATTTTATATTTTACACTCACCGCACATGCACCCTTTGTCGACTCTTTACATAGGTGTTGATTGACAGCAAGATAAAGACCAAAGGGTAAATGATTGATTTTACCGAAACTCTACAATACCAGACGGTGCTATAGCACCATAATAGTGCACATAACCATCCATTCCGCACCATCGTTAAACACTCCGTTTTCAACGCAGCAGCTTCTCTTTCAATCGCTCTCCATTCCCTTGATTACTCAAATTCTCTATATCCAGTTAGGTGATAGCAATCATCTATCACCAATACCCATTGTTTAGAACATTTTTGGTCATACAATAGACTAAAGTAGCAATTCAACGAGAGGACACGACATGAAATTACGCTATCTATTGGGTTCATTAATTACAGCTGTTTCGCTTGGTTTTTCTGCAAACGCATCGCAAGCTATGACGTCATCAACTGATGAAACCGTTGATGTACAAGTAGTTGATTATTCAGGAAAGCCGCCATTTAAACGCAAAATAGTAAGCTTATCGGTTAACGATGTAGCGCAATTAGAATCAGTAGGGCAAGAAGCAATTGAATACGTAGAAGTGAAAGAAGTCATCATGCGCGGTAAACCACCGTATCGCAGAGTGACAACCATGATGCCTGTGTATGATGTTGCCCAACTTGAAATGCTAGAAGAGCAAACTGATACTCAGAAACGCGGCACTCGCCCGCCGTTCAAACGCCACTAACAATATTTCTTACTATCAACATATTGCACCAAAGCGATTCACTTTTGCCTGAGTGAGTCGCTTTTTTATTGTGCATACTCGTTTACGCTATTTTTTATTTCGCGGTGTTCAACAAAGTCGATTTAGCGCGTTTTTATTTTTATTAACGTGCCACAAACGTTAGAGTAATTAAAAGCAATAAAAAAGAGATAATAAATGCAACCTCATGACCATTCTCCGCTAACTGATTTTATTGAATACCCTGAAGAGCAAATGCTTACTCGCAGCGAGGAGTTTTTGAAAACCATGCAGCGTCGCCACAGCATTCGCCATTTTAGCGACAGACCCGTTGATAAAGCGGTAATTGAAAACTGTATTTTGACCGCTGGCACTGCACCTAGTGGAGCGAATCATCAGCCTTGGCATTTCGCCGCGATACAGTCGCCTGAAGTAAAACAACAAATACGCGAACAGGCTGAAGCGCATGAGCGCGGTTTTTATAATGGGCGTGCGGGGCAACAGTGGCTAGATGACCTAAAGCCGTTAGGCACTGACGCAAGTAAACCCTATCTGGAAACCGCGCCTTGGCTTATTGCCGTATTCAGTCAAAAATTTGGTGAAACAGAAACGGGCGAAAAAAGCCAAAACTACTATGTGCACGAATCGGTGGGTATCGCGGTGGGTATGCTTATTACTTCGCTTCACAATGCAGGTTTGGCAACCTTGACCCACACACCAAAGCCATTGAACTTTTTAACCGAGGTCTGCCAACGGCCTGATAACGATCGTGCTTATATGCTCATTATTGCGGGCTATCCGACGGAAAACGCCACAATTCCTGCACACGCCATGCAGAAAAAGTCGCTTAGCGAAATTGCGAGCTTTCTTTAAATTTAAAAAGCGCGCAGTGCTTGAGCATATGAAGTAAACCAAGTATTTAAAACGGCATAACTAATAAAAGCTTTGTCATAGACATTAGATACGCAGCACTTATAATGCGCCCTCGTTATTAAGGGCTGCGATCTTTTCTTTACGAAATTCGGTCAACCACGTTTAACAGTCCCTCGGAGCTCGTATCCTCATGTCATCGCGTCACGCATTTTCTCCACAGCTTCCTTTTTTACTGTTAAGTCTATTAACTGGCCTAACATCGTCGTTTGTTACGCCACTGATGAGCTATTTCCTCATTGATGAGATCAACGTTGAGCCTATTTATATAAGTATTTATATGGTGTCCGTTACGCTATCAGGGTTGGTGATCAGTCAGTACCTCGGGCACTTGGCAGACAAAGGTTTTAACGCAAATCGTCTTTACGGGCTAACCATGATTTGCGTGGGCATCGCCATGGTCGCCTTTATCTTTAGCAAGCAGTTTTGGCATGTGTTCCTTGCTGGCGTCTTGTTTATGTCGGTGGGCGCTGGGGCAGTGTCTCAAATGCTGACCGTTTCGGGGCTATGGGCAAAAAACCAAGATATCGATTTAGCCGCATTTAACTCAAAAGTTCGCGCGGCCATCTCTCTTGCTTGGGTGGTAGGCCCGCCGCTGGCATTTACGCTGGTTGCCAATTTTGGCTTCGCAGCGTCCTTTTCGGTGGCTATCGCGTGCGTGGTTGTTGCGACGCTTTTTGTGGTTAAGGTTGTGCCTGGGCAAAAAGCCAATCAACACTCACTCAACACTACTCTAAAGGGCTCGTTATCGCTGCCTTTTTGGCTGGTTGGGTTGGCCATACTTGCCGGAATGGCGGGCAATGTTATGTATTTATCATCTATGCCTTTGTACGTAATGAATGAACTGGGGTTGCCGGAAAATTTGCCAGGGCTGATGATGGGTGTTGTGGCTGCACTTGAGATACCTACTATGCTGCTAGCAGCCAAATTAGCGCGACGCTTCCCTCCTGCGGGTATCATGGCAGTAGCATTTATTTTCGGCTGTTGCTTCTACGTTGGCGTGTACTTTTCTCAGTCGAGTTGGGAGTTATTGACCCTTCAAATATTAAACGCGCTGTTCTACGGTTTATATGCCGGTATTGGATTGACCTTACTGCAACAACAAGCGCCTGATTTGACAGGTTTTACTTCAGCGTTTTATTCAAACGCCACCCGCGTGGGAATGATGTTGGGCACTATTGGCGCGGGTACCGTGGCCCAATTCTTTAGTTTCAGAGATGCCACTATTGGATCGCTATCCATCGCAACATTTGGGTTAAACGTGATGTTAGTATTCATGTTTGTTAAGCGTCGAGTACATCGCTGAAGGGCTACCAAACCTCATTGATTGGGTTACACGCAAAACTCAATCAAAATGCGATACCGGTTAATAAGCAATGTTGCTTAAGTCGATAGCAGGCTATCTGTAGGCTAAAAGAAAGCGTTCGAGATCACTTTGCCTGACATTGACCACACCAATAAAGACGTCGCCCATTATACGTTTGGCGTTTTATTGGAGTGGCGCAGACTCTACAAGGCTGCTCTTCCCTGTCGAACACCATAAATCGCGTACCTTCAAAGTTAACGCCTTTTGCTTCAAGCACTTGGCGTAGTTCTGTGTACACGGTATAGCCGCCGGTTTCATAGCTGCGTTTGCATATTGCTAAGGTGTCATGTGCCAAGCTACGCAGCTGCTCATCATCTAACTGAGAAGGTTTGAGTGAAGGATGCACACCTGCTGTAAACAATATTTCGCTGCGAAGGTAGTTGCCCAGCCCAGCCATAAAGCGCTGATCCAAATATAAACCGCTTAGCGCGCGGTTATAGAATGCTTTTGAACGTAAGCGTTCTAATACCAACTCTTCTGTGACTGAATCGTTGAGTACGTCGGGCCCAACTCTTTGTAAAAAAGGGTGTTCATGAATAGTTTGTGTTGGCCAAATGCTAATGTCAGACGCACTATATAAAATAGCACTGTGTGTTTCGATATGAAGCCCTACCCTTAGCTGACGAGTAGTATCGGGCATTTCGTTGCGTTTACAGGTATGCCACACGCCATAAAGTTGGTTGTGTGAATACATAGAGAGCCCATTGCTAAAATGGGTAATTAGCGCTTTGCCACGGGTTTCCATGCGCAAGACGACTTCGCCTTCTAGCTGTTTAACATAGGGTTTTAGCTGAGCTAATCCAAACTCTACTTTTTCTAGGGGGATATCTTTTATCACCGCTTCGACTTTATCTGCAGCTCGACGAATTTCTGGGCCTTCAGGCATGTTGTCTCAAATACCTTTTATCTCGGTTACGGGTTACTTCGCATCATTTTCAGCTTCTTTGCAGCTAGATGATAACGAATACAAAAAAGGCCTGTAGCCTTTGGTGTACTTTAAACCTAAGTTTGTACATCAAAGATCAACAGACCCTTTTATTAATCAAAGTTTAGCTGAAAATGCCGTATTTAAACGCTGCGCTGATTAGCCCTTGTTTGGCACAATCAGGTACTTAGTGCCGGTCTTTTTCGCGTTGTACAACGCCACATTTTCCGGCTGAAGGGCTTCTTCAAGACTTAGCTCTTTACTATAAGACGACGCAAAAGTTGTGTTAATTTCCGTTGCCACTTTTTGGTAAAGCTCACCTACACGCTTCTTATCAAGCTTGCCTAAGAAGCGCATTAGCAACCAACCACCAATGCTCCACGTCATACCATAAGCGCGGTTTAGAATTGTCGGAGAGAAGTCTAAGCCGCCATAGATATAAACTTGTTTATTGCTGTCAGAACCATAGGTGTTGAAACCTTTTGCATCTTTACTGCCCGAGGCTTCCATCATGGTAAGGATATCGCTAACTAGCTCACCGCCACCAATGGCGTCGAACGCAAGTGTAGCGCCAGTGCTATCTATGGCCTGGTAAAGTTCAGCTTTGAAATTCTCGCTGCTGGAATCAAGCACAATTTTCGCGCCAATACCTTTAAGTAGGTCTACCTGCTCTTGGCTACGTACAATATTAACTAGCTCTACGCCCTGTTCTAGACAAATTTTGTTTAGCATTTGCCCAAGGTTAGACGCCGCGGCAGTGTGAACCAAGGCTTTATGCCCTTCCATACGCATGGTTTCAACCATACCAAGAGCAGTAAGTGGGTTAACAAATGAAGACGCAGCTTGTTGCGGCGTAGTGCTATCCATGTGAGGTAAACATGCCTGTACGGGCACACACGCATACTCTGTATAAGCTGCGCCGGTAAGAATAGATACTGTTTTGCCCATTAATGCCTGCGCTTCAGGGCTGTCGCCCGCAGCAACCACTGTACCTGCGCCTTCGTTCCCGATAGGCAAAGTTTGGTCAAGACGAGACTTAATACGGCTTAGCAAAGGCTTGTGTACCGGCGCAACCAACGCGCTCTTATCAGCATCGAAAGACGCCTTATCAAGGCTTGCTGGCCCAAACATAGGCCACATATCTGACGGATTTATTGGAGAGGCTTCCATGCGTACAATCACTTCATGAGCCTTCGGCTCTGGAACGTCTACTTCTTTTAGCGATACCTGAAGCTCACCTTCTGATGTAATTAGCGTAAATAGTTGTTTAGATTTATTCATATTGACTCTCGTGCCCTAAAAATTAAACGCTGTATGTGTTGTTAAGCTAACACGCCACCACTATCAGCAGTATTTATATTTCGAATACATATGCGTTTCGATGGTTTATACACCCGATAATCTAGATGAGTTACACTGCAATGCGTATATCGACTTGTAATAGCGAATAAAAAATGAAAAGACATTGTACCTACCTCTTTCTAGGACTAATCGGAATGAGCGATGTGGCGTTTGGTAAGGCTGCACCTTTGGTCTCAATTCCTACCCACGACGCGTTTTTTAATTCGATAAAAGCGCTCTGCGGTAAAGCGTTTCAAGGGAAGGTGAGTAAAGATAATGTAGGCAATACCTTCGGTGATGCAGAACTTGTTATGCACATACGAAAGTGCACAGACTCAGAAATCCAAATACCTTTTCATGTGGGTAACGACGCATCTCGCACTTGGATTCTAACGAAAACCGGCGCGGGTCTTATGCTGAAGCACGACCACAGAAACAAAGATGGCAGCTTTCATTCTTCAACCATGTACGGCGGGCACACTGTAGATGATGGATATGTCCAAGTTCAGTCATTCCCCGCAGATGCCTATTCAAAAGCATTATTTATAGAATCTGGGATTGCAGCATCGACAGATAACGTTTGGCAAATGATGATTTACCCCAACCGCTTTAGCTACCGATTGATTCGCCCTGCGCGCGAAGTACAGGTTGATTTCGATTTAGATAGTACAGTTTCGGTTCCCAGTGCGCCTTGGGGCTACGCAGATTGATTTAAGCTGAAACTGGACTTGGGTATCGTTGCATTTATTACCACCACACCTTATAACAAGTTTTAAATTGCAAAATATATCTTGTTCCCACCTACGACTAGATAGAATCTAGTAAGACCTGAATTATCAACCACTTGGATATAAAAATGCCTTCTAACCACAATCTTTTACAGCAGCTTTTTGGTTTCTCAGCGTTTCGTGAGGGACAAAAAGAGGCTGTGGATTCTCTACTTAGTGGGCATTCAACGTTAGCAATCTTTCCGACTGGCTCGGGTAAATCGTTGTGTTACCAGTTCGTTGCTACGCAGCTGCCACATTTAACTTTGGTGGTTTCTCCATTACTGGCGCTAATGAAAGATCAGCTGGAATTTTTGCATAGCAAAGGTATTGCAGCAGCTAGCATCGATTCCACCTTAACACCTGAGCAAAACAAGCAGGTGATGAACGACGTGCGTTCTGGGCAGTGTAAAATTTTAATGGTGTCAGTGGAGCGTTTTAAGAACGAGCGTTTTAGACAGTTTATTGAATCTGTTCAGGTAAGTATGTTGGTAGTTGATGAAGCGCATTGTATTTCTGAGTGGGGCCACAACTTCCGCCCAGACTATTTAAAGCTTCCCGCATATCAGAAAGAGCTAAATATTCCTTTGGTGCTGCTGCTCACTGCTACTGCCACTAAAAAAGTAAAAGATGATATGTCGGCTCGCTTTGATATTGCGCCAGCCAACATTATCCAAACTGGGTTTTATCGCCCTAATTTAGATCTACGTGTTCGCCCCGTACTTGAACCAAACAAAAACCACGCCCTACTGGAAGAGATTCGCAAGCAACAAGGTGCGGGTATTGTTTACGTTACTTTGCAAAAAAGCGCCGAGGAGGTAGCCCAGTTCTTACAGCAACAAGGGTTTGCTGCAAAGGCATATCACGCTGGTCTCGACAGTGATGTAAGGCAATGTATTCAGCAAGACTTCATGCATAATAAGCTTCAAGTGGTTGTAGCCACTATTGCCTTTGGGATGGGCATTGATAAGTCGGATATTCGCTTTGTTATTCACTACGACTTGCCGAAGTCTATTGAAAACTACAGCCAAGAGATTGGAAGGGGTGGAAGAGACGGTAAACCAGCAAACTGTACCGTGCTTGCGAATCTTGACGGATTGGTCACCATAGAGAACTTCGTTTACGGCGACACGCCAGATGAAAGCGCCATTCAACGGGTAATTGATGATATTAAGTCGCAAGCCCCTGATGAGAAAAATTCAGCGGTACAAAATGACCGCTCTATTCATGGCGACAGCAACCTTTTCCAGTGGGAAACACAAATAAACAGCCTATCGGGTGCAAGTAATATTCGTCAGCTTCCTCTTAAAACCCTACTTGTTCAGCTAGAACTCGCGAACGTTATACGCCCTTTGTACGCTTACTTTGCTGAATACAAATTCCGTTTTATTTCTGATAAAGCCGCCATTCTTAGCATGTTTTCAGAAGAGAGAGCGCGCTTTTTAGATGCTGTATTCACGCACTCAAACATGAAGAAAGTATGGGGTGTCGTCGATTTTGACAGCATCTATCAGCATTATGGTGCCGAACGTTCAAGAGTGGTTGCAGCATTAGAATATTTGCACGAACACAATGATATCGAGCTCGCATCGCGCTTAATAACCGATGTTTACCGAGTTAATGACGAACTGCTACAGGATGGCAATCTTTCAAACCAACTCGCCCACTATTTTGCTGAAACCGAGCGTAAAGAGATCAGGCGCATCGCAGCACTTGTAAGCTTCTTCGAACAAGGCACCTGCTTAAGTCATAACTTGTCAGCGTATTTTGATGATACTCAAGCACCGAAGGCTTGTGGACATTGCAGTGTTTGTGAAGGCGATGTGGCAACGCTTAGCTATTCATCACCAATATCAAAACCAGATAGTGAGAAGGTATTAGAAGCTATGACGGCGCTAAAGATGCATTTAAGCGGAAAGTTTGAAGCCACCATCACGCCTTCTATTTATTGCCGTTTTTTAACTGGCATGACCATGCCTTTATTTAGTCGTTTGAAAATAAGACAAGTGAAAGGTTTTGGCAGCTTTGAACACTGCCGATATGCAGACGTTCTAAAACAAGTGAACGCAAATTCGTGCAGGTGACTTATTGGTACTGACTGTTTTGTCTTCTCGATAAGAGCCGGTATTAAATTGAGCCAGCCCCTTATTGCTAAAAAAGGGCCGACTGTGCTAACTATCTGGCTCACTACGCGCCAGTTGTATGAACTATGTTTATTACGCGTTTAGCGAATTGTTTTCTTAATTTAACGGCGATTCACGCCATACTATCAATCTGCTTTAATATACTGCCAAATGCGCGGCTACCAACACTTTGAATCTGTTTATCGAAGTACAGGCTTCCCAAAAGAAAAATAGTGATATGCCCTTTCGAGCGCCACGTCACGTGGGTTTTTCCACCTTCATCTTTAAGGGTTATTTCACCCAACTGATGATCATAAGGTAATGGCTTAGACTTAACCACTTTATAACCCAATTTATAAGGCGGCTCGTAGGCCACTATCTCTTCGTGAAGGTTCGAGCCCCCTGAAATAATCTCGCGCACTGCACCTAGCCCATTTGGTTCATCACTACCCTTTACCAGTAAATTCGACTGCTCAATAGCTTTAAACTGCGCATAATTAGCGTGATCACTTAATATTGCAAATACCTTTTCAATAGGTTGATTAATGGTTCGCTCTACATGTATTGAAAACACGCTTTGTTCCTTTTTATATATTTTTAATTAGCGATATTTTTCGATAATAGCCTAAACACTATAAAACCTTTACTTAATAAAACTTATCGTTAATCGGCAAAACTGTGAATATAGCAAAAGCCTTAATTCTAATTTATAGTGGCAAAATAATAGTGTCGTAGACGGTTTAGGATGTAATGGACACCACTAAAAAAGGATCGCTAGTTGTGGTCGGCACAGGTATAAGTGTTGCTGGGCAAATGACCATTGCTGCTAGAAGCTACATTGAAAATGCCGACATCGTGTTTATGGGGATCATGAACAAAATTGGCGAACACGTGGTGACCACTCTTAATCCCAATAGCGTTTCGCTAGACGACCTTTACGAAGAAGGTAAGTCACGCGCGTTAACCTATTCTCAAATGGCCGATAGAATTGTAGCGTCGGTGATGGCAGGCAATAAAGTATGCGTTGCTTTTTATGGCCATCCCGGAGTTTTTGTTACTCCCTCTCATGAAGCCATCCGCCGTGTTCAAGGAATGGGCTTAGAAGCGAAAATGCTGCCCGGGGTTTCGGCGGAAGATTGCTTAATTGCCGATTTAGGCATAGATCCCTCACGCTTTGGTTGCCAGTCATACGAAGCAACTCAGTTTCTGTTTCGCGACTACCGTATTGATCCACACATGACACAAATTATCTGGCAAATTGGGTTAGCTGGGGAAGCAACATTGAGTGTGTTAGACGCTAATCAAAGCCAGTCAGGCCTTGCCATGCTGGCCGATATTTTAGCAGAGCATTATCCTACGGACCATGAACTCATTATTTATGAAGCCGCGACACTGCCTCTTTGCGAACCCAAAATAGAAAGCGTGCGACTTTGTGAACTTGAATTCGCCAAACCCACATTGGTTTCGACCCTCGTCGTTCCCTCGATAGGTATGCCAGCATATCGACAAGACCGATTAGCAAAGCTAGGGCTGACCGAACAGCAAGTTATTAAATATAGAAACCCAACCATAAATTAAAAAGGATAAAAAATGGCAATATCTATTCAAGATTTCTTGATTGAGTTGGATACCAACAGCAAGCTTATGGAAGCCTATAAAAGCGACCCAGTTGCAACCGCTAAAAAATACGGGTTATCTGCCGAAGAGGTAAAAATAATTGCAGATCAAAACTGGGACGAGCTATCTAAGCGCTTTGACGATACCAGTAAAACCATTCGCGTTATTAGCTACTAACTAATATTAATCAATATTATGAAGCGCTTTGTCTTGTGTGTGATTAGTGTCATTGTCTTAATGACGCTATCCGCTCGCGCTTTTGGCGCGCCGCAAGACAACACTCCATCACCCATAGTTCAATTAGACGGGCTTAAAACACGTATTCAAGAAAACGATCCGACTGTTCAAAGCGCCTTCTCGGAATTACACGCATTTTTTGCGGCCCACCCTAATGATTATGAACACGCACGCTTTTTGAATATAAAATCCTACTTTTATATTTTAAAACAAGACTATGTATTTGCGTACGAGGCGTTACTCGAAGCCCGTAAATACGCAACCTCAGCAAAAAATGTACTGAGCCTTGCTGAATCACATCGCTTAGAGGGCTTAATCCTCGATTTATCTGGCGAACATGCCAGCGCGCTAGAAGCCATGCATCAAGCGCTAGACCTTTTCAACAAAGCTGAAAGTGACAAAGTTCTTTTGGTATATAGCGCCATGGGTAACGTGTACATGTCGCTTAAAGACTATGAGTTAATGCTGACTTTTGCACATCAGTATTTATCTGCCGCACAACGCTTTAATAGCAAGGAAGGCGAAGGTACAGCTTATTTCTTTCAAGGATATGCCCAGCGAGCGCTTGGTCAGTATCAAGACGCAAAAGTGAGCCTGCTATTAGCTGAAAGTCAGCTTCGCGAAGCAAATTACCCTTTTATTGGCATTGTGCACAGCGCTATGGCAGAGCTTTATATTGCGCAAGGTAACTTAAGTGAAGCGCTGAAGAAATTAAACCAGGCTTCGGAAGCTGACCGGCAAGTTGGTTTTAAGTACAACGAAGGGTCACATCTTCTTCATTTAGTAGACATCTATAAACAACAAGGCGAACTGGAACTTGCAATTGCTGAACTAGAAGCTGGGCTGGAAAAAGAAATCATAAAAAATGACAAAGTGTTGATCTTAGATGTTCTCAATCAACTTATCTCACTTCACGAAACAAACGGAAACTTGGAAACTGCACTTAACTACTCGAAGCAATATAGACAGGCATTTAAACAGAGCTTTAATGAACAGCAATCAAGGCTAGTGGCCCTGCACCGCGTACGTTTAGCCATTTCAGAAAAAGAAGAAACGATAAAGCTGCTAGAAAAAGACAATCAGTTAAAAGAACAGCGTAACCTTATTCAAAAGAAAAAGAATACCCAGCAACTTTATTTTATAGGTTTTGTCATCCTTTCATTGGGCTTGATGGCTGGGTTATGGCTTCGAACTTGGAAACAGAGAAAGTCGCTCGATATCTTAACGCAAGATTTGCGCAAAGCCACTAAAGCAAAGTCCGATTTTCTAGCCCGTATGAGCCATGAAATTCGTACGCCGCTGAATGCCATTATTGGTCTTACTAAGCTTTCTCAACGGGCCGCTGAAGACAAAGAGCAGCAAACAAATTTGATACAAATTGAAGGCGCATCTCAAACGCTGCTAAGCATCATTAATGACATACTGGACTTCTCTAAAATTGAAGCTGGTAAGCTTGATATAGAGTCTACCCCATTTAATTTAGATACGCTCGTTAATCAAACCATCAGGTTGCACCTTGCCCGTGCGCAAGAAAAGCATATTGAGCTAATTCAACATATCTCCCGAGATGTGCCGCTGAACTTAATTGGTGATCCGTTGCGCATACAGCAAATACTGAATAACCTGCTGAGCAACGCCCTTAAGTTCACCGAAGATGGGCTTATCTCAGTAAGCGTTAGATGCAAACAGGCCGCTGACGATATTCAGCTTGAATTTGAAGTGAAGGACTCAGGAGTAGGCCTGACTACTGCACATCAAGCTCAACTGTTTCAGCCATTTAATCAGGGTGATGAGTCGATATCGCGACGCTACGGTGGTACAGGTTTAGGGTTAGCCATTTGTAAGCAGCTTACCACATTATTAGGTGGTGAAATTTGGGTAGAAAGCCAGTTGGGGAAAGGGTCTGTTTTCCACTTTACGGTAAAAGTAAAACACGATACTTCGCAGCAAATTGTTTCACCATCTAACCAGCTTTCTGCGCTAAAAGTACTTGTTGCCGACGACATTGAAGCATCTAGGAACGCTATTTTAGAAGCCCTGTCTATGGCTAATATTCAAGCCGATATTGCCACAGGCGGAAAAGACGCCTTTGCTAAAATGCGTGCAGCTATAGCGACATCATCTCCTTATGACTTGCTTATTTTAGACTGGAACATGCCCGATATTGATGGCCTTGAAGTGGCTGCCATAATGAATCAAGAATTTTCAATTAAGCAGCCAAAAGTGGTTATGCTTTACGCATTTGAGTCGCCACGAATGCGCGAACAGGCCATTCAGCTTGGCATACGGAATTTCATCAAGAAACCGTTTAGTACCAGTGAATTGGTAGATACACTGCAGGAGTTGTGTCTTAACGTAAAAGCCAAAACAGTACTCAAAGACATACCAGCCGTACCCAATTTAAAAGGCACACGCATTCTTTTTGCAGAAGATAATGCGCTCAATCAAAAAGTAACACTTGGACTTTTAAACGACACTCAAGCCACTATTGAAGTTGCCAACAATGGTTTAGAAGCTATAAACAAACTGCGTGAAGACAGCGCGTTTGACGTAGTCCTGATGGATATTCAGATGCCAGTAATGGATGGATTAACCGCAGCTAAGCGCATTCGACAAGAGCTACAGTTAACCTTACCTATCATTGCCACTACCGCCCATGCAATGCAGCAAGACATAGATAAAAGCTTAGCTGCGGGCATGGATGGCCATATTAATAAACCTGTCGACCCAAACCGCTTTTTTGATGTACTGGTTGAGGTTTTAGGTAAAAGAGGGTCTTCGGCCACTTTAGAAGTGGCCAGTGAAACAACGGTAACAAGTTCATCACTTACATTTATCGACAAACCCAAAGCACTTCAAACATTGCTTGGCGATGAGGCGCTTTATATAAACCTAGTTAACGACTTTATCGCTTTAGAAGATGAATTCAACGCGCTACACAAGGCTATTGATACCCAAGACTATCCATCCATCGCGCGCATAGCACATATTTTCACAACGGCGCTTCGGTATATTGGTGCGTTCACACTAGCAGAATTAGCGAGCTCGATTGAGTTAAGCGTAAAGCGTGGTGAGCAAGCAAATGAGCAAGATTTCAGTGCGAAATTAGAACTTTTTTATGAGTCGCTAAAAAAAGTGAGAGTACAGCTAAACGCAGCACAATAGCGCACTCCAACTTCATACTCTTTACAACCGCTCAATTAACAAGTGCTTCATAACACGCGCCATACGTCTGATTATAGGAGACTTTTGGGCTAACTTTAGCCTTCTACATTTTAGGATTTAATGTATTATTGTTTAGCTTTTTTTAACAATTAAGCGCTTTTAACCGCTCTCTTTACAGAAATGCCCAATAAAGAGAGTTTTTCAAATGGGCAAGGAAAAAAAATAAATAAAATAAATACTATACTACTGCTTGGTGTTTCACTTTTAGCCACTGGCTGCGCAAACAAAGTACATACCTATGCCACCTCTACTGAAAACACAATTGCTTTAAGAGCCTTGTCGAAGCAAGACGTTCAAGCCAATATTGGTGAGTTTACCGACTCAGGTAAAAACGAGTCGAAGGTAATGTGCCGCCTGTCTTCTCCAGTGGGAACGCCAGAAGGTAGAACTTTTGCAACGTACATCAGAGATGCAATTTTAGCTGAAATGGTTGTAGCAGACCTATATGAAGACCAATCTTCAACAGTTTTAACCGCTAACCTTAACGATATTTATGGCAGCACCGTAATCGGTAATGCATTTTGGGAATTCGACTTATCTTTAGCTTCAAGCAACGGTAAAAACCTAAACATTAAATCACGTTATGATTACGAGTCGAGCTATCTAGCGACGTCTGCCTGCTCTGAAATGCAGCGTTCTTTTGTACCTGCTGTACAGAAGCTAAATACTGAGATTTTCTCTCACCCAGATTTTCCGGCTTTACTTAAATAAAGCTTGAGCTAGAAGATGCTTTTTCACTCAAAAGCATCTTCTATTTTCTTTATACAAATCACCACTCGCACGTAAAACTCAATCTCTAACCTACTTTTAAGTCAAATTAAGTGAGCATTGCTTGCTATTCACTAGACTCTTGCGACGCATACTCATTTTTCATAAGCCATGCATATGCTGTAGTAAACGCGGCCTCTTGGAACTGTTTCAAACCAGTTTCAGAGAACGAAACCGCTAACGGGTTTCTGCGAAGCGATTCTTTAATATCTGTTGGACCAAATACAATAACTTCTAACCCATCAATTAACTCGATAGCGGCCTCTAGCTTAAAGCCAATAGCACTGCCTGCGAACTTGCCTTTGCTTTGGCGCTGACGAATTATTACAGCATCAATTTTGTAGTCTTCGACAAGCTTTGCAAAAGTGCTTTGAAAGCTTTTTAAGCCTTTTGTACTGGTATCGGCAAGGGTTAAGCGACGCGTTCGACAGTCTGGTAAATGAAACAAACCATCAGCAAGCGACACCAAACTAACAATCGCCTCATTACCTTTTAAATCTACACCACAGACTTTCATATTAATTCCTAATTACGTTTGCCTGTTATTATAACGTGATTCGGCGCTAATATTTATCGAAGCGTGTTTTTCTTTTCCTATTTGACTGCACTTATTAAGCGCTTCACTGAACGCACGGGTGAAGCTAGCACTACTTCACTGAAACTAATTTAATTAAGCGCGCGCCTTCCTTATCCTCAAGCACAAAGATATTGCCCTTGCTGTCTTGCTCGACTTCACGCACTCGCTTGTCCCATTCGTAGCGTTCCGCTTCTCCAACCTTCCAGTTACCCTTGTCGTCTTTATCAAAGGCAACACGAACCAATGCCTTTGAAGACAAGCCGCCAATAAATCCATTACCTTTCCAGTCGCTGAACTTATCGCCTTTATAAATGATAAACCCGGCAGGGCTAATAGCCGGCACCCAAGCTAGCTCAGGCGATTTAAAAATAGGAATATCTTCGTGATTCGGAATTTTTACGCCTGAGTAATGCTCACCCTGCGACACCGTTGGGTAACCATAATTGCGACCACGTTCAATCAAATTGAGTTCGTCACCATGGCGCGGCCCCATTTCATGTACCCATAAATTCCCTTTCTCATCAAAATCGATGCCTAGCGGATTGCGGTGACCTAACGTCCATATCTGTTCGGTTACGCTGCCTTGGCCATAAAACGGATTATCTTCAGGCACGCTACCGTCGTCGCTTAAGCGCAGCACCTTACCTAAATTCATTGCCATGTTTTGTGCCGGGGTAAATTTCTGGCGCTCGCCCGAGGTGATAAACAAATAGCCGTCCGGTGAAAACGCCATGCGGTGAGAATAGTGCCCGTTCCCCGTCACTTTCGGCGACTGACGCCAAATTAGCTCTCTATCAGACAACTTCGCACCACTTTCAGAAATGGTAAGCGTTGCGCGCTCTATTACCGCACCGCTAAACGCATCGTCTTTCTCATCTCGCTCTATGTAGGAAATATAAATAGTGTTGTTTGAAGCAAAGCCAGGGTGAATGATGACATCACCTAGCCCGCCCTGCCCGCGTGCGGTAACGCTTGGCACATTGCTAACCTCAAAACGCTTTTGCTGGTTTTCATCAAGCAGCCATAATTTACCGGCTTTTTCCGTTACCAAACTATGCCCATCTGGCAAAAAGACCATGGCCCACGGGTTATCGAAGGTCGACTGAACACTCCCCATTACAGTAGTACCCTCACTGCCCTTCATTTCAATTTGTTCAGGTGAGTTTGACTGAGCAAAGGTAAAAAAAGAGGTGGCAAAAAGCGCAACCAATAGTGCGGCTTTCCCACTCTTGCTGGTTTTATGCGTGTTTGTTATTTGCATTGTAGTTATAGCCTTGTTAGAGAGTTTGCGTACTGCTGGTTACACGGTGAAGCGCTTATTACACATCAACGGGTGGCGCAAAGGATTTTAGTTAGTATTGGTTACGTAGATTTAATTAAACGGGTTTATATTGTTGCCTTCGTTTTACTATTCGTTAATGAACTTGTAGCGTGCATTTGTTCACATGCCTCTAAATTTTCTTTAATGCAGCCGTGCTTTACTAAAACGCCACCTATGTTATTTTCGACTGAGTTTTAGCAACGAATGTAAGGAGGTGATCATATGTCGAGAGTTAAGGTATTTGGACAGGCAGCTATGAGTGAGGGTCGTTCTAGCTAACCCCTTTAACGTAATTACTCTAGAAGGCTGTCTATTCAGCCCAGCTCGGAAAGCCGCATCACGTTGCTGAATGCGGCTTTTTTACTTCTTTCAAAAAGGTATACAACAAAAACCTATATTTTCAGTTCGTTTCATTCCAAACTATGTATATCTGTTGAAAAGTCATAGAGTCTAAAATAGGTTTAGCTCGCCACAGAGTTAGTTGCATTAAGGTTTTGCCAAGGAGCAAGAAGTTGGTCAGGGTTAGACTATTTATATCATTATTGATGTTCGCTAATGCAAATGCAGCCGACATCGGCGATCAGAAAACCGCATTCGCTTTCCACGCTGACAATGCGTTTCTAACTGAACGGGTAAACCTGTCAGTCAAACCCTATTCAACCTCGGTCGATACAGTACAAATGCTAGTCGATGAGCTAGGGTATAAAGATCCTGTTCTTCATGTTCCCCTTGTCCGTTCGTTTGCGTATATGCAACATGGCGAAAACATTTGTGTACTCAACAAAATAAAAGCACCCGAACGTGAAAAAAATCACCTTTATTCGCTACCACTCAGCTTTTTTCAAACCCAACGTTTTTATCAACTAGCTTCACTGCCACCAATAGATAAACACCTTTTAAATAAGAAAGGTCAGCTTTTAAGTGTATCTAAGGTAATGAAAGCCTATCCCGACGCTTTTATCGTTATGCCAGAAGAGTATTCATTCGGTGAAAGGATTGATGAAGATTTAAAGCAAGTTAGTCGAGAGCAAATCCTACGAGTACCAAATGATGTTTATTACTCTCGGTTTATGGACATGTTTGCAAAGGGAAAGTCTGATTTTGCACTCATTTTTCCAGCAACTTTGTACAGAAGTTTTGGAGAGAACATGCCTATAAAAGTGCGCAGTTACTCTATTGCAGACAACCCTGACTATGTATCAGGCCACGTTATATGCCCCAATACGCCTCAGGGCGCAAAGCACATAGCGCGTATAAACGCTGCAATAAAACACATCTATTCAAAAGCTGAATTTATTGATGCACATACCCGATATTTACCTGCGCAGGACAGGCAAAATTTGAAGGCTTTTATTAAGCAAAAGGTTCGAGAGTTAATGCTGGGCGAATAATAAATTATGCTGCTTACTTCATTAACAAACCACAAACAAACATTAAAAAATATTGCACTAAAATCAGCCAGATACCCCTAAAAACTGTTATTTAAAGAGCAGTATAATTTAGCGATTAATTAATGAGGTATTAGACATGAACAAACACAGAAAAGAAGTGAGTAAAGAAACAGCAAAAGTGGTAGCTACAATGATGGTGCCTATGGTGGCATTGGGACTAGTTTGTTTATCAATAGGTGCATATTTGATGGATAATGTCTTTACTGGCATTTAGCACTAAAACACCCTTATCAAGTAATAAGCAGTATTCGGCCACCACTAGTAAAACGAATGCTGCTTTGCTCGCTCTCCCCCAAGAAGTTTAAACAAATCTTACCGCCATCCAAATTGCAGACATATTTGCCATAAAATAACTTTGCTACTCGCTAGCCCGGTTCGCTGTCGCTTGTAGTTGAATATGTTTTTTTAACTTCAAAATAACCGAGAACACTCTTTCACAAACTATGTACAAATGTGCGATAGGAGACTGTTCGTTAACCATGTTTTTTGTAGCAATTATTAACCATCATAAACAACACAAAGTACAGTTTACTAAACAATATTTTGGTTGATAATACAGTGACCTGCAATGAGGCTGGATTACATAAAAGGAATTTAAAATGAAATGCGAAGAACTCACACAGATTGAACTTGAATATGTCTCGGGCGGATTTAGAAATTTTATGTTCGGCTACTTAGTGTCAAAGGCAATGGATAGTTATGTTGATTGGGTACAGGGTGGCGCCGGTGGTTGAAAAGTTGAGTACAACGGCACAGGTTACGATGATCCACTACTTTAAACAGACAGATAGTGTTAACTAAATGAAAAACGTGCCTATCTTGAACAAAGTCGTTTATTTTGGGCTTCTTCTGCTAGGCACGTACCTATGCAGCAAATTGCTTCAAGTAATCACTCTCTATTTCCTAAACCAACCGTTTTTCGTAAATCCCTTGTCTATCACTCAGTCAGATGAATTTACATCTTCAGTTAAAGTCTCTCTTATCCTACTTGATTTTATTAGCTTTGCTCTTGGTTATTTTGTGCTGAAAAAATGCTCAAGTTTTTTAGAGAAAACTGAGAAGAAGTGAGCAAAGAAGCCGCTAAAATGGTAGCCATTATGATGGTGCCAATGGTGGCGCTAGGCTTGGTATGTTTATCAATTGTCGTTTATTTAATGATTAATATATTTACTGGCATTTAGTACCTAAAATTCTTAATAAGAATTAGCGGTATTTATGTGCCGTTGGCAAAACGTGAATACTGCTTTTCCCGCTATAACTAGAACCCAATCGAAGAAGTTAAAACAAATCTTGTTGCCGCATAAATCGCGTACAAAAGCACTATAAAACAGCATTGGTGCACGCAGACCCGGTTCGCCGTCGCAAATTGACAAATGCGTTTTTAACTGGCTTTTATTTGACTATTTTTTGACAAGCAAGAATGACTATGACAGCGTAGGATAAAGAAACTATAAAAAGCTCGCGCGTGATAGCGAGAAAGGGAATTTCAAATGTATCAAAAGCTTGCCTGTGTTTTTATCGGTGCCTTATTTATCCTTAGCCTTAGCTTTCCCGTAAACGCTAAAGTGCGTGGCGAGGCCGTAGTTACTACAATAAAGTCAGAAGTTTTGAGTGAGACGCGAGAACTACTTATTCACTTACCTAATAACTATTCCCGCTATAAAAACACCACCTACCCTGTTTTATATTTGCTAGATGGTCAGCGCAATTTTGCACATACCGTTGGAACGCTTGACCTGTTAAATCAGTCTGGAATGGCGCAGGAAATGATTGTTATCGGCATTACCAACACCGAGCGCACCCGAGACTTCACACCTACCTATGATGAAGGCTACAACCAGTGGGGAATATCTGGTGGTGCCGACAACTTTTTAGATTTTCTAGAAAAAGAACTAAAGCCTTTCGTAAAGGCAAACTATCGCACCAATAACTACACGATTATTTCCGGGCATTCATTAAGCGCCCTTTTTACCTTATACGCACTGCAAGAGCGGCCTGAACTGTTTCAAGCTTACTTCGCATTCAGCCCAAGTTTGTGGTGGCACGAAGAAGTGATATTTCCAGAGGCAAAAGCGTTCTTTGCGTCAGATAACGAACTTAACAAATACCTTTACATCAATATGGGTAACGAAGATGGCAATATGTTAAGCGCATACGAACGTTACACTGAACTACTAAATTGCAGCAAACGAAAAGGGTTTACCTTTGATTCCGAACTAGATACATCTGAAAGCCACAATACGACTGCGCTTGCAGGTATGAGCTTAGCGCTTCAAAAGCAGCTTAATTCGTTACGCCCAACCGGTACGATAATACAGGAAGGCATTCCTGCGGTAGAGCAACACTATAAAGACCTTTCTGCAAAATACGCTTTTGAAGCAAAGCCAGAATATAAAGCAGTAAACCACGCGGGTTATGCGGCGCTAAACAAACAAGACTTTGACTCTGCCATTGCAATTTTCAAGAAAAATGTAACACGCTTCCCTAATAAGTCTGACGCCTACGACAGCCTAGCTGACGGGTATGAAGCTAACGGCGATTTAGCCAGGGCGCTTGAAATGCGAGAGAAAGCGCTAGCAATGAGCTATGAAGAAAATGTTGAGAATGGTGCTTATAAAACGCGGCTAGTTAATTTACGCAAAAAATTAATAAAGGCGCAGACAAATAGGCCTTTAGTTCCTTATTAATAACGTCGTATATATTGAGGGTAATTGTTAGTATCGACTGCTCTAACGAAGCTGAGAAACGAAGTACTTCCCCTTTAAATCAAACGTATGCACTCTTGTTTACAAAAGTCTCAAGCGCTATCACCACTGAATAATGGTATATGCGCTTTTTTTAATTCTATTGTTGTTATTGCCAATACGTTTTCTATCGGTTCGGGTTTGTGTAAATAGTACCCTTGTGCGTAATCAACATCTAACTCTGTAACACGATTGAGCACTTCTGCACTGTCAACAAACTCTGCAACGGTATCTAATTGTCGTAGCTTTGCTATTTCTACAAATGCTTTTACCGCAACCTCGTCCATAGGGTCAGTCAAAATATCTCGAACAAATTGACCGTCTATTTTTAACTGCTCGACGTCTAGATTTTTAAGATAACCAAATGAAGATGAACCCACCCCAAAATCGTCTAAGGATATTTTTATACCAATGCTGCGGAGGCTATCAACAAAACTCGCTGCATCAGCAATAGAGCGAATTGCGACTGTTTCGGTTATCTCAAAGCACAACCTTTTCAGGATATCAGCATTCGTTTGGCGGAGAAGCTCAAGCAATTTTTTATGGAATTTTCGGTCTCCTACTGATTGACCTGACAAGTTAACATGTACCTGGGAAATAGAGCTCAAGTTGGCGTGATTTTCTAGTGTTGCAATTACCCGTTCGACCACATGAATATCAATCCGACTGGCGAGATAGTAACGTTCTGCAACAGGCAAAAAAGTGCCAGGCGACACCCAACCGGATTTGCCATCGGGTAACCGCAATAATACTTCTATGCACAACTTTTTATCCGATGAGTGAACAGGCACAATTCTCTGAGCAAACAAAACAAATTGGTTAAGATCTATCGCATACTCGATACGCGTTGCCCAACCCATTTCAGTATGGCGTTGTTGGATATCTTGGTCGCTCTCTCTCCACACATGTACGCGGTTTCTACCAGCATCTTTTGCGGCATAACATGCCCTGTCAGCCGCCTGCATCAATTCAGTGGTGCTCTGCCATTGTCCCTTTACGGGCACCAAGCCTATACTGGCACCAATGCGAAAGCTTTTGCCACCGTGTATGTATCGGTATTCATTCACCGCGTGACAGAGCGACTTGGCAATATGAGTGGCTTTCTTTTCATCACAGCCAGCGAGTATTATTGCGAACTCATCACCACCTAGCCGCGCGATAAAGTCACTGGCGCGGATATGTTGAGTGAGTAGATGACTTATCTGCTGCAATAATTCGTCACCAGCCGAGTGACCGCAGGTATCATTAACAATTTTAAACTGGTCTAAATCGACAAAGAGTACACCGTGAAGGCTCGTTTCTGAGGAAATATCAGACACCAACCGATTTATTCTCACTTCAAACTCTGTTCGGTTGAAGAGCCCTGTAAGCGGATCATGCGTGGCTCGATAGCTCATTTCATCGCCAATCCGCCGTTGCTCTGTAACATCGTGAAATACCATGACCGCCCCCATCATCTGACCATCTTCAGAAATAATGGGCGCAGCGGAGTCTGCAATGCCGTATTCAGTGCCTTCGCGAGAAATCAGCAAAGTGTGGTTTGCCAATCCCTTTTTGCGCTTCTCTCTCAAACAGCTATCGACTGGGTTTTCAACGGTTATTCGCGTTTTTTCGTTAACGATGTTGAAAACGTCACTAAGCTGCCTACCCATAGCTTCATCAACCATCCATCCTGTCATCTGTTGGGCTATAGGGTTCATCCATGTGACCAAGCCATAGGCGTCGGTGGTGATGACCGCATCGCCAATTGATTTGAGTGTAACGCGCATGAGTTCATGCTGCTTGGCCAGCTGAGATTTAAGTAGCTTGGTATTGGTAATGTCTTGAAACACGCCAAAAAGTCGTACACACTGGCCATCTACAAAATCAGGTTTGCCTAGGGCCCGCACCCAAATTGCCCGTCCCTTCGCAGTAATCAGCTCAAGTTCTACATCCCAAGGTTCACCGTGCTCAATGCCGCGTGTGACCGCTTCAGTGATTGCTTTTCGGCTTGCCCCTTCCTTATAAAACTCGATGCCTGAATCCAAGCTAGGTTCATAATCCAGCGGTACTTCGTGGATTCGCTTAGTCTGCTCACTCCACTTAATATCCTGTGTTCGCACATCAAATTCCCATGTGCCTATGTCGGCAGTTTTCTCTAACTCGTTCAGCAAACCAGCTTGTTTTTCAAACACGCGTTTCTGTTGCTGTTCATACTCCACTTGCTGCCGTTCATGCTGCTTTAATACAGTGACATCCGTATGTGCACCCAGCATGCGGATCGGGTTGCCATGCTCATCCCGAATAGCCATCCCTCGGCAACGAATCCACACAGTGTGACCATCTTTATGTCGATAACGCACTAATTGGTCGTAAGCATGTGAGGGGTTTTCACAGTGCCGTTGGAAGTTCTTTATAGCTACTTTTAAATCGTCCTGGTTAATAATATCTTGCCATTCAGACGCGAGGTGCTTTTTTGTTGCGGGATCGTAGCCCAAGGTAGTCCAAAATGATTCGCTCATCCACTCTTGTTCTGGGTGTTCTAAATCCCAGTACCACAACCCATCAAGCGATGACTTTTCGATAAAATCAAAAATACGAGGATCATGCTTGATTTTAATCAATAACTCTTCGTGCAGGCGATGGATTGAAGCATCGGCGGGCTGTTGAGGCATTTGGAACCTTCTCTAAAATGACTTCGAATCTATATTTTACTTTTAGCGCCTTGAGACTACTCAAGTTATTGCGCTAATTCCAATTTTATATAACACCCCATTTAAAGTACCACGTACACAGAATCTTCGACATTTTGAAAAATAATGAAACGTCTTTTGATCTCTGTTAAGAAAAACGTGTTTGCCTTATTTTTTCAACATTACTTCTTAACTAAAGATAGCGCTGCGTTCGACATTTGCAAACGAGATGTCAAATGTTTACTCACTAAATTCAATTAGTAGCTACTTTATAAACGGGACAAGGACACTACAACAGCAAGCCTAGCAACTTATGGTGCGCTGCAATTTTTGTCGCGTAGCAGATTGATTGACGCCGTAATGCCAGCAACGTACTCTGTGACTACAGCGGAATGAAAACGCGTAACGGAATACTTCTGATGAAATCAGCCAAGACACTCACTGCCTTAACACTCTCTTTTTGCCTAGCATCACTTTTAGGCTGGGCGAAACCTGAAACCTCATCGGCCTCTCCCTCACCTGCCGAAGAAACACAAGAAGCCAATCTTTTAAAAGCTGGGTTAGCAGGGCGTATTCGCATTGAAGGACAAGCGGTTGATTTCCAGTCGTTAGAACAACGACAGGCGCATTACAAGGTGCCAGGGGTGTCTGTCGCCTTTATGCGAAAAGGACAACTTGCTTGGACCATGCAAAGCGGCGTTAAAGATTTAACCACTGAATTGGCTGTTGATGAAAACACGGTGTTTCAAGCAGGAAGTATTTCTAAACCTGCATTTGCAGCAGTATTGATGAAATATCGCGAAGATAAACCGCTAGATTTAGACGCAGATGTTAATACCTTACTCACCAGCTGGCAGTTACCTGAACATGAATGGTCAGGGCAAGACGTTGTTTCTTTACGCAGGTTGTTAAGCCACACGGCGGGTACCACAGTACATGGCTTTCCTGGTTACGCGGCGGGCGAACCCGTGCCTACTTTGCAGCAGGTGCTAGAAGGGGCATTTCCCACCAACACCGACGCTGTTATTGTTGATATTCAACCTGGCACGCAAATGCGTTATTCAGGTGGCGGCACTACGCTCGCTCAACTTACCTTACAGGACGTAGCTAACGAGCCTCTGCCATCTATGTCGCAACGGCTTTTATTTAAACCTTTAGGCATGACACGTTCTGGCTTCGAACAGCCCATATCGACCAACTTATCAAATAATATGGCTACGCCGTACGACGGTGACGGCTCGCCAATTAAAGGTGGCGCGCATACCTACGCCACGCTTGCAGCAGCAGGTATGTGGAGCACGCCCTCAGACATATTGAAACTAGCAAGCGGCGTTCGTAGCGCGTACTTAGGGCAGAAAACCGACTGGATATCGCAAGCCACCGCGCAGGAGATGTTAACCAACAATACGCCGAGTATTCAGCCGCCCAATGTTGGTATCGGCTTTTTTATCAACATGAGTGAAGATGGAGACATTCTTGGTTTTGGCCACGGAGGCGCAGATGCTGGATTTATGTCGCAGCTTTATATTGAGCTAGATACCGGCAACGGCTACGCCATTATGACGAACGGCAACAACGGTAGGCAGTTGATTACTGAACTAGAAATACGCTTAAAAGAAGCGTTGGACGTTGGCTACTCCGAAGCTGAAACTAGGAAGTTAGTACCCATAAGCCAAAAGGAGCTAAGTAAATATATTGGAACCTATGTGGTGACCAACCCCGTGAATGTTGATGTAGTGCTAGAAAAAACAGCCGATGGCTTTGTGCTTAACGCGTTACCCTATGTTGAAAACGAAGAATATTTTCATGAGGGTGGCGGTCGATTCTTTGCTAGGAATGGAAGTAGCGTTCGTTTTGAGGTGGATGCTGAAAGTGATGACGGATTGGTTAAGGCGCTTGTGATGGATGGGAAGATTCGGGGTGTTAGGGAAAAATAGATTCTAGGGTGTGAGCTGATACATGCCCCTAATCCTTTTTGTTCTAGTTACCACCCTTAGTATATTCTAAGCTAGACGGCTACTATTTACATAAAGCAGCCCTCCAGTTAAAAGCAGGTGAAATTCCTGCAATTCGCTTTAAGCAGTCTACAATACTACCAACCCTATAGGCGAGATACTCAGATTAGTTCTGAGCTTATACAAATTAAAGTGTTCTTCTCAGCCCCGACCGTTTTCCCAAAAACTAGCCTCTTATGTCGTCTGCTGAATCAAAGCTGCAGCATGTTTAATGGCTTTTCGTATTCTATGATAGGTACCACAGCGGCAGATATTGTCGCTCATAGCTTCATCAATGTCACGATCGTTGGGATTGGGATTAGACTCCAAGAGTTTGACGGCGGTTAAAATTTGTCCCGCTTGACAAAACCCACACTGAGCGACATCTTCGTTTATCCATGCTTCTTGCACTGGATGCAGAATATCATCGACCGCAAGCCCTTCAATAGTGGTTAGCGATGCACCTTCTACTTCTTCCATCGGAACAATGCATGGACGAACTAGCTCACCGTCTTTAAAGATAGTGCAAGCACCACACACGCCAACACCGCAACCATATTTTGGGCCAGTAATACCAAGTCGATCACGCAAGAGATACAGAAGCTCGTCATCGTTTTCAGCGTCGATAGAAACCGGGTTATTGTTAACGTTAAATGTAATTTGTGGCATGAATTAACCCTCTGGATAGAAGTCACGAAGTGGAAAACGACGTGGTGCAATACCCGTCGCCCTGGCAAATGCGTTGGCTATCGCCGCTGCCGCCGCAGGAACTACTAACTCGCCTGCACCTCCCGGTGTTTCTCCGTTAGGCGGCATAAAATGCACTTCAATCTTTGGTGGCGTGTTGCGCATTCGAGCAATTTCAAAATCGCCGTAACTGCTCTCGCGTATTGCGCCATTGTCGAGGTGTAGACTGGTGCGAATCATGTAGGTAATGGCGTCGGTTGCCGCACCGATAACTTGCGCCTCAAGGCCGGTTGGATTCAATACTCGGTTCACATCCAGAGCAACAACAATCTTGGTGACTTTACATTCTTTCTCCGGATTTTTGAACGTTTGTAATTCAACAAGCACTGCGGCTCGAGACTTATACTCTTTATGTAACCCGAGGCCCTGGGCACGTCCTTTTTTCATTCTCCTTCCCCACTTGCCCTCTCGAGAAACTTTTCGCAGAACAGCTTTGGAGCGCTCATCATCAAGCATTTGTAATCTGAACTGGCATTCGTCTTCGTTCATTGCGCGTGCCAATTCGTCAACAACTATCTCGTTTGCGACGGCAGCTGTGCCGGAGTAGATGCCGCGCCAAGAGGAGGTTGGCACAACGAATTTTTTTTCGTTTAGCAGCAAGGAAGTTGCACCAAACTTATATTGCACTAGTTGCGTTGAGTGCCAGACTGTCTGGCTGAAAGCAGCGGGAGCTAATTCTCCTCCCAATGCAGTAATACCGTCGCCAAAGCCATGTTCGAGATCCAATTCAGCGGTCGCAGCGCGATGGTCAAACGACAACACTTTTTTGCCTATTAAAAAACCTCTAGTGTAAGTCGCTTTTACGTTGTGCAAGCTGAGCGGTCGTGCGCGGCCAAACTTTGTGTCGTCCTGTCGGGTAAACATAAGTTTGATGGGGCGGTTTACAATTTGTGAAATACGCGCGCCTTCAACTGCTGCATCAAAAAATAAGCGACGACCAAATGAGCCACCGCTCTGAATTACATTCACCTCAACGTCAGTGGGTAAGACTCCAAGTTCACGCGCAATTTTGGCTTGTGCTGCAAGTGGCGTCTTGGCGCCAGTCCATACCCTGATCTTTGAGCCGGTTGCATCGGCAACTGCTGTCATGGTTTCCATAGGGGCATGCGCCAAATAAGGAAAAATGAACTCGCCGCCAACCGAATCTGTAGCCAGAGGGATTTTAGGTAAGGTTGGCAGGTTTATCGCGCGTAACTGCTCAATGACCTCGGCGTCAGATAGATGTTCGGCAGCACCCTCACTCCATGTAATATTAAGTGCATCACGCGCCCGAAATGCTTCGCCAAAGGAACGCGCAACAACAGCCACGCCAGAGGAATTTGCATCAACATCCAACGGAACTTCTTTGATGGCAAGGACACCGGGCAGGCCTATTGCCTCAGAATCGTCATACGTGATCACGCAACCACCTAAGCTGGGTGGCCTAGCGACCACAGTGGGCATCGCGTCTGGTATGTCGAGATCCATCGCGAAATCGAGTTTGCCGGTAACAATATCGCGCGCGTCAGCCCGCTTTTGCGGCGTACCGATAATTTTGTATTGTGACGGATCTTTAGGCTTTGCCAGTCGAGCTGCATCGTTGCGTCCCTCAACACCTGCGGTGAGCTCAGAGTAAGCAATGCGGCTGCCATTGTTATCAATTGCAAAGCCATTTTCTGTACTAATTTCGTTCACAGAAATCCCGAAATGCACTGCAGCTGACAATTTTATCTTATGTAACAGCGCTGCCGCGACCTTGCGCAACGGATCCCAAAGAGAGGTTACCGCGTGAGAGCCTCCTGTAATTTGACCAGTCGCTCGTCTGATTTCTGCTGGAGATAAAGTCGCATCAATTGAGGACATTTCAACGTCCAGCTCTTCGGCAAGAATCATCATTGCAGCAGTTAATATACCTTGTCCTACTTCCATTCTTGGAAGCTCAAAACGGACACGGTTATCGCTCGTTATCTTAATTAAATAATCGTAGTAGAAAGGGTCACCGGAGATAAGCAACAGATCTGTTAAATCCAGTTCATCTGCAAGTTCCGGTATTCCTAACAACCGGGCGTTGGCATCCTGAGGACGTATAGCTCCGCTGGTTATGTGTAACGCAACAGCAAAACTCGAACCCTTAAGCATGTAACCAATAAACTTTCTTCGTCCGGTGTTTTCTAACTCGACAATGTGTTCGTCATCACTACCGGATTGACCATGATTCTGTGAGGAGGTAAGCGTCTCTATTTGTTTTGCATGGTTGCTTTTTGTCATAATTTCTCCGTTTCAGATCAAGACCTTCAATCGTTAACTTAAGCTTAAGAAAATTCGTTTATTTAACGTAGGTATTTGCAGCTTGCTAAATAAATGTTAACGAGATGCTAACATTACGTACACTTTATTAAGCATTAATAATAATTAATACTAAAGTAGGGGGATCCCCCTATTGTAATAGCGACTTTACTCACTGCGAAAGCGATTTTCTTTGCTAAATCAACAATATAGAAATCTGAGATCAGGACCGAAGTGTAAGGAAGTTTTCCGAATATCCGCTCCTTGTCTAAAGCGGCCCCCAAGATTCAACAGAAGGAGAACCACTCCGCTCTAAAAGCAACCGTTTAATTCCTAGAGCTTTGAAAACAAAAAAGGCGAACCATCCGGTTCGCCTTCCAAATCAATCAAGCTTTATCAGCAACGCTGCTGAACCAACCTACTCCTCAACATAGCTCTCAATGCTAGGGCAAGAGCAGATCAGGTTACGGTCGCCGTAAACGTCATCAATACGGTTAACCGTTGGCCAGAACTTGTTTCTGTGTACTTCTGGTACTGGGTACGCCGCTAACATGCGGTCGTAGCTGCGATTCCAGTCGCTATCACAGATATCCGCTAGCGTGTGTGGTGCGTTATGAAGCGGGTTGTCAGTGGCATCCCACTCACCGCTTTCTACTTTTGCAATTTCTTGGCGAATGCTAACCATGGCGTTGATAAAACGGTCTAATTCGTACTTCGCCTCCGACTCGGTTGGCTCAATCATAAGCGTACCCGCTACTGGGAAGCTCATGGTTGGCGCATGGAAACCGTAGTCGTTCAGGCGCTTCGCAATATCTAGCTCGGTTACACCGCTTGCTTCTTTAAGCGGGCGAAGGTCAATAATACATTCGTGCGCTACGCGGCCATTGTTGCCTTTATAAAGCACAGGGAAGTGCCCTTCTAGCTTCTTAGCCACATAGTTAGCGTTAAGAATAGCTACTTCGGTTGCACGGCGTAGGCCTGCGCTACCCATCATTTTGATGTACATGTAGCTAATAGGCAGAATTGATGCACTGCCCCATGGCGCTGCCGATACCGCACCACAATCTTTGCCTGCGGTTTCTACGTTAACAACCGTGTGGTTAGGTAGGAATGGCGCAAGGTGCGACTTAACACCAATTGGTCCCATGCCTGGGCCACCGCCACCGTGTGGAATACAGAAGGTCTTGTGTAGGTTAAGGTGCGATACATCTGAACCAATGAAACCAGGTGACGTAATGCCCACCTGCGCGTTCATGTTCGCGCCGTCCATGTAAACCTGACCGCCGTATTGGTGAACAATGTCACAAATCTCGCGTACGGTTTCTTCATACACCCCGTGGGTAGACGGATACGTGATCATGGCGCACGATAGGTTGTCACCCACTTCTTCCGCTTTTTTGCGAAGGTCGTTAAGGTCTACGTTACCTTTGCTATCACACGCTACTACTACCACTTTAAGGCTAACCATTTGCGCAGACGCTGGGTTAGTACCGTGGGCAGAGCTTGGTATTAGGCACACGTTTCTGTGACCTTCGCCACGGCTTTCATGGTAACGCTGAATAGCCAATAGGCCCGCGTATTCACCTTGTGCACCTGAGTTCGGCTGCATTGAAAGCGCGTCGTAGCCTGTTACGTTAATTAGCCACTTGCTAAGCTCGGCAATCATTTCTTGATAGCCCGCTGCTTGGTCTAGTGGTGCAAACGGGTGAAGCTGGCCGAATTCAGCCCATGTTACTGGGATCATTTCAGCCGTTGCGTTTAGCTTCATGGTGCACGAACCCAATGAAATCATTGAGTGGTTAAGCGCCAAATCTTTGTTTTCAAGGCTCTTGATGTAACGAAGCATCTCTGTTTCAGAGTGATACTTGTTAAACACTTCGTGGGTTAGGAAGTCGCTAGTACGTACTAAACCTTCAGGAATAGATTTTACGTCTTGCGTGGTTACTTCTGCATCCAGACCTTCCACTGTTAAGCCGTGCTCTTCACCAAGCAGTACGTCGAATAGCGCAATAATGTCTTCGCGTGTGGTAGTTTCGTCTAGCGACACACCTACCGCACCTTCAAGGTCAGCACGTAGGTTCATGCCTTTTGCGTAGGCTTTTGCTAGTACGTCTTCTTTGTTGCTTACCATTACGGTTAGCGTGTCGAAGTACGTGCTGTGCTTTAGCGCTACACCTTTCTGGTTTAAACCAGTAGCAAGAATGTCGGCGAAGCGGTGAATGCGTTCAGCAATGGTTTTAAGGCCTTGTGGGCCGTGGTATACCGCGTAGAAGCTTGCCATGTTGGCTAGCAGCACCTGCGCTGTACAAATGTTCGAGTTCGCTTTTTCGCGGCGAATGTGTTGTTCACGAGTTTGTAGCGCCATACGAAGTGCTGGGCGACCACGGGTGTCTTTACTTACACCAATAATACGGCCAGGTAGTGAACGCTTGTAGCTGTCGCGTGTAGCAAAGAATGCCGCATGTGGGCCACCATAACCCATAGGTACACCAAAGCGCTGTGCACTACCAAGTGCAACGTCTGCACCTAGCTCGCCAGGCGACTTAAGCATTACTAAGCTCATTAGGTCAGCGGCTACTGCCACAATACCTTTTTTCGCTTGTACTGCAGCAATGATGTCGCTGATGTCTTTTACTTCACCGGTAGAGGTTGGATATTGAAGTAGCGCACCGAATACGTCGTGTTCTGCCGCTTCTTCTGCCGCACCTTTGATGATTTCAAAACCAAACATTTCAGCGCGAGTTTCAACCACGTCAACCGTTTGCGGGTGAACGTCGTTAGCAATGAAGAAAGCGTTTGATTTTTTATTCTTAGATACGCGCTTAGCAAGGCCCATGGCTTCTGCTGCCGCTGTACCTTCATCAAGTAATGATGCCGATGCTAGCTCTAAGCCAGTTAGGTCAATGGTTACTTGTTGGAAGTTAAGAATAGCTTCTAAACGACCTTGAGCAATTTCTGGCTGGTAAGGCGTGTACGCTGTGTACCAACCTGGGTTTTCTAGCACGTTGCGAAGAATAACGTTTGGTACGTGAGTATCGTAGTAACCCATACCAATGAAAGAACGGTTAATTTTGTTCTTTTGTGCAACGGCTTTAAGTTCACTTAATGCTTCAACTTCTGTCGCCCCTTCACCACATTTTAGTGGCTCTGGTAGCGCAATACCTGCCGGTACAGTTTGCTCAATTAAATCGTCTAGTGAGCTTGCACCAATAGCAGACAGCATTTCTTCAATTTCGCCTTTACCCGGACCAATGTGACGGCGGATAAATGTATCTTTTTGCTCTAGTTGAGCCAATGTAGGGGAAGTATTCGACATAACGTTGTTAAGCACTCGTAATGGTTGCCGCAAGGGCGCGTTAAATCTTTAAGTTAAAAAGGGGCTGAATTATCTTCATGCCCCTTTTCAAATTATGGTTCTTTTAAAACTGCGTAACGAATTACTCTTCGTCGATGCTGTTTTCGTAGCCTTCTGCGTCAAGTAGACCTTCTACTTCAGCCGCATCGTCAGCTTTAATTTTGAATAGCCAACCGTCGCCGTATGGGTCAGAGTTAACTAGTTCTGGTGAATCTTCTAGGTCTTCGTTAATTGCTACAATTTCACCTGAAATTGGCGCGTAAACGTCAGACGCTGCTTTTACCGATTCAGCAACACATACGTCGTCGCCAGTGCTTACTGCGTCGCCAACATCTGGCAAATCAACGAAAACCATGTCGCCAAGTAAGCCTTGTGCGTGCTCAGATATACCTACAGTGAAAACACCGTCACCTTCAGGGCGAACCCATTCGTGCGTAGCGGCATAGCGTAAATCAGTTGGGATGTTGCTCATAATCGTTCCTGTTATTCTCTGTTAACTTATAAAACACTTTTTCCATTGCGAACAAAGGAGGGCTTAACCACTTTTACTGTAACCCACTTTTTGCGCATTTCCACTTCTACTGTTTCTCCAACATCACTTGGTACTCGTGCCATCGCAATTGAGTGACCTAGAGTTGGAGAGAACGTACCTGAAGTGATAACGCCTTCGCCGCTTTCTGTTTTCACTTTAAGACCGTGACGCAGCACGCCTTTTTCAGTCATCACCAAGCCTACTAGCTTGTCGGTACCCGCTTCGCGCTGCGCTTCTAGTGCTTTACGCCCTACGAAGTCACGATCAGCCGGTTCCCATGTAATTGTCCAGCCCATGTTGGCGGCTAGTGGTGATACAGTTTCATCCATATCTTGGCCGTATAGGTTCATGCCTGCTTCTAGGCGAAGGGTGTCGCGAGCACCCAGGCCGCATGGCTTAACGCCCGCGTCTAGTAGTGCTTGCCAAAAGTTTTCCGCTTGCTCAGCTGGCACCATAATTTCATAGCCTGCTTCACCGGTATAACCTGTGGTAGCAATGAATAAGTCTTCTGCTTGTACACCAAAGAATGGCTTCATGCCCGCTACCGCTTCTTTTTGCGCTGCGCTGAACAGGTTAGCGGCTTTTTCTTTTGCGTTAGGGCCTTGTACGGCAATCATGGCAAATTCAGGGCGCTCGGTGATGGTTACGTCAAAGCCTTCTGCTTTGCTCATTAACCAGTTCATGTCTTTTTCGCGCGTTGCTGAGTTAACTACTAGGCGATAGTTAGTTTCGTCGAAGTGATAAACGATAAGGTCGTCTACAACACCGCCTTCTTCGTTAAGCATGCCGCTGTATAGCGCTTTGCCTTTGTCTTTTAGTTTTGCCACGTCGTTGGCTAAAAGGTACTGAAGATAAGCTTTGGCTTGCGCGCCTTTTACGTCAACAATGGTCATGTGAGACACATCGAACATACCGGCGTCTTGACGCACAGCGTGATGCTCTTCAATTTGTGAACCATAGTTAATTGGCATATCCCAGCCGAAGAAATCGACCATTTTCGCACCGGCTTCTAGGTGCTTTGCGTGTAGGGCGGTGGTACTAGACATTCCACTTACTCTTTTTAATTTGAAAGGTAGAAAACGAAACTGAGTATAGTGAGCTAACGTTTATGCAACAAATTGGAAATTTTTATCAATACATTTAAAAAGCAAATGTATTTTTAAGAAAACATGAGGAAAGCAAATATTTAACCGCTTACTGATGCATTCAGATTGTTTAACGAAGATCGCAGCCGAGACTATTGAACCTGAAACAGCTAAATATCAGATGGTGTTTGGAACGGGCAGTGACAATTCAATACTCAGCTCTTTTGAAACGTTGCTGAATGCTTGCTACGCAATTGTTGAGGACGGTGGAAGGAATGTTTAAATACTGATTAGTAGCCTGTTAAAAGTTGTTCAATAGCAAGTGTGCTAAACGCACACTTCACCATTTTGCCAAACGTTTGCAATTGCGTGGTCTTCGCTTAGCTCTACAAAGTTCGCCCGCTGCCCTACTGCAATGCTGCCTAGTGTCTCGTTAATACCCATAAACATAGACGGTGTTGCACTTGCCATATAGCTCGCGTCTTCTAGCGAAATTCCTATGTCGTTAACGCAGTTAATAACCGCGCCATGCATGTCTAAACAACTTCCTGCGAGTGTGCCATCAGGTGTAGTAAGTTTGTTTCCCACACGAGTAATATGGGTATCGAAAAAATCTATAACCTCTTCGTCAGCTCCTACGTGGGCCATGGCATCGGTAACCAGCATTAATTGCGAAGGCCCTTTGGTTTTGAAAGCCAGCTCAACCGCTTTACGGTGCAAATGCTGATGGTCAACAATGATGCCGCAGGTGTTATTGCTTAGAAGCGCTGCGCCAACCATACCAGGTTCACGAGAGGTAAACGGCGACATGGCGTTGTATAAATGTGTAAATCCAGAAGCTCCCGCTTCAATCGCAAGCTGCACAATATCAAACGGTGCATTAGAGTGCCCTAGCGCTACAATAACGCCTTGGTTTACTAAGTCCCGTATAACATCACACGAGGTATTTTCTGGTGCTACGGTAATCATTACCTTGCCAAGATCTTTTCGGGTATAGGTGGCAAGTTCTCTGTCGGTTAATGGCCGTATATATTTTGAAAGGTGTACGCCTTTTTTCTCAACGCTTAAGTGTGGCCCTTCAAAATGAATTCCTTCAACGCTTGGGTGCCGGCTCTCTATTGCTTCACTTACCGCATTGGCGGCGCTTTCGATAGTTGCTATGTTATCGGTAATAAGCGTGGGGAATAATGTGGTGGTACCAAACTTTCGATGGGCTTTGGACATTGTGCTTATGCTTTTAAACGTTGG
Organism: Alteromonas marina; assembly: GCF_000808575.1. GTDB lineage: Bacteria > Pseudomonadota > Gammaproteobacteria > Enterobacterales > Alteromonadaceae > Alteromonas > Alteromonas marina_A. Next base: position 239,695 of record NZ_JWLW01000012.1, read on the forward strand.
GGCGTGATTAAACATTACGCCACCGCCGCCGTTCACCTGTGTATCTACATACCCAGGAATAAGCCTGTTAGACACGCGCTCAGAAATTTCTTCACGCTGCTTTTGTGAATTAGAAAGTGCTTCGATGTGAGTAATTACGCCCTCTTTGATCGTGAGTACTTGGTCTTTTTCCCAGTTACCTTTTATCAAAACGTTTTCGGCTAAAATTGTCTTCATCATTGCGCTTTCATTTTCCTAATTACGTACGGTTGTAGCAGTGTTTTGTTTGCTGCTTATAACGTTGATTTTTCGTCGCTTATCTCATTACTTGCATCGAAATTTGTCATGTGACCTTATGGCTTACTTGCCGTTATTGGTCATCATGTATTGCCTTAGCGTACTTGATAGCGCCCTGCTCTGGCGATAATTCACATGCTTGCAGGCGCGTACGGATTTTCTTAGAAAAGTAAGGTACATACACATTGCTTAACCCACCAATTAAAGCAAGATTATACGTGTTATCACCTAGAAGTCGCTGAGCCATACTTTCTAAATATTCGCCACCTTCGTTAAAAATGCGAACAACTTGAGGCTCACCTTCACTTAAAAGTGGCAGCATACACGGCACTAAGTTCGCGTAATGATAAGTACTAAACCCAGCACATTTAGCCACCATCTCATCGGCATTTGAGGTCCCGAGCTCTGCACATACTTTTTTGGCAAGGTCATCAGGGCTTCGAATATTGTCTAAGCACAGTAAGGTGTGCTGAATAGCTTTTAGACCTAGCCAAGCGCCACTTGCAAAATCACCTATTGGAAAGCCGTGTCCGCCTAAATCTGTAAACTTACCCTCGTTAAATACGGTGCCAGCCGACCCCGTCCCCACAATGATCACCGCGCCCGGCTTTCCATTATGAGCACCTACGCAGGCAGCGTGTAAATCACTTAGTATGTGAAGCGAATGAAAGGGGTGCTGCCAGTTTTCAAAGTGAGCTTTTGCGGTGCTTATATTAGCGCCAGCCAGCCCGGCTGCAACTACACACTGTGATAGCGTAATGGGTGTGACTGGGATTTCGCTATTCTGTGAAGCCAATAAGATATTAGCAGACTCAATAGCCTTATCTACCCCATCCAATATAGAGGTTTTAGCAAGTTCTGCGTCTCGCATTATATTAGCTGGACCGCTAATGCCTTCACCTAGATGCGTGCCGTTCTTATCTTGTAGTATGACTCTGCACTTAGTACCGCCGCCATCTATGCCGATAAAATACAAATCAGAGTTCATTACATGTTCTCGTAGTTAACATCACTCATTACATACTTAGTCAGCACATCGCTATGCGCGGTAACTCACTTTAAACGCGCAACACTTCTTAGATCGACACGCTGATTTAATTTTTTTGATAAGCGCTACTAGAGCGTAACTGTTTGCTGCTATTGGTTAATTATATTATCGATATTTAATTACTAAAGCCTATCACAATTGCGCTTAGCTTAACGTAGTTTGCTACGTTTAATAGCTTGAATTCGTGAATTCATAAACGTGATTACACTGACTCTGCGTTGTCTTGCGATACTTGAGGGGCGTATTCGTGGGTGCTTTATACAACTAGCAACGTAAATCTTATCTAAGTTGATAATATGGGCTTTCAGTGCCATACATTTGCAAATACAATAACAAAAAGCACTTACATTAATAAACCTGATAAATATGAAGCAGCTTTCTCTAGATACTTTACGCACCTTTGTTAGCGTTATTGAGCTTGGTGGCTATGCAAAGGCAGGCGACTTTTTAGGTCGTTCTCAGCCAGCTATTAGTTTGCAAATCAAAAAGCTTGAATCGCAACTAGACCGAAAGCTGTTCACCAAAGTAGGTCAACGCCATGTACCTAGCGCCGATGGAAACTGGTTATACCCAAAAGCGAAAGAGCTACTAGAACTTAACGACAACATTTTTAGAAGCCTTACTCCTGCGCCACTAAGCGGTAGATTACGCTTGGGCATTCCCAACGAATTTGCCTCTACCCTGCTGCCGGGCTTAATTGGTGAATTCTCAAAGCGTTACCCAGACGTATCGTTAGAAGTAACGTCTGCGCTAAGTCGCGATCTGCTTCACCCGTCTCAACGAGATCACTTCGATTTAATACTGGCATTGGTAAACCCAGGGGAGCAAACCGAAGGTGAAGTTGTTTTAGAAGACGATGTGGTATGGGTAGGCGACACCGCTCACCCATTAGTGGGAAACAACATTCCACTAGTGCTAGCGCCAGATGGCTGTATGTACAGAAGCCGGGTAATTGAACAACTAAAACAGCAAACCTTCGCTTGGAAAATTAGCTACACCAACGCCGATTTGGGTGGTTTGGTTGCTGCCATTCAGCAAGGGCTTGGTGTAACAGCACTAGCAAAATCGAGCCTACCGGCCAATTTAGCCGTGCTAAATCACCCGCACCTGCCCAAGCTAGGCAAGGTCAACATTTGCCTATTTAACCAAGACACCCAACACCCCGTTATCAGCAAAACCCTCGCAGAATTCTTTAAAGTGAGGCTAACCCAGTAAAAAAGGGGTCAGAGTACTTTTTCTGCCCCTCCCCCGTATGCTAGTTAGTGTTAGCCGTCGCTTGTGATGGTGTCGATAAGCTCGCCGAGTACAGTTTCGGCTTTGCTGGTTTCAACCTGGCAGGTACCCGCATTCATGTGACCGCCGCCACCATACTTCAAACACAGCTCCCCCACATTGGTGTTAGAGCTACGATTTGTAATGGACTTACCAATCGCAAACACCACGTTCTGCTTTTTAAGCCCCCACATTTTATGAATAGAAATATTGCAGTCTGGATACATGGCATAAATAACGAAGCGGTTCGTGGCGTAAATGGTCTCCTCTTCGGTTAAATCGAGTACCACGAGGTTATCGTGTACGGTAGAACACTTGGCAATTTGCGCCTTCGCCATTTCATTGTGCTCGTGGTACAAACTCACGCGCTCAGCCACGTCTTCCATTTGCAGTATTTCGTCAATGCTGTGGTCTTTGCACGCATCTATGAGCTTCATCATTAGCTGATAGTTAGAGATCTTGAAATCTCTGAAACGACCAAGCCCAGTTCGCGCATCCATGATGAAATTCATTAGCACCCAGTCGGTAGGCTCCAAAATTTCTTCTTTTGAAAATTGCGCAGAGTCGCCTTTATCTACCGCTTCCATCATATCTACTGAGATATTGGGAAATTTATCTGCACCACCGTAATAGTCGTAAACAACGCGCGCCGCCGACGGCGCTTTCGGATCAATAATGTGATTCTCAATGTCACCTGAATTACGGACTGTTTCACTTAAGTGATGGTCGAAGGCAATATGGCAACCCGCAACGTAAGGCAAGTTGGTCGTGATATCATTCTCGGTAATATCAATTTTACCGTCTTGCATGTCTTTCGGATGAACAAACAGAATATCGTCAATTAAGTCTAAATCTTTCAATAAAACTGCACATACCAGTCCATCGAAATCACTTCGCGTAACCAATCTAAATTTTCTTTCAGGCATAGTTTATCCATCATTCACTTAGGTAATTATTTTAAGTGTAACAGCTAATAAAAATTTTGAGAGACAGGTTTATTAACTTCTTATTTAGCTTTTTAAATTCAGCAATTTACCCAGCGGCTTGGCCAAACTTTCTGGCGGTTCGGTAAAGTAAGCGGGACCTGTTTCAGTCATGTACAAACAGTCTTCTAAGCGAACACCAAATTCACCCGGAATATAGATACCTGGCTCATTGGAAAAGCACATGCCTTTTTTAAGTGGCGTATTTTCACCACGCACAAAGTTAACGCTCTCGTGTCCTTCCATGCCGATACCGTGACCTGTTCTGTGACTTAGCCCAGGCAATGCATAGTCTTTGCTGTACCCTTTGCTGGCGTAGAATTGGCGCACTGCATCATCCACTTTGCCTGCTGGCTCACCAATTTTAGCTGCGGCAAATGCTACGTTCTGCCCTTCCCTTACTGTGTGCCATACGTCCTGAACTTTCTGAGGCGCCTTGCCAAATACCAAAGTACGACTTATGTCGCTTTGGTAACCGTGCACGCTGCAACCGCTGTCTAGCAAGATCACCGAGCCTTCTTTGATAGTTTGTGCTGCATTTGTGCCATGAGGATAAGCACTTGCATCGTTAAACAGTGCCAAACACCATGTACCGCTGCCACCCAAGCGCTGCTGTGCAGTGTTCATCAAGCTTTTAACGTCCTGCTGACTCATACCAAGCTTTAGATTATCGAAAACAAACTCGTAGGCTTCTAAGGTCACTTCATTCGCTTTGTGCATAAGAGCCAACTCACTGGGCGTTTTGTACATGCGACAGCCAAGGGTAATTGGCTCTGCGGGAACAATATTAATGTTTGGCAGCGCTCGGCTGACTCCGGTAACTACAAAGTAGCGTACGCTGCTTTCAAACCCGATATTGCCGCTTGTTATACCGCGCGATTTTAAAATATTGGCTACGACATCAAACGGGCTTTCATGCTCTTGCCACACTCTTACATCATCGCCTATAGCTAATGACTCAAGCACACTTGGCTTTTCGAAAAATGGCGTAACCACCGCCATATCACCTTTTTGAGGGATAACCAGCGCGGTCAAGCGCTCACTACGCCACCATTTAATCCCTGAAAAATAATCCATAGCAGCGCCAGGCTCGACCAAAATTGCCGCAATATTTTGGGCTTTCATAAGCGACTGCGCTTTTTCGATACGCGCTTTGCGTTCTTCTGTGGTAATCGGCTTTGCATCTGCGGTGATATTACTTAGCCCGCTTAAACTGTTAATGTCTGTTGCATTAGTTTGATTAATTGCAGCCATAGCAGCCACAGGCGCAAGCGCAAAGCTAGCGCCCGCTAATTTCAAGAAATGTCGCTTATCCATGTTCCCTTCCTGTCGTTTTAATTAAGGTTGTTTAGCACTTTTTTGTTCTATGAAAATAACATTCAATTGATTTTGTACTAAAAACTTCAGTGTTTAATATTGTCATTACTTTATGCCCACATAACAAAGATGGCGGCAAGCCCAATAAGAAGTAAGCCAGCAATTTCGCGTTTTGTGACTGCATTTTTTAGCCAGTAATGTGAGAGTATCAAGGTAAGTAACACCTCTAACTGCCCAAGCGTTTTTACTAGCGCCACATGTTGCAATGCCATAGCGGTGAACCAACAAATTGAGCCCAAACAGCTTACCGTGCTAATCGCTAGCACCTGCTTTTTAGCGTTGGTTAGCTGTCTGAACACGAAGGGTTTAGTTAGCGCAATATAACCACTTAAACTTATCGTTTGTACACATAGCACCCATAACAACACCCAAGCAGCAGCCACTGTATGCTGAACATTTAGCATATGGCTAGCCTCGCGCACCAACAGTGATGTCAGCGCAAAACAGGTACCGCAAGCAAGACCTATTACCATGGTTTTCACACTAATGCCATGGAGCCGATTGCCGCTGCTTAACACAAATACTGCTATTGCGCCTATTACTATGCCCGCCCACCCAAGGGGCGTTAAATAACTTCCGAAAAAGAGCATGCCTACAACGCCGGCCACCAAGGCCTCACTCTTCGCTAGACCTGCGCCAATGGCAAAATTCTTCTGCTTGAACAAAATCACCATTAAAGAAGTGGCCGCTATTTGAAGTAGCGAAGCACACAGTATCACTGTAATAAAAGAGCCTGAGAACTCAGGCACTTGACTGGCGCTACTGCTGTAGAGAATGATTAAATAGACGAGGGCTATTGGCGGAGCCAAGATAAAGCGAGAGAGCGTCACCCCAGAGGTGTTAACTGCACCGCTCAGCTTGCTCTGCAGTGCATTGCGCACGGTTTGCATAACAACCGCGCCCAACGTAAATAAAATCCAACTCATTAGCGTCGCTTTACCTTGTTATATCGCTACCTACAGTTAAGCGTGAATTACTTTGCCTCTTTCGCTTCCATTGCCAGTGTGCGCTTGTCTTTAAAATCAGAGTCGCGTTTCCAGTATGGCCATACATTGCCTTGGGCGTAATAGTTCAGCATAGAGCCGATAAGTGAGAGGTCTTGTTGCACACCACCTAATGTCCAGCTTGGAAGGTAGTCATCATCTGCTTTATGGTAGCGCTTGGCGATAAAGCTAGGGTCGGTATCGCCTAAGCTCATGAACAAAATTGAAGGCACGCCCTGCTTAGCAAGCGCGAAGTGATCTGAGCGAAAGAACAACCCGTTTTGAGGTCGCGGATCCATTTTGACCGTTCGCCCTTGTAACGCGGCAGCTGTTGCTAAATCATCTTCAATAGATAAATAGCCTTCTCCGTACTGCAAGATGTAATCGACGTCATCGTTTACATTCATGCCGTCGATATTTAAAAAAGCCACCATGTTCGATGTTGGTACCGGCGGGTTATTTGCAAAATAATCGGCACCGAGTAGCCCTGTTTCCTCGGCGGTAAACGCGCTAAACATTAGTGTACGCGCAAAGCCCTCTTCGCGTTTTGAAAGCGCATCTGCCAATGTAAGCACACCTGCTACGCCAGACGCGTTGTCTACCGCACCATTGTAAATAGTGGTTTGGCCGTTCTTTTCAACTTTGCCTAGGTGGTCCCAGTGAGCGTGAAGCATTACCCATTCTTCTGGCTTATCTGTTCCTTCTAAAATACCCGCAACATTTTGCGACTCGGCACGCTCAATAGTATTGGTAAAGCCCAATGATGCTTTTGTGTTTAGCGCGATGGGCATAAATCCTGGCTTTGAAGCTTTGTCTTTAAGCTCGCCATAGTCCATACCCACTTTTTCAAATAGCTGTCTTGCGGCATTTAAATGAAGCCAACCCATTACACCGACTTGTGAAGCATTGTTGTTGTCGTCGACTAAACTGAATTTGGTATTGGAGTTAGAGTTTTCGACTACGCCCCACCCGTAACCCGCTGGCATGGTTTCATGAATAATGAAAACCGCTTCTGCCCCCTGCCTGGCTGCTTCTTCGTACTTATATGTCCAGCGACCGTAATAAGTCATTGCATTGCCCTGAAAAAGCTCTGGATCTTTAGAAGCGAAACCCGGATCGTTTACCAGCATGACAACGGTTTTTCCTTTTACATCGAGGCCGGCGTAATCATTCCAATTGTACTCTGGGGCATTAATGCCATAACCCACAAAAACTACGTCACTATTTGTAAGTGAGTAGTCATTAACAATGCGCTGAGTTCGGGCGGTAAAGTCGCTGCCTGCGCTAAAATCAAGCCCGCCTATTTTTAACGATGAAATGTTCTTCGGCGTTATTTTGGCTAACGGCACAGCTTGGGTATAGCTATCGCCAAAGGCTGGCTTCAGCCCTAGCTTTTTGTATTGGGTTACCAAGTAATCGACTGTTTTCTCTTCACCTTTCGACAAAGGCCCTCGCCCTTCAAACTCATCGCTTGCCAGTGTTTTAACGTGCTGACGATAAACATCCAAATCGATAGAGGCATTACTCAGCGTCATCTTTTTGCTTTTTGTTGTCGCCGACGATTCAACCGAGGCTAAAGTGGAAGCAGGTACTTCGGCATTCGCCGAACCAGTCATTAAAGTAGAAGTAAGTACGGAAGCGGCGCAGACAAAGGAAAAGGCGCGATAAGGTTTGCAAAGATAAGTAAACATAAGCCATTGGTACAAATAAAAAAGGATACCGAAGAGTATCCTGTACCGCTGACTATCTCAATGCCGAAACGACTAAACCACAAGAATGGGGTCAGAGTACATTTATTCGGTTTTGTAATAGGGAAAGCCAATAATGTACTCTGACCCCACTATTCGCGGGTGGCGAAAAAAGTACTCTGACCCCATTTTTTGGATTTATAGGCCCATGGCATGGCTGACGAAGGCGTTTTTAATGGTGCTGAGTTTGTCTGTGGCTGAAAGACCGATTCCTCTGAGCAACTTTTTGAGGGGGTCGTCGCCGTCGAATAAGAATTTAAAGCCGTCCATTGCGGCAATCATTTTCGTGGCTTCTGTTTTACGGCTTCGTTCGTAGCTGCGTAAGTGCTTGTACAAACCAATGTCTTTGCCCGACGCCTTTAAGTTGTTTAGGGTTTCCGCCAGTGCGAGCGCATCTTGCATTCCCAAGTTAGCGCCCTGCCCTGCAAGCGGGTGAATGGTATGCGCTGCGTCGCCTACCAGCACCACACCGTCTTTCGCCCACTGGCGTGCATAACGCATGGTCAACGGGAAAGCCGCGCGTTTGGTTTCAAGCGAAATAGTGCCAAGAACGCTATTACTAGCCGCAGTTAACGCATTGCAGAACGCAGCGTCATCCAATGCCATTAATGAGTTTGCTTGCTCTGGCGTTTGCGACCATACAATGGAACATACATTTGGCTCAGACATAGGCAGTAGCGCGAGCGGTCCTGTTGGTGTGAACGCTTGTCTCGCCACATTATTATGCGGCTCTACCGTTTTGATATTAGCGACAATCGCCGTATGCTCGTAGTCTTTAAATGTAATTGGCAAGCCAGCCTGCTTTCTGACAAACGAATTTGCGCCATCGGCGCCTACTAACAACCTGCAGCTTAGCACGTCATCATTATCAAGCATCAGCATGGTTTGGTTTGGGCCAGCTAATACTCTATCAATACCCGCGGTGATCAACTCCACATTAGGCTGCGCTTCCACAGATTTAGACAGTGCATTGACTAAAGCCTGATTCTCTACAATCACGCCAAGCGCATCACTGCCCATTTCATCGCATGAAAAGTGAATGTCGCCAAAACTATCTTTGTCCCATACATGCATGTCGGTGTAAGGGTTGGCGCGGTCTTGCTGCAAATGCGACCACACATCAAACTGTTGCAGCGCTTTAATATTAGCCTGGTTTATGGCACTCACTCTTGCCGTAGGCTTCTCGTCCAGAGTCTGATAACACGCCGCTTTATCGACTATTGCTATGCTCAATTCACTGTGTTTAAGCGCCGCTGCAAGGGTTAACCCTACAATTCCGCCGCCCACTATCGCTATATCAACATGCTGCATTGTTATCTCTTTTTCTTAGTGGTGTTTCGCCATAGCCCGTCGTGTGTTTAACAAACGCTTTTTTCGCCTGGGGCATCATGCTTAATGCCAATAACGACACATTGCGCCCAATTACCGTTGGAAAATACTGGTTTGAAAAGGTGCGAACTAGCGTATCTGTCAGGGCTATCGTGTTATCCCTGTCATTCTTACGCGAATTGGCGTAATGCTGAGTAATACTAAAAGCACCTGCATCGAAATTAGCGGATGCGATTGTATCGCTTTGCTCATTGTTTGTGTCATCCTGAGCATAATTTGACGATGACGTTAACCCTTCATTTGGCAAAGCATTTTCCGAATTCCCCACTTCTGATTGCTCTGCGTATTTTTCCGCTGACGCTTGCAGCACAGACACTAAAGTACTTAAGTCGCGTAAGCCTAGATTGAATCCTTGCCCTGCAATAGGATGTAGCGCCTGTGCCGCATTGCCTACCACCACGGTGCGATGACTAGCAACTTGCTGCGCCTTCGTAAGCGCTAAGGGGTAACTTGCTAAATCACTAACTCTAAGTACTTTGCCTTGTCGATAGCCAAACGCTTCCTGTAAGGCTTGGATGAATGCACTTTGGCTTAACGCCATTAAGGTCTTTGAGGCGTCGGTATCTACTGTCCATACAACAGAAAAGCCGTTTCCACTAGCCTTGATATCATCGATTTCACTATCAAAAGGAAGGAATGCCAGTGGCCCGTTCTCAGTGAAACGCTCGTAAGCTCTGTTTTCATGGGGGAGCTGAGTGTGCACGTTAAAAACAATGGCCGTTTGATGATAATCATCGACTGTTTTTAAAATGCCAACCTGGTCAGCTAATCCTGAACGACCGCCATCGGCTAGTACCAGCAACTTTGTGGTAAGCGATTGCCCACTATCTAGCTGCACCTCTACAAAATTAGACTGCTGCTTTACGTTCGTTACCTTGGCAGGTGCGATATATTGGTAGCTTGAGGTTGCACCTGCCGCCAATCGCGTTAGTGCGCTTAAGCTCACCACCTGGCCAAACGCGTCAATGTGGTAGTCACTGCTTTGAAGGTTTAATAGCCCCAAGTGCCCCTTGTCGCTAACCTCAATATGCTTAATTTGAGGAGGTAACTCACCGTTGTGCTGCTTAGCTACATCATCAAGGTTTAGCCCCATGTGAGACAGTTCTTCAACGGTACGCCTTGCCAAGGCAATAACACGGGTGTCGGTAAAAGGGTTAAAGTCGACAAAGCTTTTGCTGGTTTGCTCTGGGTCAGCCGCATCAATTAGGGTGACAGATAAGCCAGAGCTGTTTGCAGGAGATACTTTCTCTGCGAGTGCTTTGGCTAATACAGTACCGACAATACCACCACCAATAATTACTACGTCAACCGCTGCTGCCGATTCCACTGTTTTTATTTTCCTGTTGCCCAGAGGCTATAATTATTAAAAGCGTTAATTCTGAGATTTTTTCTTTATATTAAAGGCTAGTTTTTAGCGTAATTTAAACTGCTAGTTTAAACCGGTAACTTAAACCAAAATTCCGTATTTCACACTTATCGCAGTTTTTCAAACCTTGGTAGACTTAGCAAATTTTGACAACTAGGCTCTGCTTTCAGCCATAAGTGCTTCAATCTCATCAATGTCTTTTGGCACATCTGCAGTAAGAATATCGACACCCGTCGCAGTAATCACCACATCATCTTCAATTCTTACACCAATGCCTTTGTATTTTTCCGGCACGTTGCTGTCTTGGCTAATGTAAATGCCGGGCTCAACAGTGATCACCATGCCAGGCTTTAACGGACGGTCTTCACCGTCAATTTTGTAGTTGCCTACATCATGCACATCTAGACCTAAATAGTGCCCTAAACCATGCATGTAAAACTGACGCCACGTTTCATTTTCAAGGTTTTCTGCCACACTACCTTCAAGAACGCCAAGGTCAACTAAACCTTGAGTAATAATTTCTACGCTATGTAACATGGCTTGTGACAAGGTGACGCCAGGCGCTAACATGTCTAACACGCTTTTTTGCGCTTTTAATACAACGGTGTAAATTTCGCGCTGAGCGTGGCTGAACTTTCCATTTGCAGGAAACGTTCGCGTGATATCCGCAGCATAACCTTGATATTCAGCACCTGCGTCGATCAAGATCAAGTCACCGTCATTTACCTGCGCGTTATTTTGCGTGTAATGCAAAATACACGCATTATCGCCGCTTCCAACAATAGTACTATAAGCGGGTGAACGGGCTCCCGCCATGGCAAATTCATGGTGAATTTCAGCTTCTAGCTGGTACTCGTAACAACCAGGCGCAGCGAACTGCATAGCTCGCTTGTGCGCACGTGCGCTTATCTCACCCGCCGCTTTCATCATGGCCACTTCACACGCTGACTTGAATAAACGCATTTCGTGTAAAATAGGCTGTAAGTCGTGAATCGCCCTTGGCGCCAATGATTCTTTAGGCGCATCGCGCAAGGTGTTTAGTGCCTCAGTAAATAACAGGTCATTGTCTTTCTTGTGCCCCAACGAAAAGTACACATTGTCTTGACCCTGAATTGACGCTAACAGCGCTTCTTCAAGTTCTTGCAACTCAAACGCTTCATCTAGACTAAATCGGGCAAGTGCAGCTTCGGCTCCCAAGCGTTTGCCGTGCCAAATCTCTGCACTTTTGTCTTTCTCTTGTACCACCATTGCACGATAACTTTCACCATAACGAGGGTGGTTAGACAATATCAACCAAGCATTAGGCTCTTCAAATCCTGTCAGATACCAAAAGTCGCTATCTTGCCTGAACGTATATTCGGTATCGCGACTTCGGGTTACCATACCTGCTGCTGGCACAATACACACACTGTTTGGCTTGCACTGAGCAAGTAGTCGGTCTTGCCTAGCGATAAACTCTTGCGCACTAATCATAAAAAAGAAAACCCTAAAAAACTCTCGTTAAAGCAAATGGCGACTTACCGCCGCTTCTATTACCTTAAATTATTAGTGTACGGATGGCGTGTCTTGTTGATCATCTAGCAGCGATTGACCAAGTTCGCTGAAGCATAAAATTGCTGAAATTTTCACGTATTCTTCAACTTCAAATAGCGCCTTCTCTGACTCTTCATCTGCATCCATCGGCTCTTCCATGCGTGAAATATCTGAAAAATCTTCAAGTGCTTCTTTTACATCGTCAGAACATTGCATAAGATCTTGTTGGTGTAGACCAAACCCAAGCATAAAACCTTGCACCCAATTAATCAGTGCAGCTCCGCGGTCATTTATCGGAGCTTGGTCGTCAGGAAGTAACAAATTTAGCGCAAATTCTGGCTCAAGAAGCTGCTGACAGGTTTGATTGAAAAGGTTATTCAAAAGGTGCTTAGTAGGGTCGCTAAACGCATCACCCTGATTAATGGTTTCACTTAACGCTTCTAGCCACTTTTGGTCGGTCAGCGACATGCCACCACAAAGCATACCGCAAAGAATGCCATGCACTTCTGCAGCGTCAACAATTACACCTTGCTGAGACAATTTATTACTTACGCTATCGTAATCGAGCTGTTTTTCCACGAATTGTTCTCTTTTGTTTTGAATAGTTTGAGATACAAGCGCCACTCTTGTATAGCGGTTAATTACCGTCTATTTTGGCGGAGACTTACGTCACTGTCATCTCTTGATGGAGTTAATACTAGCAAATATCAATGTGTAACGCCTCCTTTTGCCCTGCCACTGCTCTAACTTTGAACAAACGGCAAAGGTACATTTAGGGTCTAATAACACTGTGTCGTATACACTTTAAACGATGGTGCTTAATCGTTGTTTACTCACTGTTCAAACAGTGTTTAATTCGCGGCGATTTAGCTAAATTCGTTGCCGGACCGCTAGCAACATCGTCAGATTTCATCTAAGATCGTGGTTGTTGGATATGGAATTCCTCTCGCAACAGCATGACAGTGTTCATTAGCGTTTAATACCAGCATTTGCTTGTTGGTTATTATTGAGCTTCTCTTATATGCGTGTATAATTGCTGACCAATTGGTCAAGAAAAGTAATATTTTTTTACCGCTTTTATAATCACCACGCAAAATAGTTATAAAGCGCTTTAGGTGATCCTCTTCACTGGATCTCGCGTTTGTTATACCCTGTTGCGTTAATACAACAACAATGTTTCCTGGGATGTTTGCTAGTTCATTCATGTCCCTGGCCGATGCTTTAAACCAAGGAAGTTGAAACAGCTGCTATTGTGCAAGCTCGACGCGTATCGAGAAGCCTACGGCAATTGTGATACTTCCGCCCTGAACTTTTCGGTTCACGGGCGAAACATGGACAGCGGCATTCTGGGAAGCGCCCTCTTTCGACGGAAGAAGAAATGGCAATAATAAATTTTGGCTCTATCAATATTGACCACGTTTACCAAGTAGAACACTTTGTGCAGCCTGGTGAGACGTTGGCCTCTACCCATTATCAAACCTTATTAGGTGGTAAGGGTGCAAACCAGTCTATTGCTCTAGCGCAAGCAGGTGCAGACGTAAGACACGTCGGCAGCATTCACGAAAACGACGCCTCATTTAAACAAGCTCTTATTAAGAAGGGCGTTGATTGTCGTGGCGTAAAGTGCTCAGAAGTTCCTTCAGGTCACGCGATTATCCAAGTCACGCCTAGCGGTGAAAACGCCATTGTATTATTTGGTGGTGCTAACCAAACCATTACCGCAAAAACCGTAATGCAAGCGTTAGACGATACGCGTCCTTCAGATTGGGTATTAACCCAAAATGAAACAAGCAGCATTGAAGAAGTACTTCGCCAAGCGAAAGAAAAGCAGCTTAAAGTAGCTTTTAACCCGGCGCCTATGAGCGAGTCGGTTAAGCAGCTTCCGTTAGACTGTGTAGATTTACTTATCGTAAATGAAACCGAAGCTGCTGCGATTACCGGTAAAGAAGAACTTGAAGATATTGTGACAGTGTTCAAAGAGCAATGGTCACACAGCGAAGTTATTATTACACTAGGTAAAGCGGGTGTAATGATGCTGCGCAAACATGAAGTTGTAGAAGTAAAAGCATTCTCTGTAGACGCGGTAGATACCACCGCAGCCGGTGACACCTTTATCGGTTATTTCCTGTCTGCATACAGCAACCACACCGATGCTAAACAAGCATTGCGTCGCGGGTGTGCAGCTTCAGCCATTGCGGTAACCCGCGAGGGCGCAGCGCAGAGTATTCCAACACAAAAAGAAGTGGATCGTTTCTTAGCGAAACACGCCAACTAGCAAGACGCACTGAGATAAATTGATGGCACATAAGATCATATTAGATACGGATCCGGGGATTGATGATGCAATGGCGATCTTTTTCGCCTTTCAATCTCCAGATATTGAAGTACTTGGCTTAACTACCGTTTACGGTAACGTTCCAGTAACAATGGCTGCGCAAAACGCACTAACACTTTGTGAAATTGCAGGTAAAGATATCCCTGTAACTAAAGGTGTTGGTATGCCGTGGGTTGGCCCAGAGTCAACGTACGCACACTTCGTACACGGCGAGCACGGCTTTGGTCATATTAAGCCTGAAGCGCCTAAAACCGAGCTTGACCCACGCAGCTCTGCGCAGTTTATCGTTGATATGGCGCGTAAATACCCTGGCGAAATCACCATTGTTGCTATTGGTCCACTAGGTAACTTGGCACTTGCACTTCGTCTTGAGCCAGAACTGCCTAAGTTGGTAAAAGGCGTTAGCATTATGGGTGGCGCAGCGTTTGTACCAGGTAATGTTACGCCAGTGGCTGAAGCGAACATTTGGAACGATGCACATGCAGCAGAAATCGTTTTCGCAGCAGACTGGGAACTGACCATGTTTGGTTTGGACGTGACAAACTTCACGCCTTTCTCGCCAGCCTTTGTTGAAAAGCTTGAAGAGAAAAACAATACCCTTGGTGGTTTTGTGAAAGAAAGCGCCCAGTTCTACATGGATTTCTACTCGCAAAACCGTGAAGATCGCGTGTGTTTCTTCCACGATGCATTCCCGATTGCCCACCTTCGCCACCCTGAGCTATTTGAACTGACTGAAGGTCACGTTCGTGTTGGAACAGGGACACTAGATAGAGGGCAAACTGTAGTTGCACCTAAAGGTACAACACCTAGCCCGCTATGGAATGAAGCAAATACCATAAAGGTAGCGACTAAAGTTGACCACAAAAAGCTGGAACAACTATTCATAGACACCTACGCTCTATGATATGTTTAAGGGATTGTTAATACACAATCCCTTTTTTATTTACAGCTAGGTTTAAACTCAACGGTTATGAAAGCGGCGCCCCTCCCTCAAAATGAAGACGAACGTCTTGCCGAACTACTCAGCTATGACGTGCTTGATACCGAAGCTGAACAACTCTTTGATGACCTGACAGCGCTCGCTTCGCAAATTTGCGAAACCCCTATAGCACTTATTAGCTTAATAGACCCTGATCGCCAGTGGTTCAAATCACGAGTGGGGTTGGATGCTGAAGAGACGTCCCGGGAAATTGCTTTTTGCTCTCATGCGATTTTGCAAGAAGAAGTGTTCGAAATTTCTAACGCCACATTAGACCCTCGATTTCATGATAACCCTTTGGTAACTGGCGCGCCTGATATTCGCTTCTATGCTGGTGCACCACTCATCACCCCATCGGGACACGCAATCGGTACACTTTGCGCCATTGACCGTAAACCTAAAACACTGACAGAAGCGCAGAAAGCATCACTTCAAACCCTAAGTAAGTCGGTAGTTGCGCATTTGGAACTGAAGCGTAAGAACCGAGAACTAGAGCGCACTAGTCAATTTAAATCAGACTTTCTTTCTTACGTAAGCCACGAAATTAGAACACCGCTTAATGCCATAAATACGTTTAGTCAGTTGCTTGAAGGCGAAACCCAAAAGTTAAATTTACCCTCGTCATTTACCACCCCGCTTTCTCATGTAAGCCAAAGCGGTGAAAGGCTTTTAGAAATAGTAAATTCTGTTTTAGATATAAAGCAGATAGAAGCGGGGAAAATGCGTGTGATGCCACGCGCGGTGAATACCAAAGACTTTTTCACCCACTTATTTTCGCTTACTAAGATCCGCGCTGAAGACAGCGGTATCGTATTTAGCACCAGTATTGATAACGCTATGCCCGACTCGTTGTTTTTCGATGACACCAAATTTGGTCAAGTTGCGCTTAACTTGCTGTCGAATGCGATTAAGTTCACTAATCACGGCAAGTCAGTAAAAGCGCAGGTAAAATACAAAAGCGGCAAGGTAATATTTAATGTCATTGATCAAGGCATTGGTATTAGCGATGAAGACCAAAAGCGGCTTTTCACACCTTTCGAGCGTATGGAAAATGCGCATCAGATTAGTGGGACCGGCTTAGGCTTAAATATATCTAAGCGCCTTGTAGAGCTCATGGACGGGTCTATTAAAGTCAGCAGTAAGTTGAACTATGGCACTCGCATAAGCGTTACTTTACCGGCCGACGCGTTGAGTGCAAATCAGTTCGTTGAATCTGAACCACGCAGTTTCGTGGCGCAAGTCAACGTTAGCCACTCCGCGAATGTTTTAATGGTTGAAGACCACTATATAAACCAAGTAGTTATTCAAACCTTATTCGAAAAACTCGGCGTGTCTCTCTCTGTAGTGAGCACTGGCGAAGAAGGCGTTGAGTACGCCAAGTCTAATCCTGTGGATTTAGTTCTTATGGATCTTAACCTTCCTGGTATTCAAGGCGATGAAGCAACAGCCCAAATAAAGGGGTTCAAGCCAAATTTGCCTATTGTCGCATTAACGGCGGATGTGATAACTCAGCCAGAACATTTGCGTGAGCAAGGCCTTGATGATGTCTTGACCAAACCCATTGAGAGTAGTGAATTGGTTCGTGTACTTAATCACTATTTAGGTGAATCTGATCGTTAACTTTTTGGTTTAAAGCGAGTAAGG
The DNA here is from genome assembly GCF_000808575.1 of Alteromonas marina. Lineage (GTDB taxonomy): Bacteria > Pseudomonadota > Gammaproteobacteria > Enterobacterales > Alteromonadaceae > Alteromonas > Alteromonas marina_A. Next base: position 256,628 of record NZ_JWLW01000012.1, read on the forward strand.
CCTTCAATCATGCAGATAAACGTTTCACAAGAAAGCATGCAAGCTCGCGCACAGCTGCGGAAAAAGCTTCGCGTAGCGCGCCGTGAGTTATCTAGTGAACAACATGAGGATGCTGCAAAACGCATAGTATTACAACTCAATGCCCTGCCTTTTCTCAACGAGGGCACAACAATAGCGGGGTATTTAGTTAACGACGGCGAAGTTAATTTAAAGTACTACATCAATTCTGTTTGGCAGGCTTCAAGCAAAAAAAGATTCACACTTCCTGTACTACACCCTGTATGCAAAGGGCATCTACTTTTCTTATCTTACAAACCAAACACCCAGCTTATTTGGAACAAATACAACATTGAAGAACCCGTGTTGGCTTGTAAAAACGTTGTTCCTGTTACGCAATGTGATGTTATTCTTATGCCGCTTGTAGGCTTTGATAATAAAGGTAATCGCTTAGGCATGGGGGGGGGGTATTACGATCGTACATTAAGCTTCACTCAGCGCCAAATAGGTTCTCATTCGCCTCCCAAAAAACGGAGGCCAAAGTTGGTAGGCATTGCCCACGACATTCAAGAAGTAGATGCTCTACCTATTGCACCGTGGGATGTGCCGCTTGATGCTATCGTAACACCCACGCGCACCCTGCATTTTACTAACTCGTGATAGTCATTATAACAAATTGAATATACGAACTTGTGGGTTCATGTACGCTTATACGATACACTTGCGAACACAATAAGTCGGAGAATGACCATGGATCAGAACGCAAAAAAACAAGCCGTAGCCAAAGCAGCCATCGAATATGTTGAAGCAGATAGCATTGTCGGTGTGGGTACAGGCTCTACCGTGAATTTCTTTATTGAAGAACTCGGTAACATTAAACATAAAATCGAAGGCGCAGTATCAAGCTCAGAAGCATCTACCGAGCGTTTAAAAGCCCTAGGCATTGAAGTGTTCGAGTTAAACGAAGTCAGCAACCTTTCAGTTTACATCGATGGGGCTGATGAGGTTACTGAACACAAACATATGATTAAAGGTGGAGGCGCAGCACTCACTCGCGAGAAAATTGTAGCCGGCGCCGCAACTACTTTTGTGTGTATTGTTGATGAAAGCAAGCGTGTGCCTGTATTGGGCTCATTTCCACTACCGGTCGAGGTTATTCCCATGGCTCGCTCTTTTGTAGCCCGTGAACTGGTAAAACTTGGTGGCGATCCTGAATACCGACAGGGAGTAGTGACAGATAACGGTAACGTTATTTTAGATGTACACAACCTTGAGATTCTTAATCCACGCGAACTGGAACAAAAAATAAATAATATTCCGGGCGTAGTGACTAACGGTATCTTTGCGCTAAGAGGCGCAGATATTGTACTAAGTGCCACAGAAAGTGGTGTTGAAACCTTTAAGTGATAGCTTGGCACGGCGTATAGTACGGTGAAAAGCTATACAAAATACTGCTTTCAACTTAATGCGTTTTCTGTTAATTTCCGTTTAGACGTCTAGATGTCTTTAGTGAGGTGCGAGGCGTTTTAACGCTTACGCTAACTAAGGTTCGCGTCATTAGTAGCGAAAGCAATCAACGCGATTATAAAAGCTTGGTAGCAGTTTTGCTAAAGCAAGGCTTCAGAGCAGCGTAGTGATGCACATTACCGCACAGGTTATACAAAGCTACGCTTTTAATACTTGTACGTTCAGTTAGTCTTGGATTGGCGATGCAAGCAAACCAAATTACATCAGTGAGAGATAGCGAGTTCATGAGCAAAGTTTCATTAGAGAAGGATAAAATCCGAATTTTGTTGTTGGAAGGTGTTCACCAAAGTGCTTTGGAGACACTAAAAAGCAATGGGTATAGCAACATTGAATTTCTCAAAACCTCACTTCCTGAAGATGAGTTAATTGAGAAGATAAAAGACGCCCACTTTGTTGGTATTCGCTCGCGTACCCAAATTACCGAAAAAGTGGTTGATGCGGCGCAAAAGCTTGTGGCTATTGGCTGTTTCTGCATTGGCACTAACCAAGTTGATCTTGACGCCACACAACGTCGCGGCATCCCGGTATTTAACGCCCCGTTTTCTAATACTCGTTCGGTTGCTGAACTGGTTCTTGGGCAAATTATTCTTCTACTTCGTCAAGTACCAAGCAAAAACGCCAAAGCCCATCGTGGTGAATGGGAAAAAACTGCGGTTGGCTCTTACGAGGCTCGTGGAAAAACCCTTGGCATTATTGGCTATGGTCACATTGGTACTCAGCTAAGTATTCTTGCTGAACATTTAGGTATGCGCGTTCAATTCTTCGATATCGAAGACAAACTTGTGTTGGGTAACTCTGCCCAGGTGAAGTCACTGGAAAAACTGCTTAATACCTCTGATGTGGTATCGCTACACGTGCCTGAAACGCCTCAAACACAAGACATGATTGGCGAGAAAGAACTGTCTCAAATGAAAAAAGGTAGCATTTTAATTAACGCTTCTCGCGGTACCGTCGTTGATATTGACGCGCTTGCAAAGGCATTGGAAAGCGGCCACCTTAATGGCGCAGCAATTGATGTATTCCCAGTAGAGCCTAAGTCTAATACTGAAGAGTTTGAGTCACCGCTTCGTGCGTTCGACAACGTTATTCTTACGCCACACGTGGGCGGAAGCACACAAGAAGCGCAAGAGAACATCGGAATTGAAGTGGCAGGAAAACTAGCGAAATACAGCGACAACGGCTCTACGCTATCAGCGGTTAACTTCCCTGAAGTATCGCTGCCTGAGCACACCGGTCGTTCACGACTGCTTCACGTACATAGAAACCAACCGGGTATTCTTACCCAAATTAACCAAGCGTTTGCAGAAAAAGGTATTAACATTGAAGCCCAGTATCTACAGACCAACGCGGAAATTGGTTACGTGGTTGTGGATGTTAAAGAAGACCGTGGCTATGAAGCATTGGCAGAGCTTCAACAAATTGATGGCACAATTAAGACTCGCATTCTTCACTAAGAAGCCTTGTTTGTAGCCTAAACAAAAAACGCTGCACTGTGTGCAGCGTTTTTTTATGCTTATCATTTTACTTCGATATTTTGAAGGGCCTATTGACCTTTAAACAAATTAGTTCGGCTTAGAAGAAGTTGTAAACTAGGCTTACAGCAGTTTCAGTATCAAGCTTTTCTACATCTTCATCAACGTTGGTGTTGTGGTCTAATTTAAATGAAAGGCGCATAGAAAGGTTACCGCTAATGGTAGCCGTAAGCGCAGATTCGGCACGTGACTTAGTGTTGTCAGCCCCCACTTCCGTACTCACTGTTTGAGTGAATTTAGCAGTATCAGAAATCTTCCAAGAATATGCTGATGATGCACGAACAATCATGCTATCAAGGTTTTCACCGTCTTGAGTTTCAATAAAAGAATAACCCGGACCGATTGAATATTCTAAGGTATGGCGTTTGTTTTGAAGAACCTTTTGGTTCCAACCCGCAGCTACAGTAGCCTGGTAGTTAAAGTTGCTGAACCGGTCATCTTCATAAGATGCGAATCCGAATAAACGGTTATCTGGGTTGGCGAGTTTGTAGTTACCCTGCGCTGAACCGAAGAACTTCTGTGCAGAAGTAAATTCGATATCTTCTTGCTCGCCTGCATCATTTTCTTGTTGAACAGTTTCCTGTTTGTACAGACCTTTTAAAATGTAGTCGTTACTCCACTTCTCAAGTTCTTGATGCGCTTGAATACCTGCGCTGATAGATGTTGTTTCAGTGTTACCTGATGTAGAGATAAAACCTAGCTCACCTTCCATTGTAAAAGGCTTCACTTCATCGTCTTGAGCGAAAACAGCCGGAGAAAGAGAAATTGCAACTAGAGATGCAAGCACTTGCTTTTTCATTGAACAATCCTATTGATTATCGGTCCATTCGTTGTACGCGATACCTTTTGAACTGCAAGGCGGTACAACACGAGTTTAAAAAGAAGTCTATTTAGTAATGCACCAGAGGAACTGGTATCACAAACAATGGTGCGCAGTGTACATTTTCAAACCTCTCAGTCAATGAGAACGCGGCAAAAAGCCTATATTCGACTATTAATTTACACTAATTGACTAAAAGAATTGATAGACCAGCGCTACCGATGTTTCTGTGCTTAACGCCGCGACATCTTCAGGAGTGTCTGTTTCGTGATTTAATATGAATGATAATTTCATTGCCAATGATCCAAACACATTGGCAGAAAGCGAGGTTTCTGAGCGAGATTTTGTATTTTCTTCGCCGGCCTCTGTACTAACGAATTGTCTTAATTTTGCACCCGAGCTCCAATGATATTTATACTCGGCAGACGCTCGCACTATAATGCCGTCATTCACAAGGCTCTCGTTGTCTTCTTCCGCTTCAATAAAGGTATACCCTGGCCCGACACTATAACGAAATTCGCTATCTTCATTTCGCCACACGCGCTGTGACCAACCCGCAGCAAGTGAAGCACGGTGTTCATAACCGGTAAACTGATCGTCTTCGTAATCGCCATACATGAAGAGGCGTCGTCCCGGCGTAAGAAGTTTATAGTCGAATTGTGCGCTCGTGAAAAAGCGCTGTGCGCTGATATCGCGCTCTGTGGTCGGCGTACCACTTTCTTTATAAAGCAGTTCAGCAAAATAAATACTGCTCCAGTTTTCGGTTTCGTGGTCAGCGTTGACCGCCGCTTTAACGCTTGCTGCAGACGTGTTGCCTGTATTAATTAAAACACCGAGCTCTCCGTCTAATGTAAAACGCGGTATTTCATCATCGGCGTCGGGAGTAAAATCTGCATGATAAAGCGTTTCAATAAGATCCCTCGCGTTTGCAGATAAACACACGCCAATACAAATGGCACCTACAACAACACGTGGCCGGAAGATTTTTCTAAACATAATCTGATTTTACGTCGAGCTATTATAGTTATTAGATTACGTCTATTCGAGACGCACGTAATACCAATCCTCTGGGAGAGCTTTACTCTGATTTACAATATAAAAGTGCGGTGACAGAATTGATGCACTGAAAGCTCAGTGAATAAGCGACACAATTTTTGCTGTTTCTTGCTCAGCATATTCAATTGAATTACTTATCACTTCCATGTCGAGACTTACTGTATTGGCTATTTCTGGCGTAAAAAGTTCAATGTCAGCATAGTTTTCTTTATCAAGTTGACTAAGTGTTATACGACTTGCAATTGCAAGAACACATACATCAACGTCAGAAGTATATTTTGCTGCATCGTTCATAAATGATACGGGATAAAAAAGACCAATCGGTAAGTGCCATTTTTCAAGTATGATACCGCTGCAATGTGCAAAGGTAAAACCGAAATGGGTCAGTTGCTCAATATGTGGCAAGTCACTCTTTTTCCCATTTCGGTAATTGTCATAAAGCTTAGGCTCTTTCTTCGCAACAATGAGCTCGCTAAGGTTTTGCAAAATACCCATCACGAAAAAGCGTTCGGCGCCACGAACATTCAGCCGCATGGCTAGACTCTTCGCCACCATCCCGCAATAAACAGAAGCATGCCAGTGCTTGTCTAAATCAATTAGCAATGTATCAAAATGCTTAAACGCAGTGGTTGCAGTTTCAGCAATAACCAAATTATAAAGGGCTTCGCCACCGATTACATTTATGGCTTTTGTTACAGATTCGATTTGAGAGGGGAAACGAAAAAGCGAACTATTGGCCAGGCGTAACACCTTAGCAGTGAGAGAGGGGTCGGCACTGATTAGTACAGCGATGTCTTCAATACTCGAACGAGGATTGTCTAGCGTTGAGCGTAAGCGCACGCAAATTTCGGGTAGCGTAAATGATTTCGCAGCATACGAAACATACTTTTCTAACGGCATTAATAAATCTCAAACTCTTTTTTAACGACTTTCAGGCGGCTCATCGAAAAGAGAAAACTGTTGTGCCGCCTCCTCGCCCTTCAGTGCTTGCGTTTTGCGTAATTTTGATAAAACTGCATTTTTACGTCGTACACACGCACTAATTATCTTTCTTTTTGTTGCATCATCAACTTTAAGCCAATAAAGGCGCTCATCACGACTTCTATAGCAGCCTTTGCAGTACCCTCTTGGACCAGACTCGCAGACACCTACACAAGGACTTGGGATTTCAAAAAATTCAAGCTGCTTAGATTGCGCTTTGAGATCCGTCATTTCAGGCTTACCACCCTTAGTCAATGAGCTTTAAGTGCTTGAGAATACTCGGCACTATCCTAAATTAAAACGCATATAGGCGAATCTAGCCAGTAGACATTAGCAGTAATCTAATACATAAAGTGCACAAATGCGCGTTCTACTCAATATTGCGTGAGCGTATTAGCATAGCATGAATATTAGTCAATAAGGGTATATTCGATGGTAGACACCACGCGCACTTTCTTTATATGTGGATGATGACTATCGCGACTAGAAATACTGAACTGCCCTTGGTTAGCGCGCTTAATTTTGCCCAACGTACTTTTTGAATCTTTGGCAAATTTTTCCGCCACCTCTCTCGCATTGAGCGTAGCTTCTTCAATCATTTCCGGCTTTACTTCGTTTAAGCGGGTAAATACATAATCGGGCTGAGCGCGGTAGCTTTGGTCTGATAATACGATACCCGTTTTAATTAACTCCCCAATTTGCTGCATAAGCGCTCGCACCTTTTCAACATCATTTGAAAAGACAGTAACGGTTTGAATGGCACTGTAGCGAAATGGCGCTTTTTCACTACTTCCGTATTGTTGCGCCAATTTGTCATTTATTTCAGGCTTTCCAATAGTAATGCTTTCTGCTGATATGCCCTTATCTTCTAAAAAGTTAGCCACCTGAAGGCTATTCTTTTCGATATGTTCATACAGTTGAGGTAAGTCGTTGCCCGCGTCGACAAATTGAATAGGCCAAATAACCTGATCAGCAATGTATTCTCGCTCTGACAATCCTTTTACGGTTACTACTCTATCCCACGTTTGCATATCGTTCATGGCAGAAGACACCTGAACACCAAGCAAAGACACAGCAACCACCATGCCCATCGCCATTACTATCGCCGCACCTATTTTCATTCGAATCTCCATTCTTTCTGTTTTCAACAGGATACGAGCGAATATAAGCTTTTCGGTTTCACAAAACGAGATAAAAGCTGACCAATGGTGGCAAAAAAAAGGCCACTCAAATGAGTGGCCTAAAGAGCCCCTTAAGAGGGCAACGCTTGGGTAGACGGGAGAGTTAACCTTTACGCTGTATCAGGTAATAAAATACCGGAGTTAAGATAAGTCCAAATACGGTAACACCAATCATGCCTGAGAATACTGCCACACCCATGGCCTGACGCATTTCAGAGCCGGCACCGGTTGATACCGCCATTGGCAGTACACCCATGATGAAAGCAATGGACGTCATTAGTATTGGACGAAGACGTAAGCGACTTGCTTCTTTAATGGCTGAAAGCGCGTCCATCCCCTTGTCTTGTAGCTCTTTTGCAAACTCGACAATAAGAATGGCGTTCTTCGTTGCAAGGCCAACCAGTACAATCAGACCTATTTGGGTAAAAATATTGTTGTCGCCCCCATAAACTTGCACACCAATAAGTGCGCTCAGCAAGGTCATGGGAACAATCAATATGATTGCCAGTGGCAAACGCAGGCTTTCGTATTGCGCAGCCAGTACTAAGAACACCAAAAGCACAACTAATGGGAATACAAACGCTGATGCATTACCCGCTAATATTTGCTGATAGGTGATCTCAGTCCACTCGTAAGTCATGCCAAGTGGTAACGTTTCAGCCAGAATTTCTTCAATAGCCGCCTTCGCTTGGTCAGAAGAATAACCTGGCGCTGCTGCACCGCTTATTTCAGCGGTGACGTATCCGTTATAGTGCATAACACGGTCAGGGCCTGCACTGTGCTCAATGTTCAAGAATGAGCCAAGCGGGATCATCTCACCTTGTGCATTACGCACTTTAAACTGCGTAATGTTCTCAATATCCTGACGGTATTGGGCATCAGCTTGTACATTTACTTGGTAAGTTCTACCGAACAAGTTGAAGTCGTTCACGTATAACGAACCTAAGTAGCCCTGCATGGTGGTAAACAAGGTATCGATGTTTACACCTTGGCTTACCGCTTTTTCACGGTCTACATCTACATCGAGCTGAGGTACAGCAACAGTGAAGCTGGTAAATGCATCGGTAAGGGCTGGGTGTGCCCACGCTTTGCCAATCACTTCTTGCGTTACGCGCTCAAGTTCTTCAAAGCCTAGGTTTCCTCTGTCTTCGACCTGTAAACGGAAACCACCAATCGTGCCTAACCCCATTACTGGTGGCGGCGGGAATATCGCCACAAAGGCACCTTTTATAGACCCAAAGTTCTGGTTAAGCTGGGCGGCAATGGCGCCACCAGATAGATCAGGCGTCGTTCTTTTATCAAAGTCAGTCAGCGTTGCAAACAACACGCCTGAGCTTGGGCTATTGGTAAACCCGTTAATATTCAAGCCAGGGAATGCAATCGCATCTTCAACACCAGGGTGTTCCATAGCAATACGAGACATTTCACGGATCACTTCTTCAGTTCTGTCTAAGCTTGCTGCATTAGGCAGTTGAGCAAAGGCCACCAAATACTGCTTATCCTGCGGCGGAACATAGCCTGTTGGTGTATTGGCAAACTGGAAGTAAGTGAGCCCTAGCAGACCCGCGTAAAGCACCATGATGACACTGCTCTTGCGGATAAGCCCACCCACCGCACCGGTGTAACGCTTTGAGTTGCGGTCAAAGAAACGGTTAAACGGTGAAAATACAAAGCGGCCAAACACTTTATCCATTAAACGGGTTAACCAATCATTCGCCTTACCGTGAGGTTTCAACAGCAATGCAGATAATGCAGGGCTAAGCGTTAACGAGTTAATTGCAGAAATTACCGTAGAGATAGTAATTGTTAGCGCAAACTGCTTATAGAACTGCCCGGTAAGCCCGCTCATGAAAGCAGTAGGTACGAATACCGCCGCAAGCACCAGTGTTGTGGCAATAATAGGACCGGTTACTTCTTTCATTGCCTGTACGGTGGCTTCAAACGGCGCTTTGCCTTCAGAGATATTACGCTCTACGTTTTCGACAACAACGATAGCATCGTCCACAACAATACCGATTGCCAACACAAGACCAAACAGCGACAGTGCATTAAGCGAGAAGCCCATTAACTGCATAAAGGCGAACGTTCCCACAAGTGAAATAGGTACTGCAACGAGTGGGATAATAGACGCACGCCATGTTTGTAAGAACAGTACAACAACAAGTACAACTAACAATACGGCTTCAAGAAGTGTACTAATTACCGCTTCAATCGAACCGCGAACAAATACGGTAGGGTCGTAGGCTATTTCGTATTCAAGGCCTTCAGGGAACGCCTTTGACAGTTCCGCCATACGAGCGCGAACGTCATCTGAAATTTGAATTGCGTTAGAGCCTGGTGCTTGGAAAACCGGCACCGCTGCAGCAGGGTTATTGTTAATAAGTGAACGAAGTGCATAAAACTCTGAACCTAGTTCGATACGCGCAACATCTTTAAGACGCGTTATTTCACCATTCTCACCCGACTTAACAATAATATTTTCAAATTCTGCTTCATCTTTTAAACGGCCGCGCACATTTATAAGCAGCTGAAATTCGCTGGTGCCCGTAGGCTGTGCGCCTAGGCTACCTGCCGCCGCTTGCTGGTTTTGATCGGCTATAGCTGCTGCCACATCGCCAGGGTTTAACTGGAGCGCAGCCAGTTTGTTGGGGTCTAACCACACTCTCATGCTGAACTCACCAGCACCGAACAGGCGCACTTGCCCAACGCCATTGATTCGCGCTAGCTCGTCTTTAACAAACTGATCGGCATAGTTTGAAAGATAAAGCATGTCATAACGATTATCAGGCGACGTCAGGTGCACAACCATGGTTAAATCTGGTGACGATTTTTCAGTTACCACACCTAGGCGCTGCACTTCTTGAGGTAAACGTGGCGTAGCGCGATTTACACGGTTTTGTACCAACGTTGTAGCTTCATCTGGATCAGTGCCAATGGCAAACGTAATTGTTAGCGTCATACGGCCATCACTGGTTGCCTGTGATGACATATACAGCATGTTTTCAACACCGTTTATCTCTTGCTCTAGCGGCGTTGCAACTGTTTCCGCGATAACTTCTGGATTTGCACCAGGATAATTCGCAGTTACCACCACGGTAGGCGGCACTACTTCTGGGTATTCAGTGATAGGCAGTTGCCAGACAGCAATTGCACCACCTATAAAAATAAGTAGGGAAAGCACGCCCGCAAAAATTGGGCGGCTAATGAAAAACTGCGAAATGTTCATTACTTAAGACCTGCTGTTGCTGTACCTGTGGCAAATGAACCACCAGATAAAACATCCTCAACCTGCGCCATGTTTTGGGTTACTTGTGTTGCGTTATCAACACGTGACTGCCAGCTAGATAAGTTTGCCAGAGCATCTTCATCACCCATAGGCACTTCGTTAGCGGCAACTTGGGCACCAGGGCGAACGCGCTGTAAGCCATCAACCACAATGGTGTCGTTTACATTCAAGCCGCTTGTGATGATGCGCATGCTGCCCACTTTGTCGCCTAGCTTAACCGCACGGTATTCCACTTTACTTTCGTCGTTTACAACCAGTACAAACTTATTATTAAGATCTGTGCCGATAGCTTTTTCTTTAATAAGAATGCCCTGTTCATCGGTGTCACCTGCCAATTTTAAGTGTGCAAATAATCCCGGAATTAAACGACCTTCTTCGTTATTAAATACGGCGCGAACGCGAAGTGTGCCGGTGCTACCGTTAACCTGGTTGTCGATGAAATCAATTTGACCCCAGTGGTTATAATCAGACTCGTTAGCAAGGCGCATCGCTACTGGCTGTTCATTGACTGCGGTAGACGCATTGTTATCGCTACCTACGTAGTTCAGATACGTCTGCTCATCAATATCGAAATACGCATACAATCGGTCGGTGGAAACGATGCGGGTGAGTTCAGTTTGTCCTGCGGTAACAAAGTTACCTTCAGTGATGTTTGCGCGAGAAATACGCCCAGAAATAGGTGCTTCAACACGAGCAAAGCCACGATTTAGGCGCGCTACTTCAAGTGCGGCTTGCGTTTGATTTAAGCTAGCAAGCGCTTGGTTTTTCTCAGCTAAACGAGCGTCAAGAACTTCTTCAGAAACCGCCTGAGTTTTACGAAGTTTGAAAGCACGGCTATAGTTTTGCTCAGCCAACTGAACGCGACTTTTGGCTTCTTCAAGTTGTGCAGTCAGTCGATCAACTTCTGCTTTAAACGTGCGGTTATCAATTAAGAATAGAGTTTGCCCTTGTTCGACATATTCGCCTTCGTCAAACGCAACAAAGTCAATGTAGCCCGACACGCGAGGACGAAGCGCTACAATTTGCGGAGACTCTAAACGGCCTGTAAAATTATCCCACTCGGTTAAACGCTGAGACACTACCGTTGCCACATCAACAGGAACACCAGCATTTGCGCTAGCGCTCATTGATTGACTTGGATCCTGCTCGTCACCACCGCATGCAGCGACAAGCGCAGTTAGGCTTACTATTGCCAATAAACGGGTAAAAGTTTTCATTGCAAGATTCTCTTAAAAATTAAACTAAAGTTTGATGCCGCGCATTATGCACATCCCCAAACAATAAAAATAATTATCTTTTTATATGAAACACATCACATGATGTTATATATTGAGAATAGCTCCCGAAGGAAAGGGCTTTTTTTTAAATTAAGAAGCGTTTTGCTACAGAGCAAACCAAAAAATCTATAGGAAAAGCCGAAACTTAAGTAAATAGTGGGCTGCGGCGTTGAAATGTATCAGTGTCGCTCGTCTCATTCATATGGAAAGTAAATACTTTTCGCTATAACCTATAACTAAACTATGTCAGTTGAATTACATACAAAATTACTATTGATTGATAAATCGGTAGATGAACGTACCTAATAGACAGTAGAGAAAACAATGCGCCCACATGATTTAAATTTGTTGATGATTTTTGATGCCATCATGACAGAGGGTGCCATTACCCGCGCAGCTGATAGGTTATCAATGACGCAGCCGGCGGTCTCTAATGCGCTTTCACGCATGCGCACCGCTTGGAATGACGAACTATTTGTTAAAGATGGACGTGGTATTCAGCCTACCTCATTTGCTAAAAACTTATGGAGCCAAATTCAGGGGCCATTAGGTGAGCTCGAAGTTGCCGTTAACCCAACTGACTTTAACCCTGCAACGGCTAAACGTACCTTTCGTATAGCAGCAACTGACAGCATTGTCTCCATGGTGTGGGGACCGCTTCGCAAAGTTATTGAAAATGAAGCGCCAGGAATTAATATCCATGCCATTCCTAATTACGACATGGAAACCGATAAAATACTCAAAGATGCTGAAGCAGAACTCACTTTCTCTAAATATCAGGAGCCAGGCTCTGTTATTCGCGCAGAACATGTATTAGATCCCAGTTGGGTGGTGGTAATGCGCCCCGATCATCCATTAGCAAAGTCTCAGTTAACGCTGGAAGACTTCATCGCGGCAGATCACCTTCTGGTTTCCGTTACCGGCGACGTGACTGGCCCTACAGATCAGGTGCTAGCGAATTTAGGCCTTAAGCGCCGCGTGGCGATGTCAGTAAACCAATTTTATAACGCCACACCGTTATTAAAAGAGAGTAATCTGATTTGTGTTGCCCCTTCTTTGGTAATGGAAAAAGAAATATTTTCCGGCGAACTAGCGGTATTTGAGACACCAGTGGAGATTATAAGCTCGCCACTGTCGGTTATGTGGCATAAGCGGCAAGACCAAGATGCTGGATTGCAGTGGCTTAGAGGGTTGGTTGTTAAATTTATTCGCGAGCGCGTACAGCGCCACGAAATGCTGCTTTCTCAATGCTGTAGGAAAGCATACTGTGCAGAAACCGTTAAACGTTTTATGGATCAGCGTAATATGGATTGTGAAGCGTTCACGCCCGCGCACTTACAAACACCAAGTAACGATGAAGAAACAAAAATCATAGCTGGCAAACAAACCGCTTAAGTCGTTATTACTCTTTATCTAAAGAGCAACCAAGTGCGGCTAGCCATGCAAGCGCATCATTTTCAGAATCGCTAAAATAGCATTCTAGCTTGGCGGCCGCATATATGCGTTCAAACTGACTTTTAACTAGAGCAGGTATATCCGCTTTTTTGGTAACAAAAGCACAAGCTTGCATACCGTATTGCTTTCTAAGACGCACAGATTCAATTAACGCTTGTTCCGCATCTGGCGTTAAAATTCCGACGCCCTGCACAAAAATTAAAAAGTGTAGTACAAAAAAACCCGCTTATAAGCGGGTTTTTAACGTAATTTTAAAAGAAGCTAACTTACTTCTTTTTCTTCGCTTTTGGGTTTGGCAGGTCAGTAATACTTCCTTCGAAGATTTCAGACGCAAGACCAATTGACTCGTTAAGCGTTGGGTGAGCGTGGATAGTTAATGCTACGTCTTCAGCGTCAGCACCCATCTCAATAGCTAGGCCAATTTCGCCAAGCATTTCGCCGGCGTTTGTACCAACCATTGCACCACCGATAACACGGCCCGTGTCTTTATCGAAGATCATCTTGGTCATACCGTTAGTAGCATCAGATGCAATTGCACGGCCTGAAGCTGCCCACGGGAAGGTTGCAGTTTCGTAGCTTACGCCCTGCTCTTTCGCTTCTTTTTCAGTTAGACCAACCCAAGCAACTTCTGGCTCAGTGTACGCTACTGAAGGAATAGCACGTGGGTCGAAGTAGTGCTTCTGCCCAGCAATAACTTCTGCTGCAACGTGACCTTCGTGAACCGCTTTGTGAGCAAGCATTGGCTGACCTACAAGGTCACCGATTGCGAAGATGTGGTCAACGTTAGTACGCATTTGCTTATCAACGTTGATGAAGCCACGCTCGTCAACGTTTACGCCAGCAGCTTCAGCGCCTACTAGCTTGCCATTTGGCTTACGACCAACAGCAACAAGTACTTTGTCGTAGCGCACTGGCTCAGCAGGTGCATTCTTACCTTCAAATGTTACGTACAAGCCGTCGTCTTTTGCTTCAACCGCAGTCACTTTGGTTTCAAGCATAATGTTAAACTTGTCTTTGTAGTCTTTCATGAACACTTTCATGATGTCTTTATCAGCTGCAGGAATTAGCTGGTCTAAGAATTCAACTACATCGATTTTCGAGCCAAGCGCTTCGTATACTGTACCCATTTCTAGACCGATGATACCACCGCCCAGTACTAGCATTTTCTCTGGAATATCTTTCATTTCCAGTGCGCCAGTTGAGTCGATTACACGATCATCTTCTGGAATGAACGGTAGGCTTACTGGCTCAGAACCCGCAGCAATAATTGCTTTTTCGAAAGTAATAGTAGTAACGTCGTCACCATTTTTTACTTCTAGGGTGTTTGCGCCTGTGAATTTACCGAAGCCTTGTACATGCTTGGTTTTACGCATTTTAGACATACCGCTAAGACCGTTTGTTAATTGCTTAACAACGCCGTCTTTGTATTCGCGGATTTTATCTAAATCGATGGTAGGCTCGCCAAACGATACACCGTGGCTAGCAAGGTGCTTCGCTTCTTTCATCACTTTAGCAACGTGAAGAAGGGCTTTTGAAGGGATACAGCCAACGTTAAGACAAACACCACCAAGCGTGTCGCGTGAGTCTACGATAACTGTTTCAATACCTAAGTCAGCCGCACGGAATGCTGCTGAATAACCGCCAGGGCCGCCGCCCAGTACCACCAATTGCGTTTTAATTTCGCTCATTGTGAACCTCAATCCTGTTCTTGTAGGGTCATGCTATTACTTTTGTGTAATAGCATAACCTAAATGCCACCAAATGGGCTTATAAAATCGTCGAAAATGTTACTGATATTGTAAACTTTTTCGACCTTTTATTTAAAGTATGATTCTGCGTAAGTCAGTTAGGTTTGCAGCAACCTCAGTAGAGAATCTTGCCCCTACCGCACCATCGATTACTCGGTGGTCGTACGACAAGCTTAGCGGCACCATTAAGCGTGGCTCAAACTCTTTACCATTCCACTTAGGCTTCATCTCAGACTTAGACACACCTAATATGGCGACTTCTGGTGCATTTACAATAGGCGTAAACGCCGTGCCACCAATACCACCTAAACTAGAGATGGTGAACGTTCCACCCTGCATGTCAGCCGCTTTTAGCTTGCCTTCACGGGCTTTCTTAGATGTTTCGATAAGCTCTTGAGACAGCTGCTCAATACCTTTCTTATTCACGTCACGAATAACAGGTACAACAAGGCCTCCCGGTGTTTCAACCGCAATACCAATGTTGATAAATTTCTTAATGATTAAGCTCTCGCCATCGTCAGACAGTGATGAGTTAAATACTTCGTATTTCTCAAGGGCTTTCGCTACCGCTTTCATGACGAATACGAGTGGCGTGATCTTAAGACCAGACTTAATTTTCGCGTGATAAGCGTTTTGCTCTTTACGGAATTCTTCAACTTCAGTGATATCTGCTTCGTCGAACTGCGTAACGTGCGGGATAGTCGCCCAGTTACGGTGTAAGAACGGACCAGAAATTTTCTGAATACGAGATAACGGCTGCTCTTCAATTTCACCAAACTTGCTGTGATCAACAGGTTTGACTGGCACGATTTGCAGTACGTTGTCGCCTACTGGTGCGCTGCCAGAAGCGGCTGCCGTGCGAGGTTTCGCAAGCTCAGCTTTCACGTAAGCTTGAACGTCTTCTTTCAAGATACGGTTTTTAGGGCCAGAGCCGCTAACTTGAGTCAGGTCTACACCGAACTCGCGAGCAATACGGCGAACCGAAGGTGAAGCATGTGCTTTACCTATATTCTTAGCTTCTGGCGCTGGCGGCACAGGAGAACGGCCTTGAGAGGCTTCTTGCTGTGACGCTTGTTTAGGTGCTTCTTGCTTAGGCGCTTCAGCAGGCTTTTCTGCTTTAGTTGCAGATGCTGCCTGTTCAGATGAGCCACCGCTAGTTTCTAGCTTAACAACTAATGTGCCTTGCTTAACTTTATCGCCTGTTTTGATAAAGACTTCTTTAATGGTACCTGCGTGCGTTGAAGGTACATCCATGGTGGCTTTATCAGTTTCTAGCGTAATTAGGCCGTCTTCTTTTTCAACGGTATCGCCTACCGATACAAGTACATCGATAACGTCAACTTCACCGTCTTCACCAATGTCTGGTACAGCAACTTCAATGGTTTCGCTACCTGCAGACGCCGCTGGCGCTGGTTCTTGCTTTTCACTCTCTTGTGCAGCCGGAGCAGATGCCTCTGAAGACTCACTTGAGGCCGATTCACTTGAAGATGAGCCTGAGCCCGCTACTTCAAGCTTAATAACAACTGTGCCTTCTTTCACTTTATCGCCAGTGCTGATGAATACTTCCTTCACCGTACCTGCGTGCGTTGAAGGAACGTCCATGGTTGCTTTGTCGGTTTCAAGGGTAATTAGCCCATCTTCTTTTTCAATGGTGTCGCCCACTGAAACCAATACGTCAATTACGTCTACTTCGTCGTCAGAGCCAATATCTGGAACTGCAACTTCAATCACTTCGCTGCTGCCAGACGCAGCGGGTGCTGCCTCTGACTTGCTTTCTGCTTTAGGTGCTTCTTCTTGCTTAGGCGCTTCTTCTTGTGAAGCGTTGTCTGAAGATGATTCTTCAGCAGCGCTATCGCCACCTGCAACTTTCATTTCACCAATCACATCGCCTTCTTTGATTTTATCGCCTACTGATACAGACAGGCTTACAATCTCACCTTCAAACGGTGCTGGGATGTCCATTGACGCCTTGTCACTTTCAACAGTAACAACGCCTTCATCAGCCTCAATGTTGTCGCCTACGGCAACACATAGCTCGATAACTTCAACTTCGTCACCGCCTACGTCGGGTACGATAATCTTTTGAATATCTGACATATGTAAAATACCTTATCTGGCTTACGCGTAAAGTGGGTTAAGTTTTTCAGCGTTAATATCAAAACGCTTAATGGCTTCTGCTACCACTTTCTTCTCAACGTCGCCGCGCTGAGCTAATTCGTATAGTGATGCCACCACAATGTATGACGCATTAACTTCAAAGTGAGTACGCAAGTTTTCACGGCTGTCGCTTCGACCGAAACCGTCTGTACCTAGACAACGGTATTCAGTGTCGATAAACGCACGTACTTGGTCTGAGTAGTTCTTCACATAGTCAGTGGCAGAAATCGCAGGACCTGCGTCTTTCGTAATTACCTGACCAATGTAAGGTACTTTTTGCTCAGCTTCTGGATTTAGCATGTTCCAACGCGCAACGTCTTGACCTTCACGGGCTAGCTCGTTGAACGAGGTCACTGAGTAAACGTCAGAAGAAACGTTGTAGTCTTCACATAGTATCTGAGCTGCTTTACGCACTTCGTTCAAGATAGTACCTGAACCCATTAGCTGTACGTTAAGCTTAGACTTGTCGTTTTCAACACGCTCAAGCTTGTAAATGCCTTTAATGATTTGCTCAGCAACATCATCACCTTCTGGCATTGCAGGGTGCTGATAGTTCTCGTTCATTAGTGTTAGGTAATAGAAGATATTTTCATTGTTACCGTACATGCGACGCAGACCGTCTTGAACGATAACTGCTACTTCGTAACCATACGTTGGGTCGTAAGTAATACAGTTAGGAATTAGGTTCGCCTGAACGTGTGAATGACCGTCTTGGTGCTGTAGACCTTCACCGTTAAGCGTAGTTCTACCTGCTGTTGCGCCTAAAAGGAAACCACGAGCTTGGCTATCACCCGCTGCCCATGCAAGGTCACCAACACGTTGGAAACCAAACATTGAGTAGTAAATGTAGAACGGAATAGTGGTAGCGTTACACGTTGAGTAAGACGTACCCGACGCTACCCACGATGCCATTGCACCTAGCTCGTTAATACCTTCTTGTAATACCTGACCTTTCTTATCTTCGCGATAGTAAGCGACTTGGTCGGCATCTTGCGGTACGTATTTCTGGCCTTCATTGGCGTAAATACCTACCTGACGGAACAAGCCTTCCATACCGAATGTACGGGCTTCATCAGGAATAATTGGCACAATACGCTTACCAATTTTCTTATCTTTCAATAGCGCGTTTAGTACACGTACAAACGTCATAGTTGACGATACTTGACGGTCACCTGAACCTTTTAAGATAGCGTCGAATGCACTTAGCTCAGGAATTTCAAGCTGTTCTTCAGCCTGTTCACGGCGAGAAGGTAAATAACCGCCTAGCGCTTCACGACGTGCACGAAGGTACTTCATTTCTTCGCTGTCTTCGTCGAACTTGAAGTATGGCAGGTCAGCAATTTTCTCGTCTGCTACAGGAATATTGAAACGGTCACGGAACGCCTTAATTGATTCAACGTCCATTTTCTTAACGTTGTGCGCTACGTTTTGCGCTTCGCCTGAAGCACCAAGACCGAAACCTTTAACCGTTTTAGCAAGAATTACCGTTGGACGACCTTTTGTATCAATGGCTTTTTGGTAAGCCGCGAATACTTTTACTGGGTCGTGACCACCACGGTTCAAGCGCCAGATGTCGTCGTCAGACATGTTCGCTACAAGTGCCGCTGTTTCAGGATACTTGTTGAAGAAGTTTTCACGGGTGTACTTGCCGCCTTTGGCTTTACAGTTCTGGTATTCGCCGTCTACCGTTTCACCCATAAGCTGAATTAGCTTGCCAGATTTATCACGAGCTAATAGCTCATCCCAGTAGCTACCCCAAATCACTTTCACTACTTCCCAGCCAGCGCCGCGGAACGTACCTTCAAGTTCTTGGATAATTTTGCCGTTACCACGTACAGGTCCGTCTAGACGCTGAAGGTTACAGTTGATAACAAACGTTAGGTTGTCTAGGCCTTCACGAGAAGCAAGACCAATTGCACCCAAGCTCTCTGGCTCATCACACTCACCGTCACCCATGTAGCAGTAAACGCGCTGACCTGAACAGTCTTTGATACCACGGTTAGTTAGGTATTTAAGGAAGCGCGCTGTGTAGATAGCTTGAAGTGGACCAAGGCCCATAGATACGGTTGGGAACTGCCAGTAGTCTTTCATCAAGTGAGGGTGTGGGTAAGACGACAGACCATCGCCAGCACACTCTTGACGGAAGTTGTTTAATTGTTCTTCAGTTAAGTTGCCTTCCATATATGAGCGCGCATAAATACCTGGAGAAATATGGCCCTGTGCGAAAATAAAGTCGCCGCCTTGACTCTCGTTAGGCGCTTTGAAGAAATGGTTAAAGCCAACATCGTAAAGCATAGCCGATGATGCGAAGCTACCAATGTGGCCACCAAGCTCTAGGTCTTTTTTAGATGCACGCAATACAATCATCAATGCGTTCCAACGAATTGCCGCACGGATGCGCGCTTCGATGGTCAAGTCGCCAGGCATTTTTGGCTCTTGCGCTGCTGGGATAGTATTGATGTAGGCAGTAGTTGCGTCATACGGTAGATGCGCTCCGCTGCGACGAGCTTTATCAATAAGTTTTTCGAGTAAATAGTGGGCGCGTTCTACGCCTTCCTCTTCTAAAACCGACTCAAGCGCATCAATCCACTCTTTAGTTTCTTGAGGATCTACATCTTGGTGCATCATATCAGACATGGTGCCATCCTATTTTTTGCTTATATAGAAAATCCTCCCTTAGCATTGCCTCTACTCTTAAAGGCGCTAAAAGAAGGAAAACTAAATTACGTTGTACTCACAGTGACCCAATCTGGCTCACCTGCTTTTGCAGTGGCACAGGAAAAACCTGACCGGCCTCTGCGAATGAATAGCTATCTAGCCCTTATCTTATAAAAAGTCAGACTAGTAACTAAATCTCTAATCGTCGCAATGCGCGCTGTACGCGGGTATCGCGTTGATTAATGGTTAATAGCGTTTTTTCAATAAACGCCAAATGCGTATTACATGCCTGACGCGCAGCTTCAGGGTCGCGAGAAGCAATGGCTTCTACAATTTCACGACGCTGCTTAGCAATGTCTTCCACCGCTTCAGGGTGCGCTGCCAGCATGTCAAAGTTTCGTTCAATATTGTCCACCAGCATGCTTTGCATGGTGCTCATTACGTGCAACAACACCATATTGTGTGATGCTCTTGCCATAATGATATAAAACTGTCCTAGCGCCTCAGCTTGGGCACGCTTGCTTTCGTGTGCTTTAGGCGTAGGTACGTCGTTCAATGCTTGCTTCAATGCGTTGTAATCTTCAGGTTGACCACGAAGTGCCGCGTAGTACGCCGCCATCCCTTCAAGCGCATGACGAAATTCAAGCAAATCAAATTGAGTTTCAGGACGCTGGCTAACTAAGTCCATTAGGGGGTCTGTCATGGCTGAGTTAAGGTTGCGGTTAACAAACGTACCGCCGCCTTGCTTACGTTCTACCAACCCACGTGCCTGTAAATTACCAATGGCTTCCCTAAGCGAAGGTCGCGATACATCAAATTCAAGCGCAAGCTCTCTCTCTGGCGGTAATTTCTGACCAGCCAATAACGTACCGTCGAGTATCATTGACTCGAGTTGCTCGGTAATCACATCAGAGAGTTTTTTTCGCTGCTGCCGCATGCGCGCTACGTATCCTTTTATTTGAACCGTGCTCTATAACAATAGCGACGTTATAAGAGCGGTGAATGTAAAAAATAATCGTGGGATATTTAATCACAAACACAATTGGTAATACCATTTTACCTATCTAGTTTAAGGCAGATCGATTTCGAGGTAAATACTCACAAGCATAGCAAAGCATTTACCTTTTGCTGGGTGTTAAGCTTTATTGTTGAATTTGTTAAGAAAAATCAGTAACCGCAAACTGGTCTGATGAGGAAGGGAGAATGCAGTAATAGGGGCAAAGCGCCTGATCTACATACAATTAATTAATAGACCAAACACCTTGCTAAGCCAAGTAGGCTAGTAAATGTTAACAATAATGACTATGCAAGACTGCCTACAAGCGTGAGCGCTGATGTTATTACAAGAAGAAAAATAACATTACGTTTTGCTAACTTTACAAGCACCTTCGGTTCTATTGCTGCATTTTCAGCCTGCAACTGCTGTTCATGAGGCGTTAGAATCTCAGCTTTCGAAGAAATTTGTGTAAGCACATCGTACGCAGGTACATCGAACTGAAGTGCATACTTAATCCACTCAGGCAACGCTCGTGAGAAATGTCCCATCATCAACATGCCAAAAGCGGTAACGCGAACAGGAACATAATCGAGCGCAAACATCAATCTTCCCGCAGCGGCTTTTGAAGGGTGATTTGCATCACACAATGCCTCGGTTGTGCTTCGGCTCAAGCTATAAAACAGCGCGCCAGGTGCGCCAAAAGCAATAAACCACAGCATCACAGCGGCATAGTGTTGATAGTTAAGCCAGGTAAGGTGCTGGCCAAAAGTTTTGCCTTCTGTACCCGCACTTCCGTCACTGTCTGATTGACTTGCACAATGCCCTAATTGGTCGGTGTACATACTGCACGCCTGAAGGTCACCTCGGTCAGCAGCATTTAGAAAGCTCTTGTAGACGGCTCGCAATGCGGGGCAGCCAATACAAATGAACAATATTATGCTTTGCTCTATAAACGTAAGAAATGCGCCAAGTACCCAGTATTCAATTGCTCCCAGCACTACTGCGGGAAGTAAAAGATAGAAATAAAATGCTGTGGATGAGACCTTTTTACCCTCCTCCTCACCTTCATTTTCTTCTTGAAACTTAATCAACCCTTTATCTTGAAGAAAAGCACGATATTGAGCGGCATACTTTTCAATATGCCAATTAGGTGTTTTTATTATCAACCGCTCAAGGCTGAGAACTAATAGCAAGCTCATTAACATCATAGATATTGTGTTTCCCTTTTCCAGCGACCTAGATTGACCAGAAAACTTCAATCCAGCATGCGCGTTCTGTATCTCGCCCAATCAAAAGCTGCACCAGGGTCAGTTTTTCGCCCTGGTGCAATATCATTATGGCCTACGATACGCCCTAAAGTGATCCGAGGATAGTATCTCGTAATAAAACTAGTGAGTTCGCCAAGGGCTTGGTACTGTGCATCGGTGTAAGGCAACGTATCAGTGCCTTCGAGTTCAATGCCTATAGCATAGTCGTTACAGCGGCTGCGGCCTTGAAATGAAGACAGGCCCGCGTGCCATGCCCGCTGATCAAAAGGCACAAACTGCTCTACTTCACCGGTTCGATAAATTACACAATGAGCGGAGACCCGTAACCCGGCAATTTCTTTATAAAAGGGATGTTCATCAGGATTGAGGGTTCCGGTAAACAATTGGCGAATGCCCGGCGTACCAAACTGTGAAGGAGGTAGTGAAATATTGTGTATCACTAACAGGCTAACGTCTGTGCTGTCAGGACGAGCATCATAATGCGGACTTGCTGTGTACTTTGCTTCGTTGTAAAGCACCATAGTATTTGCTTCGATAATTGATTTTCTGGGTAATAGCCTACATTGTATATGGATATAAGTGTATAGGGCTATACATTGCATTCTAACAAGCTAATCAGCACGTTAGTCCTTTGCTTAAGAGATTACGCCGAGTATTTAGCGATACGAAAAGCGGTGCACCACTATTATAAGAAAGGTAGAAGCATGAATGAACAACAAGACCCGACAGCGTCAACGGGTAAATGGATGGTTGCGCTTGCTTGGATTTGCGGTTTTGGTCTACTGGTTTTTGTTTTCTCAGATCTTTTAGAAAAACAAATTAACCCAAATAGCGAACCAACATCAGAGCGTATTGGTTCACAAACCGAAGTCCGACTTAAGCAAAATCGCCAAGGTCACTATGTGACAACAGGTTATATTAATGGTGAGGAAGTCGTATTTCTTGTTGATACGGGTGCCACTGACGTGGCCGTTCCCGCTCATTTGGCTAACAAGCTTCAACTCAAAGCGGGTCGAGAAGGGTTAGCCAGCACAGCTAACGGCGTTGTAAGAGTCGCCGAGTCGACCATTGAAACCTTGCGCATTGGTGAAATTGTGGTGCGCGATGTAAAAGCAAACTTAAACCCCGGTATGCAAGATGACCATATATTGCTGGGAATGAGTGTTCTTCGCCAATTAGAGTTTACTCAGCGCGGAGAATGGTTAATATTGCGTACCCTTTAAATACACAGATAGCATAGATCATAGCGATGAAGATGACATCACCAGACATGCAAGCGATTCGAGAGCAAGTATCAAACGCGCTTATTGAAGATCTTGGCGGCGAATTAAATGCTGCAAACGATATTACCGCGAACCTGATAGATGAAAGCGTTAATGCAAAAGCCACTATTATTACGAGAGAGCCTTGCGTGGTTTGTGGAATCGCATGGGCAAACCAAGCGTTTGCACTCATCGACGAGTCGGTGTCGCTAACCTGGCATGTAGAAGATGGCGACAAGGTTGATGCCAACACCGTACTGGTTAGTTTGGAAGGCTCTGCTCGCGCTATATTAACTGCTGAGCGTACAGCCCTTAACTTCCTACAAACCCTGTCAGCAACCGCCACTGTTACTGCCTTTTACGCTAAGTTTTTAGATGGCTCCAACACCAAAATTCTCGATACCCGCAAAACCTTGCCAGGTTTGCGGCACGCACAGAAATACGCGGTGCGTTGTGGTGGTGGTCAAAACCATCGTGTGGGTTTGTTCGATGCATTCTTAATTAAGGAAAACCACATATTTTCTTGTGGCAGCATCGAAAAAGCCGTAAGCCGAGCGAAAACAATGATGCCGGGCAAGCCTGTTGAAGTAGAGGTAGAGAACTTAAACGAGCTTGAACAAGCCCTTAGTGCAGGTGCCGACATTGTCATGCTGGATAATTTTTCTAACGAACAGATCCAACAGGCAGTAGCCCTCAACAAAGGTCAATGTAAACTGGAAGTATCAGGAAACATTACTGATGAACGACTGGCGTCACTTGCACAATTAGGCGTTGATTACATCTCATCTGGCGCGCTGACTAAACATGTTCAGGCGATTGATTTGTCGCTGCGTATTAACTTGTCATAACAAAATGAGTACAAAAACAAGTACTCATACGCTAATTGAGTGTCAATGTCTTAGTTAATCGTGAGCACAGAAAACGTGAGTTGTAGTATAACCATAGATACGACAACTCGCGCATATCCTCAGTTATTTCACCTTATGTTTCTTTGTGTATAGATAGACATACATAGCTAAGTCATTAAGATTTATACGAAAGTTTAAGTTAACAGGCCTGCCATGGCCTAGCGAACCATGGCATACTGCAAAAGCTAGACATACGTATATTTGCCTATACTTGTCAGTGACAAATAAAATTCTATACTGAGTATCAAGTACCAGGGGCGTTAACAAGGACGACTCGGGTATAAACGTCAATTTGAATTAGATTTTAAACTTTACGTGTTATACACGTCCCGGAGAAAAACCATGATGAACATGAATACTAAAAACCAAAAAGGTTTCACCCTAATCGAACTAATGATTGTTGTTGCAATCATCGGTATCCTTGCTGCAATCGCATTGCCTGCTTACCAAAACTACACGCAGAAAGCGAAGTTTACTGAAGTGACCAATGCTACGGCTGCTGCGAAGACTGCAGTTGAGATTTGTGCGCAGACTGTTGACGCGACTTTAGCTGAGTGTGACGGCGGTAAGAATGGTATTCCTACCGATATCGATAGCTCAACAGATTCATCTTTAGTTGGTTTAACAACATTGAACGGAAAAATTACAGCTACAGCTTCTACAGACTCTGGTGTTAAAGATGGAAATGCTGCAGCAACATACGAACTAGCTCCGACAGTTAACGGTGGTAAAGTGACTTGGTCAGCTACTTGTAAGCCAGCAACACTTTGCTAAATCAGTAAATTGCGGTAAAAGCCCAGCTTAGCCTGGGCTTTTGTGCTTATGTAGAAGACTTGAGGCGGAATTAAAGTATGGCAAAGGCTGCTACAGTATTTACTTGGCAAGGGAAAGACCGACACGGCCAAGCTCGTAAGGGCGAAATCTCTGCAACCTCTTTATCTGAGGCTAAGAACCTTCTTCGTCGCCAAGGTATCTCTGCGAACAAAGTTAAAAAGCTTGCTAAGCCACTTTTCGGTGGTGGCCAAAAAATAACCCCGGCAGACATTTCTGTCATATCGCGTCAAATCGCCACCATGCTTGCCGCGGGTGTTACACTTATCCAATCGTTAGAAATGATTGCACAAGGTCACTCAAAGCAATCCATGCGGAAACTTTTAGCCGAAATTACCGATGAGGTTAAATCAGGTAACCCGCTCTCATCGGCGCTTAGAAAACACTCCCTATATTTTGACGATTTATATTGCGACTTGGTTTACACCGGTGAGCAGTCGGGTGCACTTGAAACCATTTACGACAGAATTGCGACTTATAAAGAAAAGGCCGAAGCACTAAAATCAAAAATCAAAAAAGCAATGTTCTATCCTATTGCGGTTTTGGTTGTTGCTTTTATTGTTACGACTATCCTCCTTATTTTCGTTGTGCCTCAGTTCGAGGAGATTTTTAGTAGCTTTGGGGCTGAACTCCCCGCCTTCACCCAGTTCGTACTGGCTATTTCCCGTTTCGTGCAAGACTACGGCATTTTTATCGCTATAGGTATTGGCGGTGCAGGCTTTATGTTTATGCGTACCTATAAGCGGAGCCAAAAGCTGCGTGATACAGTAGACCGCAACATTTTAAAAATTCCCGTTATTGGCGAAATACTTAAAAAAGCCAGTATTGCCCGCTTTACCCGTACCCTTGCAACCACCTTTGCAGCAGGTGTTCCGCTTATCGGCGCGCTAGAATCTGCGGCGGGAGCCTCCGGTAACGCGGTCTACCGAGAAGCCATTTTATATATACGAAAAGAAGTGGCGGGCGGTATGCCTATGCATGTAGCCATGCGTGCGACTCAAGTGTTCCCTGACATGGTAACCCAAATGATTGCCATTGGTGAGGAGTCGGGCGCTGTTGATGAAATGCTGAGTAAAATTGCCACTATTTACGAAGCAGAAGTTGATGACATGGTAGACGGGTTAACCAGCTTGCTTGAACCTATGATCATGGCCGTATTGGGTGTGGTTATCGGTGGCCTAATTGTGGCTATGTACCTGCCTATATTCCAAATGGGTAACGTGGTATAACTTGTCATAATTCTAGCTTTAGGGTTACTAACTAAAAAAATGGTTAGCAATTTGGGCGACGCTTTTAGTGGCGCGCATTAACAAGGTTTAAAACCCAACTTTTCCAACCACTAATAAAACTAAAAGACCTGCACTTCATGGACGCCATAATAACACTTAGTCAGCTCTACCCTGCTGTATTTTATTCTCTTGTTTTCTTTGTAAGCTTAATGGTGGGCAGCTTCCTAAACGTAGTGATTTACCGCCTGCCTATTATGATGGAGCGCAGTTGGCAACATGAGTATGAAAGCTATTTTAATGATGGCGCAAGTGGCGGTGAAAATGACGGCGCCACTATCTCTACTGATAACAATCCAACCGCACCCGTCGAAACATTCAACCTTGTAAAGCCAGACAGTACATGCCCTAGCTGCGGCCACAAAATTCGCGCATGGGAAAATATTCCTGTAATTAGCTACCTGTTTCTTAAGGGTAAATGCGCTAATTGCAAAGTTGGAATATCAGTGCGTTATCCGCTTGTTGAGCTGTTTACGGCCATAGCCTGTACCTTCGCCGCGTATCAGTTTGGCGTTACGTCTCAAGCACTGTGGGCCGTAGTTTTCACCTATGTACTTGTTGCGCTGCTGTTTATCGACTTAGATAAAATGCTGCTCCCCGACCAGTTAACACTGCCTCTGCTGTGGCTAGGCTTACTGCTAAGTACACAAGACATATTTGTTGGCACGACAGATGCCATTGTCGGTGCAGCGGCCGGCTATTTAAGTTTATGGTCTGTTTACTGGCTATTTAAGTTAGTAACAGGCAAGGAAGGCATGGGCTATGGCGATTTTAAACTGCTCGCCGCGCTTGGCGCATTTACTGGATGGCAAGGGCTACCTGTCATTATTTTGTTGTCTTCATTTGTGGGTGCTATTGCAGGCATACTTATTATGGTTATTCAAAATAAGGGCAAGTCGTTAGCTATTCCTTTTGGGCCCTATTTGGCAGTGGCGGGTTGGCTGACGCTGCTTTACAAAAAAGAAATCATTACTGCCTATCTTAATGCAGTGCTCTAACTAAAAGGCGTAACGATTATGGATAAACAACAGACGTTCGTAGTGGGCCTTACAGGCGGTATAGGCAGTGGTAAATCGGCTGCTACGGCCATTTTTGAAAAACACGGTATTGATATTGTTGATGCTGACGAAGTCGCACGGGATGTGGTTAAGGTAGGTTCAGAAGGCTTACAGCAAATAGCCGCGCATTTTGGTGAAACAATTTTGCTTGAAGATGGAAGCCTTAATCGAGCAGCTCTTCGCGAAAAGGTATTTGCCGCCGAAGAAGAAAAAATTTGGTTGAACAGCCTGCTGCACCCGCTTATTCGCTCTCGTATGCAGCAGCTTATTAGTGAGTCTACCTCATCCTATTGCATCTTGTCTGTGCCCTTACTTGTTGAAAATAAACTGACCGAAATGTGTAACCATGTGGTGGTGGTGGATTGCCCAGAAGCAATGCAGCTTGAACGAGCGTTAAAACGGGACGGCAGCACAGAGCAAACCATAAAAAGTATCATGGCTTCACAGGCTTCACGTAAAGAACGTATTGATGCGGCAAATGACGTACTGGATAACAGCACAACGCTAGACGCGCTTGCCAGTCAAGTGTCAACGCTACACCAGAAACTGCTAAGCCTTGCTTCAACACAATCATAGACGGTTTGCAGAATAGCAAACCGCTTCTACCTCTACTTCTCATATCTACCGTTACTGTCTGTCTTTTCTACTTCACTCTTCTGTGTCCCTTCTGTGTCCCTTTGGGTCCTTACCTTCCTTTTCTTAGACTCTCTTTTCTTATAACAAGGTGCTTTCAGTAAACAGAGCTACTTTTTGAAACTTTTTTGACCAATTAGCGTCAAACTAAGCATTTGTCGAACAAGTAGACTTGGCTTAAATGCCTTGATGCTTTAGGCTTGCTGTTATTCGCCGCATTACAACTTCGTAGTGCAGTTTCTCTAAGTCTATGTGTTTTAAGAGGTTCCATGGGTAGCGCTGTATTCGAGTTTCCACTAAAGGAAAAAGTACGTAACTATTTACGTGTTGAGCAGCTGCTTGGGCAACTTAAAATTACGGCTAAATCAGAACATACTCATCTTCAGCTGGTTTTCTTTGAACAACTTTTTGAACTACTCGATCTCATTGAAAGACTGGATCTTCGTTCAGATTTAACCAAAGACCTCGAAGCCCACGAAAAGAATCTCGTGTACTGGTCAAAACATCCTAAAATAGACAGTACGGCGCTAGAGCAAGCGCTAAAAACGGTGCTTACCCTAAAGCAAAAGCTAAAAACAGACCGCCGCTTTGGTAGCACGCTAAAAGAGGACAAACTTTTAAGCGCCATAAGACAACGGTTTGCCATACCCGGCGGCGCATGCAGCTTTGACCTTCCTAATTTGCACTTTTGGTTACAACAGCCGCTTGAACAGCGTCAATCTGAAATTGAACAGTGGTTAGAGACTTTAGGGCTTCTTGACGATGCAATTGCGGTTAGCCTGTCGTTTATCCGCGAGCGAGGTCAGTTTGTAAATGTGGTGGCCGAGAACGGCTTTTACCAAGGCGCAGCGGAAGATAAAAACGAACTGATACGCATAAATTGTAGTGTAGATGATGGCTACTACCCAACCTTAAGTGGCAACAAATATCGTTACGCACTGCGCTTTATGTTGTTTTCCCCACAAGAAGGCCAAAATAGCGCAGTAGAAAACGATATTCAGTTTCGTTTAGCAGCCTGTTAAACTTCAATTCTATTCATTATTTCTCGTCTTAGGTACAGTTAACTTTCCTAATTGGTGCCGTTAAGACGTATTTCACTGGAGTCTATTATGGAAGTGAAATGCCCGATTTGTGCCAAACAGGTTGTTTGGGCACCTACTAGCGAGTATCGCCCTTTTTGCAGCAAGAAATGTCAGCTTATCGATTTAGGTGAATGGGCTGCAGAAGACAGAAAAATTGCCGGCAAGCCTGCAGAGGACGCCACGCCAAAACATATAGATGTAGAAGAAATCGAGGCTATGTTGGCACAGCAGTCTGATGACTTTTTTAAACACTAAATTTGTAGTCGCATTTTCATAATAGTAAAAAGGAATAGTAATGTTTAACTCTATCGCGCTTGTTGGTGGCACTCATGGCAATGAAACTAGTGGTATTCAGCTTATTCGAAACTGGCAGCAATTTGGGCTACCTTCGCGATTTAATGAGCTAAATATTTCGTTGAACATTGCCAATGAAGCGGCCCTTAATGCGAACGTGCGCTTTGTAGAAGAAGACTTGAACAGGCAGTTTACTTTTGATCGTTTAGCCAGTAATAACCTGGCCAAAGAGGCAGTACTTGCCAAAACGTTGAATGAAAAATTTGGCCCAAAGGGCAACTCAAATACCGATTTTGTTATTGATATTCACAATACCACCAGCGAAATGGGCGCTACGCTAATTATTTTAGAAGCGGATGAGTTTCACATTCAGCTAGCACGGTTCGTTAAGCAACAAATGCCTGAGGCAAATATTTTGGTGGAAGATGAAAAGCCTTATCTTGAGCATGGTTATTTGTGTACCACAGGTAAGAGAGGCGTAATGATTGAAGTGGGTGGTCAGCCACAGGGAGTGTTAAGAGAAGATGTTTACCTTTTAACGCAAACCATGGCCGAGGCCATTTTAGATTTTTGTGTTGCTTATAATAATCAAGAGATAAAAACAGGCGCATTGCCAGCGTGTGAAGCGTTTCGCTTGGGTGAAAACGTCGGCTTTCCTTTAAATAGAGATGGCGCACGTACCGCAATGATTCACCACTCATTGCAAGACAATGATTTTAAGCCGTTGCTACCAGGTTCTCCCATGTTTAGAACCTTTGATGGAAAAGATATCCCGTGGGATGGGGAAAAGGAAACCTACCCGCATTTTATAAATGAAGCGGCGTACTTTAAGCTGGACGTTGCGTTTGCTACGTCTGAGCGTATTACCCTTTAGGCAATACAAGTTGGTTTCCTGCAACTTTCAAACGTTAATGCCGAAACCAACTGACGATAACACAAAAACGCTCAACCGCTTAAAGCGTTTAATAGTAAATGCCGGTCAGAAACCAAGCGGCATTTTTGTTGCAGGTAGGCTCTCTCGCAGGCCTGCCTGAGTTTCACGGCCCGCTCACTTAAAGTAATGAACATAGGCAGCGCCTGAGTCAGAGTATGTTAAAAAAGCTCTATCTTGGGCTCTCGCGCCTCTTCAAACTCATTTCTTTCTTCCGGCGATGATTCATTAATATCGAAATGAATTTTACGCTGGTCTTCCATTACATACTTTTCAAACATTTCTTTGGTGCTCAAGTTAAACGACTCATCAAAATGCTCTCTATTATTAATGTATGACGAAAACTGCCCAAATAAACTTACAATAGCGTCTTGCTCTAATTTCACATGTTCGGTGCGCTGGCGAATAATATCTTGGAACTGAATTTTCGCGATAGCTCCGCTTACTTTAAATGCGACCTCTGTTGCACTTTGCGAGAAGCATGCCAGCATCTCGGGGTTAAGTTCTTCTAGTACACGATAGTGTTTCGTTATGTTTTCTAACGACTCAGAAAACCCAGTTAACAATTCACACGTGTCGTTCGCACGTGTTGAATTCAGCATTTTTTCACCTTGAACATGCGCAGCGTCCAGCGCTGATTTAATGCCCGACTCTATTTTTTCAGCCGCTTCTGAAGACTGTGACGATAAAATACGTACCTGTTCAGCTACTACAGCAAACCCACGACCGTATTCGCCAGCACGCGCTGCTTCAATTGCCGCATTGAGCGCTAACAAGTTAGTTTGGGACGCAATATTTTTCACCAGTTCGGTAAGCTCTTTAAGATTCTCAACCTCACGCATTACCCCTTGAATGGCTTCAGTATCTGAAATTTGTTGCGCTCGCTGCGTGCTGATCATTTCTTTTATATTGGAGAGGCGTTGAGCTGCAATTTCAAATTCATCAGCACTTTTTTCTTTGCAGCTTATGGCGTTTTTCTGACCTAATTCAACATTATCTATACTGTCTTGAATGCTGCTTTCAATTTCATACAGCGCTTTCATAAGCTCCATTGAAGCGTCTTCGGTAATAGCGCTTATGCCGTCCATTTGCCCTTTGAGGATGGCTACGTATTCACTGACTTGAGTATGTGTTTCGTTGAGCTGCTCAGACGTTTCCTGTAAATAACTCTCCTGTTTACTCAGGCTAACGTTGAATACGTTTGTTTGCCTATGCGAATACCACGTAATAAAACTCAAGAAACCCAGAATTGTGGCAACAGTACCTGCTTGCCCATTTAATAGTTGTGGCGATACGTTCAGGGAAACTACCATTCCCAATGTAGACACACTAATCAAACCGCTCCAAAGTAAAAGTGATTCCTGAACGTTTTTCATCTTATCCTTAAGCACTTTAAACTTCTCAGCGAGTATCAACTCATAATACTGCTTTGCTTTTTCAAGTACTTTCATGTTTTTACCTTATGCAGTTGGGACCAACTGCTTTACTACACCTAACAATTGCTCTGGCTCGACGGGTTTAACAAGCCAGCCTGTAGCACCTGCAGCTTTCGCTTCTTCTCGGCGACTTTGCTGCGATTCCGTAGTTAACATCAACATGGGGGTAAACCTAAATTTGGATTGCTGCTTTAATGTTTTTATTAGCTCGATACCATTCATACCTGGCATATTTAGGTCAGTAATAATCAACTTGGGCGATATTGATTCAAGCGCGGTCATAGCCGCTTCAGCACTCTCTGACTTTGTTACCGTATAGCCTGCCCGCTTTAATAGCATTTCCATGCTCATCAGCATTGTTGCTGAATCATCTACTAAGTGTATTGCGCTCATTGCATTACCTCTTGTTTATAGCCAATTAACTGTTTACACAATTCAGTATAGTCCCGCGCTCCTCGACTGTGAGGCGCATAGGCAAATACTGGCTTATTTTTTGCGAATGCTTCGGCTAATGTTATGTTTTTATGTATTGGGTTAAGCACTTTGTTTCGGCCATAGCGGCCATACCAGTTGCTTAATTCTTGGCGGTGTAACTTTAAGTTTTGCTCTACCATTACCGGCAAAATGGTTAAGCTTGTCGCTCTAAACTTGCGCTCTACCATGGCCTTACGACAAGCATTTAACAGTTTTTGAACACCGTCGCTTGCAAGTGGCATTGGCGTAGCAGGTATTATGATATCCGTAGCGGCGGACAGTGCTGCCATTAGCTGTGAGCTTAACGTTGGCGGTGTGTCGATAATAACGATATCAAAATACGTTGATACTTGGTCGCTATCGCACCACAGACGGATAGCGTCTAACGCAATATCGTCGTTGGTGTTTGCGCGTGTAGTGTCGACATTGGTGGCATATATTTTTTCACTACATTTAACAATTGACGTGAAAAAGCCTTTGAGTGGCATGGTAGTAATGACGTTTTGCGACTCAGTGCCAAGGGCCGTCAAGCCTTGCATTACGTGACCTTGATTATCTAAATCCAGAACTAAAACACGGTTGCCATGTTGCGCCAAACCAAAAGCAAGGTTGACCACTGTAGTAGTCTTTGCGGTCCCGCCTTTGCGATTTGCAACCGTGATCACTCTCATTCACACCACACTTTATTGTTGTCTGATTGAAGCATTTCTACTATCCAATATAGTTCTGACGATTCAGGCTGTACACTAACCTTTGGTCGTAAGCACAGTAGCACTTGGAAAACCGCAGTATGTGCCGTTGTTAACGTCTTCAAGTTCAACTGTCGCGAGGCATCCTCTGTCAGCCAACTAAATAAGGTTTCAGCCTCTTCAATTTCACAATGCCCGGTAAGCACTGCTACTTTTTTCTTGTACGTTACAGGCATGTGGATAAAACCTCCTGCACATTAATTATGAGTAATACCCTTCCATCTCCAAGCAATGCTGTACCAGAGAAATGGGAGTAGCCAGCAAGGACGCCTTCAAGTGGTTTCTGAATAACGTCAATACCTTCATGAAACTTATCAATAATAAGCCCAAACTCGCCCTGCGGCGTTGACACCACTAATATCGAGTGTTCCTCTTTACCGCCGTCAGGCTCGAACCCGAGCGCATCTCGCAAATTACAAAGCGGTATTAATTTATCCCGTATCACCAGCACGTTTTCATTGCGAATTCGCTGAATGTCCTGTGTAGGAACTTTCACTGTCTCTACTACCGCATCCATACTTACGCCAAACATTTGGTCGTTTACTTCAAACATCATGACGCGATTCACTGACATTGTCTGAGGAAGAAGCAGCTTGAACGTAGAGCCTACGCCAACCTCACTCTGCATTTCTATAGTACCGCCAGCTTGACTTACCATGGTTTTTACTGCATCCATGCCCACCCCACGGCCGGACAAATCCGACACTTGTTCACTGGTAGAAAACCCTGCGGCGAAAATCAGCTGAAGTGCCTCGTTATCGTCTATGCTCTCAAGCTGAGACTCTGTTATTACGCCTTTCTGAAAAGCGAGAAGCTTAATTTTATGGGGGTCAATGCCCTTGCCATCGTCACGTATTTCAATAATGACACTGTCATCAAGGGGAGTAGCGATTAAATCAATACGCCCAGTTTCTGGCTTGCCCGCCTCTATTCTGTCTTCGGGCGATTCAATACCATGATCAATGCTATTGCGCAGTAGATGAATGAGAGGCTCAGATAACGACTCAATTAAATTTTTATCGAACTCGGTGTCTTCACCCTGCATACAAAGTTCGATTTTCTTGTCGAGTTTTCTCGATAAATCTCTGACCAACCTTGGATAGCGCTGAAAAACATGAGAAACCGGCACCATTCGTATCTGCAGTACTGCGCTTTGTAATGATTCCGTTAAACGGTTAACAATTGAAAAATGCGCTTTTATCTGTTTGCTCAGCCTTTTACTTCCACCTTCTTCCTCAGCTTGCTTTGCCAAGTAAGGAAGTGAATTTTTTGCAACCGTTAGCTCGCCTACTATGTCCATTAAATAGTCAATTTTGCTTTGATCGACTTTGAGCATCTTGACGGCTTGTCGTTCAGCTTTAGCCGGTTGAGAAGCCTCTTCTTCTGCTGTCTGCGTCTCTGATTCGTTTGTTGCGTTGGTGGTTTCAACAACATCCTGTATTTCAGGTATGTCGTTTTGCACGTCTTCTAACGCCGCATTAATTGCACTTATTAGTTCTGCTTCATTACTGAATGTTTGCTTTAATACATTGCCAACAAGTATGGAAATTGAGGGAAACATAAACTCTGCGCTATAGCCTTCAGAGCTCATCAGTGCTAATTGTTGCGTTAATAACTCTTTTTCATGTGGTAACAAGCCCTCTTTACTATGCTCATCAGCACCGCTGGCTGGAGCGTCCGCAGAGTCATCTGGGCCGCCGACCTGTTTGTGGTCATCCAAAAACGTAAGATCGATATCAGATGATAAAAATGACAACACCGCTTTTATTGGCATAGCGTGTGTTTGCGACGCTACCAAAAGCCCAGCGGTCGACTGCAGCGTATTGGTATCACCAGTCTCACGAGCCGTTTTTAAAGCGTCATTTAGCGCTTCATCATTAAGCTGCGCTACGCTGTCGAGGATCTTGTCTTTACAGCGATATTTAAGCGCCTGCTGAGTAAGCTTATGTAGTGTATACTGGCCTTCATAGTAGGCCATATGCGTCACAACGGCGTCTTCGCTCGCCTCGCCAAGGGCCGTTATTTTTAAGACACATTGATAAACATCTGCATCGGCGGCCATCGCGGGCGCGTTAATTTCGAAAGCGCGTAAACCCGGCAGCGCCAGTGCAACATTCACCGGGTCCTCACCGCGAAAAAAGCAACCTTCATCAGGCGTATATTCAATCACATACAGATCCGATGACGCGCTTTTAGACAATAACGCAATATCCGCATTGACATCGAACGCATCAAGCGCAGAAGCTACTGAATCAACGATTTCGTTGGTGCTGCTATTAGCCTGAGCGGCAGGTGTTTGTTCAGTGGTATTGGCACCAGCTTGAGACGGGTCAATGAAGGCTCTAAGCTGCGCACCTAAATCGGTAGAGATGGGTTGCCATTCAGCAAGATTTTGAGTTCCGTTTTCCAGCTCATCAAACCACATAGATATTTGATCTAATGCCTCAAGAAGCAGATCACCAATCTCGTCGTTGTAATCAACCTCTTTCGCTCGCACGCTGTCTAGCAAGTCTTCCGCAGCATGAGCCAAACGGGTTAGTGGTTTTATATCAAATAAGTCTGACGAACCCTTGATCGTGTGTAAATCTCTGAAGATTTTGTCCACTTTGTCCGATGATGGGCCAGAAGCCTGGATCTCAATAAGCTCTTGGCTTGCAGACTCGAGGTTCTCGCGAGACTCACCGATAAATACGTCGAGTAGTTCACTCATTAGCTACCTCCCAAAACCGCGCTAACCACAGACTTAAGTGAGTCTGCGTCCACAGGCTTTGTCATGTAGAAATTTGCACCGCATTGATAGGCTCGCTGCGCGTCTTGAGTCGCAGACTCTGTACTTATCATGATGATGGGAACAGCGCGCAAAAGCTCGTTTTGCCGTATTTCTTTACAGAGTCGGTAACCGTCCATTTTCGGCATGTTTACATCGACCAAAAACAAATCGATGGGTGTGCCAATGGCTTTCTCCAGCGCTTCCACACCATTTTCAGCTTCTTCTACGACACGGTCGTCAGAAGATACCAACATTTTATGAAACATTCTGACTGTAGACGCATCGTCAACTATCATTACTGTTTTCATGTTACGCCCCTCCTGCAAGTGGCTTTTGGTAGGCAATAACATCACCGAACTTACGCACTTTAAACATAGACGATATTCGGCTCATCGACTCACTATGCCCTAGAAAGATGTAGCCACCTGGTTTCATCGCATCAAATAATACATGTGCTGCTTTTTTGCGCGATTCATCGTCAAAATAAATGAGCAGATTTCGGCAAAAGACCAAGTCGAAATGTCGAAACCCCTTCATGTTTGTACCTGATAGAATGTTGGCTAGCGAAAATGACACCGATTCTCTTATGTCGTCGCATAGCTGAAATTGGCCGTTGGTCTCTATGAAGTACTTTTTTACCAACGCGGTAGGAATGTTCTGCACCGAGCGCTTTGAATAAAGCCCTTTTTTAGCAGACGCTAGAACATTGCTGTCAATATCTGAGGACGTAATCTCTACATCTCGATGCGCTAGCCCTTTCCAGTTTTCTATAAGGTGAATAGCAATCGAGTAGGGCTCTTCGCCCGTGCTTGAAGGCACCGACCAAATCCGTAAGTCTTCTCCAGAAGGGCGATAACTATCGAGTTCATCCATGATGTAGCGTGTCATTGCATCAAATTGGTATTCTTCGCGGAAAAAGTAGGTTTCATTCACTGTCATTGCGTTGACTAGGTTCTGAAACTCTTCACCCGACGCTTGGAACCGCATAAAGGTAAAATAGCTTTTGAAGTTAGTGTGCCCCGTAGCTTTCATTCGCTCGTGTAGACGTTTATCAACAAAATAACGTTTAGAGTTTTCAAAATGGATCCCGGTTTTTCGGTAAAACATCGACCGAAAGCGCTCGAAATCAGCAGCGGCTATTTTTTCCAACGTTGCTGTAGTCATTACGCACTCCCTAATTGATTTCGAATTAGGCTAATGACAAAAGAAATGTAGGCATGATCAGGAAAACGGCTTTCTACAGTTTGCAAAATGTCATAGGTAGAGCTATCCGACACCTCTGCAAGCTTGTCTAAAGCGGTACCCACAACATTTTCATTGTCGTCATTAAGTGCAATGTGATGCAGCCAATTTAACGCATCGGGGTGTGCTACCGCGCCAATAATGTCAACACAAAAAATACGCGTATCAGGGTCATCGTCCTGCATAAGTTTATGCACGTTGTGTGCGAACAAATCAGGGTTTTGCTGCATAAGTTCAATTGCGCCGTTACGCAACTGTACTTGTTCACTTTTCAACATGCCTATCAGCTGAGATGCATCGACATCCGTCATATTGTGCTCAAGAGCACTAAATAATGCTTCGATAACTGTAGGATCATTTTCTGTGGGTAGTCGTTCTAAAAAGACCTTGTGCGCATTCTCTTCATCACGCAAATCCCGGACTGCCCAACGTCTTACGCTGCTGTCTGGTGAAGCTAAATCGGCTACTAGCTGCTCTGGCGTTCGCTCAGCACTGCGCTTTTCTTCTTGTTGAATTACTGTGTCGTCACTGGCATTTGATTTCTTTTTTAAACCCATAACAATTGCTCCTGTTATCGACAAAGTGCATTCAACTTTGACACTATTTTAGGACTGTCTAATACATGACTGGCGCAGCCGGCCTCTATTAGTTCTTTTGGCATACCAAATACAACAGATGTTGCTTCACTCTCAGCAATCGTTGTAGCACCACCTTTGTATGCTTTGCTCATTGCAGCGACACCATCGCTGCCCATTCCAGTTAGCTGTACACACAGCATGGCGAGTGGCTCATAACAATTAAGTGCACTATCAACCATACGATCGACACTGGGATGCCACAAAAAGCTAGGGCTCGCTGGTACGGGTCGAACGTGAATATCCGCACCCGCTTTAGCAAAAGCTAAATCAGCATCGCCCTTCGCTAAGTAGATTTTGCCCGCTTCAAGAACCATTCTTGAGTCAACTTCGACAACATTTAGTGGGCTTAATCCATCGAGTCGCTTGGCCAATGCTTGGGTAAACGAAGCAGGCATATGCTGTGATATCACAATGGGTACTGGAAATGTGGGTGAAATATTGGTTACCAGGTGCTCCAGTTTCCTCGGTCCTCCGGTCGAGACCCCTATCATTACAATTTCAAAGGGCGTACTTTTATTATTTCTTACTACACGCTGCTTCACGACGGGGGGCGCTTTGATAGTGGGGCGCTGTGCCCTTCCCGTCTTTGCTAACGCATTTATTTTGTTGATTAACGGCGTTTCTATGTCAGAAATGTCTCGGCTAACAGTGCCCCCTGTTTTCAGTACAAAGTCACTGGCGCCTAATGCTAATGCTTCAAGAGTAATAGCCGCACCTTTTTGCGTTAGCGAAGAAACCATAATAGTAGGACATGGATATAGTTTTCTTAATAAAGCCAAACATGTCATACCGTCCATCACAGGCATGTTAATATCAAGCGTAATACAATCGGGCTTAAACTCTACCGCTTTAGAAAGCGCTTCTTCACCGTTTCTTGCAACCTGGACTGTAAACCCCTCTTTTTCAAACAATTGAGTAAAGAGTTTGCGCATTAACGCAGAGTCGTCCACCGCAAGGACCTTTACCGACATAGCATCTCCTATTAATTAACCAAGTAAGATAGCCTAGGCAGCTAGCACTGCGTTTGCGCTTGAGCCACAGCGTTGTCATTTAATAAAACATTCGGCTCTATAATTTGAATAATGCGCTTTTCATCGTTTAATTTTATTAATCGACTTAAAAATTCAGACTGCATTTCTGACAAAGAAGGCGCTGTTTCAATGGTTTGCTTGACCACAGTTTTTACCTCTGCTACGCCATCAACAATGAAGCCAGTGCGCTGTTTATCCTTCGTTAACACAACAATTCGCTGACGTTCAGATGATTCACTGCTTGGAATGCCTAGACGACTTCTTAAGTCGATGACAGGCAGCACCGTACCGCGCAGATTTACAATCCCTTTTAAATAATCAGGGGTACTTGGAATGCTCTCTAGCTTTTCAGGTACTCGGGTTATTTCTTGGGTATCATCAATGCTTACGCCATATTCCTGACCATTAATCCAGAATATGACGTATTGCTCGCAATCATCTTCATTGATGGCGGCATCGTTATTCTCGCTCATCTGCGACTCCTGCTTTATATCTTCATCCAGCGAACTCAACGCTGTCATAAGCGCTCGGCTGTAGACATTGGTTAAATTAATTATCGAGACAAGTCGCTTGCCGCCATCGCTTCTGTACACTGACTCAAGAATCCCTGACTCAGCGCCGTCATTGCAGACAGAAGGCACGGCCTCTAGCTCGCTTTCAGAAATGGAAACCACATTGCTCACTTTGGCAACAACAAACCCTACGCTGCCGAACTCGCTGTTCTGAGCGATAACAATACGTGAGGCCTCATTAATTTCCGTATGGACCATGCCAATGCAGTTTGCTAAATCAACGATGGGAATTATTCGACCTCGCAAATTCACTAGCCCTAGCACTGATGGTGCACTTTCTGGAAGCTGGGAAATTTCATTGGGTACACGAACAATTTCTTCTACATCTTGTAAATGAAATGCGAACTCTTGATCTTCAAGAGAAAAGCAAACCAGTTGCTGAAGGCTGTGGTCATCTGATTCAACAATCTCGTCGTCGCTGTCAATATGATGCATTCCCGACAGCTGCATCGTATTGCCATCCTGCTTTGTTACCGCTTGTGCTCTAGCCAAAGACGATACATCGAGTATTTGTTCTACCGGCTGGTCATCTTGCTTGATAATGCCCTGCATGTATTCATAGGCGATAGATTCGGTCATCGATTTTTTATCAATTACCGTGTCATTGGGCACCCCAAAGACTTTCAGTACCCTGTCAACCATAAATCCGACGCTACCGAGTTCCGATTCTACAACTACCACGCGAGTCACATCGGTAATTTGTGAGCTTACACCCAACAGAATCATGCTTAGATCGTATACAGGTAAAACATTACCTCTTAGGTTGGCTAACCCAATCATTTGAGCAGGTCCAAGTGGCACTGACACTACGGTAGGAACACGTATTATTTCGCCTACAGAGTGCATAGGAAAGGTAAAACGCTCTTCATTCACAAGAAAGGAAACGAATTGCTGTTCACCGTCACTCTTGTCGTCCTGAAAATTTTCAGGACTTTCTACATTTGAAACATCAGTCATAAGAAAGACTCCTCTGACAAGGTGAACCGTTAGCCGTTTTGCATTTCATCTGCTACCGAGGCAATTTCTTCGATAGATTTTGCAAGGATCTCCATGCCTTTACTCTGTTGCTCAGCTGCATTGAGTGCTTGCTGACAGTTGCTGCTTGCCTGCTCGTTGGCGGCTGCAATCTGCTCAAGGCCTTTTTGCGCTTGTGTAACACCTGCGGCAATTTCCTCACCCCGGTCTTTCATGGCTTGGTTGTACTCCACCACCTCAGAGATATCGACTGCTATCTTTTCTACGTCTTTGGTTGTTTGTACTGCCTTCATCACTTCTCGTGATGCACTCTCGGCTACGTTGGTAAGGTCGGTTTTTACACTCACTGTTTGATCTTGAATGGCTTTGATGAGGTCTTTTATTTGTTCCACATTTTCAGCTGCTTCGTCGGCTAAACTTTGAATGTCAGCTGAAACAACCGCAAATCCTTTACCGTATTCACCCGCTCTTGCCGCTTCGACTGCGCCATTCACCGCCAGCATGCTGGTTTTAACCGAAACGGTTGTGATGGTGTCAATGACCTTGTCGATTTGACGTGTCATGGTTTCCATTTCATTAATGGCGCTTACGTTCTCTTTACTCGTTTCAAGAGCCAAGTTAATGCCACTTACCATGCCTTCGATAAGCGCGCGGTTCTCTTTCAAGAGTTCCTTTATTGCATTACCTTTCTCTAGAGCTACATCGCACTGAGACGACGCCTTATCAACGCCCTCACGCAATAAGTCAATATTACCAACAGCTTGGTCTACCGAACTCGCTGCTTGTTGCGACCCGTTGTTGACCTGTGTAAGAGCAGTCATTATTTCGCCAGATGAGCGATTAATCTCTTCTAGTGTCGCTGATAATTCTTCTGCAGAGGACGCGACCTCTTCTGCACTTTTATTAATATCAGTACTGTTTTTAAGCTCTTCGGTTATAAGTTCGAGCGACTGCGCAGCTTGTTCCGCCTGCGATAATGCAACGCTCTGCTCAGATACGTTGGAAGATACTTCTTGCGCTGCCGTAGATTGTTCATCTGCTGCGCAAGAGATGGCTTCTGAACCTTGCTGAATTTCTTTGGCTGCGGCATCCATGGATTTAACTTGCGCTTGTAGCTCATCCGCGCCATCTGCAATCGACTTCATATCATCTTTGATAGTGACTAACTGCTCGGTGACAGCCTCACCTTTTGTTACTTCCTCGAGTGCGGCTTCGGAAGACGACTTAACTGCATCGGATACTCGGTTTGATTGTTCCTGAATTTTTTCGATTTGCTTGGCAATGTCAGCGGCGCTTTTGTCAGACACTTCCGCAAGAGCACGAACCGTGTCAGCCACTACAGCAAAACCTTTACCATGTTTACCGGCTCGGCCGGCTTCGATAGCAGCATTAAGGGCGAGAAGATTGGTTTGATCAGCAATACGAGTGACTTGTTTAACAGCCTCGCCAATGTTAGATGCTTGTTGTTCTAACTCGCTCATCATCACGACCGAACGCGATTGGTGTTCTGAAGCAGTCTTAACACTGGTCATCATGGTGCCTAGATCTCCGACCACGCGTTCCAAATACGTTTGAAGCTCATTAGTTTTATCCATGGTTGCGCCCGCTAACTCAAGCTGCGCAACTAGGCCGCCCGATATTTGCGTTACAGCCGCTAAACTTTCTTGGCTGGCACTGCTTGATTCCTCAGCCCCCGCCGCTATCTCGTTTACCGCGGTTGACAATTGGTCGGTAGCACTGGAAGCTTGATTTACACCGCTGACTAGTTCAGTCGTAGCCGACGCTACGCGCTCCGCGGCTTGCTGTTGCCTTGCCAGCGTTCGAGCTTTTCGGCGCTGCTCTTCAGCTTCTTTTCTCATTTTCGCATCCACTTGAACGGTGGGTGCAGCGACTGGGTCTGATGTTTTTTTGAGCGCCATAATTAACCTCGATATGTAAACGGCTGGTAATGCACGAATTAAATATCGGTTAAAGTTCGCCCCCTTTAAGTATAAACTCGAATACGTTTATATGAATATAAGTACCCAACGCAACCGCTTACACCTGCCAACCACAAAATGTCACCAATGTCATAAATGACACTAATAACTATTACTGTATAAAAACAAAAGCTTATATAACAGAAGGTGTGCAAGGCGAGAATGGCAATTTTGTCAAAGTACAAAAGTCTAAGAACCTGGTAAGAGGCATGATTTTTTTTCGAAAAGAAAATGTTTGAAAATGAGTAGTTTATACTTAGGTATAATAAAAAAGCGGCCATTGGCCGCTTTGGTTTGTTGCTATTTAGATCGCATTCACTGCAGTGCACTAATGATAGGAACGTTAGCTGCCGGAAAGTCTGCTGCGTTAAGCGCCTGCACGTTCACCCATTGAGACTGCTGTCCCTCTTTACCATGAGGTTCTCCAGCAAAGTCATAGACACGATGAACATCTAGTTTAACTTGCTTGTCGCCGTAATCATGGGTTATCACTATTACCGGCTCGCTGCGGTTCACAATAATCCCAACTTCTTCAGCAAGCTCTCGCTTCAGCGCCTGTAGAACGGTCTCACCCTCTTCTACTTTGCCGCCAGGAAATTCCCATTTTCCGCCCTGATGAACATTGTCAGGGCGAAGAGTAATGAATATTTCATCGCCGCGGGCGATAACGCCCACGGCAACGTGTACCACTTTCATTACTTAAGCTTGCCGTGACACTGCTTATACTTTTTACCCGAGCCACAAGGACATGGGTCGTTACGGCCTACTTTCGCACCTTCGCGAACTTGTGTACGTACTTTGTCACTTGCCTCTTCTGGCGTTGCGTTCGCTTCTTCATGCTCGAAGTTCTTAGGCACATCGTCAGCTTGACGACGCTGTTCTTCTACTTTTTGCACGTCTTCTTCAGCTTGTACTTTTACACGCGCAAGAATAGTGATCACTTCAACTTTAAGCGCTTCTAACATTTGTGAGAACAAGGCAAACGACTCACGCTTGTATTCTTGCTTAGGATTTTTCTGCGCATAGCCGCGTAAATGAATACCTTGGCGCAGGTGATCCATTGCCGCCAAATGCTCTTTCCAATGGCTGTCTAGGTTTTGTAGCATTACCGCTTTTTCAAACTGGCGCAGTACCTGCTCACCCACTACCGCTTCTTTCTGCTTGTAGGCATCAACGACTTCACCAAGAATGCGCTCTCGAAGCTTCTCTTCGTAAAGTTTGTCGTCATTTTCAAGCCAGGTCTTGATTGGTAAGTCTACGGCGAAATCGGCACGCATGCGCTCTTCAAGTCCGCTTACATCCCACATTTCTTCAAGAGACTGTGGCGGAATGTACTCATCGACAACACTTGAAATAACATCTTCACGAATAGCTGCGATAGTCTCGCTAATATCACCTTCATCAAGAAGTTCATTACGCTGTTCGTAAATAACTTTACGCTGGTCGTTAGCCACATCATCGTATTCAAGCAACTGCTTACGAATGTCGAAGTTACGACCTTCTACTTTTCGCTGTGCATTTTCAATGGCGCGAGTTACCCACGGATGCTCAATGGCTTCACCGCGCTCCATGCCCAAACGCTTCATCATGTTGCCCATTTTTTCAGAGGCAAAGATACGCATAAGTGCGTCGTCTAATGAAAGGTAGAAACGGCTTGAACCCGGGTCACCCTGACGGCCCGAACGACCGCGAAGCTGGTTATCAATACGGCGAGACTCGTGACGCTCTGTACCAATAATGTGTAAACCACCTGAGGCAAGCACAGCGTCATGGCTTTCTTTCCATTCAGCTTTGATCTTCTCGATTTGCGCGTCAGTTGGATTTTCAATCTTCTCTACTTCTGCCTGCCAGTTACCACCTAACACGATATCGGTACCACGACCTGCCATGTTAGTCGCAATCGTAACAGCGCCTGGCTTA
Source organism: Alteromonas marina (assembly GCF_000808575.1). Lineage (GTDB taxonomy): Bacteria > Pseudomonadota > Gammaproteobacteria > Enterobacterales > Alteromonadaceae > Alteromonas > Alteromonas marina_A. The sequence continues at coordinate 300,639 of NZ_JWLW01000012.1, forward strand.
CCAGCCTGAGCAACGATATCTGCTTCGTGTTCGTGGAACTTAGCGTTTAGTACCTTGTGAGGAATTTTCGACTTCTTAAGAATGCGAGAAATGAGTTCTGAATTCTCGATAGATACTGTACCTACAAGCGTAGGTTGACCGCGTTTAACGCACTCTTTAATGTCTTCAACAATGGCTTCGTATTTTTCTTCTGCCGTTAGGTAGATGAGGTCAGCCATATCTTTACGCTGCATAGGACGGTTTGTCGGAATAACTACCGTTTCTAAGCCGTAAATATGGTTAAATTCGAAGGCTTCTGTATCTGCTGTACCTGTCATACCCGCAAGCTTGTTATACAAGCGGAAGTAATTCTGGAAGGTAATTGACGCAAGGGTTTGGTTTTCGTTTTGAATACGAACCCCTTCTTTCGCTTCTACAGCTTGGTGCAGACCTTCAGACCAGCGACGGCCTTCCATCGTACGACCCGTATGCTCGTCAACAATAACGATTTGATCTTCTTTAACGATGTAGTCTACGTCTTTAGCAAACAACTTGTGTGCACGAAGCGCAGCGTTAATATGATGAAGTAGTGAAATATTACCTGCAGCAAACAGCGACTCGCCTTCAGGTAGCATGCCCTCTTGTTGAAGAATTTCCTCAACGTGAATTTGACCGCGCTCGGTAAGATGAATTTGTTTTGCCTTAAGGTCAATCGTGTAGTCACCATCGCCCTCTTGACCTTCTTCATCTTCTTTTTCTTGCTGAACAAGTTTAGGAATAATGGTGTTGATACGGCGATACAGCTCTGAGCTATCTTCAGCCTGACCAGAAATAATAAGTGGTGTACGGGCTTCGTCGATAAGAATTGAGTCAACTTCATCCACTACCGCATAGTTAAGCGGGCGCTGTACGCGATCTTGTGGGCTAAATGCCATATTGTCACGAAGGTAGTCAAAACCAAATTCGTTGTTCGTACCATAGGTTACGTCAGCTTGATAAGCTTCACGCTTTTGCTGCGGCGACATACCAGGCACGTTACAGCCAACGCGCATACCTAGGTATGTAAATAACTGGTTACTCCACTCAGCATCACGACGTGCAAGGTAATCGTTCACAGTAACAACGTGAACTCCTTTGCCAGACAAAGCATTAAGGTAAGTTGGCAAGGTAGCAGTAAGCGTCTTACCTTCACCCGTGCGCATTTCTGAAATTTTACCTTGGTGAAGTACTTGACCGCCTAGCATCTGCACGTCGAAGTGACGCATACCGTAAACCCGTTTACTTGCTTCACGCACGGTAGCGAAGGCTTCTACAAGAATATCGTCAAGGGTTTCACCCTTTTCAATGCGCGCTTTAAATTCGTCTGTCTTAGCCTTTAGCGCCTCATCGGAAAGCTTTTCAAATTCTGCTTCCAGTGCATTGATGGCATCTACGTTTTTGCGTAATTTTTTTAATAGTCGGTCGTTTCTGCTACCGAATACTTTTCGAAGGATGCTTGAAAACATTAGCTTTATTATTCCACTACTTGTCGAGGCGCCGCACAATGTGCACAGCTAAATTAAACGTATAAAACACAACGGTAACCACGTTGTGTTTTGCGATGTTCTAAAATTATGCTTCTTCGTTTTAGGTGACTTTTAATAAATAAAGGCACCGTCTACGAGAATTACCTGGCTGCTACCTATGCTACTTTTTGTAGACAAAAGGCAGAGGATCGACTTGTTTTCCGTTTCTTATTACTTCGTAGTGAACATGAACGCCCGTAGAGCGCCCCGTATTGCCCATTTTCGCGATAGGTTCCCCTTTAGTTACCACATCGCCTATTGAAACAGTAAGGGTGTCGTTATGCCCATAGCGGGTAACATAGCCATCACCGTGATCAATTTCTACTAGTTGGCCATAGCCGTAGCGCTCTCCTGCCCAGGTAACAATACCTGCAGCAGTTGCCACCACGTTTTCCCCAGCTTTACCTGCGAAGTCCAACCCTTTATGCATGGTTGGTTCGCCGGTAAACGGGTCGGCCCGCATACCATAATAAGAAGACAACCACCCTGACTTTATCGGACGACCAGATAATTGGCTCTGTTCGTTGATATGGTGACCCCTGACCAAACTTTCAAGCATAGACAACTGTTGAGACTTTAAATCGAGTGATTGCTCTAGTTTGGCTATTTCGTGAAGGATGGGATCGTCTTGAAGGTTATCCGGTATCGATACCGGTACGAAAGCGTCCAGGTCAGTCGCTGACATACCTAATTCTGTTGCAATTTGCTTACCTTTCTCGTCCAGCAGGGTAGCTTGCGCAGATAGCTCTGCAACGTGAGAAAGCAAAGCTTTTAATTTTATTGTGGTTTGCTGTTTTAGCGCTTCAACGTCTTTCTGTTTTTCGCTGACTTCAGTTTGCGCTAAACGAACACGAGCAACATCTTCAGAGACCGATTCTGTTGACCGGCTCGACACTAGCATAAAAATAGACGAGAGCACGGTTGCGCTCACGAGCGTACGGACACTAATACTGTGTCTGTAGCGTTTATTTTTACCTGCAAGTGTAATTGTTAGTTTCATACCACGAAGAATGTTGCTTTTTCACGCCACTTTTTTTCATACCACTTCATACCACGATGAATGTGTTTTTAGCCAAAGGCGACAACCTTCGACCTATAGTTTTTATGTCACATGGGTGAAATTTATATTAATTATTCGGCTACTGTATCATTTATTTCAGTAATTGCCATATGAAAAAAAGCCGCCCGTTAGGCGGCTTTTCAAATTTTTACGCTAACGCGGGTTGAGCATAACGAATTGGTGCCGTTTCCTGCGAGTCGTAGGTCACGAACTCCCAACACTCCTTTTGCGCAAGTACTGCGTTTAATAGCTTATTGTTCAGACCATGGCCTGTTTTGTACGCACGCAATTCACCAATTAGACTGTGGCCGCCAAGGTACAAGTCACCAATAGCATCCAAAATCTTGTGCTTTAAGAATTCATCGTCGTAACGTAACCCTTCAGGATTAAGCACGCGGAATTCGTCTAGCGCTACAGCATTTTCCATGCTGCCACCTAACGCTAGGTTGTTAGCGTTCATATACTCTAAGTCACGCATAAAGCCGAAGGTACGGGCACGACTTACTTCGTTCACATATGAGCATGAATCAAAATCCATCACCATATGCTGACGAGTTTGACTGATCACAGGATGATCAAAGTCAATTTGGAAATCAACGCGGAAACCATCATAAGGCACTAATTCGGCCCACTTATCGCCATCTTCTACACGAACTGGCTTTTTAATACGAATAAATTGCTTAGGCGCGTTTAGCTCTTCGATACCGGCAGATTGAAGTAAGAATACGAACGGGCTAGCACTTCCGTCCATAATTGGCAGCTCGTTACTGTCTACTTCAACAATAATGTTATCGATACCTAAACCTGCAAGTGCAGACGCTAAGTGCTCTACCGTTTGGATAGTTACACCGTCTTCGTTGTTCAGGCACGTACACAGCATGGTATTACCTACCGCGTTCGCACGCGAAGGTATGTCAACATGTGGTTCAAGGTCAACACGCCTAAACACGATACCCGTGTTTGCTGGCGCAGGTCGGAGAGTCATTGTGACCTTTTCCCCTTTATGAAGCCCAATTCCGGTCTCTTGTACCGATTGCTTGATTGTACGTTGTCTAATCATCTGCTTAAGCTTTTACCTATTAAAAAAGCGGGCGCGAATTATAGTGAGTTATTACTCACATGTCAAAAAACACCCGATCTGACGGATTTAACTCTGTCAGATTACGTATTTAATCAACCTATCCACGCGAAATTTTTCACGTTGTGTAAATACACCTTACTAGGTAAGACATCACAAACGCAAAATAATTCCCTTCCGTTTCAGGCAGCTAAATTAGTCTGCCTGCTTACGAAGAAACGCAGGAATATCTAAATATTCCAAATCGTTGTCTGGCTGCGCACTATCATCAGCTTTTAGCGCCTGGTTGCCCTCTGTACCGCCTACTGCAGAACGTGGCTCACTTGATTGCGTGTTACCGTATTCTTTTGCAGGCTGAGTTAGACGAGAACCTTCAGAGCTAACTAGCGAAATGTCAGGCTTGCGCTCTGCGCCAATACCGGTTGCAACAACCGTTACGCGAAGCTCGTCTGTCATTTCCATATCGATAACCGTACCAACAACCACTGTGGCGTTCTCTGAAGCAAACGCTTTAACGGCGTTACCTACAGTCTCGAACTCGTCAATAGCGAAATCTGGACCTGCCGTAATATTCACAAGAATACCGCGCGCACCTGACAAATCGATATCTTCAAGAAGCGGGCTAGCAATCGCTGCTTCAGCAGCTTCTTCTGCACGATCAGGACCGCTTGCAGCACCACTACCCATCATGGCTTTACCCATTTCAGACATAACAGTACGTACGTCTGCAAAGTCAACGTTGATAAGGCCAGGGCGGGTGATAAGCTCGGCAATACCTTGAACTGCACCGCGTAATACGTCATTTGCTGCGCTAAACGCTTGAAGAAGCGGCGTGCCCGGACCCATTACTTTAAGTAGTTTTTCGTTTGGAATGGTAATTAGCGAGTCAACGTTGTTAGACAGTTCGACAATGCCCTGTTCCGCAAACGAAGTACGCTTTTTACCTTCAAATGGGAATGGCTTAGTTACCACAGCTACCGTAAGAATACCCATTTCACGTGCAATCTTCGCCACTTCTGGCGCTGCACCCGTACCTGTACCACCACCCATACCGGCAGTGATGAAAACCATATCTGCACCGTCTAGCGCCTGACGAATGGTTTCTCTGTCTTCTTGTGCTGCTTCTCGACCAATGTTCGGATCAGCACCCGCACCTAACCCTTTCGTTACACTTGAGCCAATTTGAAGTGTAACGTCGGCACTTGAGCTACGAAGCACCTGTGCATCGGTGTTAACTGCAATAAATTCCACGCCTTCAATGCTTTGAGACACCATGTGCTCAACGGCATTGCCGCCGCCGCCACCGACACCGATGACTTTGATTACGGCTTCTTCGCCGTGACTATCCATTAATTCGAACATACTTACTCTCCGGTTGTACGTCTTTTTAAACACTACGCCAGGTCATTCCCTTAGGCTAATTGCTTCCTGCTAGCCTTGATGCCGTAGCTATAGCGCCCCCAAAATAAAATTAAAATTCACCTTTAAACCAGCTTTGCACTCGATGAAATAAACTTTCACCGGTCTTCTGCGTACTGGACTTCTTATTATCAGATTGTACTTTGCCATATTGCAGCAGTCCTACGACTGTCGCAAAGCCAGCATCATCAACATATTCGGACAAGCCTTTTACGTTGATGGGTTTGCCCACGCGCACGGGCATCTGGAAAAGTTCTTCGGCAAATTCCACAGCTCCTTCCATCTTAGCGGTACCGCCAGTAAGTACAAGACCTGCTGCGATTTGCTCTTCCAGACCGCTGGCACGAATTTCATCATGTACCAGCTCAAAAAGCTCTTGATAGCGAGGTTCTATAACCTCAGCTAACGTATGGCGAGACATCACTCTAGCTGGGCGTCCACCTACGCTAGGTACTTCAATGCTGTCTTCCATACTCACCATATCTTTCAATGCACAGGCGTAATTCACCTTAATTTCTTCTGCATTGCTAATAGGCGTTCTAAATATTTTAGCGATGTCGCTGGTAATTTGATTACCCGCAACCGGTATTACCGCCGTGTGGCGAATAGCGCCATCAGTGTAGATAACCATATCCATAGTACCACCACCGATATCAACCACGCATACGCCAAGCTCGCGCTCGTCGTCAGTCAGTACCGCATAACTTGATGCCAACGCTGAAAAGATCAGCTGATCGGCATTAAGTTCACAACGCTCAACACATTTCACCATGTTTTTCGCCATATCGTCGGCACAGGTAATAATGTGAGCATCCGCTTCCATTCTTACTCCTGACATACCGATAGGGTTCTTAATCCCTTCCTGCACATCAATAGTAAATTCTTGTGGTAACACGTGTAGTAAACGACGTTCCGCTGCAATTGGCACACTACGCGCTGCATGAATAACGTTATCTACGTCTTCTTGTGTTACTTCCTGATTGTTAATCGGTACCATGCCATTTTCATTTTGGCACTTAACGTGTCGTCCCGAGATAGACATAAAAACTGAAGACACACGGCAATCTGCCATTAACTCCATCTCGTTTACAGCACGCTGGACTGATTTAACCACCAGGTTCAAATCGTTAACGCCGCCCTTATCCATGCCTTTCGATGCATGGGTGCCCACGCCAACAATACTGATTTGATCATCTTCTAGTAATTCACCCACCACGGCCTTTACTTGGCTGGTGCCGATATCTAGTCCTACAATCAAATTGCGTTCAGCAGGTTTTGACATGGTTTCCTTAACTCTCTTCATCTGTGGCGCTGTCGTCTTTCCATCCGACTGCTACGCCCGTGTCATAGCGAAGGTCGACGTATTTCACCGCCTTCTCTTGTTGCGCCAGAAGTGGATAAACATCAATAAAGCGTTGTAGCCTATCGATAAACTCCTGACGTCCTAAATTCAATTTAATGCCGTTTTTCAACTGCACTTGCCATGCAAATCGCTCGCTTAAGGACAGCTCGTCTAACGTCATATCCGTCGTCGCAATCAACGCGTGCATGGCGTTGTAGCCTTCAAGGGCGGTTTTTTCGCTACCACCCGGGCCGTAAAGGCGCGGTAAGTCTAACTTCACGCCTTCGTCGTTAAACGTATCGCCATAAGGGTTTAACAACAAATCTTCATTCCATTGCGCAACCGGCTGCTGCTCAACCAAATAAATTTTTAACGTATTTGGCCACTTTTTTCTTACTGACGCGCGATAAACCCAAGGCTGCGCTTCAACAAGCTCAAATACTTCGTTGACATCAAGCGCGAAAAAGCTTCCAGGCTGCGCCTTGCGTATTAACCGCTCTAGCTTGGTAATATCGATGTGCTGATAATCACCAGAAAAATCGATAACCTGTACCGGCATTTGCTGTTCATCCTGCAAATACTGGTTTGCTTTAAGCCCACCAAACACTAATCCAGCAATAACAAACAGTAAGAAAGCGACGCCGCCCCAGACTGCCGTTTTACTTTTGCCACTCTTTGCAGAAGCGGGCTTACCTTGATTAGTGTTGGTATCAGCCACGTTTACGCCTTGTTTGCAACGTCATCAAAACTGGTAGAAAGAATACTTAATACCAGTTCATCAAAAGTTAGTCCTGCAACTTTGGCTGCCTTCGGCACCAAACTTTTTTCTGTCATGCCAGGCACTGTGTTCGCCTCTAGCAAATAAAATTGCCTTTGGTTGTCCTGCATAACGTCAATTCTACCCCAGCCGCTGCCAGAAATAGCATCAAAAGCACGGGATGCTAGTTTTGATAGCTGTGCTTCTTGCTCTTCAGACAAGCCGCTTGGGCAATAGTATTCTGTTGTATTATCCTGATATTTCGCAGCATAATCATAGAATGTATGTGGAGTAGACATGCGAATAGACGGCAACGCCTGTCCCTGCAATACAGAAACAGTGAATTCGGGGCCATCTATATACTGCTCCAACAGGACTTGATTATCGTATTTAAAGGCGTCCTGAATGGCAGTTTCGAGCTGTTTAGCGCTTGTCACTCTCGCCATGCCAATACTCGACCCTTCTCTGGCCGGTTTTACCATGACTTCATTCCCCAATTTATCCATTATAGCGCTGCACTTACCAGCTTCAAAGTGCCTTTTATCAGCAATTTCATATTTTGCAGTGGGTAAGCCTAAACTTTGCCACACTTGCTTAGTATGAATTTTGTCCATTGCCAGCGCAGAACCTAAAACTCGGCTTCCCGTGTAGGGGATTTTTAGGAACTGAAGGGCTCCTTGCATAGAGCCATCTTCACCACCGCGACCGTGCAGCATAATTAGTGCTCTATCAACGTTGAGGTCGATAAGGTCGGTCAGAGGTCGCTCTGCTGGGTCAAACGCAAACGCATCTACGCCTTGTCGTAACAATGCATTTAACACCGCATTGCCCGAATTAAGCGATACTTCCCGTTCAGCAGAGTCACCGCCGAGCAGCACAGCTACTTTGCCATACTCGTTCGGCGAGTGGGTTTTCTGTGAGTGAATACTTACTGAAGGTGTAAACATCTTATTCCCCTTCCTTTGCAAGTGTGATCGGCTCTAGCGCGTGACGAGCTAAGAGCTTAGCAATTTGTCCGATGTTACCCGCCCCTTGGGTCATAACGATGTCGCCATCTTGCATGATATTCGCCAAAATAGCTGGTAAGGCGTCTTTGTCACCTACGTATACAGGCTCTATTTGACCGCGCTGACGAATGGAACGGCATAGCGCTTTACTGTCAGCGCCTTCAATAGGTTGTTCACTGGCAGCATATACATCCAGAAGCAACAAGGCATCAACACTCGACAGTACTTCAACAAAGTCCTCGTAAAGGTCGCGGGTTCGCGTAAAGCGATGTGGTTGATAAACCATTACTAAGCGCTTATCAGGCCAGTTTGCACGAGCCGCAGCGATAGTCGCCCTTACTTCCGTCGGGTGGTGACCATAATCATCCACCAAACACACCTCACCTTTGCTGGTATTAAACGTACCTAACTGCTCGAAACGACGACCTATTCCACCAAAGCTGGCTAATGCGCGAATGATAGCGTCGTCATCTACACCTTCATCTGTTGCGACAGCGATAGCAGCAAGGGCATTTAGCACATTGTGGTTACCGGTGAGGTTCAACGTTATATCTAGCGGTTCGCGTTCTGGGCGAATGACCGTAAAATTCGCTTTACCGAATGACAGAGAAACATTTTCTGCGCGATAGTCATTATGTGATTCAAAACCATAGGTAAGAATGCTTCGACCTATACGAGGGCGAATTTCTTGGATATTTGCATCGTCACCGCACACGATGGCTTGACCATAAAACGGTAGGTTCGACAAGAAATCAACAAAGGTATCTTTCACCTTTGAGAAGTCGCCACCATAAGTATCCATATGGTCAGCTTCAATGTTGGTCACCACAGAAACCATTGGCTGCAAATGAAGAAACGACGCATCGCTCTCGTCAGCCTCTGCGATTAGATAACGGCTTTTACCCAAACGCGCATTCGTACCAGCACTGTTAAGCAAACCGCCGATAACAAACGTAGGGTCATACTCCGCTTCTGCGAAAATCGTTGAAATTAAACTGGTTGTGGTAGTTTTGCCGTGGGTACCCGCCACCGCAATACCGTGGCGGAATCGCATCAATTCTGCCAGCATTTCTGCACGGCGAATAATTGGAATGCGCTTTTCACGAGCAACAATAATCTCTGGATTTTGCTCATTGATAGCGCTAGACACCACAATAACGTCCATGCCTTCGACATTTTCCGCACGGTGGCCTATTTTCACATCAGCACCTAATTCGCTTAAGCGCTGTGTCATTGGCCCTTCTTGAATGTCAGAGCCAGCAATAGCATAACCTTCGTTCAGTAATACTTCGGCAATACCACCCATACCGGCACCGCCGATACCAATAAAGAATATATTTTTCACCCTGCGCATTTGCGGGCTTTCAAATGGGGTTTTAAAAACCATTAGTCCCCTACTCCTACCACGCTTTTAACGTGGCTTACTACATGTTCCGTGGCATGAGTGCTTGCACATGTTTTTGCTACAGCGCCCATCTTTAAGCAGTCTTCAGGGTGTTGTAACCACTGACGCACCGCCTGCCCTAAATTTTCTTTTAAAACTGATTGAGCGATCATTAATGCCGCATTTTGCTTTACTAACGACTGCGCATTTTTTGTTTGATGATCGTCAACCGCAAAAGGTAGCGGTACGAAAATCGCCGCGCGTCCGGCAGCTGCAACTTCACTTACCGTAAGCGCACCGGCTCTACAGACAACAAAGTCTGCCCATTCATAAGCTGCGGCCATGTCATCAATAAAATCACTGACATCGATTTTCGACATATCTGCGCCCACCGACATATATGCCTGCGAAACACCTTCACTGTTACCTTTACCGCACTGGTGCTTTATCGATAACCCATCGAGTACACCGCATGTTTCTGGGACGGTTTCATTGAGAATTTGCGCGCCTAAACTGCCGCCTACAACAAGTAAATTAAGGCCTTGTTTATGTTCTGTGGTGTTTTCACGAGCGTCTGTGTCAATGTCTACAGATTTGGGCTTCACCTGCCAAATTTCATCACGGACAGGATTGCCAACAGTATGCACCTTAGCCCCTACACCTGAAAATTGTTCTTTAGCATCGTTAAAGCCAAGCAATACGCGGCTTGCGATTTTACTAAGCAGCTTATTGGTCATGCCCGCAGCAGCATTTTGCTCATGTACTATCACAGGAATACCTAAGCTTTTTGCGGCAACGCCGCCTGGGCCGCTAGCGTAACCACCAAATCCGACAACGATATCAGGTTGAAGGCGCTTTATAATTCGTCTTGCAGAAAATAAGCTTTTAACTAATGCAACAGCACCTTGAAGACGTGCCGTAACACCTTTGCCACGAAGCCCTTTTACCGGAATAAAGTGAATAGGTATGTCGTGCTTAGGCACAACTTGCGCTTCCATCCGCTCGGCGGTGCCTAGCCAATGAATGTCCCAACCTTCATTTCGAAGCGCGTTTGCCACTGCAAGTCCTGGAAAAACATGTCCGCCTGTACCGCCAGCCATAATTAAGCAACGCTTAGCCATTATCTGCCTCCTGCGCTATCCGCGCGAGTATAGCTTTAATGCCAGCTTTTCCTTCATCTTCTGCGCTTGATCTTTTGGCGCTAGGTTTAGCTTCAACCGTCACTGTAGAAAAGTCAGCTTCGTCGCTCTTGTGCTCTGCACTCGCCCAACTTTCAGCATGTGCCGCTTTAGATTGCGACGCGTTAGTAGGAATAGGCTTTTTACGGCGGGCTTTGCTTTTACCGGACTTGCTATCGCCTCGGCCAATCGCCTGTACGCCATCAACCCTCAATTCAAAATCGATACGAAGTAATATGGCTACCGCTACTGACATAATGATAAGTGATGAACCGCCGTAACTAACTAACGGCAGTGTTAGCCCTTTGGTTGGCAGGATACCGGCGCTTGCACCAATATTTACCGCCGTTTGGAAACTAAACCAAATGCCTATGCTGTAAGCCATGTAACCATCAAACGCTCGCCCTTTTTCAAGTGCCTTATTTCCAATGCTCAGCGCACGCAACACCATCCACAAAATTAGGCCGAGTACGGCAAGCACACCAACGAAGCCCAGCTCTTCCGCTAAGATCGCCATAACAAAGTCAGTGTGTGCTTCGGGTAAGAACTCCAGTTTTTGCAAACTATTGCCTAGGCCTTGTCCGAACCAGTTACCGCGGCCATAGGCCATTAAAGACTGGGTGAGCTGATAACCAGCGCCAAACGGATCAGCCCAAGGGTCTAAAAAGGAGGTAACCCGTTTCATTCGGTATTCTTCAAACACGATAAGCGCTACAACTGCCAATATGCCTGCAAACACTAGTGCGAAGAACTGCCAAAGTCGTGCACCCGCTAAAAACAACAGGCCGATTGTGGTTGCAAACATCACAACGACGGTACCTAAGTCTGGCTGTAGCAGTAATAGCATCGCTAACGCAAAGAACACGACAAGGGGTTTAATAAATCCTTTTAGATTTTCGGTAACTTCTTCGTAGCGGCGAACCAGATAACCCGCCAAATATGCAAAGAAAAAGAGCTTAGCTGGCTCGGCAGCTTGAATAGTGATAGGCCCAATAGCCAGCCAACGGGTGCTCCCGTTTACAGTTCTTCCCACTACCAGTACTGCTAGTAATAGCGCTATAGCCGCGAGCAGAAGATAAGGGTTGGTCATGCGCCAAAACTGCATGGGCAAATTGAGCACTACCATAGCGGCAACGATCGCCCCAACAATGTAAATACCGTGGCGAATAGCAAAATAGAAGGGATTGTCGTGCAGCCTATCGGCCACCGGCATAGACGCCGAGGTAACAATAACAACTCCAATGCTCATCAGTGCAAGCGCAATTAATATCAGCGTCACATCATAGGGTTGCGTTGCCGAGGGCTGCCCGTCGTGCTTCGCGGCAAATAACGCGCTAAGTTTAGTAGAGGCAGTCATCATGATGTAACCCCCACAGCGCCCTTGCCCTTACTGTGTAAATTATGTAGGTCGTGTACATCTTGTTTAAACACATCACCGCGATGCATATAGTTCTTAAACATATCTAAACTTGCACACGCAGGCGAAAGCAGCACAACATCACCAGGGGCAGCAAGTCTTGTTGCTGCTTTTACGGCGTCTTTCATGGTTGCCACACGAGTAGTATGCGCAAAACTCTTTTCAAACAAGTGTGCATCTTTGCCCAATGCAAACACGTGCGAGACATATTTAGTCAGATAAGGCGAGAGGCTGGCTATATCAGCACCTTTAGCGTCACCACCTGCAATAAGAATCAGCTTTCCTTGTATAGTCGGAGCTAACCCTTCAAGGGCCGCGACGGTGGCGCCAATGTTGGTTGCTTTAGAATCGTCGATATAACGGATGTCGTTTACACGAGCTATTTCCACACAGCGATGTGGTGCAGATTTAAAACTGTACAAGTGTTTAACCGCGAGCGCTGGCGAAACACCTAGCTGAAGGCAGATACCCAATGCAGCCATGATGTTTAGTACGTTGTGCATGCCCGCAAAATGAATATCGCTAAGGGCTATAAGCTTTTCGCCTTTAAACGTTATATATAGACTTTGTTCATCGTCACGAGCACTATCGTCACCGTCAAAAGACGCAATCGCAAACCCTGTGGTCGACTCTCCCAGTCCATATTCAACGATATTTTTTGACGCTAGCGACTCTTCATTAGACGCGGCATTAGATTCGCCATCAGATACTGCATTTGATGCAGCATTACCCTTAGCGTCAGCAATAATCTGCTCGTCTGGCGCTACAAGCTCACCATCTCGCCATACAATCGCAGATTTCGCGTTATCAAAAATGCGATGCTTGGCATCGATATAGGCTTCAAGGGTGCCGTGACGGTCTAGGTGATCATCGGAAATATTAAGGACAGTAGCAGCTTCGAGCACCAAGCTAGACGTTGTTTCAAGTTGAAAACTTGATAACTCCATCACCACTACATCTGCATCACTTTGAAGCGCTTCAAGCACAGGGCGGCCTACGTTACCCGCTTCAATACTTTTTACGCCGCAGCTTTTGAGCAGATGGTTCACTAGTAAAGTAACCGTGGTTTTACCGTTAGAGCCGGTTATACCTACTACGCGCTTAGCTGGCGTAGCACCACTCGTGGAGGCATTTAAACGGGCGAACAATTCCACGTCGCCGATCACTTCAACACCACACTTTTGCGCTAAAGCCACTTGTTCAATATTCAGAGCAAGCCCCGGGCTTAATACCAAGGTGTCTACACAATCAAAGTAATCTTCGCTTAGGGCAGTGCAAGTGACCTTCTCTGCCATAAACGCTTGCATGTCAGTATCAAGATCACCAGGTGCAGAAAAATTAGCACGTGTATCAAATGCTTTAACCGTTGCCTGCTTTTGCAACAAAAAGCGCACGCAAGCCTGACCTGTAACACCTAGGCCACCGACTACATAACTATGCTCACGTACGTTATACGACATTACGATTTATCTCTTTACCGCTTATCTAAGTTTAAGGGTAGCTAAACCCACCAACACCAAAATGATTGAAATGATCCAAAAACGCACTATTACACGCGGCTCTGGCCAGCCCTTCAATTCATAGTGATGGTGAATGGGCGCCATACGAAAAATACGCTGGCCACGCAATTTGTAAGAACCTACCTGAAGGATGACCGACAGGGTTTCCATAACAAAAACACCACCCATGATGATTAACACGAGTTCTTGGCGCACTAATACAGCTAACACACCTAGTGTGCCGCCTAGCGCTAGTGAGCCAACGTCACCCATAAATACTTGTGCCGGATACGTGTTAAACCATAAAAAGCCTAATCCTGCACCGACCATAGCGGTACACACAATCACCAGTTCGCTGGTGAGCGGAATATGAGGAATATTCAGGTATTCAGCAAAGTTCGCATTACCTGTCACATAGGCAAAAATGGCAAATGCGCCTGCCACCAATATAGTGGGAACAATGGCAAGTCCATCCAATCCATCGGTAAGATTTACCGCGTTACTTGTGCCTACAATGGCAAAGTAGGTAATAATGATGAAGAACGCACCTAACTGCGGGAACACTTCTTTGAAGAAAGGCACCAGTAGTGAGGTTTCAGCGCTTATTGTTGCACTGCTGTATAGATAGAATGCAACGCCTAACGCAACCACAGATTGCCAGAAATATTTCCAACGGGCGATAAGCCCCTTCGAATCTTTACGGATCACTTTTCTGTAGTCGTCAACAAACCCAATAATACCGTAGGCCACAACCACGGTTAGGGTTACCAATACATAACGATTAGTAAGGTCAGCCCAAAGCAGGCCGCTTACTACAATTGCTGCGAGTATAAGTAACCCGCCCATAGTGGGCGTGCCTGATTTTGATAAATGGCTTTGTGGGCCATCGTCTCGTACAGTTTGACCAATTTGCATGCGCTGCAAATAACGAATCATCTTAGGGCCAATTAAAATGGCAATAAGCAATGCGGTCAGCGTGCTTAAAATTGCGCGAAGGGTAAGGTATGAAAATACGTTAAACCCTGAATCGAATTGTGTCAGCCAGTCGGCTAGCCAAATTAACATGCTATTCGCTCCCGACGGCTATCGTGCTTTCCCAGCGTAGAGGCCTCGACCGCCTCTACCACACGTTCCATTTTGGAACTGCGTGAACCTTTAACTAAAATTGAAATATCGCGCTGCTGCACTAACAAATCACTCTCCATTGCGGCCAACAAACTTTCAACATCGCTGAAATGACCACCGTTTTCATTAAACACAGCACTGGCTGATTGACTCAAAACACCCATGGTATACAGGTAATTAATTCCTTTTTGTTTAGCGTATTCCCCTACCTGCTCGTGGTAGAAACGCGCTTTTTCACCCAACTCTTTCATGTCGCCTAGCACGAGAACGCGGATGCCTGAAAAGCTGCTTAATGTATCAATTGCTGCATTAACAGACGCTACGTTGGCGTTGTAGGTGTCATCTAATAGGCGAACTTGTTCGGTAAGCTGTTTCACATTCAAGCGACCGCTAACTTGCTTCATAGCAAGTAGACCGTCTCGCACATTTTCCAATGTGGCGCCAACTTGTAGTGTTAGCGCTGCAGCAACAAGGGCATTACCCACGTTATGAACGCCAGGAATAGTCAGTTGAATAGACATATCACCCTGCGGGCAAACCAAATGGAATGCGGCGCAGCCATCTAATCCAATAGTGATATCTTCTGCTCTAAAGTCAGCGTCGTTTTTCTGCTGCGGGGAAAACGTAAGCGTTTTGGTCTGTTTAAGTTTGCCTTGCCAAAATTCAGAAAACTGACTATCAACGTTAACTATCGCCACGCCATCACTGCCTAAGCCTTTAAAAATTTCACTTTTGGCGCGCGCCACACCTAGCAAACTTCCAAAACCTTCTAGATGAGAAGCGGCGGCGTTTACGATAGTCGCTACGTCCGGCTTTACGAGGTTCGTGGTATAGGTGATTTCACCCATGTGATTTGCGCCTAGCTCCATAACCGCGTATTCATGCTGAGGCTCTAGGCGTAAAAGGGTTAGCGGCACGCCGATATCGTTATTGAAGTTACCGTTTGTGGCTAATACATTGCCTCTTCGCGCCAAAATAGCGGCACACATTTCCTTTACGGTGGTTTTGCCACTGCTTCCGGTAATCGCAATCGTTTTGGGCGCCACATAAGCTTTTACTGCCGCACCTAATAGACCAAGTGCTTCTTTGGTATCTTCAACCATGATGACAGGTAACGAGGTCGCTACGCTTTCACTGGCAATAACCGCACTTGCTCCCGCTTTCTCTGCCGTTGGAATAAAATCATGGCCATTAAAATTCGGACCTTTCAAGGCTAAGTAAACTGCGCCATCTTCAAGGGTGCGGGTATCGGTACTTACCGCTGACACTTCAACGTCAGCAGCATCGTTCAATAATTTTCCATTAACCTTTTCGGCTATCCATGACAGCGTTGTTGTTATCATTTGCTGTACTCCTGTTGCAGTCGCGCCACAACTGCACGTTCGTTATAGTTAGTCTTTTTGTCACCGATAATTTGGTAATCTTCATGGCCTTTTCCGGCCACAATGATGATGTCGCTTTCGTGCGCATGCTCAAGGCAATGACGAATAGCTTGCTCGCGATCGGGAATTGACACTGCCAGCTCACGGTTCTTCAAACCCGCAATGATATCCTCGGCGATAGATTCAGGGCTTTCACTGCGACTGTTATCTGTGGTGATCACAATAGCGTCAGCACCAACCTCGGCAGCCTGCCCCATTAACGGTCGCTTGCCTTTGTCTCTGTCTCCGCCACAGCCAAACACACACCACACTTTGCCCGTTGTATGGAATTTGGCGCTTAACAGCACTTTCTCCAGAGCGTCTGGCGTATGCGCGTAGTCCACCACTAAGTTAGCCGCACCCGTTACAGGGAAAACTTCCATTCGCCCGGGAACGGGCGTGATTGCATTTACCGCGTTAACCACGTCATCAAAACGCTCTCCTTCAGCGAGTAACGTACCTATAGCACTAAGTACATTGCTGATATTGAACTTCCCGAATAGCGGCAGCGAAATAGCAGCGCTTCCCCACGAGCTCACCAGCTCAAAACTACATCCACCGGCATGATAAGAAGCATTTGTGGCGAAACAATGGCGACTTTGAGGATTGTTATGCGCTCGCAAGCACTCACTATCGCCGCTTCCATCCAGACCACTTTCGTCTATACCTGACCAGACGCGTGTGATCGACTTATCTGCTGCACCATCCCACTTCTTACTTTCATCATCATTAGCGTTTAATACCACAGCCTTTAAACCTGGCTGCTGAAGCAGCAAGCGCTTGGCTTTACCGTACTCTTCCATGGTGCCGTGATAATCGAGATGGTCTCGAGTAAGGTTAGTGAAAACAGCGATATCGGTTTTTACTGTACCAAGCCGACCTTGAACCAATGCGTGAGAACTTGCTTCGAAAGCCGTATGGCGCACTTCACTTTGCACAAAGTCTGCCAACAAATATTGCATACGTATGGCATCGGGCGTAGTGTTTGCTGCCGGCGTGTTCGACCACTGGGTTTCATCGCCTTCAAACACACTGCTCCCTAGAGTTCCGATGCTTGCACTACGTGTACCTAACGCATCCTTAAGCTGGGTAAGCAATTGAACTGTTGAGGTTTTTCCGTTTGTCCCTGTCACTGCCACCGTCGTCATTTTCTGAGCAGGGTAGTCGTAAAATGCAGCAGCTAACGCAGAGAGCATTTGTGGTAATTCATACAGCGAGATAATGACGCTGTGGTCACGCATTTCCATCTGACCATGGGCACTACTGTCTTCAGTTTGCGCCAGAATTACACGGGCCCCTAAACTTATTGCTTGGGGTATGAAATCTCGTCCATCACGTTCGTGGCCCTTAATTGCTAAGAACGCTAAGCGTGTATTCACTTCTCGGCTGTCTAGCGTTAAACCTTCAATGCGGATATCTGGGGCGTCTACACCAAATTTCGCCAATAAAGCTTTTATACTTTGAATAAAGGCACTAACTACCACTTTGACCTCCTTTCAATAAGCGGCTAGATGTAACCTGCTTGTCATCGGGCGTAACGTTTAACATGTGCAATGCGCCACCCATAATTGATGAAAAGACAGGTGCAGCGGTATCCCCCGCGTGATACAAATCACCGCCGGGTTCGTTGATCAATACAATTGTCACTAATCTTGGGTCAGATACTGGTGCAATACCGGCGAAAATATTGACGTACTCTTCACCGTACCCGCCGGCTACCGCTTTTCTACTTGTTCCTGTTTTACCTGCTACGCGATAGCCCGGAACCGCTGCTTTTGTTGCCGTGCCGCCACGCTGAGTGACGCTTTCCATCATTTGAACAATGGCTTTTGCGTTTTCTTCGCTGATCACCCGTTCTGATTGAGCTTGCCACGACGGTTGTTCCGGTGACTTGATGATATTAAGTGGTGTTTTTATACCGCCATTTGCCAACGTTGCGTAAAGACGCCCCAACTGTGCTGTAGTTACAGAGATGCCGTATCCAAATGACAGCGTGGCTAGCTCAAATTCAGACCAGCGACTGCGCTCATGAAAGATACCGCTACTCTCACCCGCCATGTTAAGCCCGGTATCGCTCATTAAGCCCATATTGTAATAGGTATCCAGCAGGAACTGTTTAGGCACAGAAAGCGCCAGCTTCGACGTCCCCATATTTGAGGAATGCTGAATAATTTCTTCCAGCGTAAGTTCGCCGTAGTTACGCGAATCTTTTACTAGGCTGCCGCCTAATCGCATCCATCCTGGATGAGTGTTTACTGAGTCTTCAGGCTCCACTTCACCGAACTCTAATGCAGTAAGGACGGCCAGCGGTTTTAGCGCCGAGCCTGGTTCGAACGCATCGGTAATAACCCTGTTACGCATTCTGTGCGCAGAAATATCGCTTCTATCGTTAGGGTTGAATGACGGTGCATTCACCATGGCTAATACATCACCACTTTTTACATCGATAACAATGGCAGAAGCCGAGCTTGATTGATAATAAATCATGGCTTCTTTTATCTCTTTGTAAGCAAGAGCTTGAATACGTTGGTCAATAGTCAGCTGTAAATCGCCGGCCTTTTCGCCTGAAGTAGTTTCTAAAATCTCAACTTGACGACCTTTCGCGTCACGGCGAATTTTGCGAGAGCCTGGCGTCCCCGTTAGCCACTCGTTGTACATGCGCTCTAAGCCTTCAACCCCTGTGTCATCAACATCGGTTACGCCGATTAACTGCGCTGAAACTTCGCCTGTAGGATAGTAGCGGCGACTTTCGCGGCGAAGATAGATGCCCGGAATGTCCAGTTTATCTACGTACTCGGCCATGGCAGGCGACACCTGACGCTGTAAATAGACGAAGCGGCGTTTGGGGTTTGCCACTTTTTCTTTGAGTTCATTCACGTCTTGGCGCAGTACATCCGCCAGCGCTTCCCAGCGGCGCTCTTCCTCAAAGCCGTTATTTTCATGAATAATTTTTGGATCTGCGTAAATTGCGCGGACAGGAACACTCACCGCTAGTTCAACGCCATTTCTGTCGGTAATAAGCCCGCGATAGGTCGGCATATCTCGGGTTCTAAGCGTGCGGTTGTCACCCTGTTGAATTAACTCGTCTGGTTCAATAACTTGGATGTAGGCCGCGCGGGCAGCCAACACGCCGAAAACCAGCATGATTACGACAAGCACAACCACAAAACGCCAGTGCACTAAGCTTGGCGTTACATTTTGTTTTGCACCGGTCTTTTTACGTTGGCGAGAAAGCGCGGTTGTACTCATTTTAACCTCACCACTACTTCATCATCTGCGGTTGGACGGTACATTTCTAATTGTTTTTCAACCAGGTTTTCTATGCGGTTGTGCTCGGTTAACGCACGTTGCTCAAGCACAAGGTTACGCCACTCAACATCAAGCTCATCTTTCTCTTGCATGAGGTCTTCAAGGGCAATGACCTGCTGTCTGTTGTGATGGCTGCTAAGCGTTACCGCCATTGCACTTACGATAACCATTAAATACAACAAAACCCGCAACTTGTTGCGGGTCAAATCTGAAACAATTATTAGCAGTAATTTAAAATTAGTGCTGGCCTTGTCTGGCGCGGCTTTGGTCATAACTTTTCTGCCACACGTAATACCGAACTGCGAGAGCGAACGTTGTTCGCAATCTCCTGTTCTGAAGGTTTTATCGCTTTGCCCAAGGCTTTTAGCACTTTATCTGCATCTATTTCAGCCTGAGTAATCGGTAAGTTGTGTGGTACTGATTTCCCTTTACTTTGATCCTTAATGAAGCGTTTTACTAAACGGTCTTCAAGCGAGTGAAACGAAATAACGGCAAGACGACCTTCTTTCGCCAACACCTGTGTCGCCGCTTTAAGGCCCACGCGAAGTTGCTCCAGCTCCGCATTGATATAAATGCGAATGCCTTGGAATGCACGGGTAGCCGGATGTTTAAACTTATCCTTTACAGGAACCGCTTCGTCGATGATCTTGGCTAGCTGAGCAGTGCGTGTGATAGGCGTTTCTTTGCGCGTATTTACGATGGCATGGGCTATGCGTTTGCCGAACTTCTCTTCGCCAAACTCTTTAATAACCTGCGTAATGTCTTGTTCTTCGGCGCTAGCCAGCCAGTCTGCAGCACTTTGTCCACGAGAGGTGTCCATACGCATATCCAGCGGGCCGTCACGTAAAAAGCTAAAGCCACGCTCGGCATCGTCAAGTTGAGGTGAAGACACGCCCAAATCCATAAGCACACCGTCAATCTTACCGGTTAACCCTAGCGCTTCGATTTCTTCTGCCATATCACCAAACGGTGAATGGATAATGCTAAAACGCTTGTCATCGGCAAAGCGTTCTGCCGCTTTGATTGCTTGTGGGTCACGGTCAAACGCGATAAGACGCCCGTTTTCGCCCAATGCATCCAAAATATGTGCAGAATGCCCACCACGGCCAAACGTAGCATCAATATAAATACCGCTTGGCTTAATCGCCAGGGCTTCAATGCACTCATCAAGCAATACTGAAATATGTTTAAATTCGCTAGGCTGCGTCATAGAGAAAAGTCCTGTAATCGTTCGGTAAGTTCAAATTCGCCTTTGCGTTCGGTGTCTATATCAGCTTCAACTTGTTGTGCCCAAATATCGGCATCCCAAATTTCGAATTTGTTTAACTGACCAACTAACATGACTTCTTTTGAGAGTTTTGCGAATTTTCGCAGTGGTGTGGGAACAAGAATACGACCGCTTTTGTCCATCTCGCCTTCAGAGGCATACCCAAGGAGCAATCGCTGAAGGCGACGCTCGGCTGGGATCATGCTTGAAAGTTTAGAGAGTTTAAGCTCAATCTCTTCCCATTCGGGAAGTGGGTAAAGCAGCAAACAACTTTGTTGTGTATCGACTGTGCAGACTAGTTGTCCCTGACAATCATCCAGCAGCGACTGACGATACTTCGTCGGTATAGCCAGTCTGCCTTTTGTATCCAGATTGATTGCGTTAGCGCCGCGGAACATTCCCCTAGCCTTTTATTATTTGCTCTTGGTTTTCTTGTTTTTTGAGTACTAATCTGCAAAGTGATGATGATTTGATCCACAATTCGCCACATTTACCCACTGAGTTACAGTTTAGGTACCAATGATCCCCACTGTCAAGTAGAAAAAAGGCGTGAAAGCCGCATAAACACTGGGTTTAAACTGTCTTTATATACAGTTGTTTTAGGAAGTGTATGATTAGGCGTGTAAAAAAGATTAAAAAATATTCAGGCAGGGAAAATTAAACTTCAAATTTATCGATGAACGGCTGTTTTTAACTACGTTAAAGATGCTTGTTAACTTAAAAATGATTTATAGGTACAAACGCAAAAAATGAACTACCAACCGAAGCTGATAGTTCATTGTTAGTAATTGCTAGCTATGAATATCTGGTGGCTGACTTGCTTTAAAAGCGGTAAGAAGCCGTAAGTGACGCGACATCGCTTTCAATATCACTGTCGATATCGGTTTCATAGCTTGCTGATACTGAGAACTGCTCATTTACCCAGTAATCTAAAGCCACCCCTGCTGTTTTTAAGTTGTCAAAGCCATCTGGCGCGTTGGTATAGCTATAGCTACCTTGAACACTCAAAGCTGGGCTAAAGAAGTAACGCGCACTTCCAGATAATACATCAACATCGTCGGCAATATATTGGGCGGTCAAGTCCCAACCCGTTCCCCCGTTACCTACCGTAGTATAGCGTGTAAATACAAGTGGTGAAGTTTCATTCTCACTTTCGCTATAGCTATTTGTACCGTCATTAATTTCATAATTGGCGCGCTGATAAATTAAACCTGCGCCTATCTGCCATTGACGTGACAAATTAAACCCTACTTTTACATCGATATTGGTGTAATCCTCATCACCAAAGTCTTCGTCAAATTTACTGTGAGCCCCTTCTATAGCAAGCATCCAAGTATCGTCTAGGTAAAAAGTACTTCCTAGGTTAAATACATCAATACCATCGAGTGTGGCGTAGCCGCCAGACAGACTAGATACGCGCTGTAGATAAGGGTTAATAAGGTAAGCGCCGCTGTTTCCGCTCACTTCATCAAGGTAGCGCACATATCTTGCACCGTAGAGTTTGTCATTCAGCCCCTCAAAATCAACGGCAGTTACTTGTACTTCGTTTTGCGTAGCTGCATGAGCAGCCGTCATTGCGAATACTGATGCGGTGATAATTGAAAGTGAAGTTAGCGTAGTTTTTAGCTTATTAGTGTTAGTGTTCATGTCTTTTGTCCTTAAAAATGTGTTGGGAACGAGATGTAAGATAAGACATTAAAACTTAACGGTTTCTGAACGAAACATGACGAAGTCTGAACGTGAATTTTAGGTACAAAAAAACCCGCAACTTTGCGGGTTTTTAAACTTAAAAATGAGGGAGCGATTACGCGTTTGGCGCCGCTTCAGGTGCTGCTTCTTCTGCTTTAACCGCAGAAAGCTGCATGCTGCGAATTGGGTTTTCTGTGTCGTTGGAAAGCTCAACAAGGCGGTTTAGCTGCCCAACAGACATCATGACTGCGTAGATAGCACCTAGGAAGCCTTGCTTGTGTAGCTCAAGCACCTGATCTTCTGGTAGTTCAAGAAGCTTCTTCTCGTTGATGCTCATCATGCCAGTAACATTGCGCTGTTTACCATCTTTGTAGGTAAGGCGAATTTGAATTTGATCAAGCAGGTCTAGTTCAACCACTTTAGCAACAAAACGCTGAGTTAGCATTTCGCTATTCGCTAGGTCTGCTAGGAATTTCTGACGGCTATCTAGGAACTCGCTTGCTTCACCCGCTTCAGTGAATAGCGCTTGGCCTTCGTCAGAAATAAGGTCAGAGTTTTCATCTATGTAAACGCCAAGCTTGTCGCCGTCTGGACGCACATCAAACGGATAGCGAAGGATGTTCATTGGAACGTGTGGGCCTCTCCAGCTGTCGCCAGTTAGAAAAAGGTTTTGACCTTGTTCCATACCAAGCATAGTCACGACGTGGTGACGCTTAGACGTAGTGTCTTCAATGAACACTAGCGGCATTGTTGCAGCTAGTTGTGCAAACTCACGGATAGTTGCTGCTGCAAGGTGTGTATTTTTCGCAAAGCTGAAAGATGTGTTTACCGCAACCTTTAGGTCTTTATGCTTTTCTTTATCTAGCGGTACAAAATTAATAGCCATATTTATTTCTCATACTTGTTAGCTGTGGCCCCGGCTTGATTTTGTGAGAAGAGCGGGTGCCACTAAAAAATTACGTCGGCCGCGCTGATGCATAGTAGTCATCGATAATTGGCGGAGCGCTTGGGAGTATCCCGTATTCGCGCAATGAAGTCACGCAGTCTTCACCATAACAAGTTTTAAATTTTTATTGCAATGTAAACTTGAAGTAAACAAGCACAAGCGCTCTAAAAATGAGCAATATCGACTAATTTAGGGGTTAACAAGAGCGAACTGAGGTAAATGCGTAGCAAGTAAAAGCCTATTGTCGCAGTGAGCATTATCCTTTAGTCTCGTATTGCTATTAAGTTAGCGGTTGTTGACCTAAGCGATAAAAAAACAAAATAAGGATTTTCTATGAAGGGGCGCTTCCCACTCTCATCTTGCGCATTATTTATCTCTGCGCTTTTTGCTTCACACTCTGCATTTGCTGAGACCTCAATTTATTCAGCATCTGAAAAAGCTATTAAGATCGCACAAGAAACTATTATTGTTGATGGTCACATCGATGTACCTTATCGCGTAAAGGAAAAGTGGGTTGATGTGACTAAAGCCACCGAGGGCGGTGACTTCGATTACCCTCGCGCAGTATCTGGCGGCTTGAACGCTCCTTTTATGAGTATTTACGTACCTGCTAGTTTAGACAACTCTCCAGAATCTACGCAGCTTGCCCATGAGCTCATCGATTCAGTAGAAGCCATTGTTGCCCGTGCACCTGATAAATTTGCCATTGCTAAAAGCCCTTCGGACGTAAAATCCCAATTTGAAAAAGGGTTAATTTCAATGCCAATGGGCATGGAAAATGGTTCTCCTATTCAAGGTGATTTAGCTAATTTAACGGCTTTTTACGAGCGTGGCATTCGCTACATCACCCTCGCCCACAGTCAAGCCAACCATATTTCTGACTCTTCGTATGACCTGCGCAGAAAATGGAAAGGCCTTAGCCCGTTTGGCAAAACCTTAGTGGGCGAAATGAACAACATCGGCATCATGCTGGATATTTCTCATGTGTCTGACGACGCCTTCTACCAAGTTATTGAGTTAACAAAGGTACCAGTCATAGCATCACATTCTTCACTGCGCCGCTTTACTCCAGGTTTTGAGCGCAACATGGACGACGAGATGATTAAAAAACTCGGCGAAAATGGCGGTGTTATTATGATTAACTTTGGTTCTAGTTTTGTTTCTAAAGAAGCTGGCAAATGGCGTAGTGGCCTCACTGCTGCGCGCAAAGCCTTGGTTGAAAAAGAAGGCGAAGACAGCCCTAAGCTAGAGAACTTTGAAGAGAATTATCGCAAAGAAGTACCTTACCCTTATTCAACCCTTGATGAAGTGCTTGACCATATCGATCACGTGGTAAAACTTATTGGTGTTGATCATGTAGGTATTGGTTCAGACTATGATGGTGTAGGTGACTCACTCCCCATTGGGCTTAAAGATGTGGCGAGTTTTCCAAACCTAGTACAAGGATTGCTGGATAGAGGTTATAGCCGTACCGACATTGAAAAGATATTGAGCGGAAACCTTTTGCGCGTTTGGCAACAAGTTGAGGATTATGCGAAAGAGCATGCGGAAGGTTATACGGAAAATCATGTGGCATCGCACTAGTCGCGCAACGCCTTAAAAACGAAGCTTAGGGAAGCGTGTTATCGCTTCCCTATTCTTTATTACTGTATCACACGTTCACTTCTATTATTTTTTGCGTGACACAATTAAGTAAAACGCGCTTGGCAATACCAACAGCGTTAATACCAGTGCACTCGCCATACCGCCTACCATAGGCGCTGCAATTCGCTGCATCACCTCACTACCGGTTCCAGTGGCATAAAGCACAGGCAACAAGCCCACAATAATAGAAAGCGATGTCATCATGACTGGGCGAAGTCTTGCCGAGGCGGCATGGACAATAGCCTTTTTCACAAGCTCATCTTTTTTAGTGTTGCCATTTTCTGTTGCGTGGCTAGTGAGTGCTTCTGATACATATTGGTTTAGATAGACCAGCATGATAACGCCTATTTCTACCGCTACACCTGCTAAGGCAATAAACCCAACACCTACCGCCACCGACAGATTGAAGTTAAGAAGATAAAGCAACCATACGCTGCCCACCAGCGCCAACGGTAAGGTAGCGAGTATGAGTGCCACATCGCGAAGGCGTTTAAATGCCAGATAAAGCAAAAGGCAGATAATGGCCAACGTTAGCGGTATAACTACCGACAGTTTTGCTTTCGCGCGCTCAAGGTAAGCAAACTGCCCCGCCCACGTAATAGAGTATCCAGTGGGTAAATCAAGGTGCTGTGACAAATGACGTTTCGCGCTATCTACATAGCCCCCCAAGTCAATACCTGTGGCCGAGTCTGACGAGATATCAATGTATACCCACCCATTTAATCGGGCATTTTCGCTTTTAATCCCCGCCGGCCCGTCGTCAATACGCACAGTTGACACATCGCCAAGGGTAATGTGAACACCGCTTGGTGTGACGAAAGGCATGGATGCTAAAGATTCAGGCGTACCGCGGTAGTGCTGTAAAAAACGCATGGCGATAGGAAAACGCTCACGCCCTTCCACTGATTGTGTAACCACTTTGCCGCCCACTGCCGAGCCTACAATACTGTGAACATCGTCTATCGTCATGCCGTAGCGCGCCGCCAACTGCCTGTCGATATCGATATAAACGTAACGGCCACCCACCACACGCTCAGCGTATACTGATGCTGTATTGGGCAGGTCTTTAAGCAGTATCTCAATATCCTTTCCTATGGCTTCAATGCCTGCTAGGTCAGGCCCCGCAATCTTGATCCCAACAGGGGTTTTTATCCCGGTTGCCAACATGTCGATACGGGTTTTAATTGGCATTACCCACGCATTGGTCAGCCCTGGAAATTGCACCAGAGCGTTAAGCTCTTCTTTGAGCTTTTCAGTGGTCATGCCCGCCCTCCACTGGGCTTTCGGTTTAAGCTGAATGAAGGTTTCAATCATCGTCAATGGTGCAGGGTCTGTGGCCGTATCTGCGCGTCCAATTTTCCCGAATACCGTTTCAACCTCGGGCAAGGTTGCAATAAGCTTGTCCGTCTGCTGTAAAAGCTCTCTGGCTTTACCCACTGAAATACCCGGATAGGTAGTAGGCATATACATCAAATCGCCTTCGTCCAGTTCGGGCATAAATTCGCTACCTAGTTGGTTTAACGGCCAGTACATGGAAAGCAATAAGCAAAATGCCCCCGCCAAGGTGAGCAGTGGGTAGTTGAGCAGCCGCGTTAGCAATGGCTGATACACACGTTCTAAAGCTCGATTTACCGGGTTCTGGGCTTCAGATCGTATTTTTCCGCGTACGAAATAACCCGCCAGCACAGGAACTAAAGTAATTGCCAGCGCCGCAGCTGCTGCCATGGCATAGGTTTTGGTAAAGGCAAGAGGCGCAAAAAGACGACCTTCTTGCGCTTCCAATGCAAAAACAGGAATAAAGGATACGGTTATAATTAGGAGCGCAAAGAATAAAGCTGGACCAACTTCGGTGGTCGACTTAATCACCAGTTCCCAACGTTTGGCTGCCGAAAGCTTTGCAGAAGTTGGTATAGATGTTTGCGACTGGGCACTCCCTGACCCAACCTGACTTGCTGAATCCCTTTGACTCGCTGAATCCCTTTGACTCGCTGAGGCTCCCTGACTTGATGAAACAGCATGCTGATGAATGTGCTTGTGTAAATTTTCAACCACAACAATAGCGCCATCCACCATTGCACCGATAGCGATAGCAATGCCACCTAAAGACATGATGTTGGCATTAAGTCCCTGCAGCTTCATTACGATAAAGGCGGCGAGAATACCAATAGGCAAACTGATTAGCGCAACCATAGATGAACGTATGTGAAACAAGAAGATAGCGCATACCAAACCAACAACCAGCAATTCCTCCACCAACTTATTGGTGAGGGTATCGACGGACTTATCAATAAGGGTGGAGCGATCGTACACGGGAACGATATTCACCCCTTCCGGCAAGCTCGCTTTTAATGAATCCAGCTTAGCTTTAACCGCATCGATAGTGGCTTTTGCGTTTTCGCCATAGCGCATAACTATAATGCCACCCACGGTTTCGCCATTCCCGTTTAGTTCAGCAATACCGCGGCGCATCAACGGGCTTTCTACCACTTGTGCTACATCGTTAATCGTTATGCTAACGCCGTCCTTAATAACACCTGTGGGCAACGCCAGTATGTCGTCAATGCCCTGAATGTAGCTTTGCGCACTAACCATGTACTCTGCCTCGGCCATTTCAATAACCGAAGCGCCTGACGCGCGGTTACCCCGTTTAAGGGCAATTTCTATCATGGATGGCTGAATGTTGTAGGCACGTAATTTTTCAGGGTCGACAATAACTTGGTATTGTTTGACCATCCCTCCAACAGACGCAACTTCAGATACGCCTTCAACTGACTGAAGCTCAAACTTCAAGAACCAGTCTTGCAACGCCCTTAACTCACCAGCATCTAGCGCATTTGGCTGACTAGCATCGTTCTCCAACGCATAAATGTAAACCCAACCTACCCCTGTCGCATCTGGACCTAACTGAGGTGTCACGCCTTCTGGAAGTTGCGAAGACGCTTGGCTTAGGTATTCCAGAACACGGCTTCGAGCCCAGTACATGTCTGTATCGTCATCAAAGATTATATATACGTAGGCATCGCCGAAGAATGAATACCCTCGCACCGTCTGTGCGCCAGGCACTGACATTAGCGCAGAGGTGAGAGGAAACGTCACCTGATCTTCCACCACTTGCGGCGACTGACCGGGATAGCTTACTTTCACTATAACTTGGACATCAGATAAATCAGGGATAGCATCAACGGGGGTGTTTTTCACCGCCCAGACACCAGCAATACTGAGCATAATAGCGCTCAGCAATACCATTATTCTATTGTTTACCGACCAGCGAATTACCGATTCAATCATGGTGCATATGCTCCTTATGATTTATCGATTTTTGTTCTGCCGACTCGTGAGCATCGCTTTGCTCTCCATTGCCCTTCAGGTTGCCTGCATCATGTTTATGATTGCTGTGACCTGAGTCATGCACCATGCCCTTGTCCACCGCATTTTCACTACGCTTTCGCATATCAATAACCGTGAATTCTTCGCCAGTCACAAAGGTGAACATGATGTTGTCACCTTCACTAAACTGAGATAAATCAATATGCTTTGATACTGCAAATGACATTGTCGCAGGTCCCCGTCCCCACTTTTCTATCGGTCCGCGAGCGATCACTAATTTTGCGTTATTCGAAGCGCCATTCGTTTCGTTTTCAGTCGGCAAATCAATTGCCTCTATAGTACCTGTTGTCGTGGCCTGGTGATCGGGCGCTTTCATTCGTTCAAAGTCACTGCTTTTCGACGACTCTGAATCAATCAAAAATTGTGCTGATACCACAACATCATCCTCTGGGAGCAAGCCTTCAACTACTTCAAAATGTGTACTATCGCTTTGCCCCAGTGTTACGCGTACCGACTTAAAATTGCCATCGCCATCACTGAGTACCACTTTTGCGCCCTCAGCCGTGCGAATAACGGCACTGCGAGGAACCAGTAACGCCGCTTTGCGTTGAGTAGGCGTAATTGCAACGTGAGCAAACATATTGGGCTTTAACGTGTGATTGTTATTGTTTAGCGGTATGCGCACTTTCAAGGTTCGGGTAGTTTCTGACAAAGACGGATAAATATACTCTACGTGGCTTTGCCATTTAGCATCAGTCGCATGGTCCATTTCGTCGAGGGTAACCACAGCGCCATTATGAGGCGCTATGACTTGCGCGTACTTTTCAGGTACTTCTGCAATCACCCACACCGTATCTAGCTGTGCGATGCTCATCAAGGTTGTCCCGGGCTGAACGTAAAACCCCTCCCGAATATTCAGCGCTTCTACTACACCGCTTTGCGGCGCATTAAATGTGACGGTTTGTGCTACCCGTCTACTTTTCTGCAATTCTTCGATAACGCCCTTTGATAGCCCTAGAGTTTTTAGGCGCTCGGCTGCGCCCTGAATTAAACGTGAATCTCCTCGCTTAAGAGCTAAAACGTATTCTTCTTGTGCGCTAACTAATTCTGGCGAATACAGGGTATAAAGTGCCTGTCCTTTTTCTACTTGCTCACCTTGAGATTTAATGAAAAGCCTGTCGACCCAACCTGATACTCTAGGGTGGATGTGCACAATGCTATCTTCATCGTAGGCAACGTTGCCCACCGCCGTTACGGTCTGTTGAAGTGTTCCAATGGTAACGGGCGCGATTTTAACACCTATATTGTGCTGTACATTTGGCGCAATCATTACGGTACCAGGCGTACGCTCATTACTTTTCGCAGATGTTGCTTCGTCATTGGCGTATACTGGCACCAAGTCCATTCCCATTGGTGACTTTCCCGGTTTGTCACGGCGATAGCTGTCATCCATAGGCGCTACCCAATATAAAGGGGTTTTATTGTCAGCTTCGTCGCTGTGGTTGTTTACTCCGCTGTGGGCACTTTCACCATTTCCGTGTTTTGATGAATCAGGCAACAATAGTGATGCCAAGCCGAACGCTATCAGGCCGCCAAATAGCAGACCTATGAGTAAGCCCTTTATTAGCGTGCTTTTTGTATCTGGAGCAGGGTTAGTTGAAGATGTCATATTAACTACTCTTTATTCGAAAAATGGGCGTGAGTGGGCAGGTACAAATAAGCAAGTGACGCCAATGTTCTGGCGCGCTCGATGTCGATTTTGAGTAAATCATCCTGTACCTGTACTTGCTTGAGATTGGCATTGACAACATCACCGATATCACCGGTGTCTGTGGTATAAGCTGTCAGTTCAGCCTCAGAAAGTTGCTGTGTTTCACCAATTAACGCCGTTTCATAAAGCGCTTTGCGCTCAGTTAGCGCTGACAAGCGTGATTTAAGCACCTCTGCATTTGCGGCAAGCTCGTTCACTTTCAATCGGAAGTCCGTTTCAGATGCACTCATTTTGGAAGCCGCCGCGGCTATTGAAGCGTCTTGACGAGATTTATTGAAAAACGGAAGGTCTACTTGAACACCCAATGACACAAAGTCAGCTCGGCTTGCGCCATTTTGCGCGTCTTGTCTGTATCCATAACTTGCTTCAAATGCCCACTGAGATTTAGTTTGCTCTCGCGCTATATTTAAATTTTGCGCCTCTATCTGGGTTTGAATCTTAAGTAATGTTGCCTCGGGGTGATGCTGTAATATTGAAAAAGGCTCAATACTCTCAACAACCGTCAAGAATGAAGATAAACTAAGGTTGCTGTCATTTAAAATGGCATCGACTTCAATGGCGTCTTGTGTTGATTGAGTCAGGGGCGCGCTAACAGAGTCATCTAGCGGCGCACCAAACCATTTTGAAAGTGCAGATCTCGCTTCATTTTTTTGCTGATAAGCCTGCACGTATTTATCGTCTAAAGACAACAATGCCAAGCGCACTTGCAATATGTCTTGCTGCGCCGCTGCACCAACGCCTTGGCTGTATCTGGAGTCAGTAAAATCAAGCAGCTGTGTAAGCAATGATTTCTCTTTGTCCAATAATCCAATGCGACGTGTTGCATAGACCCAATCTAACCAGGTAAGGGTAACCTCACGTTTAAGCCACGCCTTTCTCGCTTGGCTCTCTACCGACATTTGATCAGCCATAACCTGATACTTTTGCTGGCTGTAAAGGTTTTCATCGCCTCGCGGTAACTGCTGCTTCAAACCAACTTTAAATTGCGTCATAGGCTCTTGGTCAAATGCGAAGCCGTCTGTAGGCAAGTTTTGCACAGACGCTGAAACCTGAGGGTTTGCCCAATATGATGACGCTTCTGCTTCTGCATTAAAGCGATCCTTTCGATGCGCATTCCCTTTGAGTAAAGGGTCATGCTGAATAGCTAGCTGCAGCGCTTGTTCTAGGCTTAAAGTCTGGGCCTCGACAGGCTTAATAGACATCAAACAAAAAGAAAGCACAAAACATAAGGCGAACAAGTCCCTTATTTTACTAAGCCTAGCAGTGCCCACTTTTTCAGGTACGGAGTAGTTGCTCATGTATAACATCACTTTTCAGGTGTAAGGCGTGATGACGTTGCACCGTTCTTCGCTAAATTACACAAAGGGAATTAGCAAAAAAGGCTTACCACGCGTTACATAGATAAAAGATTAGAGACATCTCAAAAAGAAAAGACACCTCGTTGAATCAAAATTGTCTCTGCCGCGAAAAAACAAATCCGCGAGATAGATCTATGCTGTGAAAAGTGACTTAGGTGGGCGAAACTGCCCGAAGTGAGGCGATGTACACTGCCCTAGAATAGGTGCAGTGGCAGCCATTCTGGCTACCGATATTTCGGTCTCAACTGTAGGCTGGATAAGCGCACTCGCGCTAAGGTTAAAGCAATGATCGGTTGGGCAATTGCACTCATCCTTGCAGCAAGACATGTCGCTCATCTGCGCTGCTTTCGCGCTATTCACGCCTGCATCGCTGTCTTGGATGCCGTAGAACTGAGCGGGTTTGCTCATGCTGTTTTTAGCATTTAAATCCGCATGATGTGATGACAACTCTTGGTGCTGACAATGTGAATTAGCAGACTCAGGGGGTTGAACCTGATGGTTAGCATTAGCTGCATCCGACTGCGGTGTCATCACCGACATTGAATGGGCATGCTCGTATGAATGTTCAATAGATACAGCGCTACCTGACGACACGAGAGCCATCATTAGAAACAAGGTAAGAACCCACGAACTTGCATTCGTCGACTTATACCCATTAGGCGTTAAGATAATCCGAAACATTTTCAAATACTGTACTCAGAATATTGCTGTATCGACTTAATATTCGCTCAAATGATAGCGTGATGTCACCGAGCAGTAAAGGCAAGGGAATGTTTCATCACGCTTAAAAATTTATTCAAACTGCGACAAATAATCTTTCAACATCAAGCCCATGGTTGAGAACAGTGGGTTTGCCTTAGGTACAGCGCATTCTTCTTGCTGATTTACCATGCTTGCGTTGAAATTCATTTTATTGAGCAAGTTTGTATCCACAACTAAATCTGCATGGCACAACCCGTACGATTCATCGATAACAAAAAAGGTATTCGGCCCTTTACTTGCTTCCATTAACTGCTCTATGCCATGAATAGGCGTAGTTACATCAGCTTGAGAATGAGCGGCAAATAGTGGCACTTCAATTTGCTGTCCTTCCTCGACTTTGTTCCGAATGATGTTAATTAAATCCATCAATTCCAACCCTGCTAAACCTGCAACATTTGGATATTTATAAGGGTTGGGGCCGTGGGTTTGATAGCTTCCATCAATCACTCGTGCTAAAAGTTTAATGCCCCAAATTCGAGACATACTTTCAGCGTTATCAGACAGCGCCAGCGCGCCAGAAAATAACATAAGACCATCAATATGATTTACTTCGTTATTGGCATTATCTAAATAATGTTCAACAGCCAGTGCACCACCTGTAGAGAATCCACCTACTAGCAAAGTATCACCCATGCTATCAGCCAATTTAATGACTTCATCAACGTGTGACTGCCAGCGCTCTGCTAAATCCCAGTCAGACATGTCATCATCGGCATCTCGTTTACCATGACCAGGTAAAAGGGGCACAACTACGGTAAAACCCTGTTCAAATAAGATGTTAGCGATTTCACGCATAAAGAAAGGTGAGTCGCTTAAGCCGTGGATAAGCACTGCCACCTTGCTGCTTGATTTGTTGGTCAGCATGAAAGGCGAATTGCCTTCATTTCGCAATACGTTGCTGCATACCGAAAAACGATTAAGTGCCGTTTCTCTACACGGCTGGGTATGGCCCCATTCTTTTTCGTAAAATGCTTTGAACTGACTTTGAAGATCTGAAAAACTTCTGCTTTTCATTTCGCTAGTATCGGGTATCGACACATTTGCGGCCATAGCCATATTTACACCTAAAAGCGCAACAATACCTATGAGCAATTTTACAAAAAACTTCGATGACACCATTATTCTCCGCTACGGATAATTAATAAAAAACGGGAGCAGTTTACCATGCTCCCGTTTCTTGTGACGATTAATACGTATATTACGTTAGCTAAAGTACACCTCTAGATCATCAGAACCACCAATATGCTTACCGCCAATAAAAACTTGCGGCACGGTTTCCCGACCACTAATCGCAGTTAAGCTGGTTAGTGAAGCATCTTTGCCCAACACAATTTCTTCGTACTCGTAGCCTTTTTCATCAAGCAGTTTTTTCGCTTTAGCACAGAAAGGACAACCCGGTTTTGTGATAATAGAAACAGGTGCGTTGGTTTGCTCTTCTGGCGCAATGTAAGCCAGCATGGTATCTGCATCTGACACTTCAAACGGGTCGCCGGCAACATCAGGTTCAATAAACATTTTGTCTACCACGCCGTCTTTTACTAGCATTGAATAACGCCAGCTTCTTTTGCCAAAGCCCAAGTCCGCTTTATCTACAAGCATACCCATGCCATCAGTGAATTCACCGTTGCCGTCTGGAATAACAGTAATGTTAGCGGCTTCCTGATCTGCGGCCCATGCATTCATAACGAAAGTATCGTTTACCGATACACAAACAATGTCATCAATGCCGTGTTTCGCGAACTTTTTCGCTAAAGCGTTATAGCGAGGTAAGTGGGTAGAGGAACAGGTTGGCGTAAAAGCACCAGGAAGTGAAAACACCACGACATTTTTGCCAGAAAATAATTCATCTGTCGTTTTCGTTACCCATGCATCCCCCTCTCGGCATGGAAATGACACGCTAGGTACTTTTTGACCTTCTTTGGAAGTAAAGCGACTTTCTGACATAACAACCTCTTATCGGTAATCTTATTGATGAAGTAAGAAGACTAGAACGAGTTTTTGCACAAATCAATAGGTATTGTCTTACATTCGTTAATATCGATTTTGATGCTGAACCTAGTTCATAGGCTGCCTATGCTTTTAGTCGAGGTTAGGTTCGGTCGTGACATTATTCACGTTCCTCCGTAACGCTCAGTACTTTAACATAAGCGATATTCGAGGGTTATCACCATGATTATTTTGGTTGGTGGAGAAAAAGGCGGTAGCGGAAAGAGCTGCCTAGCACAAAACATTGCGGTTTATCTTCGCACTGAAAAAGGTGCCAAAGTGTTAATGGTTGACTGTGACCCGCAGCGAACGACATCAGACTGGATCCAAGAACGCAAAGCTAACCCACGTCTGGCCGAAATAAATTGCGTTCAGTTATACGGAAAAATACGTAACGAATTACTTAGTCTCCGTCAGTATTACGATTACGTTGTGATCGACTGTGGTGGCCAAGACAACCTTGCTTTACGTTCTTCAATGGCGGTCGCTGACCATATACTTATTCCAGTTAGACCTAAGCGTCGTGACCTAAAAACAGTGCCTCACATGGAAGATATATTGTCTACCTGTAAGATGGTTAACCCCAAAATGAACGCTGCCTTTGTTATCACACAATGCCCTTCTCTTCCCAGCCTGGCAAATCGTATTCTTGAGGCAAAAGAAGTGTGTCGTTCATTTGGTATACCTGTCCTGAACTCTGTCACTTTTAGTCGAAACATGTATGACGACTCGGAAGAGTCGGGGCAGTCTGTTATTGAAAGTGAGCCAGAGGGCAAGGCGGCTACAGAAATAAGAACCCTGTTTGAGGAGTTATTAGCTGGCAAAGTGGAGGACGCTTATGAGTTTACTCAACCTCAAAAAGTCGAAGCCGTTAGCTAAGCCCAACCTTCGATCTGTAGAAGATTTTATCGATGATGCATTGCTTTATGCGCAGGGTAAAGTAGGGAAAAAGCAATCATCGGCGGCTAAAAACGAATTAAAAAGCATGCGCACAGATTGCGTTGTACCGATAAGAAAACCAGCTAAACCAGAGGGTATGCGACATGCTACTTTTACATTAACACCGCAATGCATTGAGAAACTTGCAAATATTGCCCAGCAAACAGGTAAAGCAAAGTCCGCACTAATTCGGGAGTGGATTGAAAAAAACAGCAAAAACTAGACTAAAGTATAAATCCGAATACATATTAAAAACGTTTTATTCTTCACAATAATAATGTTGCTAGGGCGAAAGGCCCTTGAGATACTCAGTAACAGTATATTCTGACAGCGTATGGGAGATACAACAGAATGGGCAGTGAAGGATTGAGCACAGTGCGCGTGCTATTGTGTGCCCTACTATTTGCGATGTATCTTGTGCCGATTAGACCGGCAATAGCTATCAATTTAAATAATAGCGAAATTACAAACGTTGAAAACCTTCTGAAGGCTAAAAAATACACTGATGCTGACAGCAAGGCACTTTTGTTATTAGAGCAAGCCTTGCAACAACAGCACTTGTCCGCCGATGCTTTTTCAACACTCGGTCAACTACTTCAAAACGCATCTCGTTTTGAAGTATCAAAAGCTATTTTTAACGCTGCGCTCGAGCGTTATACCGCCGAGGGCAATCTCGACAAAATAGCGTCAACCCTTCTTCAACTTGCTACTTCGGAGAGGAATTTATCTAACTACTCTACCGCAATGACTTATGTAAGACGCGCTATGTCTATTGCACAGATTGAACAAGATGACCTCTTAAAAGCACGATTAAACCTTGAACTTGGCATAATTCACCAGGACCAAGGGGAAATAGAAACCGCGCTTGAGCCGTTAAAACAAGCCCTGCGTTACTTCCGTGAAAATAAAATGGCTAATGAAATGAGCCTCTCGCTTCTCCGTATTGGCGACATTTATAGTTTACTCAACCAAGCGGCTCTGGCCCATACCTATTACCAAGATGCATTTGATAGCATTGAAAACACGGGTACGCCTAGGCTACTTGGTATCATAAAAGCACGTATGGGTGCATTAGCACTGAAAGTCGGTGATATTAACCAAGCCATAGGGACTATCGACGACGCTCTGACCCTACTGCTTTCTACCGATGACGTTGGTGCAATCGCACAAGCAAAAATGCTATTGGGCAACGCACTTGTAGAAAGTGGCGATGTCGCAAAAGGCAGGGAGCTGTTAAAAGAAGCCATGCAGTTCGCACGTTCATCAGGGCAAGCCAAATTAATGAAAGAGGGACGGCTGGCCCTTTCGCAAGCGTACATGAAAGAACAGAGCTTTGAACTGGCTTTAGCAGAAGCACGAACGGGTACTATTGATGCGCGAAAAAATAGGGATATTCGGGGGCAGTTGAGTTTTCTATCAATACAGCTTAGTGCTTTTGTTTCGCTTGGGGAGTTTAAAAAAGCGCTGGACATTCAATCAGTCATTCAACAGTTGCGTGAAAGATTGCTGGACTCAGAAAACAGGTCCGCCATAGAAGGGCTTCAGGCTGAAATCGAACTTGTGCGCCAGTCTCGCACGCTAGAAAAGTTAGAAGAATCGAAGCAACTTGTGCTTGCACAAGCTGAGCGTGAAAACTTACAAACCACCTTGTTTTGGAGTGTGTCGTTAGCTGCTTTGTTGCTGACATTTTTAGTCTGGAGTCGATACAAACAGCGCCAGCAAACCATTATTCTGCGCCGAGAAGTTAGACAGCAAACGTTGACCCTCCAAGAAAAAAATCAAGAGCTAGAAAGAGCCTACAAGACGCTAGAAGAGGTAAGCCTGCGCGATCCGTTAACGGGTTTGTACAACAGGCACTACCTTGAGTCACAACTACCGGGTGAAATAAGGCGCAGTCAATTTTCAGTAAAACAAAATACAAATGCTAATAAAGCGAAACAAGACTTACTCTGCCTGCTTATTGATATCGACCACTTTAAACGTATTAACGACGATTACGGCCATATGGCGGGTGACAAGGTGTTATCAGCATTCGCTAACGTATTAAAAGAAGTATTCCGACAGACCGATCTCATAATTCGATGGGGCGGTGAAGAATTCTTAGTCGTATGTCGCCAATCTAATAGAGAAGAACTGCCTGAATTGGCTGAGCGCTGTCGAGAGATGGTGGCTCGCACGTCTTTTGATATTGGCCAAGAAGCTCCCATCAATATTACCTGTAGTATAGGCTTCTCATTACTTCCTCCTGACAAAGAGGATGATTTTGATGCTGCATGGAAGCGAACGTTTGCTGTAGTAGATTATGCGCTTTACGCCACTAAACTTTCTGGCCGTAACGGATGGGTAGGTGTTATAGAAACACTATCAAGCCATAGAGCGCATCCAACATTGTTAGATACTAAATTCAATTTTCCTGGTTCAAGAATTGCCACATCATTTAACAATGTGGCGAGTATCAAGTGGCCAGATACCCTTGATAAATAGCAGTAGAGGAAGTGAAATATGTATAGAGGAAGCTGTCACTGCCAAGCCATTCAATATGAAATTGAACATCTGGATGAATTAGAAGCCGACAATGAAACTCTGACTCAAACAGATACCAGTCAACTGAGTATGACAGTTGAAAAAGAAAGGCTTGTTATCGACTGTGCTCCTTTCTCGTTAGCCAAATTGCATGAGGCTAACGGTGAAACGCATCACGTATGTAATGTGTGTGCAAGCGTCATTTTTGTAGAACTTAATCCAAATAAAGTACGACTTGAAGTGACATTTACGGGTCACGACGCACTAGCGGAACCACATCGCCAGTTTATGCTTTAAAAACTTTTGCATATGATGTTTAGCCTGCATAATGCGTGTTTTTAACGGCTTAATAAGTGGGGTGAAAAGTCATTCGTCCCAGTTATTAAGCACTCGCAGTGGCTGGTGCCATGCTCTGCCTTTAATCGCTACTTTTAATATCTTCCATGTGATATTTATCAATAAGCGAATATAATGTTGGTCGCGTAACGCCAAGCAGTTCTGCCGTTTTAGACATGTTTTTATCTGCTTTTTGGTAAGCCCTACGTATGGCGCGGCTTTCAGCTATTTCTCTCACTTCACGTAAGTTTAATGTTTCAGGCTCATCATGGGCATCTACTGGCATTAATCCTAGGTCATCCGGCTGTATCACGCTCCCCTCCGCCATAATCACCGCTGACTTGAGTTTGTTTTGCATTTCACGAATGTTACCCGGCCATTTGTGAGCTAACATGGCATTAACAGCGGTTTCAGAGAAGCTTTTAGCCTTAGCTTTAAACTCTTCGCGGTAAATGTTCAAGAAGGTACGGGCCAGCAGAATGATATCTTGATCTCGTTCACGCAACGGCGGGATTACAATGGGCATTTCACCTACTCGGTAATACAAATCTTCCCTAAAAGTTTCCTGCGCTACCATGGCCTGCAAATCTCTGTGAGTCGCACAGATAACCCTTATATCAACAGGAATTTCATTGCGCCCGCCCACGCGTTCTATCACTCGCTCCTGCAAGAAGCGGAGCATCTTAGCTTGTAAACCTATTGGCATGTCCCCTATTTCATCGAGAAACAAGGTACCGCCTTGCGCGGTTTCAATTTTACCTATGGTGGTTTTATTCGCGCCAGTGAACGCCCCTTTCTCATAACCAAACAACTCACTTTCTAACAAGTTCTCGGGTATTGATGCACAGTTAATCGCCACAAATGGTTTATCTTTTCTTGGGCTGTGTTCATGAATACTGCGCGCAAATACTTCTTTACCAGTACCACTTTCACCAAGCAGTAAAGTGCTGATATCGGTATTAGCAATTTTCTCGGCTCGGCGCACTACTTTTTGAATAGCCTCGCTATTGCCGACGATCCTAGACATGCCTGAACGGGTGCGCGATAAAATGCTGTTCTCATGCTCCAGCTTCGACAAATTTAAAGCACGATTGACCAACAGTTTAATGGTATCTGAATCGATAGGCTTTTGATAAAAATCATAGGCACCAAAATCAATGGCTTTAAGCGCATTTTGCTTATCACTGTTGCCAGTCACCACGATCACCTTAGTTCTCGGCGCTAGCGCAATGATGTCGTGAAGAATACGCAAACCTTCCGACGCATTCGCTGGATCTGGCGGAAGCCCTAAATCTAGGGTAACAACCTTAGGTTCAAAACGACGGAGCTGGGCTATGGCAGATGTGTGATCGTCCGCAAAAACAACGTTGTAATCGGTAAGACTCCATTTAAGTTGCTTTTGGATACCTAAATCATCATCTACTACCAAAATGGTATCGGTCATTTCATCATCCTATTATTCTACTTCATCCATCGAAAGGGAGTGGATTTGATAATATCCACTTTTTAGTTATACACCCTATCCTATCGGAAAATACAGCGTAAAACAGCTACCGCGTCCAGGTTCGCTTTGAACAGTTAGTTTGCCACCGATAGACTCGATATATGTTTTTGCATCATATGCACCAATCCCCATACCAGCATTGCCTTTCGTGGTATCAAATGGCTTGAATAGTCGCTCTTCAATAA
Source organism: Alteromonas marina (assembly GCF_000808575.1). GTDB lineage: Bacteria > Pseudomonadota > Gammaproteobacteria > Enterobacterales > Alteromonadaceae > Alteromonas > Alteromonas marina_A. The sequence continues at coordinate 340,416 of NZ_JWLW01000012.1, forward strand.
ACGCTTTATCCATACCTGACCCTGTATCTTCTATCAAAACTAGCTGCGATTTGTTGTCAGAATTTCCAGTAATCACCACGTCGACTTCTCCGTCATCTGCGGTTGCCTGCTGAGCGTTGCTGATTAGGTGATAAAGCACGTTTGCCACCTTATCCTTATCAACCGTCACGGCCGTTTCTTTTAGCACATGAACTGTTGGTAGCGGACGTAAACCTGAACAGCGGTTGTTGACCACATCTTTGGCCAGCTCCGAAATCAAAAATTCTGAGTTTACACCTTCTTCAACGGCCTTTTTATCAGTCAGCTGTTTGAGCATTTTTTCCATTCTTGCCTTAGTATGCTCCAAGGTTTCGAAGGTGTCTTCGATAAATTCAGGGTTGTGTTTATGCTGTTGAGCATTGGCAAGAATAAGGTCGACTTGAGCAAGTACATTTTTTAAGTCATGTAAAACGAACGCAGACATTCGATTGAACGCCGCAAACTGGGCGTTTTCTGCTACCACTTGAGCCGCCTCGTGGTGCTGCATGTACGTGCCTACTTGCTCAGATACGGCGGTTAGATAGTCTTTCACTTCCCAATTTAAACTGATTTTTTCATTGTCTCCTGACGCGAGAACAGCAAATCCCCACAGCTTCCCATCTTTTAAGAAAGGCACGAAGAGTTGGTAGCCCCATGCTTTTAGTGCATCTCTATCTAGCTTTAACCCCTCGTAATCGAATGGTTTGACGAGGTAGGCATCAGTATCAATAATCCAGCCATTTTTGTCGCTATAACTTGCAAGCGTTTCTAACGTTGTACAGGTAGCGTTGTTTTCTTTCGAATCAGTTAACGATTCATTGTTATCTGTTGACGCAGTGTTTGTAATAGGTGATGCCTTAGCCACGCATTCATAGCCATTCTGCGTTACTTTAAACAGCAGACCTGACTCATATTGAATGGCGTTAAGCATTCCTGTTAGGCCAGCGTAGTAAACATCTGATGAGGTATCCCCTGCACGTGTTAACCACTGCGTTAATTTCACCCATTCAACGCGGTAGTCGAACTGATTCGCAAAGAAATGTTTAGTGATAAATACTTTTATCTTAGTGCGAAAGCCGTTGGACAAGAATACAGTGGCGAGCAATGCGAATGACATCACAACCAATATGATTTGAACCGTCGCTCCCCAGTTGCCTCCCATATAATTTATGGCGTAGCCGACAACAGCCATCACAAAAAGATAACCGCCCGCCACTAAGAGTAGAGAGCTGTGCAATACCACGTCCCGCGAGATAAAGATATCAATGCCCCAGTGATGAATTCGTCGAATCGATATGACGAGTAAGGGCATTAACAAGAAGTAAATATAGCCTCGTGCCGCTATGTAGCCAATTTCAACCTGGTTTACCATGGTAGCGTTTGCATAGGTAACGAACTCAAACAGGTTGGTTGCTCCCAGATAAATAATGATGGGCTTAAACGCCCACTGCTCACGCCCAGCCTGTCGATACACAACTTCCAGAAGTACAAGCACTTCTAATGACAGCACAATCAGTACAAGAAAGCTCCACGCGGGATTTACTACCAATAGATAAGGGGTTAGCAATGCTGCTAGTGCGGGGGCAATAATAATTAACGTTACAGGGCGTTTCAGAACGTCGGAGATATTGCTAAAACTGGTCTGTATACAGCCAGCCAAAAAGAGTAGCCATGCGAGCTGCTTAAGCACGTCAGCGCTGAGTAACCAGCTTAGTGAGATAGGCCCAAATAGCGAAGTGATTAAGGTTGTGGACCATAAAAAGGTGGCTGTGGTTGCCAATACCAATAAATGCTTGGCAGCGCCGGGTTTGCGTACCGTTAACAACAGCAATAAAAGGGCTAAGTGCGCCAGACTATTTAACCCATAGCCTACATCTGAAATCATCCTTTTATCTCACCCTTATTATCATTATTTAGGAGATGAAATACAGGGGTGCGCATTGATGCAACGTCCCTGCTTTAGCGAGACAGTGTCAAAACAGGCCACTTGATCGGCCGCGCTGGCACTGGCGACAATGTTAACTATATCTTACCTTCAACAGCACTTAGCATTTTCAGCTAGGTACGGTGCGCAGGCATCGCCCGCGCTATGAGAAAAACTACCGTTTACGGATCACTAATGAGCCAATTGAATACCCTGCACCAAAAGAGCAAAGTACTCCCACGTCACCAGCTACCAGGTCTTCATGGTTTAAACCAAACGCAATCACAGAACCCGCAGAAGCAGTGTTGGCAAACTCGTCTAGCACAATTGGCGCTTCGGTACGGTCGGCATCGCGACCTAACAGACGTTTACAAATCAAAGTGTTCATATTGATATTAGCTTGGTGAAGCCACCAACGCTTGACACCCTCTGGCGTAATGTCGTGACTCGCTAAATGCGCTTCAATATGCGCGGCTGCCAACGGGCACACTTCCTTGAAAACTTTGCGCCCTGCTTGATGGAATAGTTTATCAGGTCCATACGGATCAACGTCTTCGGCACGTGTCATATAGCCAAAATTAGACCGAATATTGTTTGAGAATTTCGTCAATGCCTTGGTGCTTAGCACGTCGTACACGTGCTCACTTTTGGCGGTTTCAGCAAGCTCAAGCACAGTCGCCGTAGCCACATCGCCAAAAATAAAGTGACTGTCGCGATCAGCGTAGTTAATTTGCGGTGAGACCAACTCAGGGTTAATAACCAACACGCGAGTCGCATTTTTCGCGCTCAGTATTTCATAGGCGCGATGCATGCCGAACGTTGCTGCAGAACAAGCAACTAGCATATCGAAACCAAACCCTTCAATGTTAAGCGCTTCTTGTACTTCAATTGCAATCGCAGGATAAGCACGCTGGGTGTAAGCACACGACACAATCACAGCATCAATCTCATTGGCAGAAACATTGGCGGATGCCAGAGCTAACTTGGCTGCTTCGACGGCAATTTCGGCTTGGTGAGAAAGTTCGTCATCTGATCGAGGGGCAATCTTAGGCTTCATTCGAGTGATGTCTAGCGCACCCTCTTTTTGATAGATGTAGCGACTTTTAATTCCTGATGCTTTTTCGATGAACTCTGCACTTGAATAAGGCTTTGCTGCTACATCACCTGATTCGATTTGCGCTTTATTTTCTTCGTTAAACGCATCTACGTAAGCATTGTAGCTATCTACGAGCTCTTCGTTAGTTATACTGTCTTTAGGGTGCCATACACCCACACCACTAATCACAACTTGCTGAGACATAGGCATTCTCTATTATTTGATAGCACTACGGTAGTATTGAGCATTGCGTTACTCTGTGTCCTAAACGCATCTATACCAGTGCAATTGAGCCTTATCGTATTTGCCTTTAAAAATACGACTGTGTTTTATGGGGTATAGCTTACCTTAATCCTTAATCGGTGTAACCATAGTGAACACAAGGAAAGCTCATTTCCTCTGTTTAATACCAGTCCGCATAGATAATTACCTAATCAGCGAGACTTACAATGTTAGTAATCGCGGCGTATTACCGCAGGTATAATGTTTTTTCATCAAGGTGACTCAACAAAGATGACGGCCACCTTAAATTCGTCCTTCGGGAAAACTTGGCAAGCTACCAATAAAAAACCCCGCTTCAAAGCGGGGTTTCGTGTAATCAAAGCGGAAGCTTACAGCTGGTTGATTTGCCACACCGTTACTGTGCCGCTCACTTCGTTGCCTACAACAAGAAGAGGGACGCCACTAGGGCTGTCTTCAGCGCTAACAAAAACCAGACTTTCAGGCGCAAGGTCACCAATGACATCATCGCTTGTCAAACCTTCGGTTAAGTCACGGTTAATTACATATTCTGCGAATTGAACGTCATAAGGGTTAGTAACGTCGTATACGAAAATACCGCCCATACGCTCTGTGCCGATAAACGCGTAAGTGCGATCGCCAACTTGACCCACGGTTAACGCTTCTGGCTCAGGACCTTTATTTTCAGAGCGCGAGTCGCCTGCGTTTTCATCGTCACCGTTGTTGAACTGTGCGCCATGAACTGAAGCAGTAATGCGTTCAAAATCATCACCTGAGTCATAGACCACTAAACCATTTTGATCCCAGATGGTGAATGAACGTGCACCGTAAGCGTACGCTGCATCGTACTCTCCGTTTCCATCAGCATCACCCATAGCTGAAGTTACACGTAAGTCGTCCGCTTCACCTGTCGCCTGTAACATAGCTAATTCAGAGTTGGCAGCAGCGGTAAGGTCTTCTACTTTCACTTCATCGGTATAAGCAAGGCAACCATCGTCTTCGTCAAAGTCTACACCACCTGCAGCAGTACATGCCGCTGCATCGGCAGCTTCAAAGAAATACTCTCGGGCATCACCTTCGTTCGCGGTTACGATAAATATTGCATCTTTCCACGTAAAGTTAGCAATAGTGTCAGGCTGATATACCCCGTAAAGGCCGGTATATTGTCCAAAACTAACCGCATCGTTCTCTTGAATATCAATGTTAAGCCCAGCCCAAGATTTCGTGCCTAGACCAACAACATCAACGGTTAATTCTTCTAAATCTAAGATTGCTAGGCCATTGTTTTCCTGAAGGCTCACATAAGCAACGTCGTTGGTAGCCGTTATATATTCAGGTTCAAGATCTTTCGCAACCGTAGAGGTAATTACAGTGCCGTTAATAGTCTGGCCCGCCGGATTTGGGAACATCATCCCCTGTGCCATCAAATCGGCTTCAGTACCATTGAACGCTGTGAAGCCTATCGTAGTACCAGTTTCTTCAGGCTCTCCGCTGGCTAGAATATTAATAACAGTAATTGAGCCCTCTGGATCGATAGTGTAGTCATCCGAAGGCTCACCTTCATTCGCCACTAACACCTTACCACCGTCGGGGGTAAAAGTGACCATATCAGGTAGTGCGCCGACCTCGACAGAATCCAAAAACGCAGGAGCAGAACTGTCTAGCCCATTATAGAACAACACATAACCGTTATCAGTTTTAACGTCTGCAGGTACGGAAACAGCCATGAGATCGCCGCTTATTGCAATACTTGTTAGGCTACCTAGCGTTACACCGTTAATATCGGCAGGCAATGCGATAGTGGTTGGCGTAAGTGTGGTTGTATTGATTGGATCTGACATTGTTGCAGTATTGACGCTAGAAGCATCAATAACCGCAATTGTGTTAGTTTCACCGTTTGTAGCATAAATGGTACTGGTACCAGCATGGTACTGAACAATTTCAGCCGCTGTTTGATTGCCTAAAAAGGCGCGCCCAACGATATCCATCGCAATACCAATGGAAGCATCGGTGCCATCGCTGCCATCAGTACCTGGTTCACCTTGTTCGCCCTGCGGCCCCTGTGCCCCAGTCTCGCCCTGAGCACCATCGTCACCATCAAGGCCGCATCCTGTAAGCGCAGCTGAAACTAAAAATGCGAGTAATCCATATTTAAACTTATTACGCACTGCCATTTGCTTTCCTTTTTATTTGTTTTTGTTGTACGTCGGAGATCCGATAAATCTGAAGTTCCTAAGCCTAGTACACCAGAAAATTTATGTAACTTCTATGTATAAATTAGAATCAGTTTATGACACAAATATTAAGAAGGCAAAAGCGTGTAACTTTTCTATAAAAAAGCAACTATTTACGTATTTAAATGCCAATTGTAAGGAGATATTTCAACCTACTTTGTAGTCAAATTGATTCGATAGGTCTGCTCGAAAGCGGCACATAGGCGCTTTAGCGCGAACGTCTAGTTTTCTTTATTAGTAGTATCTGATACCAATACTGCTAAATAGACGTACAAGCTGACTGGCATTTTTTAGTAACTGATATACAAAAATGGTGTTTTCAGTAAACAAAAGGATTAACCATGAAATTGAAATTCACTGCATCAGCGGTCATTGCTGCTGCACTTACACTAACCGCCTGTGCGACCTCACCTACAGGCAGAAACCAAGTACTGCTGTACTCGGAAACTCAATTAGCGCAGATGGGCGACCAAGCTTTTTCGGGCATGAAAGAAGAACTTAAAATTTCTAACAAAGCAGTACAGAACTCCTATGTGGAATGTGTTGCAAACGCCATTACTGCCCAAGTGCCCGAAAGTGTTTTTGGCGGTCAGTGGGAAGTGGTAGTGTTTGACGATGAACAGGTTAATGCATTTGCGCTACCTGGTGGAAAAATTGGAGTTTATACAGGCTTGCTCAATGTTGCTGAAAATCAGCATCAACTTGCAGCTGTTATTGGCCATGAAGTAGGTCATGTCATTGCAGAGCACGGTAACGAGCGTATGTCTCAATCAACACTGATTAATGTAGGTAGTCAAGCGGTAGGTCAAATACTGGCTGCGAACGAAGTCCCTCAATCAGGTCCTATAATGGCTGCAATTGGTTTAGGCGTTCAAGTAGGTGTTCAGCTTCCGTTTAGCAGAACGCACGAGTCAGAAGCTGACGTCATCGGTCTTCAACTTATGGCAAAGTCTGGGTTTGATCCAAGGCAATCTGTGAACTTATGGCAAAACATGGATGCTGCAAGTGGAGGTAACCGCCCGATGGAGCTTCTGTCTACTCACCCTGCCCCTCAGACAAGAATTGATAACTTACAAGCAAATATGCCTGCAGCCTATGCGGACTATCAGGCCACCGCTTATAGACCTAATTGTAAATAAAGGTACAACCTTATAGGAGTATACATTTTTTAGCGTCTAAATAGCTGACTCGTTATTGAGGCAAAAAAAACGCTGCATATAGCAGCGTTTTTTCGTTTTTAAGATAGCGATTACTCGCTGTCTGTTTTGTGTAGGTGCACATCCATTTGTGGGAATGGAATTGAAATGCCTTCTTCATCAAAACGCAGTTTAACGTTTTCAGTGAAGTCGAATTTAACACCCCAGAAATCAGCAGAATTTACCCATGGACGAACAATGAAGTTTACGCTGCTGTCAGCCAGTTCAGATACCGCGATTTTCGGCGCAGGTTCAGCAAGAATTCTGTCGTCTGCTGCAACCATTTCTTCAAGGATCTTCTTCGCTTTGAGAAGGTCTGCGTCGTAACCAATACCCACAACCATATCTACACGACGAGTATCTCTCGCTGAGTAGTTAGTAATATTACCGCCATAGATGTTGCCGTTTGGAACAATAATTTCTTTATTGTCTGGCGTATTCATCGTAGTGGTAAAGATTCCGATCTTAACAATAGAACCCGCAGTACCAGCAGCCTCAACAAAGTCTCCTGATTTAAACGGCTTAAATACAAGCAGCATTACGCCTGCTGCAAAGTTTTTGAGTGAATCTTGCAGTGAAAGACCAATCGCTAAACCAGCCGCACCTAAAATAGCTACAAGAGAAGTAGTATCCACACCTAGTTGGTCAAGTGACGCAACAATGACGAACAGCATCAAAATAGCGCTAAGTATCGCCTCTAGGAAATCTACCAACATGTCATCATATTTAGACTTAGACATTAAACGTCTAAATACAGACAAAATAAATCCAACTACGATCTTACCGACAACATAAATCGCAATCGCCATTAAAATATTAATACCCCATGGAATGGCGTAGTCGTTTATGTACCTTTCAACATCGCTTGCTGAAAAAAGCGAGAGTTTCTCTTCCATAATATGGTCCTTGTCATGGTTTGTTGTAATTAACGCAACTACGTTAGCAGCTAATCGTATTATCACCAATACTTAATAGGTCCTAATAGCGTAAATTCGCCCTAAAGTCTAAGCCACATAGGCTATTGATAGTGTTAGTATTATCCTAAAGTAGCGATATATGACGTCATTTATTGCCACTTCATAGACTAAAGTTTGAGTATATTTTTCAGTAATTGTCACACGCATGTCACCCAATATTTTTACTATTTCATACCGAAGCCTTGATGCGCTTTTTCCAATTTAACGGAAGTTACCGAGTTTTAAGATGTTTTTTTTGATGATTTTTTAGCCATAAAGTTTTATACTAAAGTCTCATAAGAATTAAAGCATGCTATCTACTTCGATACGCTTGCTTTTAGTTTCTTCTGAACGGGCTTTAGCAAACTATGTCAATTAAAGGATTAACGCATGTTGCTTCTATTAACCCTATTTTCAGTCGTCTTGTGTTTATTTTTATATTCACTACGCACTGATAAAGGAAAACACACCAAGTATGCAAGAGCGGACTACCGCCCAGAACCAACATCGAAGTCTTCTTCCACCGTGTTGAAATCAACTTCGAACAACTCTTCGCCTTCTGCAGCGTAGAGTTAATTTACGAGTCAGGTGATTTAAATATAGGCCGCATGCTGTTGTTTATGTAAGTATTTGCTCAATTATTTACATGCTGCTGTCGACAGCATTGCAACCTGTACCTGCACACACGTATCATACGCATCAAAACCAAACACACGATTTATTATGCGTATACCAAGAGTTTATTACCCCAATCCAATTCCGTTAGAGCAAGAGTTTGAGTTAACTGAAGACGCCGGTCATCACATCGCTACGGTACTGCGCATAAAGCCCAATCGCCCTATTGTGCTTTTTAATGGCGACGGGAACGAGTACAGTGCGCAAATTATTAGCGTCCAAAGAAAAAAAGTGACGGTTGAAGCCGACGCTTGTTTATCGCTAGCGAAAGAGTCCCCGCTTCATTTGCACTTAGGTCAAGGTGTATCTAAAGGCGATAGAATGGATACCGTGCTACAAAAAAGCGTGGAACTTGGCGTATCGGAAATAACCCCCGTGATCACTGAACGCTGTACGGTTAAACTCGACGAGTCGCGCTGGGAAAAGAAAATTCAGCAATGGCAGAAGATTATTATTGGCGCCTGTGAACAAAGCGGTCGCAACATTATTCCCGTGCTCAACGCTCCGGTTAGTCTTAATCAATGGTTGTCGTCTTCAACCAATACCACAAGATTAGTTCTCGCACCTGGCGCAGAGCAAAGCTTGGCAAGACAACCTTATAATGCTCAAGGCTTTCGTTTGCTTATTGGCCCTGAAGGTGGGTTATCTGAAACAGAAATTCATCAGGCAAACGAAAACGGTTATCAGTCGGTAAGTTTGGGCCCGCGTATTTTGCGCACCGAGACAGCGGCGATTACAAGCCTAAGTATTCTTCAAGCTCAGCACGGCGACTTCTAAGTCAGTATTTTAGGCAGCTATATAGCAAGCATAGTGCTAGCTCAGTAACTTGAAGAATTCAGGTGTGCCCCCATATATATTTACAATCAGCCGGGCCATCTGAGCCGGCATTTTATCAACATTCAAGGTGAAAACATTATGCAATATACCGTTGGCGTAATTATGGACCCCATCGCAAGTATTAAGCCACACAAAGATACAAGCTTTGCGATGATGCTTGAAGCTCAGCGCCGCGGTGCAAAGATTGTATATTTTGAATTAAAAGACCTGTATTTAGACAATGGTAAGCCTATGGGCTTGGGTAAAATCGTGTCGGTCAAAGATCAAGCGACAGATTTCTACTCCATTGAAGACGAGTCTACTCTGTATTTAGGCGACATTGATGTGCTACTCATGCGCAAAGATCCGCCATTTGACAGCGAGTTTTTGTATGCGACTCAGGTGCTGTCGCTTGCGCAAGACGCGGGAGCGCTAGTTGTGAATAACCCTCAAGCGCTTCGCGACTACAACGAGAAGCTGTTTACGTCGTACTTCCCAGAACACATTCCAAACACGTTAGTCACGAACAACCAAGCGCTTATCCGTGAATTTCACGCCAAGCACCAAGACATTATTTGCAAACCCTTAGACGGTATGGGTGGCGCATCTATTTTTAGAGTGAAGCCTGATGGCAATAACTTAGGCGTTATTATTGAAACCCTAACCAAGTTAGGCACGCGCTACATGATGGTACAAGAGTACCTTCCAGAGATTAAAGACGGCGACAAGCGCGTACTCATCGTTGATGGTGAAGTCATGCCGTACTGCTTAGCGCGACTGCCTACAAAAGGGGAAACCAGAGGTAACCTAGCCGCTGGCGGTACTGGACGCCCTCAGCCAATCTCAGATTCTGACCGCGCCCTAGCCGAAGCCATCGCGCCAACGCTCAAGGAAAATAACATTTTATTTGTAGGACTTGATGTTATAGGCAGCAAAATTACTGAAATAAACATTACTAGCCCAACTTGCGTAAGAGAAATAGAAGCAGCTTACGATGTTAATATAATGGGTGCGCTGTTTGACGCCATTGAAAAGCGCTTAGCCAATAAATAAAGTAAGGTTGCATTTCAAACACAGTGCAGTTCGTATCGTAAAAAGCAAATATGAGTGGATAGAGCGCCTTTAGCTTCAATAGTGTAAAGGCCCTGAAAAAATAAAAGATAGTAGATAAAAGACAAACTATGACGGAATTAAAAAGCCTACAAAATCATTTTCTGGTCGCGATGCCTAGTTTGGACGATCCGTATTTTTCTCGCTCGCTCATTTATATTTGTGAACACAATGCTGAAGGAGCTATGGGTATTGTAGTAAATCAACCCTCCACCATGAACGTGAAGCAGCTTCTTGAACAGACTGACAAAGAACTCACTGTGTCTGACGACAAAGCAGAGCAAATCGTGCTGGCTGGCGGTCCTGTAAGCCAAGAGCGAGGATTTGTGCTGCACTCGTCGCAAAGAGAGTGGGCATCTAGCTTAAAGCTTGCTCCAGGGGTTATGGTGACCACCTCCAAGGACATTTTGACTGCTATTGCCAATGATGAAGGCCCTGAAGACGTTTTGATTGCTTTGGGGTACGCGGGCTGGACAGCCGGTCAGCTTGAGAAGGAAATGCAGGAAAACGCATGGCTCACCATCGAAGCTGACGAAGAAATTCTGTTTAACACGCCTATGCACAAGAAATGGCAAGCAACAGTAAATAAACTCGGTGTGGATGTATGGCAGCTAGCACCGGGAGCGGGACATGCCTGATATAGGAAACCGTACGGTACTTGCGTTTGATTTTGGTACCAAAAGCATTGGCGTGGCGGTAGGTCAGGAAATTACCGGTACGGCTTCCCCTCTTGCAGCGCTGAAAGCACGAGACGGTATTCCTGACTGGACGTTAATAGAAAAGCTTTACGAAGAATGGCAACCGCATATCGTGGTGGTGGGTTTACCGCTTAATATGGATGGTACTGAGCAGGAGATGACTCAACGCGCCCGCAAATTTGCAAACCGCCTGCACGGGCGTTTTAAAGTGGCCGTTGACACCTGTGATGAGCGACTGACTACCACAGACGCTAAAGCCATGCTGTTTGAGTTAGGTGGCTATAAAAAACTGACTAAGGACAAAGTTGATAGTGTGTCGGCCTGCGTCATATTCGCTAGCTGGAGCGAGAGTCAGTACGAATAGTTGTTAGGGCCTGTTGATCGTTGTATGCTGCTGGCCCTTGCTGTTATTAATTTTCTGCCCCACACTGCCAGCAGACATCAAAAGCAGCGCCATTTTGTTCACTGCACTCACCACAAATCCAGTCTTCACTAGATAATGCCTTATCGTTTGGTTTCTGAATGAAGGGCTCAATAACTCTTGACGCTCTTGCATACCAGCTATCGTCAACAAGCCACACTTCCTGCTGAGAATCTTGCCAAGGCAGCTCTCCGATTGCGCCACTGGCAAACTCATTTTTTACCATATAAGGAATAGATAAAGCGTCAAGCTCACTGCGAACCGCTTGAAGTTCAAAAGCGTCTTGTGAAGTGAAGAGTTTTTTCAATGGCTATCCTCTTGTTAAACACAAAAGCAGCCCTTGGGCTGCTCATCGTGCGAGAAAAACGTGTCTCTCTACTGCTTTATTTCAGTAAGCGTTTCAAATGCAGCTCCCCCTAAAGGGATTTCAGCATAAAGCGAAAGCAATTAGTCATCCATATCAATAGATACATTTGACAGTGTACCTAAGCTAGAACCGTCGCTGGTATCAAGCTTGATCATTAAGCGCAGGTCATTAGGCGAGTCGGCGTGGTGCAGCGCTTGGTCCATATCAATCTTACCCGCTTTGTACAAATCATACAGCGCCATATCAAAGCTCTGCATGCCCTGCTCTTTGCCTTTTTTCATTGCTTCTTTTAACGCGCCTATTTCATTGCGCTGTATTAGGTCGCGTACTAGCGGCGAGTTTAGCAATATTTCTATTGCCGCAACCCTACCCTTGCCGTCTGGCGTTGGTACTAACTGCTGCGCCACGATGGCGCGAATATTCAAGCTTAAGTCAAAGCGCAACTTATCGTGCTGATCTTTCGGCGCTAAATGCATAATGCGCTCAATCGCTTGGTTTGCGTTGTTAGCGTGTAGCGTAGCCACACACAAATGCCCGGTATCAGCAAACGACATGGCATATTCCATGGTTTCCATTGAGCGAATTTCACCAATAAGAATGACGTCAGGCGCCTGACGTAGCGAACTTTTAAGGGCGTCGTCGAAAGACTGAGTATCTATGCCCACCTCGCGCTGGGTAATAACACAGTTTTTATGCTCATGAACAAACTCAATGGGGTCTTCAATAGTCAGTATATGCCCGTGCGAATTTTCATTTCTATGTCCAATAAGCGCAGCCAGTGACGTGGACTTACCCGTGCCTGTTCCACCTACAAATAGAACAAGACCGCGTTTAGCCATAATAATTTCTTTTAATACTCGCGGCAGACCCAAATCATCAGCTTTCGGAATTTGAGTAACGATGCGGCGAATCACCATGCCCGCTTGGTCACGCTGCCAAAATGCTGAGCAGCGGAAACGACCAATGCCCTCTCGTACTATGGCGAAATTACATTCTTTGGTCGTGTGAAACTCATTCTGCTGTTTTTCAGTCATCGCTTCGTGAACCAGCGCCAGCGATGCCTCTTCCGAGGTCGCGCTTTCCGTCACTGGCGTAAGTTTGCCGTTAATTTTGGCACTTACCGGAAACCCCGCCGTTACGAATAAATCCGATGCGTTGGTATCGACCATTTTTTGTAGTAGTGAATCTAACATATTGGCCTCTAGAAACTGTTCATCGACTGTTTATCAACTGACTTTGCTGCGGCGTCTTGTTTGGTGATAACCCCCATCGCCACTAAGCGCTGAAGACACTGATCCATGGTTTGCATACCGTGAGCCTGACCCGTTTGAATAACCGAGTACATTTGCGGCACTTTATCTTCTCGAATAAGGTTACGAATAGCGGGGATCCCCACCATGATTTCATGAGCCGCAACTCGGCCCCCGCCTACTTTCTTAAGCAGGGTTTGTGAAATAACCGCACGCAATGATTCCGACAACATAGAACGCACCATGGCTTTTTCTTCTGCCGGGAAAACATCGATAATACGGTCAATGGTTTTTGGTGCAGAGTTGGTGTGAAGAGTGCCAAATACTAAATGGCCGGTTTCGGCAGCTGAAATGGCAAGGCGTATGGTTTCTAAGTCACGTAGCTCACCGACTAGAATTACGTCTGGGTCTTCACGAAGCGCCGAGCGCAGTGCGTTATTAAACGAGTGCGTATCGCGGTGTACTTCCCGCTGGTTTACCAAGCTAAGCTTGTTGTCGTGCACGAATTCGATAGGGTCTTCAATGGTAAGAATATGTTCACGCTTGTGGGTGTTGATATGGTCAACCATGGCCGCAAGCGTGGTACTTTTACCCGAGCCGGTGGCACCTGTCACAAGTACAATGCCGGTAGGCTGATTAATGATGTCTTTAAATATTTCAGGCGCGCCTAAGTCGTCCAACGTTAGCACTTTACTGGGGATAGTACGTAATACGGCCGCTGCGCCTCGGTTTTGCACAAACGCGTTAACACGAAAGCGCGACAAGCCATTTACTTCGAAAGAAAAATCGGTTTCTAGGTTTTCTTCGTACTCTTTGCGCTGCATGTCATTCATAATCTCATAAACGAGACCATGAACTTGTTTGTGATCGAGGGCAGGCACGTTCAGCTTACGCATTTCGCCATCTACACGAATTATTGGTGGTAGGCCCGCTGATAAGTGCAAATCTGAGGCGTTATTCTTAACACTGAAAGCCAAAAGTTCGGTAATATCCACAACCACTTCTCCAAAACAAGGTGAATAATGCAAACAATAGCAGAAAGATTAGATTCCGCACGAAAAGGAATAGACCAAGCCGCTACCAGTGCACATCGTCCACCAAATTCCGTTAAATTGCTAGCGGTTAGCAAAACAAAACCCGTATCAGATATCATGGAAGCGTATGAAGGCGGACAACGTATGTTCGGCGAAAATTACGTGCAGGAAGGTGTTGAAAAGGTTCAGGAACTTTCTCACTTAAGCGATATAGAGTGGCACATGATTGGTCCAGTTCAGTCGAATAAAACCAAGGTAGTAGCCGAACACTTTGATTGGGTTCAGTCGGTAGATAGAGAAAAAATTGCCCGCCGCTTAAACGAACAGCGGCCTGACTCAATGCCGCCGTTAAACGTATGTATTCAGGTTAATATTGATGACGAAGAGAGTAAGTCAGGGGTAGCCCTTAGTGAATTAGATGCGCTAGTGGAGTTTATTAACTCTCAAAAGCACCTGACCTTACGTGGACTAATGGCGATTCCCAAAGCTGATCCTAGTGAAGAGCAGCAGCGCGCCACACTGTCTAAGCTAAAAGAAATATTCGACCATTACCATACATCATTGAGCAATTTTGATACCCTATCCGTAGGAATGAGTAGTGATATGGCAGAAGCGATTCAACACGGGTCGACTATGGTGCGCATCGGCACCGCTATTTTCGGTAAACGAAACTAGCGCGATAACCCAACGGGTAGCGCTTCGCCTCGCTACACAGACTTAAACGCAACCAACAAATAGGATTTACATGCAACAGAAAAAATTAGCATTTATTGGCGCGGGTAACATGAGCCGCAGCATCATCAGTGGTCTTATCAAATCTGGGTACGCGAAAGAAAACATCCTTGCGGCAAACCCTTCCACACCAAAGTTAGACGGCCTGAAGGCCGAGTTTGGTATTCACACCACACAATCTAACGATGAAGCCTGCCAATTCGCTGATGCCATAGTGCTTGCAGTAAAACCGCAAATAATGGGCGATATGTGCGGCGAGCTTCAGAAAAACAATGACCTTTCGGGCAAGTTGTTTATGAGCATCGCAGCTGGTCTGCCGGTAGCCAGATTGCAAGAAATGCTAGGCGGTGAATACCCTGTTGTTCGCATTATGCCAAACACCCCGAGCTTGTTAGGTAAAGGCATGTCAGGGATGTATGCCGACGACACGGTTTCTGAGTCAGACAGGCAATACGTTGACGATGTGATGAACAGCGTTGGCGAAACCGTTTGGGTAGACAAAGAAGAGGGTATTAACGGCGTTATCGCCGCAGCGGGCAGCAGCCCTGCTTATTTCTTCTTGTTCTTACAAAATATGCAGGAAGAAGCCATGAACATGGGCTTTGACAAAGCGCAATCTCGGTTAATGGTTCAACAAGCCATGTTAGGCGCAGCCGAAATGGTTTGCAACAACCCAGACCTTGAATTAAGTGAACTTCGTGCCCAAGTTACGTCTAAGGGCGGCACAACCGCAGAAGCCGTGAACACTTTCATTAATGAAGGTTTAAAAGATATTGTCAGCAAGTCGATGCGCGCCGCCGTAGCACGTGCTGAAGAAATGGCAAAACAGCTATAACGTTTTAGGAAAAACACAACATGAACGCAACGGTATTTTTGGTTGATACCTTATTTAGCCTTTATTTGATGGTGGTTATTCTGCGCCTTTGGTTACAAATGGTACAGGCAGATTTTTATAATCCACTCAGTCAATTTGTAGTAAAAGCAACCCACCCTATCGTGGGGCCGTTGCGCCGTATCATTCCGTCAATCGGCAGGTTCGACACCGCTACCTTTGTGTTAGCGGTAGCGGTATGCGCGCTTAAGCTAATAACCCTAGGGTTAATGTTTGGCGGTAGTCTAAACCCAGTCGGCATTGCAATTTTGTCAGTAATTGGCGTGATAAAAGAAACCCTGTCGTTAATGTTTTGGGTGTTGCTACTACGCGCTATTTTGAGCTGGGTGTCACAAGGTCAGTCTCCGGTTGACTATGTTCTGTATCAGCTAACCGAGCCGTTTTTAGCGCCAATCCGCAAAGTCATTCCACCATTGGGTGGATTGGACTTATCAGTGCTTATTGCCATCATCGCATTACAGTTTTTACAGCTTCTGATCCAAGACACTTTCCCCATGTAAATAATGTCAATTGAAGACACTATTAGGGAAAGTACTGGTCTCGCAGTTTGGTTCATAGAGCAAAACAAGCTGTAATAGGTAAGAATTGAAAATAAGATGAAGGCAGAGGTAGTTTCTATCATGGGTAGGACAAAACAAATCAAAAAAGCTTACGTAGCACTTCTTGCGATGGCGATGTCATGCTTGAGTTTTTCCACATTTGCCGAGCAGAAGCAAACGCTTGGTGAATGGGATGTTCACTATATGGTGGTGAGTACGCCATTTCTGACACCTGAAGTGGCGGCTAGCTATGGCATTGTAAGAAGTAAGTTTAATGCGTTAGTTAACATTTCGGTGTTAGACAAAGTTTCCGGTGAAGCGCAACGGGCAGATGTAACAGGTACGGCCAAGAATCTGTTAGGTAACTCGCGTAAGCTGACTTTCAAGAAGGTGGAAGAAGGTGATGCTATCTACTACCTTGCCGTGCTGCCATTTCGCGATCAGGAAACCTTTAGGTTTGAGATTGACGTTCAAAAAGGTAGCAGCAAACAAACGCTGAAGTTTCAGCAAAAAATGTACGTTGACGAGTAATTTATAAGGCGAGCACTGCTTTAATAATGCCAATATCGTAAGTAAGCGCTTACCTGTAACGCATTCATGCTTGTGATGAAAAGCAGTGATTAACGAAGCGAGATATCCGTTAACCCGGTATCTCGCTTTTTTATTATGTTAAAAATATGGGAACTGCACTTTACCAATCGAATGCGGTGGTAAATAATCAAAGCAACTGGTCGGGCAAGTTAGTGTGATCGGAGTATGAGTAACCATTAGCACTTAAATCACGAAAGACAGTTGAACACTGCGCCGCAGCAAAGAGCGACATGCACTAACTGCCTTCATAGCAAATAAAAAGAGAAAAATTATGAATACGCCCTCGTCTCAGACCGTATCTCAGACAGCTACACCGCAGTCTGCCAACAATTCGGAACAACTCTCACCTTACTTCCCTAACCTGTTAGCTCCTTTAGATTTGGGCTTTACCACACTTCGCAACCGCACCCTAATGGGGTCTATGCACTTAGGCTTGGAAGAAGAAAAAGGCGGTTTTGACAAACTAGCTGCATTTTATGCCGAGCGTGCAAAAGGCGGTGCGGGGCTTATCGTAACGGGCGGCATTAGCCCTAATATTTCAGGTTGGGTAGCGCCCTTTGCTGGCAGAATGACCCGCTCTCGCCACGCGAAAAAGCACCGTGTTATTACCGACGCTGTGCATAAAGAAGATGGCAAAATTTGCATGCAAATTTTGCATTCAGGCCGTTACGGTTATCATCCACTTGCTGTTTCGGCTTCACCGATGAAGTCGCCCATTACCCCTTTTAAGCCCCGCGAATTATCCTCTCGCGGCGTAAGAAGCACAATTAAAGACTACGTAAAATGCGCTAGCCTAGCTCAAAAAGCGGGCTATGACGGCGTGGAAATTATGGGTTCTGAAGGCTACCTCATAAATCAGTTTTTCTGTGAGCGCACCAACAACAGAAATGATGAATGGGGTGGTAGCTTAGAAAACCGCGCTCGCTTAGCGATTGAGATAGTAAAAGGTGTGCGCGAGAAAGTGGGCGCTAACTTCATCATTATTTATCGCCTGTCTATGCTGGACTTAGTCGAAGGCGGCGCTAAGTGGGAAGAAGTCGTGTATTTAGCCAAAGAAATCGAAAAAGCAGGCGCTACGCTAATTAATACTGGCATTGGATGGCACGAAGCACGGGTACCCACTATCTCCACATCCGTACCTCGCGCGGCGTTTACCTGGATAACCGAACGCATGAAAAAAGAGGTGTCTATCCCTCTTATTACGACTAACCGTATCAATACGCCTGAAGTTGCAGAATCGGTACTCGCACAAGGCCATGCTGATATGGTATCGATGGCGCGACCTTTCTTGGCTGACGCTCACTTTGTAGCGAAGGCCATGCGCAATGAGTCTAAGCTAATCAACACGTGTATTGCCTGTAACCAGGCTTGCCTAGACCATGCATTCGAACAAAAGCGTGCAAGTTGCTTGGTAAACCCACAAGCGTGCTACGAGACCGAACTTACCTTTACCCCTACTCAAAATAAGAAAAAACTAGCGGTAGTAGGTGCAGGGCCTGCGGGTTTGGCGTTTTCTATGTATGCCGCAGAGCGCGGTCACGAGGTACATCTATTTGATAAAGCCAGTGAAATTGGCGGTCAATTTAATTACGCCAAGCAAGTGCCGGGTAAAGAAGAGTTTTACGAAACCCTACGCTACTTTGACAATCAATTAGCTCGCCTGGGCGTTACGGTTCACCTTAACACCCAAGTAAACGTAGAGAGCCTTTCAAACAAGAGTTTTGATGAAGTAGTGCTAGGCACCGGTATTAATCCTCGTACGCTTACAATTGAAGGGCACGACCACCCTAAAGTGATGAGTTATTTAGACGTATTGCGCGACCACAAGCCAGTAGGCAAGAAAGTGGCTATTGTTGGCGCCGGTGGCATTGGTTTTGATGTAGCTGAGTTCTTAGTTGAACACGAACATTTAGCCAAAGATAAAGAAAAATGGCTGGCGCATTGGGGTATAGATAAAGACTATGCGGCACCGGGTGCACTCAAGGAAAAAGCCATAGAGCCTTCAGATCGCGAGGTGTATCTATTGCAACGTAAAACGTCTAAAGTGGGCAAAGGGCTAGGCAAAACAACGGGCTGGATCCACAGGCAATCATTGAAACACCACAATGTTCAAATGATAAATGGTGTAAGCTACGAGAAAGTAGACGATGAAGGCCTGCACGTGCTGATTAACGACACGCCCAAAGTATTGCCGGTCGATAACGTCATTGTATGTGCTGGTCAGGAGCCGTTTAAGCCACTCCAAAAACCTCTAGAAGAGGCCGGATTTACCGTGCACATTATCGGCGGTGCTGACGTTGCTGCTGAACTTGATGCTAAACGCGCTATCCGGCAAGGCGCTGAGCTAGCAGCGCGAATTTAAAACTGATCGAACATGATAGCGTTGCCATCCGGGTCTTTAACAATGAGATGCCCGGGGCCGCTATCGCCTTTCACAGGCACGTCCAATGCAATACCCTGTTCAACTAAGCTCGCCTGAAGTGCTCTAACATCGCCAGGGTTAAAGGTCATAATATTTTCTTCAAACATTCCTTCGAATAAGCCAATCATGGTGGTGCCATTTTTCATCATCAGCCATTTATCTTCCACCGACCCACAGGACGGCATAGCATCAAAGCCCAATGCTTCATAAAACGCTTTCGACTTGCTAATGTCCTTTACCGCTAAACTTAGCGAAAATAACCCTAACTCCACTGCATGCTCCCTGATAATTTTTGAAAATTGTTAACTAACTACTCTAGTGAAGCTTTTGAACAATATCACTGCCATTAGTCGCAAAAAGAAAAAAGCCAGTAATACTGAATATTACTGGCTTTACGTCAAATATCGGCTTTTTACTGTTCTTAACTTAACGCAGTTTGCACTTTAAAAAGTTTAAGTAAGAGGTTTTAGTCCTTAACTTTTTTGACTAGCGATCCAGCGATCTATTTTCTGCTCAAGAATAGCAAGTGGAATGCCGCCCGTGTTTAACACTTGTGCGTGAAACTCACGGATATCGAAATTATCACCTAATGCCTTCTCTGCACGCGCACGCAATTCTTGAATTTTAAGCGCGCCCACTTTGTAAGATAGCGCTTGCGACGGGATCGCAATATAACGCTCTACCTCGGCCACAACTTCTGTGCGGGTCATGCCTGAGTTATCAAGCATAAAGTCGATAGCTTGTTCGCGGGTCCAACCTTTCGCGTGAATCCCTGTATCTACCACTAAACGCATGGCGCGCAGCTGTTCATCTTGAAGCGTGCCATAACGGTTCCATGGATCGTCAAAGAAACCCATTTCATAACCCAAAGTTTCTGAATATAGCGCCCAACCTTCGCCGAAGGCTGGTAGGAAGCTAAAGCGCATAAAAGACGGTAGCGCTTCATTTTCTTGCGCTAGACTCACTTGGAAATGGTGACCTGGAGCGCCTTCGTGTAGGTACAAGGTAACGTTACCGGTAGTTAAGCGGCTAGGCAAATCGTAGGCATTAAAGTAGAAAGTACCTGGACGAGAGCCGTCTGGCGTGCCCGGCTGATAAGAACCACCCGCACTGAATTGCTCGATAGCAGGGTCGTACGGCTTAATTTCTAACTCAGACTTAGGCAATAGTGAGAAGTATTGATCAATTTTCTCATCGACCTCACGGCCAATATCATAATAGCTCTGCGTTAACGCCTCACGGCTTTCAGGCTTAAACTTAGGATCGGTGCGCACATAGTCGAAGAATTCGTTTAATGTCCCTTCAAACTTCACTTCGTCCTTAATTTCAAGCATGTCATTTTTAATACGCTTAACTTCTTTTAAACCAAGATTATGCAGTTCATCAGGGGTCATTGGCAGTGTGGTTGAACCTTCCACCATCAATTGATAAAGCTTTGCACCACCTTTCATATCGCTAAGGCCAATGCTTTCACGGGCAACAGGCAAATACTCATCGCGAAGGAAGTCGCGTATACGCGTGGTTGCATCGTAAATCTCTTGCGTCGCTTTCTCGTAGTCAGCGGTTAAACGGGCTTTTTCTTCGTCAGAGAAACTTTCTGGGAACATGGTAATTGGCCCCCAAAACTGTGACTCTTTAATGGGAATAGCCAGCTGAGTATCAAACTGCTTGATCACGCGATCGATAGTCAATTTAGTTTCCAGAACACCGCTTTCCATGCCCTCGCGGAACTTTCCGATAGCGCGGTCAGAAATAGCAATGTAATCCTTATGGCGAGATAAGTTATTTTCGTAATCTTCTACTGTTTTAAATGGCGCTGCGCCCTTTCCGCTTGCGAAGGTCGGGTAGAAGGTGTGGAACCCACTGAAGTGATTGATAGGACGCACTTCCGTTAATGCTTCAATCTCGTCGGTGGACATTTTTAGCGAGCGCTCTTCGTTGTATTTAAATACATCGTAGGCAAGCTTGTCGGTGTCGCTTAACTTACTGCGGTCGATTTGTTTAAGTTCAGACAAATTCAGCAGTGTCGCTGTTTTTCCCGCTAGAGCGTGAGAGTCTGTTAAAAAGTCGCCCATTCTGTCCGCGTAACGCATGTCGCCACGGAATATAGCCATAATTGGGTTTAGCTCAATATCACGCTGGTCAGCGGCTGCAAATAACGCAAAAAGTTTTTCGTGCTCAGACGCTTCTTTTGACACTGAAGTACTTTTTGATGAACTCTGCACATTTGCGTTGCCGTGTTCATGTGCCACTGCTGAGCTAAGGCCCAGTGCCATGGTTACTGCACTACTTACAAGTAGTGTTTTGAATGCTTTCATTTTTTGTTCCCTTGTTATTTCTTCGCTGTTTTTGCTTATATTTCGCAAAAAAAAGCGCTGTCGTTATGTGTTTTCTTGATTCTATATACCGCGTGACAAGCGCATTTAAACCTAATAATGCGTACCTGACGCCAGATATCAGGCATACCGGCTGTACAATGCAATTCAACGTTTACTTAATTAGCCACATCTTTACACGGTATCTATTCATTTAAGGTTTTTCAGGATGCACTGTTTATTCAGGCAAATGAGCCATCTCTTTTTGCCACGCCCTTTCATACGCTTCACGGCCTAACACACGTTGAGCGTACGCGGCTACATTGTCTATTTTACCGTTCAAAGTAATATCTAATTTACTGCCCTTTGCCCACGCCAAAATATGACCGGCTATTATGTCGGCCATGGTAAACATGGTGCCGCATACAAATTCTTTATCGCCCAGCATAGAAGAAAATACGGGCAACACGCGCTTAAACTCCCACACCGCTACATCACGCATTTGTTCAAGTCTTTGCTCTTTAGGCAACGCAAAGGTGTGCTTTGCTAAATTCCAAATCGGTTGCTCTAACTCATTGGTAAGAAACAACATCATTTCTTCATATTTGGCTCGCTCGAAGCTACCAGGCTCTGGAATGAATTCATGCATGCCGTGACGTTCAGCTAAAAAAGTGACGATAGCCGCCGATTCCGTCAAGGTACCTTCTGGCGTCGAAAGCGCTGGGATTTTAGAGGCAGGACTGATGGCTTTAAATTCTTCTGACAGGTGTTGCCCCTGTTTTAAGTCAACTAAGCTGTACTCAAAAGGTAAACCTAGCTCTTCCAGTGCCCATGCCACGCGAACCGAGCGAGTTTTCGGATATCCGTAAAGTGTATACATACCTATGCCCTTGCTTATGTAATGTGAGCTAACTGTAAGTCGAATAGGAAAAAAGTGCTACTGCCATATTGTTACTGAGTTTTAACACTGTAACTTCTGTATGACAGTACCGCCTACTTATGGAGAGGCTGCATATCCAAAGACCATATAAAGAGGCTACCTTCAAAAAGAGTGAAAATCATAAGGAAAAGCCAAAAAGATAAGGTAATGGTCGGTAACTTTTTCACGTAACCAATATAATGATTTCCGTAAATGCCAGTAACTATGCGCTAACACACAACTCGGTTGTCGCTTCAACGCCCTAGTATTCCTAGTCTTGCGTAGTATCCCTGAGTTATGCGCCACAATGGTTCACTTTATGCTCATCTCACTTCAATGCTTTTAACAAATTCGTTAATAATTGAGTGAAGGAGAACACGATGAAGAAACGTTTATTATCTACCTTAGCAGGCTCACTGACATTAATGTTAAGTGCGAGCAGTTTCGCAGGCCATCATGATAGCGATGGAAAAGAAGTGATAATGAATAACCTGGAAACAGGGATGAGCATGGGCTCAGTAATGGTGAGCAGTTATGATGATGACGGTGTAGTATTTACGCCAAACCTGTCAGGGTTAACCTCGGGCATTCATGGTTTTCATGTTCATCAAAATGGTGATTGTTCACCAGCAGTGACAGATGGAAAAAAAGTGTTGGGCGGCGCAGCGGGCGGCCATTTCGATCCAGAAGATACCGGTAAACACCGTGCTCCTTGGTCTGAAAAGGGTCACGAGGGCGATCTACCCGTGCTTTATGTTGATGAAAATGGAAACGCAACCCAGCCTATCTTTGCACCAGAGCTTGAGTTAGATGATATTGAAGGCCGCGCCTTAATGATTCACGCAGGTGGCGACAATTACTCTGATTCACCTAAAAAGTTAGGTGGCGGTGGTGACCGCGTAGCATGTGGCGTAATTGGGAAATAAACTAACGCCACCTCATGTTATGCAATCAACATTTTATACAAAAAAGCGGCTTCAAAAGCCGCTTTTTTATGCACACTGATAAAAACAACCTGCCTGCTGTTGTCTAACAAAGCGAGTCCTATCTTTCGATAAGGATAGTAATAGCCTTTATCCCTTATTCGATATTCAATCGGTATTCCAATGTGATGTTGGCATTAAGAAGTTGAGATACTGGGCAATTTTCTTTTGCTTCCTGTGCAATTTTCTCAAACTCATCTTCGGTAATCCCTTCAACTTCAGCATCTAAGCTTAGTGCCGATTGAGTTATTTCAAAGCCGTCATCGTTTTTCTCTAAACTGATTTTTGCTGTGGTATTTAACTCGCCGTCATCGTATCCCGCGTCTGAAAGCGCAAAAGAAAGTGCCATGGTGAAGCAACTCGCATGCGCCGCACCAATTAATTCCTCGGGGTTGGTTCCCTTTTCATCTTCAAACCGCGTGTTAAAACCATAAGGCTGGTTCGATAAAGCACCGGTTTGTGTAGAAATGCTCCCCTTTCCCTTTTTACCTAGCGGCTTGTAAACTGCACTACCTGATTTGACTATCGACATATCATCTTTCCTTTCATTTTAACTAAACTGATTTTCATGTAGTTGGATAAGATGCAAGTGCTCTGCCGATCATAAGAAATCGCTCTATCCCTTGTCATAGCGGCTTTACAGCCTCATCTTGTAAATGATGGAATCAGAGACAGTTCCCTTTTTGAATGAAGACTACAGAGTGAGATGAAAATTTTACTTACATCCTTTTAGTCTTTTTCAGTACCTATGCTTTCGCGCCAAGCCTCAAGCTTCGCAATGTGCGCTTAGAAAAAATGTACGCTTGTAAAACAAAAATGGAATTAACTCGCTGCACCGCGATGAAATTAATTTCAGCTTAAACCGTTCTTTATTTGTTAACCGTATATCTTCGCAGGCTGGGGTCTGACGAATTAAACGCGAAGGTCGCTACAACGTCAAACCAACACATAAAAGGTGAATGATGAAATTAACACTTTCTGCAGTTTTTATTAGCACAGCGTTGAGCGCTTCGGTTTTTACGCCATCAACAAGTGCCGACGAGGCCATACTAGCTGGGGGCTGCTTTTGGTGCATGGAGTCTGATTTTGAAAAGCTAGACGGGGTTACTGATGTGGTGTCGGGGTTCACTGGCGGAAGCGCGCCAAATCCGACTTATAATGGCAATCACAAGGGACACTTTGAGGCGGTAAAGATCACCTACGACGGCGATATGCTTTCTTATAATGATATTCTCGATCATTTTTGGGTGAACATTGACCCTTTCGATGACCGAGGTCAGTTTTGTGATAAGGGACCCAGTTACTTAAGCGCCATCTTTGTAGCAAACGATAAAGAACGTGCTATAGCAGAAAAAACAAAAGCTGACGTGGTAGCCCAATTTCCCAATAAAAAGGTGGTAACGCCCATACTCGATGCTTCTACCTTTTATCCGATAAAAGGCGACGAAATTGGCCATCAAGATTTTTATAAAAAAAGTCCCGTTCGCTATAAGTTCTACCGATGGAACTGTGGGCGTGACCAGCGCTTGGAAGAAATTTGGGGCGAGAAAGCCTTGGGTAAGAATAAGTCTTAGCCCAGCAACTTAACATCTACGCCCAACGCTAAACCAAAGCGATACCAAAAGCCACACCAAAAGAAAGCACGCCGCAAAACACTGGCAGCCCTAAGCTTTTGAATTTGCGCCAAACAAGCACAGTGACAACAGTGCCTATTGCGGTTGCAATCCAACTCGCCGCTGACGGTGCTTTTGGAATAAGTGACGCTCCTAGCATAGCGGCAATCATTAACGGCCCTAACACGCTTAGCCACGTAGGTAAACGCGCCTCAGTGTTATTGGCCTTGTGTTTATTAAAGTGACGCTGAGTCCACAGCAACGGTACTACGCGCAATGCATATGTTCCGATGGCCGCTACAACAATAGCTATCCAAATATCAACGTGCATGAGATTGCTTCCTTTCAACGTGCGAGGTGAGAAGATAAAAGGTTATCGCACCGCATAGTGCTGCCAGTGGAATTGCAGCGTTTTTAAAGGCGCTGAGAGCCAAGAAGAGAGCCGCCGTCATTGTAACGAACAAGGTCGCGCTCCATAATTTACTTGAGAATTTAGGCGCGAGTAGCACAAGGAAAAGTGCGGGTAAGGCAAAGGGCATCACGCTGTCTAATATTGGCCATTGTTGGGTAAGGGAGTCTCCTGCGATACCGCCAAGCACCGTCCCTACGATCCAACTAAGCCACGCCACCATCGATACACCTTTAAACCAATCTACCTTTTTAGCATCGTCCATTAACGGCAAGCGAGTATGGGCTAGCGCAAAAATCTGGTCAGTAAGGCCGTGCATTAAATAGGGCCAAGCTTTACTTTGCGGTAAATAAGGCACCAAGTTGGGCGCATAAACCACATGACGCACATTAACTAATAACGTCATACAAACCGCTAGCCAAAGTGGCGCACCTGATGCCACCATGGCTACCAAAAGAAACTGCGACGCGCCTGCGTAAATGAATACGGAAATTAGCGTGGCTTCCAGCGTAGAAAAACCGGCTTGAACTGCGATCACGCCAAATGAAATGGCTACAGGAATGTAACCACCTAACAAAGGTAACCCGTCAATAACCCCTTGCTTAAGTCCACTTTTTGATGAAAGTTGGCTCATTCCTTTGCCTCTTTGTGATAAACGATTGTGATAAGACATGTCGCCCACTCGTCTCCCGTTTTGTATACGTGGGGCAAATCAGCGTTAAATGCTAGACTTTGACCCGGATGCAGCCATTGAGTATTTCCACTATTCCCAGCTTCCAGAGAGCCGCTAACAACGGTAATCGTTTCTTCTGTTCCTGTGGCGTGAGCTTCTGCCTCTCGAAAAGTATTGGGTGCAACCGACATCCAATAAGCATCAACGTTCGGGATACCTTGTCCTTGCTCAATTAAACGAACTTCTACGCCCTTTTCTCCAACGCTTGCGCTAAGAGGCTGAACTAGCTGACCGAACGGAACGTCTAGTTGTTTAGCTAACCGCCAAATGGTGTCTAGCGTCGGGTTGCCGTTGCCCTGCTCTAATCTTGAAAGGTTAGATTTAGCGATACCTGCCCCTGCTGCCAATTGCGACAGCGAGACACCTTTGTCTTGCCTGAGTTTCTGCAAATGCCTTCCGAGGATGTTGAGCGTTGATTGATTCACACCTTACCAACTCAATGTTGTTCCATTTAAAGAACGTTCTATATATAGAACACCTCAAAGTCAAGAAGTTTGTTTTCAATGGGGGTATGGATACGGCGTTGTGCTCACGCCACGACTGGAATACGTGACAAATGTTAAAAGATGACAAAGGGATGAACTAAAAGGTAACCAATATTTGTGCACAGAAAACAGTCATCTTCGATTTTCTTAAACGCCCATTCGACTTTCTAACGCAAAAGGTCCGACGTAATTTATTAACAAAAGCACTACATTTAAATCGCTGAATTGATTAAGAAACCTTATCAGTTACCGTTACTTGCTATCTGAGCGATGCTACGATCTCTTGCATTAAACGAATACGAAAAGCACGAACCTGTGGGCTGTTGATCATTGTTAAATATTACCGACGGTTGCTAAATATTATCGATGATAAGGGCGACTATTCGAAGAGAACCGGCAAACATTCCGTTGAGCCGGTTTTTGCGTTTCATCAAAGCGCTAGTCTGCTGAGTGTCTTTTATCTTTGATGACACACAGACATTGTAAAAATGCACAGCAAAGCTCAACAGACCCTCGCTAAAACAGCCACTAAGTACGTGATTGAACTCAATGAACAAAAGGACGTTTATGACGAATCAAACTGACAAGATTCTTTCTGACCAAGCCTCTTCAAAGCAGGCCTATTCAGAGCAGCACTCAGCGTTGGGTGAATACTCACTGGCCACTATAACCTTTTGGCTGGCTTTCGGAACCTTTGTGATTGGTTGCAGTGAATTTGCGGCAATGGGTTTATTACCTTACTTTGCAGAAGACTTTGGCATTACTGAAAATGTCGCTGGTCACGCAATTAGTGCTTATGCCATTGGTGTTGTAGTGGGCGCGCCGCTTATCACTGTCTTTTTTTCCAGGCTTGCAAGACGCACCATGCTTATTTCAATGATGGTATTCTATGCTGGCGGAAACTTGCTAACAGCACTAGCGTGGTCAGAATGGACAATGAACATAGCGCGCTTTATTGCTGGCCTACCTCATGGCGCTTACTTCGGCATTGCCATGCTCTTTGCTGCAGACATCGCCGGTAAGAATAAACGGGCGCAAGCGGTCAGTAACGTCATTTTAGGCTTGGCTATTGCCAATATTATTGGTGTGCCGTCAATTAGCGGTATTGGGCAAATGTTCGGATGGCGAACTGGCTTCTTTATTATTTCAGCCTTTGCGTTAGTGACTGCGTTAATGGTTTGGAAAACCGCACCGTACCGCGGCCCTAATCCAGATGCCAAACCGCTAACCGAGCTTAAAGCTCTGAAAAACAAAGACGTGCTGCTGGTACTACTTATGGGCGCGATTGGCTTTGGTGGCATGTTCTCGGTGTATTCTTACTTTAGTGCCTCTTACCTCAATACAACCTCTTCACCTGAGTGGGGGATCTCGGTCACATTGCTTATCTATGGCATAGGTGTAACCTTGGGCAACATTATTGCAGGCCGCTATTCTGAAGGCAGGCTACTGACTTCAGCGATTACATTTCAGATTTTACTGGGTCTATCAGCTGCAGCTTACGCCGCGTCGATGGGGAATCCATACTTAATGGCAGTATCACTGTTTTTCATTGGTATCGGTGGTGGCATGGTGGTGCCGCTGCAAACAAGGCTTATGGACGTCGCTGGCGAGGCTCAGACTCTAGCTGGCGCAATGAACCATGCGGCTTTTAACACCGCTAATGCGCTTGGCCCCTGGTTGGCAGGAATGACACTGTCAGCGGGTTATGGCTATACATCAACGGGTTGGGTAGGCCTAGCGCTTGCCGGTGGTGGTGTACTGGTGTGGCTGGCCATTGTTATGACTGCTCGCAATACTCAAGTACAAACAGCAACCGTATCTGGTTAAATGAAGGTCTAGCGCTGACAACTTTCGTTGTCAGCGCTTGTTAATTATGTACCCTCGGTATTACTCGGCGTCGTTTTCACGCTCAGAGCTATTGCGAGAAGCACTTCCCCATACATCTTCGGGAATGTCTCTTTTAGGCGCTGGCGCACTGGCTATCGCTTCAGCCTGCTTCTTCTCTTGATTTGACCACTTAACACGAATTTTCTTACCGTTTATGACTTTCGCATTGAGCGCTTCAATCGCGTTGTCGGTTTCGTCTTGTGTACTCATTTCAACGAAACCAAAGCCTTTGGATAAGCCAGAAGCCTCATCCATCACCAAGTCGCACGACGCTATGGTGCCAAACTCGAAAAACAAGTCTTCAAGGTCTTCTTTTGTAAACGTCTTTGGTAAGTTTCGAACTAATATACTCAAGGTAATGGCTCTGCTTTAAGGTGGTTTGCACTACACCTATTGTAGCACGCAGCAGCATGTTGAATAGGGGTATTAACCGCTTAACGCTTATTACTGAACAAGCGCCCTAAACTTCGTTAACGCCTATTTGTTGTTTGCTGATAAGTATCTCGCCAGCATGAAACATTCATTCCAAAAGTTCGTTTAAAAAGCCTATTGAAATGCCCGGGATCTTGATAGCCCACTGCCCATGCAATTTCTTCTGCACTCTTATCGCTGTGTTTAAGAAACTCTTTACCCTGTTCTATTCTAAGTTGTTGAATGTAACCAAGGGGAGTTTCCCCCGTAGCCTCTTTAAACCTGCGTTTAAAGGTGCGTTCGGTCATATTGATGCGCGCCGCCATTTCACCAATAGTCACTTTTTCCGCAAAGTGTATCTCTAACCACTGCTGAATATTTAAAATATCGTCGTCTTGATGATAGGTTTGGTGGTTGAGCGACGTTGCTTCTGACGTTACACCACGGCGAAAGTCGACCAGAAACGCCTGCTCTATAGCCTCCCCCACAGCTTTGCACGACAAACGCGATATTAGAAAAACAATTATTTCTAAAGCAGCATTTAGCCCTGCAGAACAATACAGTTCGCCCGTGGCAGTAATGAATCTATCAGATCTAAGGTTCACTTTGGGAAAAGCTCGCGCAAAGTGTGATTGTTTATGCCAGTGAGTGGTGCCCATTCTCTCGTTTAGCAGCCCTGCCTGTGCGAGAAAAAAAGCGCCGGTGGCTGCCGCCATTATTGGAATACCTTTGCCATGCCACTGCCTTAGCTTTGGGTATAGAGCGGCTTGCTGTACCAGTAATGGTTCCATGTCACCCCACACACTGTGCAGTATTACCAAATCAGTCTCATCAATATCCGCCAACGCGCAGTCTGGGGTAATCGCAAGGCCACTAAACGTTGTCGTTGGATTACCGTCTATTGTCACTAGCTTTACCGTTATCGCGTTTCCCAGCAGTTTATGCTGAAGGTCTGACGCAAATTTTAGCACGTCATGGGTTAAGCCCATGCTAAGCCCCATGGTGTTTTCGCTGGCATATAAGGTTACGTGTTTAAGCATGGTCTTTCCCTTTTCAAGCTCGCTATTTTGATTTCGCCACTTTGGCCCGATTGGCCAATCAAATGTCCCAACCCACACTGTTAACATTATTTTCACAAAATTACTATGAAGTCAGTCACAATTTCGTAGAGATAGAAAAATGCAATTTACTGAAGAGCACAACGCGCTTAGAAAAACCGTTCACGATTTTGTAAATCAAGAGATGGACCCGTTCATTGACGAATGGGAGCACGAAGGCATTGCTCCCCTTCATAGCTTGTTTAAAAAGATGGGGAATTTGGGCCTTTTAGGTATTCAAAAGCCTGAGGCCTACGGCGGCGCTGGCTTAGATTACAGTTATAACCTGGTATTTGCTGAAGAAATAGGTCGAGCGTATGGCGGCTCTATTCCTATGGCTATCGGCGTTCAAACCGATATGGCCACCCCTGCCCTAGCCCGATTTGGCAGTGATGAACTAAAGCGTGAATTTTTAGCGCCCGCTATTACCGGCGACATGGTGGCATGTATTGGAGTGAGTGAACCAGGGGCGGGGTCAGATGTTGCAGGGTTAAAAACCACAGCCCGTACAGATGGTGACGACTTTATTATTAACGGCACGAAAATGTGGATAACGAATGCCACCCAAGCAGACTGGGTTTGCCTGCTAGCAAACACAAGCGACGGGCAAGTG
This sequence comes from Alteromonas marina, assembly GCF_000808575.1. Taxonomy (GTDB): domain Bacteria; phylum Pseudomonadota; class Gammaproteobacteria; order Enterobacterales; family Alteromonadaceae; genus Alteromonas; species Alteromonas marina_A. The sequence goes on from NZ_JWLW01000012.1 coordinate 371,092, forward strand.
CATGCTAATAAATCATTAATTATCGTCCCCCTTAACACCCCAGGCATAACCATTTCAAAGCCGTTAAACAAACTGGGGATGCGCGCCAGCGACACTGGCCAAATTTTCTTCGATGATGTGCGCGTTCCAAAGCGCTTTTTAATCGGAGATGAAAACAAAGGCTTCACTATGCAAATGATGCAATTCCAAGAAGAGCGCATGTATGCAGCAGCTAGTGCGCTGAAAGGAATGGAACGCATTATAAGCGACACCATCGAGTGGGCAAAAGACCGACACACATTTGGTCAGCCTGTTATCAACAACCAAGCCGTCCATTTCAAAATAGCTGAACTGCAAAGTGAAATTGAGGCCCTGCGCGCTTTAACTTGGCAGGCTTGTCAGGATCATATTGAAGGAAAAGATGCTACTTACTTGGCGTCAATTGCAAAACTGAAAAGCGGCCGATTGTGGCGACAAGTTACCGATGGCTGCCTTCAGTATTGGGGCGGTATGGGTTTTATGTGGGACAACCCTGTTGCGCGTGCATATCGCGATACCCGAATATTATCCATCGCTGGCGGAAGCGACGAAATGATGCTCGGCATTATTGCAAAGTACATGGACATTTTCCCGAAACGTAGATAGCGACGTATTTTTATGATGAAAACAGTTCAAGATATGCTGAACAAAAATATGCGGCTACCCGTAATTTGCGCCCCCATGTTTTTAGTTTCTAGCCCAAACTTAGTGATTAACGCATGTAAAAATGGCGTGGTAGGTAGTTTTCCCGCCTTTAATACTCGCACTCAAGCAGCGTTAGATGAATGGTTGACCACCATCACCGCAGCCTTAGATGAAGAAAAACAGGCTAACCCAGCAGCTAAAGTGGCTCCATACGCTGTGAATCTGGTGGTGCACGCCTCGAACAAGCGCCTTCATGCCGACTTCGAAATAGTCAAAAAGCATAAAGTTCCGTTTGTTATCACCAGCCAAGGTAATCCTAAACCTGTTATTGATGCAGTCCATCAGTGGGGGGGCATTGTTTTTCACGACGTAATAACTGTGGCCCACGCGAGAAAAGCCATTGAAGCAGGTGCAGACGGCCTAATCTTAGTTGCCGCAGGTGCCGGCGGGCACGCAGGAGAGGTAAACCCTTTCGCGCTTCTGCGTGAAGTGAGAGAGTTTTGGCAAGGCCCACTGGTACTTGCTGGCGCTATTAATGATGGTTACGGTATTAGAGCCGCAGAGATTTTAGGCGCTAATTACAGCTATATGGGCACACGCTTTATAGCAACGAACGAAGCCGAAGTAGACCCTGATTACAAAACCATGTTGGTTAACGCCAACGTAAACGATCTTGTGTTTACTGACACCTTCACTGGCGTCAAATGTCACTTCTTAAAGCCCTCTATAACTCGAGCTGGCGTAGACTTAGCGTCGATTGAGGGTAAAGAAAATGTCGACTTAGACTTAGGCGGCAGTAACGCTTGGAAATACATGTGGAGCGCAGGACACGGCGTAAGCGGAATTCGCTCAGTGATATCAGTACATAGCCTGATAGAACAACTTGAAGGGGAATACAATAAAGCGGCCACAACGCCATTGTTTAATCACACTGCGGAACATCAAACCGCGCATGCAGGAAGCTAAGACATGGCCATTCTTCACTCTAATGTCGATGTTAAAAGTACATCGTTTAGTAACAATTACGCCGCAATGGAAGACGCCGTTGCCGAATTTCGCACTATCGAGCAAAACGTCATTCAAAACGCGCAAGAAAAAGCACCGCGTTACGAAGAAAAAGGGCTACTGTCACCACGCAATCGACTCGCCTTATTGCTTGACCCCAACATGCCGTTTCTTCCCCTTTCGACATTATGTGGTTATCTGCAAGAAGGCGACAAAGACGGCAGTGCTGCCGGTGGCGGAGTAATAGCTGGCATTGGTTATGTCGCTAACACTCGCTGTATCGTTATGGTTGACGACTATCTCACTAAAGGTGGCAGCATAACCGAACTTGGTAGCAAAAAGCGGCTGCGCTTGTATCACATTGCCCTTCAGCAAAAATTACCAGTAATAGCGTTATCACAAAGCGGTGGCGGCGACCTTACTTCGCTAGGTGATTGGTTTGGGTTCTCTGCTGCAGGTTTCGCTATGCAGGCTCGCTTGTCGGCCGCAGGTATTCCGCAAATAACGGTTGTGCATGGCAGTGCCACAGCAGGCGGTGCGTATCAGCCAGGACTGTCAGACTATGTAATCATGATACGCAATCAATCTACGGTGTACCTTGCAGGCCCGCCTTTATTAAAAGCCGCAACAGGGGAAATAGCCACTGACGAAGAAATAGGTGGCGCAGAGATGCACAGTGAGGTTTCTGGCGTAGCAGATTTCATTGCTCAAAGCGATGCCGATGGTATTCGCATTGCCCGTGAAGTTACGCAAATGCTGAGCTGGAATAAAGATTTTTCCGAAGCTACTACACCTAGCGATGTTGCCCCTGTTTATACTTCAGATGAGTTACTTGGCATCGTTCCTAAAGACGCCAAGACTCCATTTGATGTGCGCGAAGTCATTGCCCGTATCGCTGATAAATCGGATTTTGTTGACGTTAAACCCGAGTTTGATATGGGCACCGTGTGCGGATACATTGCCATTGAAGGGCAGCCCTGTGGCGTTATAGGCAATAATGCGCCTATTACCGCGAAAGGCGCAGCGAAAGCAGCACAATTTATCCAGTTGTGTGAACAAGCTGGCACTCCTTTGTTGTTTTTACACAACACCACCGGCTTCTTGGTGGGCACAGAGTCTGAACGCGCAGGCATCATTAAGCACGGCGCCAAACTCATTCAAGCAGTTACCAATGCTACTGTTCCTAAGATAAGCATCGTACTGGCAGGTTCATTTGGCGCAGGGAACTACGCCATGGCTGGACGGGGTATTGAGCCTGACTTTATGTTTTCATGGCCCCGCTCAGTGGTCGCCGTGATGGGCCCCGCCCAAGCTGGTAGCGTGCTGCGCACTGTTGCTCACGCCAAAATGATGCGAAGTGGCAGCGTAGATGAGGAAAAGCTCACCGCACTGGAACAACATACCGTCTCTGTGATGGATGCTAAATCACGTGCCCTCGCTAATTCTGCTCGCTTGTGGGATGACGGCATTATAGATCCAAGAGATACCCGCTCTATTGTTGCTTTCGTGCTTTCTATTTGCCAGCACGCTAAAACGAAGCAACTTCACCCTACTAGCTTTGGCGTAGGCAGGCTATAAGCCTCAATTTGACTAAAGAGGACATCAGGATGCCCCACTTAGAATCAATGGTATTCAAAGAAATTACCGCACGGCTTACTGACAACGTATTGCACATTCAATTTAACCGCCCGCATAAGAAAAATGCCATGAATTTAACATTGGTTGAAGAGGTTATGCAGTGTTTTGAACGCGTTGAATATATGAATAATTTACGGGTCGTCGTAATACAGGGAAGCCATGGCAACTTTTGCGCTGGCGGCGATATTTCTGACATGCATTTATCGTCGTTAAGTGAATCGGAACGAGAAGACACTATTTGGCACTTCAATCGTAGTTTCGGCCGCATGATTACTCAAGTAAAACACTCTGCCACGCCAGTCATTGCTGTGGTTGAAGGCGCGGTACTTGGCGGCGGTTTTGGCTTAGCTTGTGTAGCAGATATAACCATTGCCTGCGACAGCGCCTTTTTCGCACTTCCTGAAACAGGGTTAGGTGTTATTCCCGCGCAAATAGCGCCATTTGTGGCTAGCCGCATTGGGATCGATCAAACAAAAAGATTGGCACTTACTGGTGAAAAGCTAAATGCCGAACAAGCATTGCGCTTGGGTTTAGTGCACGGAATTTGTCAAACAAACGCCATTTCCGAACAAGTGAACAAAGAGATTGCCCGAATAAAACAATGCGCACCGCAAGCAAACTCAAATACCAAGCGTTTGTTATTAGGATTAAATAACACGCCGCTTGAACAGATTCTTGACGGCGCTGCTACGGCGTTTGTTAAGTCACTGACGTCTGAAGAAGGGGTAGAAGGAACCCAAGCCTTCATTCAAAAACGCAAACCTTCTTGGTGTGAGTGAACACATTATGACGAAAAGCATTCAAAAAATACTTATTGCTAATCGCGGCGAAATAGCCTGTCGCATTATTCGAACCGCACACAAACTGGGCTTTTTTACCGTTGCTATTTATAGCGAGGCTGACCGCAACGCGCTGCACGTACAGCAGGCTGATGAAGCTGTTTTCGTTGGCCCCGCCGATCCTACATCGTCGTATCTTCACAGTGAAAAAGTGATAAACGCTGCAATTCAAACACAGGCAGACGCTATCCACCCTGGGTATGGCTTTTTATCAGAAAACGCTGACTTCGCACGTGCATGTGAAGACGCTGGCTTAACCTTTATTGGCCCAAACGCAGACGCCATAGCCTTGATGGGTAGCAAGCGCTTATCAAAAATAGCCATGCTTCAGGCTAATGTTCCCTGTATTCCAGGCTATGAAGGCGGCGACCAAAGTGATGCTGCACTCATAGAAAGTGCCAAAAACATTGGCTTTCCTTTAATGGTGAAAGCCAGCGCTGGTGGTGGCGGCAAAGGTATGCGTTTAGTGCATGAAGCCAGTGATTTGGCAGCTCATATTTCTACGGCTCGATCTGAGGCCTTAAACGGATTTGGAAATGACGAACTTATTTTAGAGCGTGCGTTAATTGGGCCTCGGCATATAGAAATTCAAATTTTTGCAGACGGCTGCGGCAACACGCTTTATTTAGGAGAGAGAGACTGCTCAATTCAACGCCGGCATCAAAAGGTGATTGAAGAAGCCCCGTCGCCATTTGTGGATGAGCAATTACGCAAACGCATGGGAGAGGCGGCTGTGGCTGCTGCAAAGGCTTGTAACTACTGTGGTGCAGGCACGGTAGAATTTCTAGTTGATAGCGACAAGCAATTTTACTTTTTAGAAATGAACACGCGCTTGCAGGTAGAACACCCGGTTACAGAGTTAGTGACGGGACTAGATTTAGTTGAATGGCAACTGCGAGTAGCCTGTGAAGAATCGCTTCCCTTCACACAAGAAGACATTCAAATAAGCGGTCACGCCATTGAAGTGCGCCTTTACGCTGAAGAGCCGCGCCAAAACTTCATGCCGCAAACCGGGAAGGTAAAAGTATGGAAACCTGCCACGAACGCTAGAACCGACCACGGCGTTTATCAGAACTTGGAAGTAAGCAGTCATTACGATCCAATGCTTGCCAAGATAATTGTTAAAGCTGAAAGCAGAGCGAGCGCAGTTAGAAAAATGGCAAGAGCGCTTCGCGAAACACAGATAATTGGAATAAATACCAATAAACACTTTTTACAAAATCTTGTGCAAAGCCCAGCGTTCTTGGGAAACGATGTAACAACGGCATTTATTGAGCAACACGCACAACACGAGGACATGAAAGGCAGCCTCTCGCCATCGTTTTCAATATTAGCGAAAGCTGCACTGCTGTTTGCGTTAACGCAAAACAAACATGCCAGTACATTGGTTCATGATAATGCATTGAATAAGCTCACACCCACTTGGCAACACTCCATGGGCTTTGCTTACCCCATCATTATTACTTGCAACGATGTCACCGTATCAATGACTGTTACGCCTTTCACTGATCACTATCGAATCTGCGATACAGGTACTAAAACAGAAGTAACACTTACCTTATTAGACTTAACGCCGCAAAGTCTGGTGGTAGAAGCAGATAAGTTGCGAAGCACGGCCTCATACGCTGCGAACGGTAACACGTTATTTATTGACGATGGCACAGGTCACTTCATGTTTAGCTGCGTGACGCACAGCAAAGTTGATAGCAAAAAAACACAGGGCACAGCGCAAGTGAATGCCGTGATGGATGGTGTCATCGTTGCTTTACTTGTAGAGCAAGGTGATACCGTTAATGCAGGCGATACGGTGGCCATTATGGAAGCGATGAAAATGGAACACCCCCTTAAAGCAGCCATAAAAGGTACGGTTCACCTCTCTCCAATTACAGCTGGCGATCAGGTTAAATCTAAACAAACCATAGCCACCATACTTCAAGCCGATGAGGTCATCCATGAACAAAAATAAGGTTCGTATAGGCGGTGCTTCTGCGTTTTATGGTGACAGCCAGCTTTCTGCAAGGCAGCTAGTTGAAAAAGGTGACATAGATTACCTTGTTTTTGATTACCTAGCCGAAGTAACAATGGCCATTTTATCGCAAGCCAAAGCAAAGAATGAAAAGCTAGGCTATGCCGTCGACTTTGTAACTGTGGCCATGAGAGACGTACTGCAAGACTGTGCACAAAAAGGCATAAAAGTGATTGCAAATGCGGGGGGAGTAAACGTGCCGGCCTGTATAGAATCGCTTAATGCGCTGTGTGCACAGCTCAACCTAAATTTGAATATTGTAGGCGTGTACGGTGATAACTTGCTTAACGATATGCGCAATGAAATCGTGGCTGAAACTAACACCCATGACCTTGATAATGGCAATGAATTACCCAATACACTTGCATCGATGAATGCGTATTTAGGCGCACAGCCAATTGCCGATGCGTTAGCCGCCGGTGCCGATATTGTGATTACAGGTAGAGTGGTAGACAGCGCGCTCGTGCTTGGGCCCTTAATGCATGAGTTTTCATGGAGCTATGACGATTACAACGCGCTCGCGCAAGGTTCGCTTGCAGGACATTTGCTCGAATGCGGTGCTCAGTGCACTGGGGGAAATTTTACCGATTGGGAGCAAGTGCCTGACTTTTCAAACATGAGCTACCCCATTGCCGAGGTTGAACCAAGCGGCGAGTTTACTATTGTGATCCCACCAAACACAGGTGGTCTGGTAACAAACTTCACAGTGGCCGAGCAACTGCTCTATGAAATTGGCGACCCTGCGAATTATCTTCTACCCGATGTTTGTTGCGACTTTACCCACGTATCTTTAGAGCAAACGCATAGCAACGCCGTGCGTGTGTGTGGTGCAAAAGGCAAAGCGCCTGGTAACGACTACAAGGTATGTGCAACCTACATAGACGGCTATAAACTTACTGGCGCTTTTTTTATTGCAGGTTTTAACGCAAAACAAAAAGCGCTTACCAATATTCATGCGCTAGTGGCCCGAACCGGACGCGCGCTCAAAGAAAGAGGTATGCCGCCCTTTAAAGACACCTGTATTGAGATACTAGGCAGCGAAGCAACCTTTGGCCCCCATGCTAATGCAGAACATACACGAGAGGTAATAGCCAAATTCACACTTCATCACAGTGATACCAAAGCCCTTTATTTTTGTGCCAGTGAAATGGCGTATTTGGCTACATCGGCTGCGCCTGGTATGGCGGGATTTGGCGCTGGTCGCCCAAAGCCACAACCTCTTATTCGGGTGCACTCGTTTTTAATCAACAAAAATAAGGTTTCGGTTAGTATTCAAAAAAATGACGTCATTGTGGCGCACACTACTTACCAAACTGACGCTGCTCCCATTCAATCTCAGAAAGAAGCATGTCGTTCTGAACCGACTCAAGAAGTACAGCTTGAAAATGAGCACTCAGTCTCTCTTCCATTAGTTGAGTTGGTGTGTGCCCGAAGCGGCGACAAAGGTAACAACTTAAACATTGGGGTGATCGCGCGACATCCAAAGCTATTTCCCTTCTTAAATCGGGCTCTAACTGCAGATATGGTGAAGCAATTTTTTGCTTATTCAGTAAAAGGAAGTGTGTCTCGGTATGCCCTACCTGGCATTAACAGCTTCAATTTTTTACTCACTGATGCATTAGGAGGCGGCGGCACCGCATCTCTTCGCACTGATAGCCAGGGCAAATCAGCAGCGCAAACGTTATTAACCATGCCTATTAACGTGCCAGTGTCATTGATCCCTTTTACCAAACACAAAGGTGAGTGAATGCCATATCAATCAACGTTAGCAGCAGGAAGCTTTTTAAAGCAAACGATTGTTATAACCGGAGGAGGCAGCGGTATAGGACGATGTACTGCCCATGAACTTGCCTCATTAGGTGCAACCGTTATTTTGATTGGCCGAAGTGAAGATAAGCTTGTAAACACCACTGCAGAAATCAAAAGCGATGGAGGCACAGCCTGTTATTACACGCTCGATATACGTAATGAAGAAGACGTATCACACACCGTAAACGCATTGCTTGAGAAGCATAAACGCGTGCACGGGTTGGTAAACATGGCGGGCGGTCAGTTTCGCGCCCCACTCTCGCACATATCCCAAAACGGTTTTGAACGCGTTATTCAAACTAATTTAATTGGTGGCTTTCTAATGGCGAAAGCCCTATTCAATAAGCACTTTAAAAATCATGGCGGCAATATTGTCAACATTACCGCTGACAACAAAAATGGCATGCCGGGTATGGGGCATTCTGGTGCCGCTCGAGCAGGCGTTGAAAACCTCACTAAAACGGCGGCGTGGGAATGGGGTTCATTTGGCGTTAGGGTCAATGCTATTGCGCCTGGGTGGGTAGCATCGTCAGGGCTAGACACCTACCCCGAAGATATGAAACACGCTATTCAAAACCTAAAGCACGCGGTTCCGCTAGGACGAATTGCCAGCGAAGCTGAAATCGCTTCTACGGTGTGCTTTCTACTAAGCAAGGGAGCGAACTTCATCACTGGGCAAACACTATTTGTAGACGGTGGTGCCAGCATGGGGTCGGTTCCAGCACTCTTCCCTTTGCAGAACCTTCACCAGCCTGCCAGCGAAACGTGGGATGGCTTCCACAGAAGCATTACACCTGAGGTTTTGCGTTAACGACAAGGACACAAGCATGAGAACACAACAATTAGAGAGAAACCTGGTAGAACGCGTAGCCATGGGAGATTTATTGCGCAGGCGCGCACGAGATAGCGGCAGTTTGCCTGCACTAGTCGACTTTTATCACAATGAACGCCGCACCGTAACCTATAACGAGCTCAATAAAAAAGTTAATAAATTAGCCAATTCGCTGATGCGTGAAGGCATTAAACAAGGCGACAAGCTGGCGATATTAGCGGTAAACCAGATAGATGTTGTTGTTACTTACTTCGCCTGCTACAAACTGGGCGTTATTGCGGTGCCTATTAACTTTATGCAAAGCGTTGCCGACGTGACCTTTAATATTGAACACAGCGGTTCCAAAGTAGTCGTTTTCGACCCTCTACTCTCAGATCTTGTGTTTGCAAGCACTAATAATAATGACGACATACATTTCACCATTCAGTTAGGCCAAGATAAGGGCAAGGCAACGTTCGCATTTGAGCCCTTTATCAAAGAGCATAGCGACACAGAAATTGAAGACAGGATAATAAACGACAGAGACACAGCCCACATGATTTACACGTCTGGGACCACCTCAAAACCCAAAGCGGTTGAAACATCTCACCTTTCACTAACCATTGCAGCACTTACTGCGGCAATAGAACTAGAACTAAGCGCACAGTGCAAAATGTTACTCGTTCTTCCGCTATTTCACTGTACCGCCCTTTCAATACTCTACCCTACGTTTTTAAGAAGTGGATGCTGTACGCTTCACGCTACATTCGATCCCATCCAAATAGCGAACAGCTTAGAAAGTGAGAAAATAGAAACGTCTGTGCTTTTACCTATGATGTGGAATGCATTAATGGCAACAGATAACTTTCACGAACGAAATCTTAGCGACTTTAAATTAGCCATTTACGGTATGGCGCCAATGAGTGAGCAGAATCGTCAGCAAATTCGCGATGCTTTTGGCTGCAAAGTCCACTTAGGCAGTGGGCAAACAGAATTTAACCCTGTTTCTAGTTTGTTCAAAGACGGATGTGAAACTGAATTTGCAGAGGGTAACTACTGGGGTGTTCCCCTGTGTTTTAACGAGCAAGCCGTAATAAATGAGGAAGGTGTAGAAGTGGAACAGGGCGAAACAGGTGAAATAGTGTGGCGAGGCCCGCAAGTTATGAATGGATATTATAAAAATAAAGACGCCAGCAAAGCCGCATATAAATTTGGTTGGCACCACACGGGTGACTTAGGATTTATCGATAGTAAAGGCCAACTAATGTTTATCGATAGGGTAAAAGATACCATTAAGTCTGGAGGAGAAAATGTGTCATCTCAAAAAGTAGAGCAAACGCTTTGCTTAATGAAAGAAATAGAAGCTGCAGCTGCTATAGGAGTGCCTCATCCTCACTGGGGTGAAGCGGTTTGCGCATGCATAGTGGGTAATGACTTAACACAAGAGATGTTGCCAGCCATCAATGCATTTTGTAAGGAGAAGCTTGGCAAGTTTGAAGTACCCAAACATATATTTATTTGCGACGCACTACCTATGACAAGTACAGGGAAAATTCGCAAAGTAGAGCTAAGAGAACAATACAAGAACTTTTTTATGCAGTGAGTAAACTAAAAGTGGGTATTCCATAATGATGGTTTACCCACTTCAGCACGCTCACAAGAAAAAAAGAGAGGCCATTGCTTTAAGAGACAATAGGCAAGCTTGCTTACACCCCCTATTTCTGGGTTTTCTCTTAACTTTCTTGGTTACGCAGAAACACAAGTTCCGTTGATGAGCTTTGTTCTTCGCTAAACACATAGCCATCTACGTCGAAGTTTTTCAGACCTTCTACGTCTTCTACACGGTTTTCAATAATATAACGCGCCATTAAACCACGGGCTTTCTTCGCAAAGAAACTGATAATTTTATACTGACCATTCTTGCAGTCTTTAAACGTTGGCGTAATGATCATGCCGTCTAACGACTTCTTCTTCACCGCTTTAAAGTACTCATTCGAAGCAAGGTTAATCAACACGTTATCACCCTGCGCTTCTAATGCCTTATTAAGCATATAGGTAATGCGATCGTCCCAAAACGCATACAGGTCTTTGCCTTCTGGGTTTGCTAATTTTGTGCCCATTTCTAAACGATAGGCCTGCATTAAGTCTAGTGGACGAAGTAGTCCATATAGGCCAGACAAAATACGAAGGTGTTGTTGCGCATATTCGACCGTTTCGCTATCAAGCGAGTAGGCATCTAACCCTGTGTACACGTCGCCATTGAACGCATACATTGCTTGGCGTGCATTATCGGGAGTAAACGGTGTAGAGAACTCAGCAAAACGGTTGGCGTTCAACGTTGCTAACTTGTCGCTTATCTTCATCAGCGATGATAAGTCAGCAGGCGATAAGGTGCGGCAAACTTCCATCAAACGTTCAGTGTCTTCAAGCATGGCAGGCTGAGTGAACTGGCTCACAGGAATTTCGCTTTCAAAATCTAAATTTTTTGCTGGGGATACTACAACTAACATTTCGACTCCTTAGGTTCAATACCAATCCGCATAGATCATTGCCGACTCAGAAGGCTCTGGCAAGTTTCCTAGCAAAGCGTGGGAATGCAGGAATGGCTGTTCCCTTTCAAATTCCCAGAATGAAGCTAGGAAGCTTGCCAGACCTTCCCGAAGGGCGAGTTTAAAATGCCCGTACTCTTTGTTGTGCCACCTTAATGTAGAACCACTATACCTGCGGTGACACGCCGCGATTACGAGCATTTTAACTCTCGCTGAGTGGGTAATGATCTATGCGGATTGGTATTACAGTATTGTACCACCTGATACGCTTCAAAAAGCAAAATGGCATAAGAAAGACGTAAATTGGCTTAACAGAGAAATCCGATTAGCCATTTTGTCGCTATTCAATGTATGAATTGTCACACGGGTTTGATATAAATAGCGTTACAAATAATTATTCAAACAATAATTGAGATACACCCTCCGTGAACGTACCTCAATTACCAAAGCGCTGCATGTACCAGTACTTATTAAAGAACTAAGAACTGGTAAAAAAGAACGTAAGCGCGAAGCCCTACACACGCGCAAGCGAACCGTTTTATTCAACTGGCTTTTCCAGCGAGTTGTCCAAATTTATTTTGATAAAGAACAGAGAGAATTATGAGCAATCAGTTAGCTTCATTACGTGATATCACTACCGTTGTTGCCGACACGGGCGACATCGATGCCATTAAAAAGTATCAACCAGTCGATGCCACAACTAACCCGTCGCTACTTTTAAAAGCGGCTGGTCTTCCTCAATATGCAAGCCTGATTGATGATGCTGTAGCATGGGCAAAACTTCAGTCAAACGACGCTGACCAGCAGCTTACTGATGCAGCAGACAAACTAGCGGTAGCGATTGGTAAAGAAATCTCTGCAACGATTCCAGGTCGAATCTCAACTGAAGTAGACGCACGCCTATCGTTCGACACTGCCGCCACTATCGAAAAAGCGGAACGTTTGGTTCAGCTATATGAAGACGCGGGTATCGATAAGTCACACATTCTTATTAAAATTGCATCTACTTGGGAAGGTATCCAGGCAGCAGAAGAGTTAGAGAAGAAAGGCATTCAGTGTAACTTAACGCTTCTATTTAGCTTCGCCCAAGCACAAGCTTGTGCAGAGGCCGGTGTTTATCTTATCTCTCCATTTGTAGGGCGCATTTTAGATTGGTACAAAAAAGCGACCGGTACTGAGTCTTACGCACCAGATGAAGATCCAGGCGTAGTATCTGTAACTAAAATTTATAACTACTACAAGGACCACGGCTACAATACCGTAGTAATGGGTGCAAGCTTCCGTAACATTGGTGAAATTCAAGCGTTGGCAGGTTGTGATCGTCTAACTATTAGCCCTGCTCTGCTAGAAGAACTGGCAAACGAGCCTGGCGAACTAGAAGTTAAACTGAAAGACAATGGCGCAACAAAAACACCAGGTGACCGCTTAACAGAAAGCGAATTCCGCTGGGCCATGAACGAAGATGCTATGGCAACCGAAAAGCTGTCTGAAGGCATTCGTAACTTTGCCGCTGATCAAGAGAAACTTGAAACCATGCTTCGCGAAAAGCTAAGCGCGTAAGGGCCATAGAAACCATGAGTGCTTTAACTTCTCTTCCCGAATGGAAAAAACTGTCTGAACTTGCTTCAGCGGTAAAAGATGCGCATATGCGCGACTGGTTTGCACAGGATGCAAATCGAGCGGATAAAATGCGGCTTGAAGCCTGCGGTATTTTTCTTGATTACTCGAAAAACCGTGTAAATGATGACGCGCTTAAAGGACTTTTCGACCTTGCCCGAGCGTGCAAACTAGAAACCCTTCGCGACGCGATGTTTTCTGGTGAGCAGATTAACTCAACGGAAGGTCGCGCTGTGCTTCACACCGCACTTCGTAATTTCTCAGACCGTAAAGTACTGGTAGATGGCGAAGACGTAATGCCTGAAGTGCATGCTACGCTTGCAAAAATTGAAGCGTTTACTGCATCGGTTCACAGCGGTGAACACAAAGGTTACACCGGCAAGCCTATCAAGCACATTGTGGCAATTGGTATTGGTGGTTCGTTCCTTGGTCCTAAGATTATGACTGAGGCACTCAAGCCGCATACCGTTGATGCAGTGAAGGTTCACTTTGTTGCCAACGTTGACGGTTGCCACATTCACGATGTGCTATCTAGCGTAGATTTTGAAGAAACTTTGGTGGTCATGTCATCAAAGTCGTTCTCTACCCAAGAGACGCTTCAAAATACACTTACGGCTAAAGACTGGTTCTTAAAGTCTGGCGGTACACAAGAAGATATTGCTAAACACTTTGTAGCTGTGTCTTCAAACGTTAAAGCAGCCACCGAGTTTGGTATTAGCGCCGACAATATTTTCCCTATGTGGGATTGGGTTGGCGGTCGTTACTCACTGTGGTCTGCCATTGGCCTGCCTATCTCGCTAGCCCTTGGGTTTGAAAACTTCAAAGGCTTACTTGAAGGTGCGTTTGAGATGGATACCCATTTCACAACCGCACCGCTAGAAGAAAACATGCCTGTTCTACTTGCACTGTTAGGTGTGTGGTATAGAAACTTCTTCGACGCGCAATCACACGTTTTATTACCTTACTATCACTATCTTCGCGGCTTACCAGCTTACGTACAGCAGTTAGATATGGAAAGTAATGGTAAAGAAGTAACGCAAGAAGGTGAAAGCGTAGACTACCCTACTGGCCCAATTATTTGGGGTAGTGAAGGTACAAACGGCCAGCACAGCTTCCATCAGCTTATTCACCAAGGTTCTGGCGTTATCCCGGCAGACTTCATGTTGCCGCTTAACGTTCCTAACCAGGACGACACGCATCACGCTATGCTTGCGTCTAACTGTTTTGGTCAAACACAAGCACTAATGCAGGGTAAAACCTTTGAAGAGTGTTATGCAGACCTTGACGGTACAGGCCTAGACGATGCTGAACGTAAACGCTTGGCCGCTCATAAAACCATGCCTGGCAACAAGCCCAGCAATACTTTCTTGTTTGATAGCCTTACGCCTAAAACACTTGGCGCGCTGGTTGCAATGTATGAACATAAGGTATTCGTTCAGGGTGTTATCTGGAACCTTAACTCATTCGACCAATGGGGCGTAGAGTTAGGTAAAGTACTAGGAAACCAAGTGCTTGCAGGCATTCAAGGCGAGGCAGACAAAGATAATTTCGACGCTTCAACACAACAATTGATTGCCAAATTCAGAGCAGCGAATGCACCAAAATAAGGAATGCGAGGTGATTTAAAATCACCCACTTGGTGCAAATAACAAACTGAACGGCTAGCTTTTTCGGAAGCTAGCCGTTTTTTGTTGCGGTATTCATCGACTACACGACAGACACTTTTGATAGCCGTAGCACTGTACAATTGGTTACTAATAAAACAAATAGGATCAATTACATACAGTTATTGTTTACGCTTCACACACACTGGACTTTCCTTACCCTTGTCATCATATCGTCACAATTTGTTAATAAAAGGTAAATTAAACTATTTTATTTTAGTGGCGGCTGTGATACAAAATTGTACAGAGGGAATTAAAAACAAAAACTCTGTATTAGTTGTAGTGGTATAAAAAGGAGATCCCAGTGGATAAATCAGATCTATTTGCCATGCTAGACATCGAAGCAAGCCCAGCAAAAACCAAAAGCAAAAAACGTAAGTGGAGAGAAATCGAAGCGCTACAAGATCGCTACAAATTAGAAAAAGAACTGGCCGAACTCGACTGTGGTTTCGAGTACGAGCTAGAAACACTGGAAAGATAAAACGAAGGCCGCCTGCTACACAGGCGGCCTTTTTACTTTCTAGCGTGCTGTAAATGCTTAGTCTAAAAGCTAATGCTATACCTGCCAATCGATGGGTTGTTTACCCTTGGCAATAAGGTATTCGTTAGTTTGACTGAAATGTTTACAACCTAAGAAGCCTCTGTGTGCTGAGAGTGGCGACGGATGAGGCGCATGTAAAACGTGATGTTTTTCACGGTTAATGTGCTTACCTTTCTTTTGCGCATGGCTACCCCACAGAAGAAACACAACGTTTTGGCAGTGCTCATTGACCACATCGATAACCTTATCAGTGAAGGTTTCCCACCCCCATTTCGCGTGGCTATGTGCTTTGCCCTGCTCTACCGTAAGAACAGTATTAAGTAGCAATACCCCTTGCTCCGCCCACGACGTCAGCGTGCCGTGATTAGGCTCGGTGAAACCATCAATGTCAGACAACAGCTCTTTGTACATATTTTTAAGCGATGGCGGTGTTTTAATGCCAGCTTTTACTGAAAAACAAAGTCCATGGGCTTGATTAGGACCATGGTACGGATCTTGACCTAGGATCACGACTTTTACTTCGCCTAGCGGCGTGTATTTAAGCGCATTGAATACGTCAGACTGAGGCGGGTAGATAACGCTTCCCGCTTCACGAGCGTGCTTCACGCGCTCAAGCAACGTAACAAAATAGTCTTTTTGCTTTTCATCACCAAGCGCGCTTTGCCATGTTGTAGCCGAGGGTGTCATTACTTAAGCAAATCCATCATATGCTGCTTAAGTGCATCGTAAGACGCTGGCAAGTCTACCGCTAAGCTGTCTTCGCCTGCTACATCGGCCAACGCTTTCGGTAAGCTGATTGGATTACCTAGCACGTTTTCAACGGTTTCTCTGAACTTAGCCGGGTGCGCTGTTCCTAAGAACAAACCAATTTCGCCGTCTTCTAAGTCGTGACTTACCGCGCGATAGGCAATAGCGGCATGAGGCTCGCTAGTATAGCCTTGTTGCGCTAATTGACGCATAGCAAGCTGCGTATATTCTTCGTCAACCATCTCACCTTTAAGACACGCTTTGTCTATATAGCCACGCTCGATAAGCGCCTCAATACGAGGCCAGTTATTTGGCTGACTCACATCCATTGCGTTAGACATGGTCGCAACCGTCGCTTTAGGGTCCCACTCGCCGGTTTTAAGGTAGCGAGGTACGGTATCGTTTAGGTTAGTTGCAGCGATAAAACGCTTAATTGGCAAGCCTAGTGATTTAGCAATCATGCCAGCCGTAAGGTTACCAAAGTTACCACTAGGTACTGAAATAACAAGCTGGTCTCGTTTCTCTTTCGGCAGCTGACTTACTGCTTCAAAGTAATAGCAAACCTGCGCTAGTAAACGGCTGATGTTGATTGAGTTTGCTGAGTTCAGATGAAGGCCTTCACGTACGTCAGGGTCGTCAAACGCGGTTTTTACAAGTGATTGGCATGCGTCAAAGTCTGACTCAACAGCAACGGTATGAATGTTACCGCCTAGCGTAGTGAATAGCTTTTCCTGCAGCGCGCTAATCTTGCCCTTTGGAAACAAAATAACCACGTTGATATTGTCAATGCCGTGAAATGCATGTGCAACCGCTGCGCCGGTATCACCTGAAGTCGCTGTTAGAATGGTTACTGGCTTCCCTTCACTAATACGCGACAGAGTTTGCGCCATAAAGCGGCCGCCAAAATCTTTAAACGCAAGCGTTGGCCCGTGGAAAAGCTCTAAGCAGTATACATTATCGTTGACCTGCTCGACTGGTGCACCAAAAGCAAAGGCGGTCTGAACAATTTCTTCTAGCTCGCCATTATTCAGCTCATCGCCAATAAGCGCGCGAAGTACTTCTATACTGCGCTCTACAAATGGCTTTTCCAACAATTCGTCAATATTGTCTAGGGTAGGAATATTCTCTGGAAAATAAAGCCCTTGGTTTTTACCTAAGCCCCGCTTAACGGCTTCAGCAAAATTTGCTGTGTCCGATGAATCTTTTAAATTTACCAATTCCACTTGCTGTTACCTTTTTATGTGGGCAAATACTCTGCCCTTTTAATCTTTTAAAAAATTATTGTGCTTTTAGGAAATCATCTGCCTTTAAGAAACCATGTACTTTAAGAAACTATATACCTTAAAAAGCTATGTACCTTAAGAAACAATGGTGCCTTGGCTTGGTATTTGGCACACATGGCTAAAGCCATCTTCATTTTGAATGTAGTTCGCTGTTAAATAGGCGGCGACTTTTTCCGCCTGCGCTTTACTTGGACACACGGCAAACACCGTAGGTCCCGAGCCTGAAATACCAAAAGCAAGCGCACCCGCTTGCTCACTAAAAGCACGCGCCTCATCAAAGCCAGGCAGTAGCGATTTTCTGTAAGGTTCGGCTATAACATCGTTCATTACCGACGCCGCCAAATCAAAGTTACCCGCATGTAAAGCGTGAACAAACACGCCTAACTGTCGACCAAAGGTTAGCGCCGTCGCCATATCCACCTGCTTAGGTAAGATATCGCGAGCAGCCGCCGTTGATACGCTAATGCCTGAATAACAAACGGCATAGTACCATTCGTCGTTTAACGGCAACGACAGCGTGACAGGCGCATCGCTACCTGTCATTAACGTCATACCACCTAAGTAACAGGGAGCAACATTATCATAGTGAATACTACCGCTTATTTGGCCTTCTAATTCGCCCATCATTATAAGCAGAGTATCTTCATCGAACGGGGTGTCGAAGTAAGCATTTAGCGCTGCAAACGCTGCCACAATAGAGCTTGCGCTTGAACCCAACCCGCTGCCTATTGGAAGGTTTTTATGAAGCGTAAGCGCAACAGGAGAGGTTGTTTTTCCAGCCTTTTCCATTTGCTCACAGAAATAGTGATAGCACTTGGTTACAATATTACTGTCTGCATCGCCCGGGAGTTTGTGAGCAAAGCGCCCCACCGTTTCTAATGAAAATGACTCAGCCGCCTTTATTTCAACTTCATCACCTAGCTTAGTGCCATCAACGGGCGCAAGCGCTGCGCCCAGTACGTCAAAGCCTAAGCTCACATTTCCAATTGATGCCGGCGCGAAGGCCGTGAATGCTTTCATATTATTACTCTTACTTCGCTTGTGGCGTGCTCTTTATATTAGCGCTTCAAATTAGCTCAATAAATTAGCGCTTTAAATCGATGCCACAACATTACTGGCCTAAGTCACACCTTCGAATATCTTACTTTAGCCGCCTATCTACGCTAAGCAAGCTAAGCGTTATTTAGCCCTTAGTGTGCCATTTGCTTCCACGGCATAGTACGCAGAATGTCAGCAAACACCCCAGCTGCTGTGACCGTACCACCTGCTCCATATCCTCTAATTACATAAGGGATTGGGCTATAGTAGTCACTGTTAATCGCCAGCGCGTTTTCACCGTCTTTTACCTGCGAAAGCGGGTTACTTGCCGGTACAGCCTGAATACTTACTCTGCATTTTCCGTCTTCAATGCTGCCGATATAACGAAGTACTTTACCTTCTGCTTTAGCCGCTTCAACCTTTTCACCAAACGACGCATCTAACTCTGGCAGCTGCTGCATAAACTCGTCAATTGAACAATCTTCGGCAAAACCTTTTGGCAGTACAGACTCAATTTCAATGTCAGATAGTTCTAACGCTAAATCAGCTTCACGAGCCATGATAAGCAGCTTGCGCGCTACGTCCATGCCGCTTAAGTCATCGCGCGGATCAGGCTCTGTGAAACCGTTGTCTTTGGCTGTTTGTGTCGCTTGCGACAGGCTCATGCCCTCTTCAAGTTTGCCAAATACATAAGACAAACTGCCCGATAGAATTCCTTCAAAGCGGTGTAAGGTGTCGCCGGCGCTGAATAGCTTTTGCAAGTTATCAATAACCGGTAGCCCTGCGCCGACAGTGGTTTCGTAAAGGTACTGACGATTTGTCGATAGCGCGGTCTTGCGAAGCTTACGGTAGTAAGACATTGCGCTCGTGTTCGCCTTTTTATTTGGCGTTACCACGTGAAAACCGCTTTCCATCATGTCTACATATTGCTGTGCAATCGCTTCGTGACTAGTACAGTCAACAATCACCGGGTTCACCAGACTATTGTCGTTGGCAAACTGATGCAGGCGTTCAACGCTTAATCCTTCGCTTGCCGATTCAAGTGCCGCTTTCCAGTCACCGCTTAAATCAATACCTTGGCTGTTTAACAGCAGTTTCCGGCTGTTCGCAATGCCGTAAACACGCAGTTGAACATTGCGTTTTAACAACGCAGGCTGTTGTTTTTCAATTTGACCTAGCAGTTCGGTTCCCACATTGCCACACCCTACTAGGAATACGTCAATGGTATGGCGGTCAGAGAAAAAATTCTGGTGAATAACCTTTACCGCTTTCTTAGCACGCTTGCTTTCAATTACCGTTGAAATAGAGCGTTCTGAAGAGCCCTGAGCAATAGCAACGTTGTTCACCCGCGCTTGGGCAAGCGAGTTAAAGAAACGCGCTGCCAAGCCTTTGGTTTGACGCATACCGTCACCCACCAAAGTGACAATGGCTAGGTCATGACGCACTTCAATGGGGTCTAGCAATTGATTTTGAAGCTCTAGCGCGAACGCATCTTCTAGAAGCGTTAACGCTCGGCTGGCGTCTTTGCTTTGGATACAGAAACTGATTGAGTATTCTGAAGAAGACTGGGTAATAAGGCTTATTGAAATATTGGCATTCGACATCACCTCAAACACACGGCTTGCCATACCCACCATGCCTTTAAGGCCAGGGCCTGCAACGTTAAACATGGTGACATTATCAAGCTGTGAAATACCTTTAACTGACGTCCACACTTCGCTTTTTTCATTGCTGATTAGCGTACCTGGCGCAGCTGGGTTTAGTGTGTTTCTGATCAAACAAGGGATGTGGTGTTGGGCAATAGGACCGATAGTTTTCGGATGAAGTACCTTGGCACCGAAATAAGACAGCTCCATCGCTTCTTGATAGGTAAGCTTGTCTAACAGCACTGCCCCTTCAACTTGATTCGGGTCAGCGTTATAAACACCGTCTACGTCTGTCCAAATTTCACAGCAGTTTGCGTCTATACACGCCGCTAAAATGGCCGCTGAATAGTCTGAGCCGTTACGCCCAAGCGTGACTTTCTCGCCCGCTTCGTTAGCAGCAACAAACCCCGGCATGACAAGAAATTCACTGCCATCCGTAGGCACATCTGAAAAGCGCGCTTTACTAAGCGACACATCGGCAATGCTGTCTAGGTAATCGCCTTCGGCCAGCACATACTTAACCGGGTCGATAACGCGATTAGCGATACCTTTAGCAGATAGCATAGCGCTAAAAAGCGTCACCGAGATGTACTCACCAATACTTAGAATACCGGCAGCGACATTATCAGGTGCAACACCAAGCAGCTTAATACCTTCAAGGTGCTGTTTTAATACTGAAAGGTGACTATTAATGAATTCTACCACGCTTGCATGTGCAAACCCGTCGAGTTCTTCGTTTAGGTTGTTGGCGATGCCGGTAACCGTGTCGTTCAACTTATTGAATAACGGCTGGAAATCTTCATTCGCGGCTGCTTGTTCACATAGCAGTGAAAGCGCGTTCGTTACCCCCTTTGGGGCAGAGAGTACAACCGCAGCACCGTCGGTTTGGTGGGTTGCCGTGCTAATCTCCATAACGCGCATGTATCGCGGTGCATCGGCTAAAGAAGAACCCCCAAACTTTAAGACTTTCATATGCTGCTCCTTAAGGTTACGCATGCTAAAACGTGTGTAAAAAAAAGCCCGCTCTGTGTTAGGCGGGCTTTCGTTGTCTTTTGCTTACTTGCACTAGTCAGCGACCGCCCTTTTTAAGGTGGTAATTAACATAATGGTGGTGCGAGTAAGTAGAATCTTTTTCATACGAGCAATTTGCCGTATAGACGTCTATATGTCAACCGCAGTTTTCACTACACTGTGTTGCAAAAAGTGCAACACGCTACACGGAATATTGCTTATTAAGGCACACAAGGCTTACTTTGTTTATTTTCCTAGCGATCATCCATGATATTTTGGGCAAGGAAATCAACCAGTAAACGAATCTTTGGTGCAACATTTCTATTGGAAGGAAATACTGCCCAAATAGCTTCTTGCTTGTCTTTATATTCTGGTAATACCTCTATCAATTCGCCGCGTGCCAATGCTTCACGCACATAAAACCCAGGTAGCTGGGTAAGCCCCAATCCTGCCAAAGCAGCGCTACAGAGTGCGTTGCCACTGTTGTATCGCACACGTCCTTGCACTGGCAACGTTTGCACTTCTTTATTTACAACGAACCTCCAGTTGGGTTGGGAGCCTACCAACAAAGTATGTTCCTTTAGCTCTTGTAGAGATTTTGGCATCGAGTGTTGAGAAAAATAATCCCTACTTCCGCATACAAACAAATGACGTGTAGCCAGCTTTTTGGCAACCAGCGTCGAGTCTTCTAGTTTGCCAATGCGTATGGCAAGGTCGAGGCCTTGCTCGACAATATCGAGCTTTTCGTTTGAGAACGTGCATTGCACGCTAATGCCAGCATACTTTTGCATAAAGGTATTGAGCAAAGGCGCGATGAAGGCTTCGCCAAACGCTACGGGAGCGGTAAGTTTAATGAGACCTTGCGGCGATGCTTGTAGTGCGCTCACCGCTAGCTGGGCATCTTCGAGCGCCTTTAACGCAGGCATTGCCTGCTGAAAATACTGCGTACCCGCTTCAGTAAGCGATACGCTGCGCGTTGTACGCTGTAACAATTTAACGCCTAGCAGCTTTTCAAGTGATGCGACTTTACGGCTTATCTGCGCAACTGATGTATCGAGCTTATTTGCAGCCCCGGTAAAATTGCCAACGTCAGCTACAGCACAAAACTCGGCTATACCTTCTAGATATTTCATAATCGCCACTCGTTGGTCTAGCGTTGTTCAACACAGCGCTGGTTTATTTAAGTACATTCTATTTGTCCAAATCAATTATTACAAATATGAAAAAGTGATTTACTAAAACTGTATTTATCAATAGTAATCCGTCTCCTATACTTTGGCCTATAAAACATCATCATTTATTTATGATTAAGGAGTCATTACATGGCGTCATTCAAAGATTCATTGCAGGAAGGTCAAACCCACATTAAATCAAAAGCTGCGGTGGCTTGGGGCCCAGGTGAGCCGTTAAAGATGGAAGAAGTTGATGTAGAGCTTCCTAAAAAGGGCGAAGTGCTTGTACGCATTGTTGCAACTGGTGTGTGCCACACTGACGCATTTACATTATCAGGTGAAGATCCAGAAGGCGTATTCCCTTCAATTTTAGGTCACGAAGGTGGCGGTATTGTTGAAATGGTGGGTGAAGGCGTGACCAGCGTAGAAGTTGGCGATCACGTTATTCCACTTTACACCGCAGAATGTGGCGAGTGTAAGTTTTGCACATCGGGCAAAACCAATCTTTGCCAAGCGGTACGTGCAACCCAAGGTAAAGGCCTAATGCCAGACGGCACAAGCCGCTTCTCAAAAGATGGTGAGCCAATTTATCATTACATGGGCTGCTCAACATTTTCTGAGTACACGGTTTTGCCAGAAATTTCGCTAGCGAAAGTTAACAAAACCGCCCCGTTAGAAGAAGTATGCTTGCTTGGCTGTGGCGTAACCACCGGTATGGGCGCAGTACTTAAAACCGCGAAAGTACAAGAGGGCGACACGGTTGCTATCTTTGGCTTAGGCGGTATTGGTTTATCCGCTATTATCGGTGCACGCATGGCTGGCGCCGGTCGCATTATTGGTATTGATATCAACGAAAGTAAGTTCGACTTGGCCAAACAGCTTGGTGCGACCGACGTGGTTAATCCGAAGAATTTCGACAAGCCTATTCAGGAAGTAATTGTTGAAATGACAGACGGTGGCGTTGACTACTCGTTTGAGTGTATTGGTAACGTGAACGTTATGCGCTCTGCGCTTGAATGCTGCCATAAAGGCTGGGGCGAATCAGTCATTATTGGTGTTGCTGGCGCCGGTCAGGAAATATCAACGCGTCCTTTCCAGTTAGTGACTGGTCGTGTTTGGCGCGGTACAGCATTTGGTGGCGTTAAAGGTCGCTCAGAACTACCAGGAATTGTAGAGCAATACCTAAACGGGGAATTCGGGCTTCAAGAATTTATTACTCACACCATGGGTCTTGATGACATCAACAACGCGTTTGATTTAATGCATAAAGGTGAAAGCATACGCTCTGTTGTGCATATGAATAAATAGTTTAAGCCTTAGCTCGAAACACGTTAGGAGAAGCTCTGCTTCTCCTTTTTTTGATCACAATACCCCCTGCTCTAACGCCTTGAGCACTGCCCTCGTTCTATCTCGTACACCAAGCTTTGCCATGACTGAAGAAACTTGGTTCTTAATGGTGCCTGTTGATTTGAACATCGCATCTGCAATTTCTTTATTACTGTAACCCGCAGCGATCAAATGGAGAATTTCGACTTCTTTCTCAGTAAGTGGCTCTGGATTTTCAAACGACTCAAATTCTACGTTCAGTCCTTTCAAGCCTTGCAATACTTTTTCGGTTACCGCGGGCTGAATCAGCGTTTTGCCATTTTTTATTTGTGTAATAGTGTCTACCAGGGTTTCTAGCGATACATCTTTAAGCAGGTACCCTTTTGCACCGGCGCGCATAGCACCGTTTACCAGCTCGTGATCGTCAAACGTAGTGAGCATTAGCACTGGCGTACTAATCCCTTTATCACTCAGTGCAAGCAAAGTATCGATACCCGATAATTTGGGCATGCGAATATCCATTAATATCACATCACAGTTTAAAGCGTTTTCACTATCAATAAGCTGCTGACCATTTTCGTATTCGCCAACAACTTCAACGCTATCATCAAGCCCTAAAAGTGATTTGATGCCTTCCCTTACCAGCATTTGATCTTCAACTAAAATAAGGCGTGTTTTCATTCGCCCTCCGGTATGTGAATTGCGATGCGAAAACCCTGTTCGTTTTGCTGCCAGCTGATAGTTCCACTTAGCTCATGAACCCGTTCCTGCATTCCTTTAAGGCCATTGCCAGCCACCACAAGACTTGAAGTGGCCGATTCGCTTGGCCCTGCTTCCTTTCGAACGCCTTCTGAATAAGCGCCTTCTGAATAAGCACCTTCTGAATAGCTACATGGTGCTTTGTCGAAAAGCGGTATGCTACTTGGTTGTTCGCCACTTAGTGTCTTATCAGCAGCATGCGGCACCATACTGTCTTGCATAAGTAGGTTATAAGCGCCGTTGCAATGCGTCAGTGAGATGGAGAAATAATGCGCGTGTGTATGGCGAATCACGTTAGTTAGCGCCTCCTGCATACTTCGCAACAGGCAGTCGGCAATTCGCACGTTGGTTAACATTAAATCATCGTCAATGTGTAGATTTACCATCGGCCTAGGCAAGTCTTTAATCAGTGCGTTTACCGCTAGTGAAAAATCGATAGCCGCATTTTCCCGAATATCAGAAATCGCTTCTCTAACATCAGAGAGTAAAAGCTTTGCGATACTGTGGGACTGCTCAACGTGTTGCTTTATGGCTTGCGATTCGGTGCTCTCTAATAAATCCGCCTTTCTCGACGCGACTTGAAGATTGATGGTAAGCGCCGTCAAATGATGCCCTAAAACATCGTGAATGTTTCGCGCTATACGCAGTCGTTCATCTTGAGTAAGCGCCTGCTTCATTAATTGCTGAGTACTTAATAATTGTCTATTGAGCGCATCGGCTTCTTCACGCGCTTTCGATTCTTTAATGGCCGTGTTCGACATGATCATGGCAAATAAATTAAATGTCCAAAAAAGCGCGCCGGTTAAGACAGCTTGCTGCTCTTGCCACACCCACCCTTGGATGAGGATGGTTGGCAAAGCCAATGGTATTGAAAGCACGACGCACTTTCTCCAATTAACATAGTAAGGAAGAATCGCGGACCATATAACAATGAAGATGGCAAGGTAGGCATAGGGAAGCAAAAATTGGCACAGCACCGCTAATAGAAACATCGTCCATAACGTTGGTAGCCTTAACGAAGGCATACTGTGATCATGCCTACTGACAATCACAAAAGTCACAGCTAGCATGCCAAAAATAGCAATGGCGGAGAGGGTTCGCCAATGCATGAATGAGTATTGAAGATACAAGAAGTAAAGTGCAGAGCCGCTTACAAACAACCACGTAATGCATGCAGACGCGCGCTCAACTTCGATGTTCACCCGCCAGTGAGCAGGGATTGAGATTTTCATTCGTTTTTGACTACCTGTATCTTTTCGTTCTTATAGCGCTACTTTGACAAAAAACACGGTTCAATGCATAGGCCATAAGTCACTTTTTATTTCATGACTTCTGGCACTGTTGTCAATCTCGTGAAGTTATCACTATAAGCCTACAATTTTGTTCATTGCCAAAGGAAAGCAAGATGCAAACGATTCATGGCTTTATAGTAACGCTTCATATTTTAACGGGTGCACTGTCACTTTTACTGTTTTGGGTGCCTAGTCTTACGAGAAAGGGCGGAAAAGCCCACAAGCAATTTGGTGGTTACTATATAAAAGCGATGCTATTTACGTCTATTAGTGGCGTTATCAGCTCTACAATGGTGTTGTTTATTCCGCTAGTCATCTACCCGGCAATGCCCGAGCACTTTGAGTCTGTTGCTTATTTCACTGCATACCTTAGAGGGCAATATCTCTTTTTGCTGATGTTAAGCCTGTTGGTGTGGAACAACGTGAGGCATTCTGTAGCGGTGCTTAAGGTGAAGCAAAATCTTGAGCAGCTGCGCACAATTGAATATTTATGGCTACCCGTACTGCTTTTTGTCGTCGCTTCCATTGCGTTGTATCAGGGTATTACGTACGGCATCACGCTAACTTGTATCTTTGCCCCTATTGCACTGTTAAATACCATTGGTATTGTGCGCTATGTTTATCAAAAAAACATCGTTGCAGGTTCGTGGGTAACTGAGCACATTGGGCATATCATTGGCTCTGGTATTGGTGCATATACCGCATTTTTTGCCTTTGGAGGACGCGCATTATTTGAAGGCTCGCCGTCACTGCAACTTGTCAGTTGGGTTCTACCTGCTCTTATAGGCGTTCCTTTTTCAATCTGGCTTAGCTGTAAATACAAACCAAAGTCATCTGTGCGCACTGGTATAGGACTCCTTCTTTAAAACCTAAGGTAGTGAAAAGTTAAACTTAAAAGTGATATATAAAAATTCAATTCAGCAGTTGTTATCAATGCCACGGTTAGGGCCTGTTTACATAACGGTGGCATTGCCACTTGGACAACAAGCCATCAAATGTGTAACGTAAGAAATGGCAACAACGCCACCATTAACCAGTGTAAACATTGAGCGCTAAATTATGAAAAAGCACCATTCAGCAGCACGTAAAATATTGAAAGATACACTATCATTTCAAACGTCTAAGCGTAGTCTCGCTGTCAGTGCGGCCTGTATTGGTTTAGGGCTAGGTTTAAGTGCACATGCGAACGTATATCATGAAGACAATTCAACACCGCAAACCAGTGACCAAGCGCAAATGAATACCAAACCGACACTTACAACGCTCACCAACTACCAAGAAAACGCGCCATATATGTTCTCTTCGGGCTTACCCGATGCCTCTCACCTTTCTTTACTGAAAGAAAAAGGGGTGACGCACGTTGTAGATTTGATCCCAGGGGATAGAACCAGTGAAATCTTAACTACCTCAAAATTAGGACTCGACTACTTTAACGTGCCCGTGGATTGGGAAGGCCCCACATTAGCCAACTTTTTAAATTACGCTGCGTTTACGTATCTATATAGAATTAACGTACTTGGAGAAGGTGAACAAGCCGCCAAAAAAGACCTTATGGCTATTTGGCATCCGAATCCAACATGGTTCGCCTTCATGAACGAGGTAATTGCCCACTACAATGAGGTAAACGGTAAACAAGTAGCGATGTCGTTCGAGGCTGCCGCTCCTGAAAGCCACTAAATGTCTGGCTTACCGAGAATAATGGCGGTCTAAGCCCCACTCATCCCTACCAAACACATATGAAATTTCAGATTTGTTATTGACACATACGGAATTTCACATATGATAAATCATATACGAAATTTCATATGTGATGATTTTTATGTCTAATTGTTGTGAACCTGCGCAGTTAAAGCCTTTAACATTTTTCAAATGCTTGTCGGAAGACACCCGCTTAAAGACGCTGCTTATGCTCAGCTTAAAAGGTGAGCTATGCGTGTGCGACCTTACTGATGCGCTTCAATTAAGCCAGCCCAAAATTTCACGCCATCTCGCTGACTTACGAAAGTGCGGTTTAGTTCTCGATACTCGTAAGGGCAAATGGGTGTATTACCAGCTCCATCCTGACCTACCCGCTTGGGCACTAGAGGTTATCAAAAACACTGCGTCCAATAATAGTGCATACATCGAAGAGCCATTAGCGAACTTGTCCTGCGAGAATTGCTAACGCTCACATACTTTGATGTACATCACTAAGGTCCTTGTCCTTAGCACATTGCAAGCTGCTTACTTTTTAACTTTTCTGATTTTTTGATAGCTATTCAAAGTAGCATCAGCCATTTAAATAAGGTTTTTATATGAAGATTTTATACATTTGTACGCACAACCGTTGCCGCAGTATTCTTTGCGAAGCCATCACTAATGCCTCTAACGGTAATGTAGAAGCGCGCAGTGCGGGCAGCCAGCCTGTCGGTGAAGTACACCCTCTTTCTCTTAAATACCTTGCAGAGCGAGGATTTGATACAAACGGGCTTCAAAGTCAGTCGTGGGATGAATTTGAAGATTTTGACGCTGATCTTGTCGTCACCGTTTGTGATTCAGCGGCGGGTGAGTCATGCCCTGTTTATTTCGGTAAATCGCTTAAAGTGCACTGGGGCTTAGAAGACCCGTCAAAGTTAGAAGGTAGCGAGCAAGAGAAAGCCGAGGCATTCAACAACACCATAGATATTATTGAAAAGCGTGTAGCGGCATTAGCAGAACTTGCTGAGAAAAACTTAGATAAAGCAGCGCTTAAAGAGGCACTATCAAAGTTAGGAGCCCAGTAATGGGTAACAGTAAATCAATGAACCAAGATATATCAAGTAGCCAAGAAAGCTCAACGGTACAAAGCCCGTCAGATAACGCGGTTATGGAGCAAATGCACAAGCCCATTATCGCCAATTTTGCCTCGACGTTTTCCGCGCATAAGCCTCGCATTTTGTTACTTTACGGGTCGCTTAGAGAACGCTCTTACAGCCGTTTGGTCATTGAAGAGTCGGCAAGATTACTTGAGTATTTTGGTGCAGAAGCCAAAATCTTTGACCCTCGTGGATTGCCACAACCCGATACTGCAGATGACTCACATCCAAAAGTGAAGGAACTGCGTGAGCTTATGATGTGGTCTGAAGGGCAAATTTGGTGTTCACCAGAGCGTCACGGCAGCATGACTGGCATCATGAAAAGCATGATTGACTGGGTACCGCTTAGCCTTGGCGGCGTGCGTCCTACACAAGGGAAAACGCTAGCAATCATGCAGGTTTCCGGCGGCTCACAATCGTTTAATGCGGTAAACCAAATGCGCATTTTAGGCCGCTGGATGCGCATGCTAACCATCCCTAATCAGTCTTCTGTGGCAAAAGCGTTTCTAGAATTTGAAGATGATGGTCGCATGAAGCCATCTCCTTACTACAACCGCATTGTGGACGTAGTTGAAGAGTTGGTGAAATTTACTTTGCTCACCCGCGACAACAAAGACTTTCTCGTTGACCGCTATTCTGAGCGCGTTGAAAGCGCAGAAGAAGTGAGTAAGCGTGTTAATCAAAAATCCATATAGGGCGAAGAAAAATGGGATTCTTTGAACGTTATTTATCAGTGTGGGTTGGCCTTTGTATTGTTGCTGGAGTGGGCTTGGGCTATACAATGCCAGGCGTATTCGCCTCGATTGCTGCATTGGAATATGCGCACGTAAACCTAATAGTGGCAGTACTTATTTGGCTAATGATTTACCCAATGATGGTACAAATAGACTTTGGCTCAATTAAAGACGTGGGTAAAAAGCCGAAAGGCCTTGTACTCACCTTGGTGATTAACTGGCTGATAAAGCCGTTCACGATGGCATTATTGGGTTGGCTATTTTTTAAGGGCATTTTTGCCGACTGGGTAGATCCGCAAACTGCCACTGAGTACATTGCCGGCATGATCCTACTGGGCGTCGCTCCATGCACAGCGATGGTATTTGTGTGGAGTCACCTTACCAAAGGGGATGCTAACTACACGTTAGTCCAGGTATCAATTAACGACTTGATTATGGTCGTTGCCTTTGCACCGCTTACCGCCATGCTGCTGGGCGTAACAGATATAGCCGTACCGTGGGATACCCTGCTGCTTTCTGTTGCACTGTATGTTGTATTGCCACTGGTAGCGGGTTATATCACGCGCCGTTGCTTGGAAAATAAAAGTAATAACACGCCAGGAAATGGCGCTGTTGATGCATTGGTTAGCAAGTTCAAACCCTTTTCAGTTATCGGCCTGCTACTCACTATTGTTATTTTGTTTGGTCTTCAGGCCGAAACTATTTTATCGCAGCCGCAAGATATCGTGCTTATCGCAATACCGCTACTAATACAAACTTACGGTATTTTTGCCATTGCTTACTTTGCGGCAAAACGTATGAAACTGCCGCATGATGTTGCAGCACCGGCATGTATGATTGGTACGTCTAACTTTTTTGAATTGGCGGTAGCCGTAGCAATTTCACTATTTGGTTTACACAGCGGCGCAGCACTTGCCACTGTGGTGGGTGTATTAGTTGAAGTGCCCGTTATGCTTTCGCTAGTGTGGTTTGCGAACAAAACGCGCCACTGGTTTGACTAAGTAATGATGAAAGAAATCAGCAGCGATAATAGTGGAAAACAACAAAGGGCGAACCTATGGTTCGCCCTTTGTTATGAATTCACTTTCTAAATTGCAATTGGTACTTTATAAGTATCAGGAAGAATAAAACCAAAGCGCTGTAACACCAAGGTTAACTCTTCGCTTTTAATCGGTTTTTCAATAAAACCCAGTGCGCCCAATGACATCACTTTTTCTTGCATTATGGGCTGAATGTCGCCTGAAATAACAATAACAAACGTCTCAAGCTGGCGGCGTTTAATTTCACTTAATACGCTAAGACCACCTAACACTGGCATTGTTAAATCCAACAATACTAGGTCGATGGTATGATGCCCCAACACTTCTAGCGCGTCCATACCATTGGACACTTCATAGATAGCCTCAGCAAGCCCTTTAGGTAAGCTGCGTCTGGCCATTTTACGTGCCAGCGCTGAATCATCACAAATTAGAATATTAAAACCCATCAACCACAATCTTATAATTGGTTACTAATCCATTTTCAGAATACATTAAACGAAAGTATAAGAAAATAATAAAAACATCAGATTATTGGCTACTTACTCGATAACGACACCAAACTCTCCTCTCCTATTAGCATGTTTTGTGGTAGATATAAGGCGTAACAAAAAAGGAAAACATCCCTATGCAAGAGTTAGCTGCGACCCAAGACAAAAACTTGGTGAAAAAAGTTGCCTATCAGATTTTGTCTCATTTCGATAAGAGTTACCGGTGGTTCACCCGAATTACACGAGGCGCTCAAGAAAGATTCGAAAAGGGTGATTGGAAAGAAACCCAGTTAGCTTCCAAAGAGCGGATTACTATCTATGAACAAAGCCTATCAGATGCTGTCGCTGAAATTTACCATCTCACTCAGGTGCATCAAAAAGATGATGCGTTTTGGCAAGAGCTAAAAAAAGTATTTGCTTTACAGCTTGAGGGCCACCCGCAGTTTGAGCTGGCTGAAACATTCTATAATTCTGTGATTGGCCGCTTGTTTAAGCATAGAAAAATCGACAACGACATGATGTTCGTGCTGCCCAGTCGGTGCTTTCTACCGGGCCAAGACCGAGACAAAGTAGTCAACAGCTTCGACACCACTACCACAGTGCGTGAAATGTATGAGTCGATATTCAAAATTTATCGTTACAATATTCCCTTTGAAAACTTTGAACGAGACTTACAAAACCTTGAAACAGCGCTTCGCGCACGACTGAATAAAGAGCAGTTAGCCAGTGTTCAAGCAGTAGAAATACTAAAACCTACTTTTTTCCGAGGCAAAGCCGCTTATTTGATTGGCCGAATTTGCATGCCCGATGAAACGCTGCCGTTTGTTATTGCAATGCGCAGGTACAACGAGCCCCATATGTTTGTGGATGCACTGCTGACCGATCGCAAAGACTTAAGCGTTATTTTCGGATTTGCGCGCAGCTATTTTATGGCTGATACCCAAAACCCTGCAGAAGTTGCCGCATTCCTTCAAGAGCTATTGCCCAATAAAAAGCACTTCGAGCTGTATATGGCAATGGGACACTATAAGCATGGTAAAACGGTCTTCTATCGCAATTTCTTACAGCACATGGAAGAATCGGAAGACAAATTCGAAGCAGCGCCCGGTATTCGTGGCTTAGTTATGATGGTTTTCCATCTTCCCTCTTATGGTGTGGTTTTTAAGATAATAAAAGACGAGTTTGCTGAAAGTAAGAAGATCACCCGAGAGCATGTAAAAGAATGCTACAAGCTCGTAAAAATGTCAGACCGTGTGGGTCGAATGGCTGATACCCACGAATACGTAAACTTCAAATTCCCGTTAGATAGAATTGAGGCGGAGCTAATTGAAGAGCTTAAGGAAACGTGTGCGTCGAGCCTAGAATTCACAGAATCTGAACTCATCATCAAACATATGTATATTGAGCGAAAAATGACGCCGCTTAACTTGTATCTTCAAGAAGAAACAGACGAAGAAAAAATCAGGCGTGCATTGGACGAGCTTGGGCTTTGCATTAAGCAAATTGCTATGGCAAACATATTTCCTGGCGACATGCTGCACAAAAATTTCGGTATTACCCGTCATGGGCGGGTTATATTTTATGACTACGATGAAATTTGTTTAATGAACGAACGTAATTTCAGGGCATTGCCAAAATCTGATGACCCCTATGCTATTGATACGCTCTCGGTAGCGCCTAATGACGTATTCCCCGAACAGTTCGAGCACTTCATTGTAGGTAAGCGTAAGTTCAAAGATATTCTTAAGTCGCTGCATGGAGATTTGATGACACCAGAGTATTGGCATGAAGTACAAAAGAAGTGCGCGCGCGGGGACGTTCAGCACTTTACCCCCTATAATCCAAGCATGCGTTTTGAGAGAGGTTAGGGAAAAAGCGTTTGGTTATCAACTTGTCGCCACAATAGTTTGACATGGTCCAATTCAAAATATTAGTAAGCTGCTTACATGGCTGTGATATTTACCCAAATTGTTGCTACATGCGAAAAAGCTTAAAAGTGATCGTTTCATTACTTAACACTCGTAAAAGTATCTGAAAGCGATTTTGCTTTGCGTTTGCTTGTTTTCGCTTGCTGATAATCAATCGCCACACCTTGGTGACAGCAACGCCAAATAAGTGTATGAATGTAGATAAACAAAAGAAGCGTAATAATGAAAGTGCTACTTGTAGAAGATGATCCAAAGGTTGCCTCGCACATTGCAAATGGACTATTGGGTGAAGGGCATGAATGTATTACTGTAGGTGATGGAACATCCGGCTACCAGCAAGCGTCCAGTAACGATTTAGACGCTGTAATTTTAGATGTGATGTTGCCTGAACTCGACGGTTTTTCTGTTTTAGAAAAACTTCGCGAAGAAGGAAACACAACCCCTGTTTTGTTATTGAGTGCAAAAAGCCAAGTTGAAGACAAAGTGAAAGGCCTTAGAACAGGCGCTAACGATTACCTAACTAAGCCTTTTGCCTTTGAAGAGTTGCTTGCACGCGTTGAGGGTCTTGCTGGCCGCAACAAAGAGAGCGAAGACAAAACGCTTATTAAGGTTGGTGATCTCACGCTCGATTTAGTTAACCGCAAAGTATTACGTGGCGATCAGGAGATTGACCTGCAGTCTAAAGAATTTCAATTACTTGAGTGCTTACTGCGTCATAAAGGCAAAGTAGTCACACGAAGCATGCTGCTTGAACAAGTTTGGAATTATCATTTTGACCCGCAAACTAACGTGATTGACGTTCACATTAGTCGTTTGCGACAAAAAGTGGATAAGGCGTTTAATGTCCCGCTTATCGAAACCGTAAGAGGCACAGGGTATCGAATAGCGGATGGGCTTGCATGATAGCAATACGCGACTTTACGCGTAGTTCAAGTTTTCGCGTAGGCGTATTGCTCACCACTCTAGCTTGTATTGCCATTGTTTTAATTGTTTATTTTTGGCGATTAACGAGCAGCGACTTGTTTATTTCGGAATCGAACGCTGCCGTTAATGCCAAAACAAACGCGCTTATCACTCTCTATGAAAACCTCGGTATTGACGCAGTTAAGCTAGCGATAGCCAAAGACAATGGCAAACATTCGCTAGATGGTTCAACAATCACCTCCGACTACCTACGTTCATTTGTTGCTCTGAGTAAAGACGAACAGGTAGTGGCTGGCAATTTGTCGTCAATACCCCTTGTTCTTGAGCGCCACAAAGGCGTCAGTTTTGACACCGCCGAAATAGTGATCACACGCCCGAATAGCACAACGAGAAAAACGTTACGTCAGGCGTTAGTGAGAGAAGTGACGCTTGGTGAGCACGTACTTTATGTTGGTCGTGGCATCGACGACTTATACAGCGCACAATGGTTTGGTAAAACGTTCAGCTGGATCATTGTGGTATTGCTTTGTACCTTGAGTGTGCTGAGCTTCGCCATAGCTGTTTACGTGGTTAATCGAATTAACCGCATGTCGCAAACGGCGGATAAGATTATCAAAACGGGAAACCTTCAAGAGCGTTTAGAAATTGACAGTAATTGGGACGACCTGAGCAGTTTGTCATTTGTGTTCAATCAAATGCTCGATACTATCGAGAGTTCAGTCAACAATATAAAATCAGTGACCGATAGCATCGCCCATGACCTTCGCACTCCATTATCTCGACTTCGCAACACGCTAGAAAAAATTGAAGACAATCAACTAAGGGAAGATACAACCCAAGAAGCGGACAATCTGCTAAACATGTTTAACAGCTTATTACGCATAAGTGGGCTTGAAACCACCAATAAGAAAGAAGGCTTTTGTTCCACTGACGTACGCGCCATTGTAGAGGACGTGGTTGACCTGTATCACCCCCTTGCAGAAGAGCGCGACATTACCCTATCGAGCGAGCTCAATGCTGTTACAATGTTTGCCGATCCTAACCTACTATTTCAAGCTGTAGCTAACGTGTTAGACAACGCCATAAAATACTCCAACGAAAAAAGTGTGGTCACTGTGCAGCTCTCTACCACAGCAAGTCATGTCGTGATTGCCGTGAACGATGCGGGAATTGGCGTGGGTGAACATGAAATTGTGAATCTGGAGCGCCGGTTTTATCGGGCAGACGGCAGTAGAACCAGTAAGGGAAATGGGTTGGGCTTATCGCTCGTATCTGCCATCGTAAAACTACACGATGGCCATATTTGGTTCGTCCACGACCCGCTTATAAAAGGTCACGGGTTAGGTGTGATATTTACGTTTAAGCGTTAAGCTTTGAACTATTGCATTTGCCGACAAATAAAAAACGCTGAAGCTTTTATCTGAGCATCAGCGCTTTTATCCGACATTTTAACGTTGTGCTTTGTGCCAGTCGCTTACGCTAACAGCGACTTCACGTACGCTTTAATCTCTTCATCTTGACCGTGGTCAAATAGACATTGCTGGAAACGCTCGCCAGATACGGCTGTTTTAACCAGTTCAACGTCCATTTTTTTCAGTGAATCGACGTAGCTCTTTGGAGCCAATGCACGTTTCAAATCTGCGAGAATACCAGCGTTTCGTACTTGAGGTTCTTTGCGTTCAACGGGATAGCCCGCGCTACGCTCGCCTGTTAACGCTTTCTCAAAGATATAGCGCGCATTAAGTTCAGCGCCCCATCCAAAGCCTTTTGCAAAAGGTAACGCTAACGCATTTCCATTGTTAACTTGGTTAAACAAAAATGCATCTGAAGGGTCGATACAATAACCGCAAAATACGCCTGGATGAGCATTCAACGACATCATAGCCCCTTGACCCGTACCACAGCCTGAAATCACAAAATCGACAGCTTTCGAGTTGAGTAGAATAGCTCCCATTATGCCTAAGTGCACATAGGTAAGATGGTGATCAGTTTCGCTGTTCATACCCACATTGAATACAGCGTGTCCCAGTGAGTCCGCCACGCTTGTGAGCTCATTTAATATTACCGGATTCTTAGCCGCCTGACTGTTCTCCATCATCAATGCAACTTTCATGAACGCTCCTAAGCAAAGAAAAATAACGAATTAAACGCTTACATTAGCATGGAACGAAATGCCACCTCACGGGTAATGCCAAAGTAAATGTCGATTAGTTTCAAATGTGAAACGAAAACGGAAATATATGAAGATGGAGGGCCGACGAGTAACAACTCACTGACCAGTAAATCTACTGGCCAGCATTTTTCAAAAAACGAGGTTAATGGCGTATTAGTCTGTTTGTTTTTGCATAAATATGGTGACTTCTGCCATCACAATGCCAAACTTACGAATATACGAACGGTTCATCATAGTACTGTCGTCAAATGCCCAAAACCAATCGTCAAACGTCACTGAATAGGTAGTGTCATCCACCGGCAAATCCATCTCGTAATGAAAGTTAAATGCGTTGCCAAAGCTTGTGCCCTTGGCTGGACCATCAATGTCACTCGCGCGACCCACATAGCTATTATCACTCTGCTTTACGATGGTCCAAGTACGGGACGTTGGACCGTCGCCCACACCGTAATTAAAGGATTCATCAAGGGTTAATGTATCGCCATCTACTGAACCATCGATGTCTACTACGAACCTTTGCACTACCTCGCCCGAGCGGTTCTGAACAATGCCCCAGGCTTTAACGTTCCCATCAAAAAATTGCTCAATATCGAAAACAGGCGATAGAGACCTGTAGTCTTCACCATCGACTGAAACAGAGCATCCGGATAGCCCTGCCACCGTTAAAGCGGCAATTCCGATTCCTAAAACAAACTTCACCGTATTCTTCATCACTTTCGTAACCTTAATCAATTGACGAGATAGACTTGGCGTATTGCTAATAAAGCGTTGCCCTTATCCGTTTCCCAATAACTTCTTTCTAAATTTTGGCTCAGACGTTTTATCGCTTAGCCAGATATCAAAAAAACGCTGTGTGAACGCTTTATCTTCAATTTCATCAGCCTTTTCACCGTTCACGTAAAACACACTCGTGCCATCTTTCGTAGCGATACCGGTAATGACGTCGCCCTCGCTGACGTCAGGAAAGATACTATTCATTAGGGAAAGCCACTTGTCTGAATCATCAGCCGATAGGTCTCCTTGCTTTTTCATTTCATCAATAGAACGCTGGGCAATTTTCTTGCCTTCCAAGTCTCGCTGGTACGTTAACTTTAGTGCAAAGGGGGGCTGGTTGGCGTATTCACCTTCAGGCGCATAAAGCTCACCGGTATACACATCCCAGAAGTAGTAAGAAAACATCCCTTTCCCAACGAGCTTTGCATTGGGAACATAATTTCTGATGTGCTTAACATCTGGCTCTTGCGCAACCGCATTCTTTGACATGATTAGCCCGCTTGTTGATATCGAAACAAAAAGAATGATGGAAAACATCTTCGCAGCCACGCTAGCGCTATACATCGAATATCCCCACACACCACTGGCACTTTCTGGGCGCATTGGTAAGGATTTAGCTCTCAACTGGCGAAATAGGCCATACATTTTGATAACCATAACTATGCTCTTATTAGCGTAATAAACATTACAGGTCTTTTATTGAATTTCTATCTGGTTATACTCTTGCCTTCACACATTTGATCAACTGACACTAGGCTCTCGTTGTGCTTCCCCTTGATGCATTTAAATCGTCATTAACCCTGCCCTCACCGCTAATCCCATTTAAGCCAAATTGGGAAGGTGCCAGCAAGGTATCGCTATTTGTTAAACGTGATGATGCTATCCATCCTGTGATGTCAGGCAATAAATGGCGAAAGCTCAGTCATGCGCTCACCAATCCGTTGCCAAAAACGATAGTGAGTTTCGGTGGCGGCTTTTCTAACCACCTGCATGCACTAGGATTTGTTTGTCATAAATTGGGCATTCCTTTTAACGCCATTATTCGCGGTGACTACAGTGCTGCACCTACCCCCATGATCGAGGATTTGAAAAGTTGGGGCACCCGCATCGACTATGTAGACCGAGTCACTTACAAAAAGCGTAACGATAACGCATATCTACTTCGTCTTAAGCAGCAGCAACCTGACGCGATGATCATTCCTGAGGGCGGAAGCCAAGCACAAGCGCTTCAAGGGATAAAGGACATGGTTGATGAAATCAACATAGACTTTGATTTTATTGTCGCTCCTGTCGCTAGTGGAGCCACTTTGGCGGGAATAGTCAGTGCATTAAATAAACGTAATGAAAATAATGCGACAGACACTCTCCATCAAACAACTCGCAACGTTGTCGGTGTTGGTGTGCTGAAGGGTGAAAATTACTTAGAAGGATTAGTCGAACAATTTCTTCCAACCTCGCTTGGGCGATCAAATTGGCATATTGACCACAGCTACCACTTCGGTGGCTATGCCAAAGCGCCTAATGAGCTTCGAACCTTCTGCAACGATTTTAATCATGCTTTCGAGTTTGATATCGAGCCTGTTTATTCAGGCAAAGCCTTTTGGGCGGTTAAAGATATGCTGGCTAAAGGTAAGTTTGAAGACGGGGCACGCATTGTTGTACTGCACACAGGCGGCTTGCAGGGTGCAAGAGCATTTCATCAATCTGCGACAGGATAGCCAAACAACCTCTTTAACTTTGCTTTTATCCCTTTTGCGTGCTGAAGCTGTTCACGAAGCACACCTATTTGACTGAAGTTGGCGCTAAGAGGATTGTCCTTAGGCATTTTTCCTACAATGCCGTACTTTATTGTTATCGTTTTGTCTTCTTTAGCGAAAGTGCCGAATAATTTATCCCATATAATAAGTACGCCACCGTAATTCTTATCGATGTATGGTTTATTCGTTGCGTGATGAATACGGTGATGCGTAGGCGTATTGAAGATACGCTCTACCCAGCCTAGGTTTCCAATCGTTTGAGTATGTACAAAAAACTGATACGCCAGATTGATAGCGACAATGGCAAAGACCAGACTTGGCGAAAAACCAATAAGAATCATTGGTACCCAGAACAGCCACATGCCGACAAAAGGGTACAAAACGCTTTGCCTGAAGGCCGTTGTGAAATTCATTTTTGTCGAGCTGTGATGTACCACATGCGCTAGCCAAAACCAGTGTATGTTGTGTGAAGCACGATGGAACCAGTAATACAAAAAGTCTTGAAGGATAAAACCTGCAAAAAGTGACAGTGCACTAAGTTCTATTTTAAATAGTGAAAACTGGTGCAACCAAATAAAAAAAGGCATTAGTAGAAGCAATACTAAGGCATCAGAGCCTTGATGAAGTAGTGCAAGTAAGGCATTGTTCACACTGTCTTTTACATTGTAAAACTGTCGTGCTTTTTTAAATTCAACAAAAACACACAGTAGAAAAACAGGGCTTAACCCTAGCAAAATAAGTTCAATGGGGATCAAAGCGTGCTCCTAACTTATCTAGACATTGCTCAATATCGTTTTGCAACAGGCGCGACAGTAACCAGCTAGGTATGTACCAAGGGGCGCGACAAGTTATGCGATAAGAAACCTTTGTTGCATTTTCTTGCAGCATGAACGCAATAACGCCCCTGTGCGCCTTCACTGGGAAGTCATCAACCACTCTATACTCAATGCCGTTGGTATCTGCACGAACAATTTCTTCTTTAAAGCGTACTCCCAGAATAGTGACTTCTCTTACGCAGCCCTTTCCGCCGCTTACCTCATTATCATTTTCTGATTTCAACACCTTGAACGAGGCGTTAAAAAAATCGCTTAGATTCTGGTGATCAAGCAGCGTATCGCGCAGTTCTTTGGGCGTTGCAGCAATATTTTTTTGGTAGTAAACGTTAACCATCTACGTTATTTCCTTTTCTTGATGGCTCCTAGGGCCTGTTGACCTTTGTTGTACATTTTTGCAGCGGTCTGTGTGCCATCTAGACAAGGCGCATGTTTGACGGTTTAGTGGTTCTAAATCGAGAACATTCAACGCAGTATAGATGGCACAAAGGCGCTGCCCGAAGGGGTCGTTATGGAAGCCTTTTACTCTTTGTCACAGTCCTTTAACTTAGCCCGCTAGGCTTGCAGGACTGTTTCGCGATTAAAAGGCTTCCATTTAGACCAAAATTCGTACACCAAAGATCAACAGGCCCTAGCATAAATTGACATTTCTATTTTATCTTGCGTTAATGCGACAGTGTTTTTGTTATTTTGCGACAAACATATGCCATCAGTTTCCTCAGCCTATATCCAAAGTATGGTGAGCTATTTAGTTAGCTTAGGCGTTAATGCCGACAATGTTTCATTAACTACCCAGAAGCATGACTCACTTTCTGGCTCTTCACGTGTTGATATGGATGTATACGTTGAGCTGTTAAACCAAGGAGTAGCATTAAGCAACAATTCACTATTTGGTTTTGAGTTGGGTAAACATATTCAGGCGAAAGATTACGGGGTGCTGGGTTACCTTGTTGAAAGCTGCGAAAACTTAGCTCAAGCCATAAATGCGCTTACCCGCTTTGACGCTTTAGTCGCTGACATCGGCACCACTAGCGTGTTTTTCGAACCTGATAATACCCGCGTTGAGTGGTTACCCAAAAGCGCCGATTGCAAGCAGATGGTATTGCGTAACACCACAGCTTGGGTAGCGACCGTCTACAAGATATTAGGCTCTGCCTGCCAATTGAATGCCGTCAACTTTACGTTTCCTTTGGACGATTCGGAAAAAAACATGCTAGCCATGTGGTTCAATTGTGAGGTAGTTGATAACGCCAACACTAACGCCATTATTTTTCCTCAGCACCTTTTACATATTCCATTTACCAGCGAGAACAAAGCGATGTTTAGTGCGCTGGTGAAAGTGTCCGAAGAAGAACTAATGGCGAGCAAAGGCGGTGACCGTGTTCAATTTTCCAATAGTCAATTCAACGCCAATCGGCATGAAGATATAAGTCATAAAGTTGTTGCGCTTTTAAAGGCAAACCCAACACTCAAAGGCTGCGATCAGCAACGTGTAGCCAATGCACTATTTATCAGCCCCCGAACTTTACAGCGAAAATTGAAGCAAAGTGGCACCAGCTTTCAACAAATTCTCAACAATGAGCGCAAAGCTCGCTTAAACGAATTACTGAAACATCACTCCATCGCTGATACCGCAGACCTATTGGGATTTCAGGAACAATCATCATTCACCCACGCCTTTAAGAAATGGTACTCAACAACACCGTTGAAGTACCAAAAACAACTTTTAGCCCGCGGATAAAAGGGGTCAACTATGCTTTCATCAAACCTTCAACGCGCCTTATCAGAAAGAACAAACACACTGTAATCGCTTAACCAAGTCTATTAACCTTTTAGTATGAAAAAACAATGTTCACCTTTCGCAATAAAGAATATTAAACTAATGTGACGTTGTAAGCGTAGGTATTAGCAAGTGTCTAGCAACGCTAACTCACAGGAGATGCGCTATGATCGACCGTCCAGTTACATTGCCAACGCCATTAAACGTACTCGTGTCGAAGTCACTAAGCTTATGTGAGCTTATGTTACCTGTATGCGATGTGTTTTACCCTTTTGCCGCCATCTATGAAAACGGCCGAGTAGGTTGTATTTTCAACGATGAAACGCAAGATAAGAAGCGCGAGTCGCAGCTTATCGAGCAGCTTCAGTGGCGAATTATTGATACCACTACCGACACTAACAGCTATAGCGTATTAGTTTATGCTGCGGCAGTTAATACGCAAGACAGCAAAACCCTCGACGCCATTGCTATTGCCACTGCTACACCAAATCATGAAGAGCGTTTGATTCTTTACCCTTATTATAAAGTTGATGGCAAAATTGTAATTTCACCGCCAATAGACACGGTTACTCGCTAGTATTCTAGCGGTTTTAGACTTTTAGTTGAGCAGAATTGCAGACACGTAAGTGATATCAAAAGCGTGTCTGTTTTCGTATCAGCTCAAACATCAATGAAACGACGTACCTCGGCGTGGACCGTAAATGGTAAATAATGAGGCCTTAGGAAGGTAGGCTTCTGGCTGGTGTGCAATACCTTTTACATTCGTTGTTACGATTAAAATTTTTTGTACTGTCATAGGCTGTCTTTGCTTGCCAAATCCCATTGGTCTGCTAGCATTCAGCCCAAAATTCATTAGCAAAATTAGGGATTAGTTATTATGTCTCGCGTTTTAATTATTGGTGCTGGCGGTGTTGCGTCGGTAACTGTGAAAAAATGTGCACGTTTACCGCAACATTTCGACGAAATTTACTTAGCAAGCCGCACGGTATCTAAGTGTGAAGCGCTACAACAAGAAGTAGGTGCAGATCGCGTTAAGGGTGTTTTCGCTGTTGATGCTGACAACGCAAAAGAAGTTGAAGCACTTATCAACGAAGTAAAACCAGACCTAGTAATCAACCTAGCGTTGCCTTATCAAGACCTTCCGATTATGGATGCATGTCTTGCAACTAATACTGATTACCTAGACACCGCCAATTACGAGCCTAAAGACGAAGCTAAATTCGAATACTCGTGGCAGTGGGCTTACCAGGATAAGTTTAAAGACGCGGGCATTATGGCCCTTCTTGGCAGTGGCTTTGATCCAGGTGTAACTAACGTTTATACAGCATATGCAGCTAAGCATTACTTCGACGAAATCCACTATCTTGATATCGTAGACTGTAATGGCGGCGATCACGGCCAGGCTTTCGCGACTAACTTCAACCCTGAAATCAACATTCGTGAGATTACCCAACGCGGTCGCTATTGGGAAAACGGCGAGTGGAAAGAAACCGATCCGTTAAGCGTACGTGAGGATCTGGACTATCAAAACATTGGTGTTCGCGCATCTTACCTGATGTTCCACGAAGAGCTAGAGTCTATCGTTAAGCACTTCCCTACCCTTAAGCGTGCACGTTTCTGGATGACCTTTGGTGATGCTTACCTTAACCACCTGCGTGTACTCGAAGGAATTGGTATGACTAGCATTGAGCCGGTTGAATTCCAAGGCCAGAAGATTGTACCTCTAGAGTTCTTAAAAGCAGTGCTTCCAAACCCAGGCTCACTTGCCGAAGGTTACAGCGGTATGACGTGCATTGGCACTTACATCACAGGTATTAAAGATGGCAAAGAAAAAACTATCTTTATCTATAACAACTGTGACCACGCGAAATGTAACGAAGAAGTAGGCGCGCAAGCAGTATCTTACACCACAGGTGTTCCTGCTATGATTGGCGCTGCGCTTATGCTAAACGGCACGTGGAAAGAAGCGGGTGTATGGAACATGGAACAATTCGATCCAGACCCATTCATGGAAATGCTTAACGAGCATGGCCTACCATGGCACGTACTTGAATGTGAAAGCAGCCCTTTCACTAAATAATTGAAATATCGGGGCGCTTAATTCAAGCGCCCTTTTTTATTAACGCCACTATTTAAATCTAGATCAGATTACTGGAATGTAGGATACAGAGTAGTTTTGAGCTACGACCTGTAATGTAATACATTAGGCGTTTGATAAATGTTGAAAGCCGTTTTATTTTTTGGAGCTTTATCCCATTGACCGATTTAACTCAACGTCCTGATATTCCCTCTCCTTGCTACGTGCTGGAAGAAGCAAAATTAATTAAAAACCTTGAGCTGATGAAACGGGTTCAAGACGAATCTGGCGCGCGTATTATCTTGGCGCTTAAAGGCTTTTCTATGTGGTCTTGCTTCGACATCATCAAACAGTACTTACACGGAGCAACGGCCAGTTCGGTTTGGGAAGCGAAACTTGCTGCAGAGATGGGTAAAGAAGTTCACGCATATTCTCCTGCGTACAAGGTTAATGACGCAAAGGAATTGGCGGGTCTTGTTAATCACCTGTCTTTTAATAGTTTGACCCAGTGGAACGCGCATAAAGACGTGCTAGCAGGCGTGTCGTTAGGCCTTCGCATAAACCCTGAGCATCAAGAAGCAGATACACCACTGTACGACCCAGCTGCACCAGGTTCGCGCTTAGGCATACGCGCTAGTGAGCTAGAAGGCGTAGACTTATCGGGTATTGAAGGTTTTCACTGCCACAACCTTTGTGAGTGTGATTCTTTTGCTACTGCACGCACCCTTGAAGCCATTGAAAAGCGTTTTGGCAAATGGCTTAGTCAATTAAAGTGGTTAAACCTAGGTGGCGGACACCTGATGACCCGTGAAGGGTATGACGTTGAGCACCTCATCAACACACTAAAAGACTTTAAAGCCCGTTACCCACACCTAGACGTAATTCTTGAGCCAGGGTCTGCGGTAGCATGGCAGACAGGGCCATTAATTTGCGAAGTGGT
The DNA here is from genome assembly GCF_000808575.1 of Alteromonas marina. Lineage (GTDB taxonomy): Bacteria > Pseudomonadota > Gammaproteobacteria > Enterobacterales > Alteromonadaceae > Alteromonas > Alteromonas marina_A. Next base: position 414,810 of record NZ_JWLW01000012.1, read on the forward strand.
TGATATGGTAGAAAATGACGGTGATATCGCTATTTTAGATATCTCAGCCACTGCTCATATGCCTGATGTATTAGAAATGCCCTATCGCCCGGCAATTTTGGGTGCTGGGATGCCAAATGAAAAAGCACATAGTGTGAAGCTTGGTGGTAACTCTTGCCTTGCCGGTGACGTCATAGATGTCTATTCCTTCGACACACCGTTAAAAGCAGGCGCTCGTTTGCAGTTCGAAGATATGATGCACTATACCATGGTAAAAACTACCTTCTTTAACGGTGTAGAGCACCCTGCTATTGGTATTCTGCGAGCTAACGGCGACTTTGAGCTGGTTCGCGAATTCAGCTACGAAGACTTTAAAGGTCGTTTGTCTTAAAACGTGGACTTCATTTGAAATGCATGTAACAAGCAAACTGATCAAATATTGATCAATTTGCTTGTTCCGTTTTCCCTGAAGTGCTATTTTGGGTTTGTTGAGTAGTCAAAAGGGAATTTCGACATACCAGCCCTATTCAAGGTGAGTCTCTAATCTCCGTCGTCTTTTGTTCAACACCGAATTCAGGTGTTGTATCAAACCATCAATAATTGCCTGTCTCGGTTATATCTTATCTTTATCAGAGGAATTGATCGTGAGAAGGAATAATCTAGGCTCAAACTGTGCAACTCAAGTACACACATTTGCCAAACCTATTGTATCTGCGCTTAGTGCGCTACTTTTAACCACGGCTTGTATGTCGACAACTCCTTCTATGGGAGGCGGAAGTTCAGGCGCAGTAAGTGGTGGTGCCGGCGGCGCTACGGCTTCCAATAACAATGCGCAATTGGAGAATTGTGACGAAACACTCGGTACATTAAGTGTTTTTGAAGATACAAGTTTGCCCTGGTGGTCAGAGTATCGCAGAACTTACCCAAAACTCGGCAGTACCATTCCTGTTATCAGATTAATGATTCAACAGTCTAACTGTTTTGTTATTGTTGAGCGTGGTCGTGCTATGAATGCAATGAACACCGAGCGCCAACTTATGCAGTCAGGGCAACTTCGTTCAGGCTCTAACATTGGGGGCGGTCAAATGGTAGCGGCGGATTACACGCTTAGCCCATCAGTTCTTTTTGCTGAAAAAACGCAAGGTGGTAAAGCCATAGCAGGTGCACTATTTGGCACATTAGGCTCTATCGTTGGTGGAGGTTTTAGCAAGAATGAAGCGGCTACCTCGTTGCTGCTTATAGATAACCGCTCGGGTGTTCAGGTTTCTGCTGCAACGGGCAGTGCCGCAAATCACGACTTTAGCTTATTTGGCGGCATGTTTGCAGGCCCAGCTGCGGGGGGCGCAGGCGGCTTCTCCAAGACTCCTGAAGGAAAAATGCTAGTAACTGCATTTGCTGATTCTTTTAATCAGATGGTGATCGCACTTCGCTCTTACAAAGCCCAAGAAGTTGAAGGTGGTTTAGGTAAAGGTGGAAAGTTAACTGTGGGTGGTGCAGATGATGCCATGCCAGAAGCTACCGACGCACCGGCGATAACCACCTCAACAACAACCACTGCCGTTTATGTAGACAACACCCCCTCTAGGGTCACCGTCTCAGATCGCAGGTCTTACAACTTTGATGTAGATGAGTACGATGAGAAAGCCTTCAATAGGTATTACGAGTGGCTGAAAAACTATGGCCCGTTAATGACTGCGTTTGTTTCTTTCGACCCAGAAAATAATAATCCTAACTGGCCAGGCGGCATGTCTATGGCGGCCGCCGCTACCATGCTTCTGACTCAGTTGGATTCTCATCGCATTGAACTTGAAGCATGGCCATATGAAGCCAGAGTTCAAGCTTGGAGAAAAATGGGAAGAAGGTTGGAAAGCCATACTGAGCTGTTTGAGCGAAATCGAGCATTAGCCCTTCGAAATGAAAAACTCGACGACGATGTACGTCACGTTATTGAAAGCATACAGGTCGTAACGAAAGAAAGTCTGTTCCCAGAAGGTATTTAGCGCATGTGATAATTCAGAAAAGCCGCCAAAATTTTGCGGCTTTTCTATTTCCATCAAGAAGTTTTTTTAATTTAGGGGTACACTTTGAGTATTGAGGACTATAGCACTCCACTACCCGACGCCACTTCAGACCTGTCGATCTCACCTTCAGCTAGTACGTCATTGTCTAATGCAATTTTAAAAGAAGTACCTGGTTTACCCTGTAAGCTATAGCGAAACCCGTACATCTCGCCTTTGTTTAGTGAGACTTCTGTAACATCATTTGGATGAATTAAATCGTAAACGCCAGAGTCATTCGCTTGAGAGAATATATCTACCAGCCATTTGCCATCAGACATGGTGATCTTGAGAGTCTTTGTCATCTGCGTCTCCTTTAGTAACCAGTCTCTTTATCTTGGACTGCCATACAAAATACTTTGTATTTCGCCGATGACGCTTAAGATCAATCTTTCTTAACGCAAATTAGGCTTTTGCATCAAGCCCAGCTTGATACAGCGCATTCTTTTTCAAATCGTAATGACTTGCTACTACAGCCGCGGCTTTTTTAAGCGGCATGTACTCGCACAATGTTTGCAGTAAGGACATTGCTTCACTAGGTATCGCCTGTTCATTTACCTTGGCAGGGCCTATCATCACAACGAACTCACCTTTTTGGTGTGCAGCATCGGCATTAAGATAATCAATCACATCTTGCGCGTTACCACTTACATAGGTTTCAAAGGTTTTAGTCAACTCTTTAGCCACGACAATGTGGCGTTCGCCTAATACACGCTGAATGTCGGTAACTGTGTCTAGAATTCGACGAGGCGCTTCATAGTAAACCGTGGTAAAAGTTCTATCTAATAGCGCTGATAATACGCCTTCCCGCGCTTGGGTTTTAACTGGCAAAAAGCCTTCAAATGCGAATTTATCTGTAGGCAGCCCTGACGCGCTTAATGCAGTAATTGCGGCGCATGGTCCGGGCAAAGCACTGACTGGAATGCCTTGCTCACGGCATTTACGCACTAAAACAAAACCAGGGTCGCTGATAAGTGGCGTGCCCGCATCACTTATCAAAGCGACTGATTCACCACCTTTCAAACGCTCGCACAGCATGGCAGTACGCTTATCTTCATTATGCTCGTGAAGTGAAAGGGTTTTAGTTCCAATACTAAAATGCTGTAAAAGTCGCGCGCTATGACGGGTGTCCTCAGCAGCAATCCAGTTAACTTCACTTAATACGCGAATTGCTCTAGCGCTGATGTCATCTAGGTTGCCAATAGGTGTAGGAACAATATATAGAGTGGCGGTGTCTGTCATAACAGTAGTTAAGTCTTACGTTGAATTGGAAGGTTATGCGATAAGTGTATCACGCCATTAGTCCAGATTATGCTGGCAAGCGTAGATTTTCATACTGGTTAAGATAAACTTGGCCTATAACGATGTAAAAGGAATGAAACTGTGCGTCATATTGGACAAGCTGGAAAATTTTTTACGCTAACAGCTGTTACTTCGGTATTACTGTTATCGGGCTGTGGAAGCACACCCAAAACTCAGTCAAAGCCTGTGGTTGTGAAACCTACCCCTGTTGAAACCTCAAAGGTTGAAGAGAAGGTTACGCCCGAGCACAAACTCCTTGAAGCAAAAAAAATATGGGAACGTACCCGCAACAAAGAACAGCGCGATGCACTTTTGCTGCAAGCAGCCGATCTATATCTTCAAAATCAACAACCCGTATTAGCCCAGCAAGTGCTGTATGAGGTTAAAGAAGACGGTATTTCAGGGGGTAATCATTCATATTATTCTCTGTTGGTTACGAAGGCCTATGCGGGAATGCCTAACGCCTCGGTAGAAGAACTATTGGCCATGTTGGATGACGTAAAGGCTACAGGTGAAACCGCATTCCAAAAAGCAGAGCTTCAAACTCAGCTATTCACGCAACAGGGCAACTATGCCGCAGCAGCAAATAGCGTTCTGCAAACCAATCTGTCAGACGAAGAGAAAGTACATCAGGTTTGGCAATGGTTAACTACAATACCAAAAGACAGGCTTCATGAAGTAGGTCGAGCATACCCTGCCCTCGCCCCGTTTATCACACTTAGAGAGTTAACTGAAAAGAATGCGTCGTCCCCCGCATCATTGGCAAGAGAGCTTCAAAACTTTCAACAAGTTTATCGGGGCCACGTTTTAGAAAACACATTACCTGACAATGTACTCAAGGCGACACAACTTACCGACGCTGGTGCGAATGACATTGCAGTGTTACTGCCTCTTTCTGGGCGGTTAGCGCGTACAGGACAAGCGGTTAAAAACGGGATAATGTCCGCCTACTACACTGATGTAGAAAAACGCCAGGATGAACACTTGCTTCCGCGTCTTCGCTTTATCGACACGAACGGGGTCGACACTCAGCATTTGCTTAATGAAATTGGCGACACTAAATTCATTGTCGGTCCACTTCTGAAAGATACCGTAGAAAGTTTAATTCCTAATTTACCCGTTGGCGTTAACGTACTGGCCTTAAACCGTCCAGAAGAACTCGCCGCTCCTGCAATTGCAAACGGTACGTCACCAAACAACTCAGTGGCTGCATCGCCGAAGTCATTGCTAGATGACGACTTGCAAAGTTCTGGGAGTGAACTAACTGCTGCCGAGGAACAAGGTGAGTTAGATACAATAGATCTAGCGAATTCAATGAACTATTTCGGGTTAGCGCCAGAAGATGAAGCTAAGCAGTTGGCTGAACATATTTTTAGCAAAGGCTATCGCGCGCCCATCGTTATCGCCGCTCAAAGCAGTTTGTATCAGCGAATGCACACCACCTTTAAAAAACACTGGAAGTCGCTTAACGATCAAGAGAACAAACGTCGTACCAACATTACTTCGGTCACATTTAACGATAGCAATTCGCTTCGCGAAGGTATTACTCAAGCCCTAGACGTAGCTCAAAGCAATGACCGCATTAATCAAATTGAGTATATGACCAACGACGAGGTATATAACATGCCTCGAAGTAGACGAGATATTGATGCCATTGTCGCATTTGCATCTCCGCAAGACACAGAGCTACTTAATCCAATTATTGAAGCGAGTTTAAACCCATACGATGGAAAACAAGTTCCTGTATATGCTACATCGCGTTCAATGGATTACGACAGCGGTAAAAACCAATGGCGTGACCTTCAGAACGTACATTTTATCGACATGCCCTGGTTAATGCCTTCGCATAGTTGGCAATCTCTTCAACAAGAAGTGGAACAGGCATGGCAAAATCAAAATACCATGCAGAAACGTTTGTTTGCATTTGGTTTTGACGCTTACCAATTGCTACCACAGCTAGGAATGCTCAACACGCTGAAATATCTCTCACACGAAGGATTAACGGGTACGCTGTCCCTTAACCAGCAAGGTGAAGTAATACGCAAACAGCCACAAGCCATTATTCGTAACGAAAAAGTTCAAATGCTTTCGGAGTAAAACGATGTCAACACTGCAAGGGAATGCAGCAGAAGACAAGGCTTGTAAATATCTTATGGAACAAGGCCTTACTCTTCGGTGCCGAAACTACCACACGCGGCGTGGCGAGCTCGACATTGTAATGCAAGACGGCAGCACCATAGTGTGCGTTGAAGTAAAATACCGAAAACGAAATCAGTTTGGCAGTGCTTTAGAGTTTGTTACAGCCAAAAAGCTACAACGAATTCAGGCTGCGTTTGGTTTTTATTTGTTAGATAATGGGATTAATCCAGCATCTACTCCCTTACGAATAGATGTTATTGCGATCGACGGTAGCAATCTTCAATGGTTAAAGAACGTAGGCTGAAAGCTAACGTTGCTTTAAGAGGATTATATAAGTGTGCTGGGTGTAAACGCGTTCGAGAATAAATGGCAACGTCTTTAAAAATAAGGCATTACGTTTGTTTTATCTTAGTTTTACAAGCTTTCATTTATTTGATGAGAGTTTCTTAGGTTCCTACATATAATGAGTCACCCCAATAGAAAGATATCGCCTAGCAGTGTTGATGACCAAGAAATAGAGTTAATAGTTGGTAACTCAAGTGCCAACTTTTCTGGTGTAACATCCACAATGCTGCAAGTGACGTCGTTTCAAAAGCACATGATCAATTTACGTATCATGGGCAAGCACTTCGTTTCAGATCCAGCGATGACGATTACGTTTTGGGAGGTTGCCAAAATGTGTCGACGTCCGCTTAGTAATGGTAAATGGCGAATTTTTCATGCACGTCGCGTTGACGAGATGATTCAAGGCGTAATCCTTAAATATGTTTTTCGAGCCAAAATAAAGCTTGTATTTAGTTCAGCCGCTCAACGTGAGCGTTCACCTTCAACGGTATGGTTAAGCAATAAAATGGACGCTGTTATTGCGATGAGTAACCGCTCCGCCAAGTATTTAAACAAACCACCTGCCAAGATAAATCTTCACGGTGTACAAATAGACAACTACGCGCCAGCCGAAAACAAAGAAAAAGCATGGCAATCATTAGGCTACGGCGGGAAATACGGTATAGGCATTTTGGGCAGAGTTAGAGAGCAAAAAGGTGTTCATCTTTTTGTGGAAGCATGCATTAAAATTCTACCTAAATACCCTGAAGTAAATGCGGTAGTGGTGGGCGCCATCTCTTCTAGCAACAAAGAGTTTGTTAATCAACTTAAAGAGAAAGTTCTCGAAGCAGGTTTAACTGACCGAATTATTTTCACAGGTGAGTTGCCGTTTGAACAAATTCCGAAAATATTTAGTGCTTTGTCGTTAGTTAGTGCTCTTAGCGATAACGAAGGATTTGGTTTAACTGTTCCTGAGGCCATGAGTGCTGGTGCGGCTGTACTAGCGACACAGGCTGGTGCATGGGAAGATATTGTAAGACCCGGCATAGACGGTTACATAGTGCCTACCCAAGATCAGCAATCTGTTACTGAACATATGGATTTACTGCTTTCAGATATGGATAAACTTGCAGAAATGGGCAAAGCTGGTCGCGAACACGTTGTAAAAAATTTCAAGGTTGAAGATGAAGCAAGAAACTTAGTTGAGTTTTTTCGCTCGCTTCAATAAATAACGACAAGGGCCCTTTCATGCCAAGCTGTGTTTACAAAGTAAGATAGCGAGGCTTGGGCAAATATTTCACAAATACTGGTCGAAAGGTTAAATCGTGCTTGTAACCACGATAGTACAGCTATTAGAAATCGACCTGTAGATAGCTGAAGACAAAGAGACGTCAGATGATTGAACAAATAAAAGCGAATTTTACCGAGAGTATTCAGACAAAAATAGCAGCGTCGGAAACACTACCAGAGCACATTGAAAAAGCTGCATATATGATGGTTGAAGCATTAATAAGAGGCAATAAAGTGTTGAGTTGCGGCAATGGCGGCTCTGCGGGCGACGCTCAGCACTTTTCATCTGAAATGTTGAACCGCTACGAGCGCGACCGCCCTAGCCTACCTGCAATAGCGTTAAGTACAGACACGTCAACCATTACGTCTATTGCTAACGACTACAGCTACGACGAAATATTTGCTAAACAAGTGAGAGCTTTAGGTCAGCCCGGCGACATACTTCTAGCCATCTCTACTAGCGGTAATTCCCGCAATGTTATTGCAGCAATGGAAGCGGCACTTTCTCGCGATATGACCATAGTCGCACTTACCGGCAAAGACGGGGGTGAGATGGCGGGCTTCTTGAGCGAACATGACGTAGAGATTCGCGTACCGTCCAATCGAACCGCGCGCATTCAAGAAGTGCACTTGCTGGTCATTCACAATTTATGTGAATGTATTGACGATAGCTTGTTCCCCTCAGATCACGGCGATGAGTAATTAATTTAACTATGAGTAAACACGTGAAAAACCTAGGACTATTGGCTTCACTACTAGCCTTAATTCTTACATTACAAGGCTGCGTAGTGGCCGTTGGCGCAGCCGGTGTTATGGCAGCAAAGGTCGCAAACGACAGACGCACGGTAGGTACGCAACTTGACGATCAGAATGCCGACGCAGCGATATCGTATCAATGGTCGAAAAGCGATGCGCTTAAAGCGCAGACTAACCTTCAAGCTGATGTTTATAACGGTGTTGCGCTGCTTACCGGTCAAGCCCCCAATCAAGAACTTGTTAACGAAGCCGTTAGCCGTGCTCAGGAAGTCAGCTACATTAAGAAAATCCATAATCAAATACGCATTGATGAGCCTATAGGTGCTGGCACACAAGCAAATGACCTCTGGCTAGCATCGAAAGTACGCACAAAAATTGTCGCAGATGAGCGCGTGCCTGCTTTACAAGTTAAGGTGGTGGTTCAAGATTCAGAAGTATTCCTGATGGGTCGGTTAACCAATTTAGAAGCCACAGCCGCTGTAGATATTGCTCGCAATATTACGGGTGTCGCGCGCGTAGTGAGAGCCTTTGAAATTGTTCAATAGAGAGTTCGCCACTGCCCTGTTGGTTGCAGGGGCACTCTTTATGGAAATTTTAGACGCCACGGTAATTACCACGGCATTGCCTGTTATTGCTGCCGACTTCAATGTACCGGCAGCTCACCTATCTATTGGGGTGTCAGCCTACCTAGTGGCCGTCACGCTTTTTATTCCTTTAAGCGGTTATGCCGCTGACAGATTTGGCGCTCGCACCATATTTATAGCGGCGATTGCGGTTTTCACTTTCGCTTCGGTTCTTTGTGGCTTAAGTACCAGTTTATTTGAATTTACGTTATCTCGCATTATTCAAGGTTTAGGCGGTGCTATGATGGTACCGGTTGGAAGATTAGTAGTATTGCGGGATTTGCCAAAAGAAAGACTAGTAAAAACCGTAGCGATTATTACATGGCCCGCCTTAAGTGCACCGTTATTAGGCCCAGTACTTGGCGGCTACATAGCCACACATTTTAGCTGGCAGTGGATTTTTTATATGAATATTCCACTGGGTATTATCGCGATCCTCGCCTCTCTTTACCTATTGCGAAACACCAAAGGTGATGTAGGCAAGTTTGATATTAAAGGCTTTTTGCTTACCGGCGTAGGCTTTGCGCTTTTTATGGCTGGTATTGAATTTCTTGCCAGTACCAGCAACAAGCTTCTTCAGGCACTTAGTATTATCGCCATTGGCCTAGTACTCATGATATTCGCTATCCGTCATGTCAAAAAAGCCAAAGATCCACTTTTTTCCTTTGATGCCATGCAGCATAAAACCTTCAGACTTTCCGTATACGGTGGTTCTGTTGTGCGGGTGGCACTTGGTAGCGCACCGTTTCTTGTACCGCTTATGCTGCAGCTTGGCCTAGGCTACTCACCTGTAAAGGCGGGCTCCCTCTTGCTATGGCTTTTTGCCGGAAACTTGGCGATAAAGCCCGCAACAACGTGGATCATGAACACCTTCGGGTTTAAACGTGTACTCGTGGTAAACGGCGTGCTCATCGCTCTTGGTTTTGTTGCGCTTGCGCTGGTAAATCACTCTACATCGTCATTCACTATTGCCGCTATTTTGTTTGCCAATGGCGTCACCCGCTCTATGCATTTAACCTTGTTAAACACCATAGCCTTTGCCGACGTACCGCCAAATAAAATGCGAGATGCAAACACGCTAGGCGCTATTTTAATGCAGATGAATCGCGGCCTTGGGATAACCCTATCAGCACTTGCTATTGCCACAGCAGCATTAATTTTAGGTCAAAGCGCCGATACGCCTAACTTACAAACATTTACCCTATCCATGCTGTTTATGGGCACTTTAGCACTCGTAAGTATTTACGATAGTTTAATGCTGTCGAAAGAAGACGGTGACTCAGTGTTAAACAAGCGCAAGGCGAAAAAAGCCCACTAAACCAAACCTACAGGTTTGGTGAATAGATCTGATGACAAATGTCACATGCGATTGGTGACGTTTGTGACTAACGCAAACTAGTGCGTTTTTGCATACTTTACCTATCGACACTACAACACTAGGTAAAGCAAATGGAACACCTCCTACATCACACTCCTGGAACCAATGTTCAGAGTTCCCCTCTTTCATTGGAAGAACAGCGTGAAGACTTTAAAAAGAACAGGTTCATTGCTATGCCGCTTGCAGGCACAATTGTTTGGGCCTTATTGGGAATTAGTGCCCCCTTTGTATCTGAACTCACCATAACTTGGATGCTTTATATAGGCACAGGGGCAATTTTCTATCTGGGCGCAGGTTTGTCTTACCTTACTGGTGAAAGGTTCTTTGCGAAAAGCGTTGCAAAAAACAGCTTCGACCGCCTTTTTTTCGTTGGCATGATCATGAGCCTAATGGTATTTGCCATTGCGCTTCCCGTTGCAGCCATCGACCACACCACCGTTCCATTGAGTATTGGCATTCTCGCAGGCCTGATGTGGATGCCTTTATCATGGGCTATCGAACACTGGATAGGCTACTTTCACACGCTAACCAGAACCTTCGGCATTGTCGCCGCCTGGTACTTGTTTCCCGATGCACGGGTAGAGGCAATATCGGCTGTGATTGTCGCTGTCTACATTGTGTCATTAATCACCCTTGAACGTCGTTTTCAATCAATCAAATCTAACTAATTTCACTTTAATTAAGAAGGAATGCACTATGACTTATTTACTTTTAGCAGTTGCAGTTATCACCGAAGTTACCGCTACCATGCTGCTTAAAATGTCGAACGGATGGGAAAAATGGGCGTTCGGATACGGCGCAATATTTTTCTACACCGTGTCTGGAATGCTGTTTGCCATGGTCTTAAAAAACATGGGAATAGGCGTTGCCTATGCGATTTGGTCAGGTATGGGTATCGCACTTATCACCGCTGCTTCGGTGGTATTTTGGAAACAAACTTTCGACATTTATGCCGTGCTGGGTATTATGTTAATCATCTCAGGCACATTGCTCATCACTAGCAAGTCTGCCGTTGTATTTCAGTAGGGACGAAGTACTCACAATGCTCAGCAATAAAAGCATACAAGATAGTAACAGCGCGGTGCCTGCCGTCAGAAACGAGAGCGCCGCGCCTGACATGCCCCTTTTGGCAAGTGGACGGAAAAAGCGCTGGTCTCACGGAAGCTTGTTTTTTTCATTGTTCTTCTTTGTTCCACTCATTATTTCCCGTCCTCTTCCCATCGAAACATGGGTACTTCAAACCCTAGGATACCTTAGCTTTGTCATTCTTTACATTAAAGCCATAAACCAGCCTGTTAAAACACTGCCCACTTATTTGCTACTCATGTTTCTACTTTCAGTAGCATGCAGCTTTCAAAACCCTGGTGGCGCAACCATTATCGGCTTTATTGCTTTTATCGTAGGTTATTATAATTCGCTCAAGACAGGCATAGTGAGCATAGGCGTGATGATGCTGGTACTCGTGTCTCTGCACATTACCGTATTTAATAACGCACATTTTCTTTTAAGTGCTTCGTTGCTCAACAGCTTAGTGCTATTCGGGTTTGGTGTTATGGAGCGCAAAGAAACGCTCCATAGTCTGAAAGAGAGCCAGCAGGCCAAAGCATTACGCGTATTGTCTGCGATCGCTGAACGTGAACGAATTGGCAGAGATTTACACGATGTTGCAGGTCACGCGCTAAGCTCTATTTCATTAAAAGCACAGCTGGCCGATAAACTTATAAGCAAAGATAAGATTGAAGACGCGCATCGCGAGGTGAAAGCACTGGCACAGCTTTCTCAAGCGCTACTGAGTGATATTCGCCAAGCGGTGTCAGATATCAAGCAGCTTTCTCTTAGCGATGAAATAGCAAAAGACAAATCACTGTTAGAAGAAAACGGCTTTAATGTTACAACCGATATTGAAGACGGCGCTGAAGCACGTTTAAGCGCTAAACAAGAAAGCCAGCTTGCGCTTATTATCAAAGAGCTGACAACCAATACCTTACGCTATTCAAACGGTAACGCGGTATCCCTTGGCCTTGAAGTCAATGAGCAAACCGTGAAAATGACCTATAAAGATCATGGCGTAGTTGAGAACACCGCATCAATTAAAGAAGGAAACGGATTAATGGGAATTAGAGAACGCGCGGCGTCTATTCATGCGGATGTGGACATTTCTTTCCTTCCCCACCCTATTGTCAGGGTTCAGCTTACTGCCGAGCAAGCTTTGTCACAAAAGGCTTCCCTATGAACTCAAAAGCGCCAACTACCATTTTGATTGTTGAAGATCAGTCGCTGGTTCGCGATGCCATTGCCATGCTTCTGTCATTAGAAGACGACTTAACCATTGTTGAAAAGTGCAGTAATGGAAAGGAAGCCATTGATTATTTAAATGATACCCCTGCACCACACATTATTTTGAGCGATATTGAAATGCCGCTGGTTTCAGGGCTAGATCTAGCTGCTCACATTGCAAAGCAAAATCTCAATACCAAGGTGGTATTAATGACTACCTTTTCTAAACCGGGCTACATCAAGCGTGCATTAAGTTTAGGGGTTAAGGGTTTTATATTGAAAGAGTCTGACAGCGACTACCTGATAGATGCCATTCACAAGGTATCAGCCGGCGACAAGGTAATTTCACCTGAACTTGCTATCATGGCCCTTGACGATAAAAATCCATTGACGCAAAAAGAAATGTCAGCCCTTAAACTTGCCTCAGATGGCCTAAAAACGCGGGCAATCGCACAGCAGCTATTTCTTTCTGAAGGCACGGTACGTAATTATTTATCGGAAGCTATCTCAAAACTAGACGCAACTAATCGCGTGGATGCAGCGCGTATTGCAAAACAAAAGGGGTGGCTTTGATAGAGGGTTAAAACCACGTGGTAGCGATTGTTGTAGACGTGGGTATAGTTAACTTTTCAGACAAACCGGTAAGTACGCGTTCGGGCCCGTAAATGATACCCTGATGTTTTTCAGTCCATACACAAGTTACTATACTTGTACCTTTACGCAGTTCACACTGCCACTTCGCGGTTGTTTCCGCTAACCGCTCGTAATCATCTTCAATTTCCCAACCTGCATCAACATGCTCTACGATGACTTGTTCGAATTGAGTAAACGGAACAGGCTGAATGATAACCCATTCGTTTTTCTTAAACTTTTTTTCTAACCGCGATTTTTTAAAACTGGTAAACAAACCCACGCTCCATCTCCGTATGATTGAAAGGCCCTACTTACTACAAAAGCACGTCTACTATTTCGACACCGTTCCCATAATCTGACCTGAAGGTGTTGGACAAGAACAAGATGTTCCAACCATTTCGCTATTTGACGTTGGGCACGCGCCATACTCACCGTTTCCGCTATAACGACATTGGTTACCAAATTCAGGTTTAGCAACTGCAACCTTGCCGTTTTTCTTAGCGTTTATATCTTTATCGTCGGGTAAATACACCGTGTAAGTACACCCTGAAAAAAGCATATTAACAACAAGAAAACCAATACCGTAAAGTGCTTTCACTTTCATAAATAGTTGCTGAGCATTTTTAGAACAGTTTTAAAACTATGCTAATAATGAGGATAAAACAAGAAAAAATAAGCAAAAAAAAGCCAGTCTTTAGACTGGCTTTATAATTGTAACTCGTTGTAGCTATTAGAATTCAGTTGAGAATCTAACACCAAACTCGCTTGCGTCGTTGCTTAGAATTTGCAGGATGTAGTCACCTGTATTCAAGCGTGCATTGTCGTAACGCTCATCAAAAATATTGCGACCGTAAAGTGCAACAGTATACGCATCATTCGCTGGCGTATAAGCGATGTCGAAGTTAACAAGCTCACGGCTATCAAGTTTAGTCATCCGCTCAGGTGCTGAAGTAGGCTCACCATACATTTCTGCACGATATGAGTAATCTGCACGTACGCGAATTGAATCACCACCATCAAGCTCAAAGGTATACTGCGGACCAATTGCAAGGGTTAGGTCTGGAGTAAGTGGCGCTACGGGATTGAATCCATCTTGCTCTTCAACATCAACATCCATATAACCAACGCTGGTCATCATGCTGAAGTTGCCATAGGTAAATGTAGCATCAGCTTCAACACCACGAGATGTTTGCTCTACCACAAGGTTCGCGGTGTCGAAGCCACCTTCGCTCACGCGACTTACTTGGTAAGGCAGATCTTCAAATTCAGTGTTAAATACTGCAACGCTAATGTCGAAGTAATCGTTCACACGACCTTTAATACCTACTTCATAGTTAGTCGCGGTAATATTGTCTGACGCTGTGAAACAGTTGTTTGCTCGAACTGCTGCTTGTGCACCTTCGATATCATCGAAGCCACCAGCACCAAAGAACTGGCCGATTAGGCAGTAAGGGCGTGCAGGGAACTGACCAGACTGATAACCAGACTGAATAGTTGCATAGCCTGTCATGCCATTTTCAAACGTATAGTTTGTAGCAACCTCCCAGGTTACTTCGTCCCAATCATTTGAATCATAAATAGTACCAAGTGCAGAGAATACGTTCGCAGACGCATCTTTTTCGTCTTTGGTGTAACGAAGGCCACCAGACACACTAAGTTCGTCAGTCAAATCATGACGTACATTTACGTATGCTGCTTTTGAAGTAGTTTCTTGGTCTAGCGCAAGTAGGTTAGGACCACCATCGAAGTTAGAGTCATCACCTTGGCGGTTGCTACCTTCTTCGTTGAAATAGTAAAGACCGGCTACGAAGTCAGTGTATTCGTTGATGTAGCCGTTAAGCTGAAGCTCGATTGATGTTTGATCTGCTTCACCGCGCTCTGGGAACTGATCTAGCGAGTAAATTGTTCCATCATCATCAAGACCAGCCTTGTACTTTGATGTACGCTGACTTGCAACAACCTTTGCAGTGTAGTCTTCGTTAATATCCCACTCAGTAGTAAGTGAAAGACCACGCGCTTCGTTCGACACGCCAGTTACTGCTTCAGTACCTGTTGCATTGTCGTAGATATCAGCGCCTTCAGGTGTCACATCTGTGTTACGTAACGGTACGCCAACACCATTTTGACCACCGAAGTAGCGATCTGAACCCACTTCATCAATTAGCACAGTGTAAGGACGCAGACCGCCGTCACCATTGTTAGCATCTGCAGTTAATACCATGCGGAAGTCATTTGATGGCTCCCACTTAAGAGAAACGCGGCCAGAAACATCTTCAGTCTCACCAACATCGTACTCGGCGTTAGGCACGTTGATGAACTCACCAAGACCATCACGCTTGTTAAATGACAGGTTCATGTTAAACGCAACGGTTTCTGATAGGCCGTGGTTAACAAAAAGATCAGCTTTAACGCGACCACGAGTACCAAATTCAGTGTTGATTTTGGTTACATCACCTTGGTCTGGCTCTTTTGTGATGATGTTAATTGCACCACCAATTGAGTTACGACCATATAGCGTTCCTTGAGGGCCACGAAGTACCTCAATACGCTCAATATTATTTAGGCTCCAGTTTTGACCAACCTGACGGCCCAGATAAACACCGTCTACATAAACACTCACACCCGGATCGGTTGTGATTAGGTGATCTTGAAGACCAATACCACGAATAAATGGGTTTACAGACGACGTGTGGCCAGCAGAGAAACCAGTAACATTTAGGTTTGGCACGAATTTACCAACGTCAGTCAGGTCAGTAATACCTTGGTCAGCTAACTTGTCGCCATCGAAGGCGCTAATAGCAATTGGAACTTCATAGATAACTTGAGGGCGTTTTGTTGCGGTAACGGTAATGGCTTCAAATTGTTGCTCTTCAGTTGCTTCTACTTCTTGAGCAACGGCAATATTTGAAATTGCTGGAACGGTCATCGCTACTGCTAGTGCGACAGGTGAAAGCTTACTGGCGAGTGCCTTAGACACGTCAGTATTGGTTTTCATGGTATAACCCCTTTGCGTGAGTGTTAGGTGTAATAATATTTTTAGGCCGCTTCAAGTTCTTCTTTGGAACTTTGAAAGACTAAACTCACTAATTTAAGAGGCGCACATAACCTTGTGCTTATACTGGATTACAGGCAATAAAAAAGTAAGTCGCAATAAAACATTACAAACTTACTTTCAATGAAACTCTGCTTTAAAAGTAGAACTTACTTTTCCAGCCCTCTAAAATTCAGTAGAAGAATTTAGGCTTGAAGACTGGAATGATATGTTACCGTTAGATTACGATCTTGCAAAGTAAAATATTACACTTTCACTAAAATAAGACTTCAAAATTAGACTAATTGGTTAGGTTGAGCATCAAACAAAAATTGTTTATAAGTTTCATAAAATCAATTAGATACCATAAAGATAATTTACTCTATCTCTTCACAACACCTAACCGAATAAAGTAAAGAACACCTAGACCAAATGGACAAACTTTAAACAAATCACCACTTACTTGAATCATTCTTTAGCTCAGAGCCTCTGCATGTAACTATCGTTACCAATTTACCTCCTCCGTTTAGGCAGTAGCTATCAATATGATTGCGCAAGGTTCGCCTAATGGGCGTAAATTGACGCATGGCTCTGTTTGCATATGGCGTTACACCATTGCACAGTTGTCAACACAGGCCGCTAAACAAGACTATCAGACTAATATCTTACTCTCGTTGTCGACAACCCTAACCTTTTAAGGTTGAAAAAACGCCAAAATGGGCATATATTGTCGACATTAGTCATTTTAAGATTCTATACAGTGTTAGCAAAAAGCGAACAAGCCATAACCAACGCCGACCGTACTTTCTTTCAGTTAAGGAAGGATATTGTTGAGGGCATCATTCCAGCAGGCAGTAAGCTGAGTGAAATGGAATTGTCGACAAAGTATGAAGTCAGTCGCGCCGTTATTCGTGAAGCCATCAATCGTCTCGCTACCTGTCACTTGGTGGAACGTAAAGCTAACGTGGGTGCACGCGTAGTGGCCCTGTCTCCCGAAGGTCTAATTCAGCTATATCAAGTGCGCGAAGCGTTAGAAGGTATGGCCGCGCGATTAGCCGCCAGGTATATGACTGACGAAGAAATTGCCGACATGCAGGCGTTGCTTGATAGCCACTTCGATAAAGTTAAAGACGGTCAAAGCTATTATCAAGAAGCCGGCGATGTAGACTTTCACTACAGAATTGTAACCGGCAGTAAAAACGATCATCTTATCAGCGTACTTGTAGACGGGCTTTACCATCTTGTTCGTATGTATCGCGTACAGCTCGGTATGGCTGGCCCTCGCGTAAGCACTGCGTTTGATGAACACAGACACATCGTTAACGCTATTGCCAATCGCGACGAGGAACTGGCTGAAATGCTAATGCGTCGCCATATTCTTTATTCAAAAAATAATATTGAGAAGAAGCTTAATCATGGTTAACACCACTCAGTCTTCTCCATACCTAATTCACCTCTACCCTACTTTCAAATAAGCGAGTGATTATCATGAGTGCAGGAAAGAAATTCAGAACCGCATTAGAGAACAACAAACCGCTACAAATTGTCGGCACCATTAACGCCTATACTGCCATGATGGCAAAGACCATTGGGCACCAAGCCATTTACCTTTCAGGTGGCGGCGTAGCGAATGCGTCTTACGGCCTACCGGACTTAGGCATGACGTCACTTAATGATGTGATTGCAGACGTTCAGCGCATTACCAGCGCATGCGATCTTCCGCTCATGGTAGACATCGACACCGGTTGGGGCGGCGCATTTAACATTGCCAAAACTATTCGCGACATGGAAAAAGCAGGCGCGGCGGCTGTGCACATGGAAGACCAGGTTGCACAAAAGCGCTGCGGCCACCGCCCTAACAAAGAAATTGTAAGCACAGAAGAAATGGTCGATCGCATCAAAGCAGCGGTAGATGCCAGAACTGACCCAGACTTTTTCATTATGGCGCGCACCGACGCGTTTGCTCAGGAAGGATTAGAGAAAGCTATTGAACGAGCTAAGGCCTACGTCGCAGCGGGCGCAGACGGTATTTTTGCCGAAGCAATACAAACCGAAGAGCACTACCGTGCATTTGCTGAAGCGTTAGACGTTCCGATCCTGGCCAATATCACTGAGTTCGGCAAAACCGAACTATGGAACAAAGAAGAGCTTGGTGAATGGGGTGCCGACATGGTGCTTTACCCACTAAGTGCATTCCGTGCGATGAATAAAGCAGCAGAAATGGTGTACAAATCTATACTTGAAAACGGCGACCAAAAAGCCGTTGTGGACAGCATGCAGACACGCATGGAACTGTACGATTATCTTGGCTACCACGAGTACGAGCAAAAGCTAGATGCCCTATTCGCAGAAGGCAAAAATTAGTAAATAAATTCAGCTTGAAGTTGGCGGGCGCGAAGATGTAGGGGTGAAGTACAGCTCCCTGCCCCTTTGAGGCATGGATGCCGAGACGGAGCCCCCATGGATGGGTTCACGGCGTGGCAGGGGGCTGTGCTTTGCCCCTGCAGCCAATGTGCCCGCCAACTTCAAGCGTCTAACTTACTCACTATTGTCAATTAAAAGTACCTTACAAATTTTACAAGACCGGAGACAACAAGATGGCTAAACAGTTAAGTGGCGCGGGTTTACGCGGCCAAGTTGCAGGCAAAACAGCATTATCAACCGTAGGTAAATCAGGTTCTGGTTTAACGTATCGTGGTTATGACGTAAAAGACTTAGCGCAAAACTGTCAATTTGAAGAAGTAGCGTACCTTATTTTAAAGGGCAAGCTACCTAACCAGTCTGAGTTAGACGCTTATAAAACTAAACTTCGCGGCATGCGCGGTCTTCCAACAGCACTGAAAGAAGTGCTAGAGCGCATTCCAAAAAATGCCCACCCAATGGACGTACTTCGCACGGGTTGCTCAATGCTAGGTAACCTAGAAATGGAAACCAGCTTCGATGAGCAGCAAGACGTGACGGACCGTATGTTGGCATGTTTCCCAAGCATCATTTGTTACTGGTATCGCTTCTCGCACGACGGCGTGCGCGTAGATGTTGAAACCGATGACGATTCAATTGGTGGTCACTTCCTTCACATGCTTCACGGCGAAAAGCCAAGTGAACTTCATGAACAGGTCATGCATGTATCACTCATTCTTTATGCAGAGCATGAATTTAACGCGTCTACCTTCACTGCACGTGTTTGTGCTTCAACCTTATCTGATATGCATTCTTGTGTAACCGGTGCTATCGGTTCTCTGCGTGGTCCACTTCACGGTGGTGCTAATGAAGCCGCCATGGAAATGATTGAAGGCTTCACTTCTCCTGATGATGCTGAAGAGAAGATGATGGGCATGCTTGAGCGTAAAGAGAAGATCATGGGCTTTGGCCACGCTATCTACTCTGAGTCTGATCCGCGTAACGAAATTATCAAACAATGGTCTGAAAAACTGGCTGCTGATGTGGGTGACGACGTGCTTTATCCTGTGTCTGTTCGCTGTGAAGAAGTGATGTGGCGCGAGAAAAAGCTTTTCTGTAACGCCGATTTCTTCCACGCGTCTGCGTACAACTTTATGGGCATTCCTACACCGTTGTTCACACCAATCTTCGTAATGTCACGCCTAACCGGTTGGGCGGCACACGTTATGGAACAGCGCGCTGACAACCGTATTATTCGCCCGTCAGCAGAATACACAGGCGAAGAACTACGCCCAGTGCCAGCTATTAGCGAACGCGCTTAAGATTAAGGTTGGGGTTTTATGAATATTGATTACCGTAAACCGCTTCCAAACGCGGGTATCGATTTTTTCGATACCCGTGAAGCGGTAGATGCTATTGAGCCTGGCGCCTACGCCAAGCTACCTTACACCTCACGTGTACTGGCTGAGAACTTGGTGCGTAAATGCGCCCCTGAAATGCTTACCGACTCACTTAAACAGCTGATTTATCGCAAGCGCGACTTGGACTTCCCGTGGTTTCCGGCTCGCGTAGTGTGTCACGATATCTTGGGTCAAACGGCACTGGTAGACTTAGCCGGGCTTCGCGATGCTATTGCGGCAAAAGGCGGCGATCCGGCCAAGGTTAACCCAGTAGTTCCAACACAGTTGATTGTGGATCACTCATTAGCTGTAGAGCATGCCGGTTTTGAGAAAGACGCGTTTGAAAAAAACCGTGCAATTGAAGACAGACGTAACGACGACCGTTTCCACTTTATCAACTGGACAAAAACGGCATTTAAAAACGTAGATGTTATCCCTCCGGGTAACGGCATTATGCACCAAATTAACTTGGAGCGTATGTCACCGGTTATTCAAGCCCGTGACGGTGTTGCCTTCCCTGATACGCTAGTGGGTACAGACAGCCATACGCCGCATGTTGATGCACTTGGTGTAATTGCTGTGGGCGTTGGCGGCCTTGAAGCGGAAAGCGTTATGCTGGGCCGTGCGTCTTACATGCGTCTGCCAGACATTGTAGGTGTTGAGCTAACGGGCAAACCACAGCCAGGCATTACTGCAACCGACATCGTATTAGCGTTAACAGAGTTCTTGCGTAAAGAGCGTGTGGTATCTGCATATTTGGAATTCTATGGTGAAGGTGCATCGCACCTGACGCTGGGCGACCGCGCAACCATTTCGAACATGACACCGGAATACGGCGCCACTGCAGCCATGTTCTACATTGACCAGCAAACCATTGATTACTTGCGCCTAACAGGGCGTGAAGAAAAGCAAATTGCATTGGTAGAGCAATACGCTAAGCATACCGGTTTATGGGCTGATGATTTAGAAACTGCCGAGTATGAGCGGGTGCTTACGTTCGACCTTTCTGCTGTTGGACGTAACATGGCTGGCCCTTCTAACCCTCACGCTCGCTTACCTACCAGCGATTTAGAAAGTCGCGGTATAGCAGCGAAGTTGACTGAGGAAGAAGGCAAAATGCCTGATGGCGCGGTTATTATAGCGGCTATCACCAGCTGTACTAATACATCGAACCCGCGCAATGTTATTGCGGCAGGCCTGCTTGCGCGCAACGCCAACCAGCGCGGATTAACTCGCAAGCCGTGGGTAAAGAGCTCACTAGCACCTGGTTCTAAAGCGGTGAAGCTTTACCTTGAAGAAGCTAACCTAATGAGCGAGTTGGAAGATTTGGGCTTTGGCGTAGTAGCTTTTGCTTGTACTACCTGTAACGGCATGAGCGGCGCACTAGACCCTAAAATTCAGCAAGAAATCATCGACCGCGACCTCTACTCTACAGCGGTATTGTCGGGTAACCGTAACTTCGACGGCCGTATCCATCCTTATGCTAAGCAAGCATTCTTAGCATCGCCGCCACTAGTAGTAGCGTACGCTATCGCCGGCACCATTCGCTTTGATATTGAAAAGGACGTATTGGGCACCGACAAAGACGGCAACCCGGTAACGCTTAAAGATATTTGGCCAAGCGATGAAGAAATTGACGCTATTGTAGCGAAGTCGGTGAAGCCCGAGCACTTCAGAAAAGTGTACGAGCCAATGTTCGACCTTAGCGTTGATTATGGCAAAGACATTAACCCACTTTATGACTGGCGTGAAATGAGCACCTACATTCGCCGCCCACCCTATTGGGAAGGCGCGATGGATGCCGAGCGCACCATGAAAGGCATGCGTCCGCTGGCTATTTTAGGTGACAATATCACCACCGATCACTTGTCGCCTTCAAACGCTATTCTGGCCAGCAGTGCAGCCGGTGAATACCTTCATAAAATGGGCTTGCCTGAAGAAGACTTTAACTCGTACGCCACGCACCGTGGTGACCACTTAACCGCACAGCGCGCTACCCTAGCGAACCCGAAAGTATTCAACGAGATGGTGCTTGAAAACGGTGAAGTAAAACAAGGTTCTCTGGCGCGCGTTGAGCCCGAAGGCAAAGTTATGCGCATGTGGGAAGCCATTGAAACCTACATGAACCGCAGACAACCGCTTATCATTGTTGCAGGCGCCGACTACGGTCAGGGCTCGTCACGTGACTGGGCAGCTAAAGGCGTGCGTCTTGCTGGTGTTGAAGTCATTGTGGCAGAAGGTTTTGAGCGTATTCACCGCACTAACCTTATTGGTATGGGCGTGCTACCGCTTGAGTTTAAACCAGGCACAACGCGTAAAACCCTTGAGCTTGATGGCACAGAAACGTACGACGTAAGCGGCGAACCTTCACCAGGTGCAACGCTTACGCTAGTAGTAAACCGTCAAAACGGTGAGCAGCTAGAAGTGCCAGTAACCTGCCGTTTAGACACTGCAGAAGAAGTCTCTATTTACAGCGCGGGCGGCGTATTACAGCGCTTCGCTAAAGACTTCTTGGAAGCTGAAGCTAGCTGATTGTGATAGGAAGACCTTTCAGTGGGAGGAGGTGAATCAGTTACAGGGCACGCCGTGAATACGTCCTTGTAGGCTCCCAACTCGCATCCTTGCGAGTTGAGGGCCCTGAAACTGACCCACCTCCCCCACTTAAGTTCGGCCAATATTGCATCAGTTTACTTAGCTGGGGGATAAGTTAGTCATAGGGCACGCCCTAAATACGTCTCTATAGGCTCCCAACTCGCATACTTGCGAGTTGAAGGCCCTGAAACTAATCCACCTCCTCCGTAGCTAGTATCAGCTAGTTTGGTTGGAAGCTGTTTGTGATTTGAAACCCTCCAGCCGCAAGGATGCGGCTGGGGAGCGCACATGGATGTGTTCACAGCGTGTTTCAAATCACGAACAACCTTACTTCTCTCCAGATAAAATGGTTTTTAGTTTAAGAGTGCGTTGAGGCACGGTTGAAACCTTCGGGGCGCATGGACGCGCCCCTAGAGCCTACAAGGATGTATTTACGGCGTGTTTCAACTGTGCCTCAACGCACTCATACCGACGAAAGGAAAAAACATGACAAAGTATGCGCCACAACTTCGAGTACCGGCTACCTACATGCGTGGCGGTACCAGTAAGGGTGTGTTTTTCAATTTAACCGATTTGCCAGAAGCCGCGCAAAAGCCAGGTCCGGCGCGCGATGCCCTGCTTCTGCGCGTAATTGGCAGCCCCGATCCTTACGGTAAACAAACCGACGGTATGGGCGGTGCTACATCAAGTACCAGCAAAACCGTTATCTTAAGCAAAAGTGAACGTGAAGGTTACGATGTCGACTACCTATTTGGTCAAGTAGCCATAGATAAGCCATTCGTAGACTGGAGTGGTAACTGCGGAAACCTAACGGCAGCCGTAGGCGCATTTGCGATAACCAATGGGCTGGTAGATAGAAGTAAAATACCAGAAAACGGCATTGCCACCGTCAATATTTGGCAAGCCAATATCAACAAAGCCATTATCGCTAAGGTGCCAATGACTAACGGGGAAGTACAGGAAACTGGCGATTTTGAACTAGACGGTGTCACCTTCCCTGCCGCAGAAGTAGAAGTAGCCTTTGTTGACCCAGCTGACGGTGAAGGGGCAATCTTCCCGACAGGACGATTAGTCGACACACTTGAAGTTCCAGGCGTAGGCTCACTTCAGGCGACCATGATAAACGCGGGTATTCCTACTATTTTCATCAACGCAGAAGATATTGGCTACACAGGCACTGAACTGCAGGATGATATAAACAGCGACTCCGAGGCGCTGTCCAAGTTCGAAGCAATTCGTGCACACGGCGCGGTTCAGATGGGGCTCATCAATGATGTGGGTGAAGCTGCAAACAGGCAGCACACACCAAAAGTCGCGTTCGTTGCTCCTCCAAGAGGTTACCAAGCATCCAGTGGCAAAGATATTTTGGGTTCAGACATTGATGTATTGGTTCGCGCACTGTCTATGGGGAAACTTCATCATGCTATGATGGGGACGGCTGCGGTCGCTATTGCAGCAGCTGCGGCGATACCCGGCACTCTTGTAAATATCGCAGCTGGCGGCGACGAAAGAGACTCGGTTACTTTTGGGCATCCATCTGGAACGCTTAGAGTAGGAGCAAGAGCTACGTTTGAAGACGACAAGTGGCAAATTAAGCAAGCTGTAATGAGCAGAAGCGCACGTATTTTGATGGAAGGCTCCGTGCGTGTTCCCGCTGAACAAAGTTAGTACAACGCAATGTTATATAAGAATAAAATCATTTAGACATAAGTATAAAACGCCCTCTCTTTGAGGGCTTTTTTGTCTTAAATTGGTTATTATCGAAGCCTAAGTGCCGAGAGTAGATCACATGTATAAAGTTCTTGTAGTAGAAGACAGTCTCACTGTCCGAAAGATTGTAAACAAACTTATTGAGGATAATCCTCACTTTACGTGTGATCTGTGCGAAGATCTTGCGGAAGCTAAAAGTGCCCTCGAGAGTGACACCGAATACTTGGCAGCCATCGTCGACTTAAACCTTCCCGACGCGCCCAACGGCGAGAGCGTTGAGCTTGCACTTTCCTACAACGTTCCAACCATCGTACTTACTGGGAACTTCGACGAATTTACCCGTGCTCAGTTACTCGATCAGGGCGTACTGGATTACATCACAAAAGAGTCTCGCTATTCATACCTTCAAGTGTCTAAACTTGTAGACCGTTTAAGAAAGAATCTCACTACCAAAGTGTTGGTGGTGGAAGATTCTAGAACGAGCCGAAATCACATTTGCTCATTACTTCGCAAATTCCAATTTCAGGTGCATGAAGCGAACGATGGCTTAGAAGCGTTGGAAGAGCTTGATAATCACCGCGATATTAAAATGGTTATTGCTGATCACCGTATGCCCAATATGGACGGTTATGAACTGGTTAAAGCAATACGCCACGAAAAACGCATGCAAGACTTGGTATTTATCGGTTTATCGGCAAACGGCGACAGCGTGTTGACCTCGAAATTCATTAAAAGCGGCGCCAATGACTTCCTGTCCAAACCTTTTTATCACGAAGAATTCTACTGCAGAATTATGCAAAACCTTGAATCACAAGAAATGATTCAAACCATTAGAAATTCAGCAAACTTAGACCCGCTAACCAAGGTATACAATCGCCGTTTTCTCTACGAAAAAGCAGAAGAGTTATTTGCCAATAAAGCGTCGAGAAAGGATGTCATTGTGTCTATGATCGATGCTGACAACTTCAAAAGTGTAAACGATACCTACGGCCATAAAACGGGTGACATGTTATTGCAGGAATTTGCAGCATTGTTAAAAGATTACTTCCCCGACGATCTTATTGTGCGCTATGGGGGTGAAGAATTTACAGTGGTATCGGTAAGGCCACCTAAAGTGTATCTATCTGCGCTTTCAGCGTTTATGGATGCAGTGCGCTCTACTATTTTTACCAATCACAAGTTCAATATCACGTGCAGTATCGGCGTATGTACCGAGGAACACAAGTGCTTGGCGTCGCAGTTAGAAGTGGCTGATGCGCGCTTATACGAAGCTAAGCACGCGGGCAAAGATCAGATTATTTTGAGAGACTCAGTTGCCAAAACAGTAGAGGCGTAAATCACTTAGTCTACTGCAGCCAACGCGGCATTAAGTAGCAAACAACGACCAATAAGCAAAAATAGCCAAGCAATAGGGTGGCAATCGGCTTATCAATCAGTAAGCGTCGTTGACCAGAGGTGGTGATCGTCGCTGTATCGTTTTCATCATTAGCTGACAAAACAGACAAGATAATAGCGGGTATCACTGTGCTCGCGAACCCCGTTACATTCCACCAAAACCAAAACATGTCCTCGACAAAAAATGCGAACGACAAATTAGTCAGCACGCCACACATCAGGCCGGTATTGACCTGTGTGGCCTTTATCTTCTTCGTTAGCATGCCAAGTAGAAACACAGCCAAGACGGGGCCAAAAAAAACAGAGCCCACTTTGTTCACCGCTTCTATAACGGTAGGCGCTATATCGCCAGCATTGAGCGAAAGCAGCAAAATAATCCCTCCCCAAAGCAAGCCCGCAAACTTAGCATGACTCAGGTAGCCTTCAGGTTTTGCGCGTTTCCGAGTGAGTTTGAAATAATCTTCCAGTGAAACAGCGGCAAGAGAGTTTATTGCTGAGCTCAGTGATGACATGGCTGCAGCAAGAATAGCGACCACAAGCAAGCCGATAAGCCCATGAGGTAAATAATTAAGAATAAAGACCGGCATAAGCCAGTCCGGATTATCTTTAGGAATTTGCGATAGCAAGTTGGCGTCGTTCAACGCTAGTGTGCCGATCACCAAGCCTGCTAAACAATATAGAAGTGTTATAGGGAACCTGAAAATGCCATTTGCTAACATCATCTTTTTAAGATCGCTTTCCGATTTCGCTGACAATGCCCTCTGTGCTTCTGATTGATCACAACCGTAGTATGAGGCGTAGAGGATCACGCCACCTAGCACCATAGGAAAGAAGCCGAAGCCGTCACCATCAAAACCCAGAGATGAAAAATTAAGGGTAGAGACCCGCTCGCTTGGAAGTAGCTGTAAAAAGTGCTCCCAACCGCCTAATGCGTTTAGACCAAAAGCAATGCAGATAGCTGTGCCCAAAACGATGACAACCATTTGTACCGCGTCACCATATACAACTGCTTTCATGCCTCCTTGTAAGGAGTACAAAACGGTAATCACACCAATGAGTAATATTGCCTGCGTGGATGAAACCTGCATGGTTCCTTGCAATATAATGGATAGCGCGTAAACCATTATGCCGGTAGCGAAGGCCCTGCTAAATTGAAATACAACACTGATACAAATACGGGTAGAGGTAGAGAAACGTCGCTCAAGATAGTCATAAATACTCACCACACCGCTTCGGTATAATGTAGGCAACACGGTGGTAATGAGTAAAAGCATAGCTAACGGAACTGCCAGTTCATAAGAGAGCCAAATCAGTCCTCCCCCCTCACGGAAGCCGACAAATGCAGGAGCGGAAATGAAACTGACCGCCGAGAGTTGCGTCGCCATCACTGAAAGTAACAGCGGTTTCCAACTTAAGCTTCTTCCAGCGAGAAAATAATCTTTCTTTGACTGCTGTCCACGCAAGCTAAAGCCGATAACGAGTAACGTGATGAGGTAAATCGCGATGACACTGTAATCAAGAATATCCATATAGACGCAAGGTTAAGCAACTAAATACCTACCATTACATAAACTCGGTCTATTTGCATAAAAAAACGTATAAAAAAGCAGCGCTCAAAGAAACAGTGTACGTTACATCCAAGACCTTCTAGTTGACTCCACCTCGAATAGCACACTATCTGCTAGTTTATTAGCGTAGTCTTCTGGTAGAAACGGCACAGTCACCGCCCCCGAAGCCAGTACAAACTTAACGGTGGCCTGTTTTCTTCGCTTCATAAACACGCTTTGCTTAACGATAACTTGCTGCGCTTTATAGGGCTCAAAGCATTGATAGTCGATGCCTATTCTACCTCGCCTTATATAAACGTACTTACTGTCGTAGGCTATACCCCATCGCCACCACCTAAGCGTGAGTAACAGCGATACCGCACTAAAGACAACGAGTGAACCTAGCATAATATCAAGATGGGACGACAAAGCGCCAATAGTGAAAAAGGTAATAAAAGGCAATGTCCAACCCGCAAACAACCAAAAAGTAATGAATCGCTTGCTAATGGGATGATAATCTTGGCCTCGCAAGTCGCATTCAGGCATTACTTCTTGGCTAAGCGCAAAAGCTTCATCTTCGGTTACCGATGGCACAATAAGCTTATTTGGCGACATCAGTTCTTGCATTTGCTGCCCAGCCGTTGAGTTCTGCTCAAAATACAAATTCACACGCTTTAGTATTTTATCCAGCCAGTCTTGCTTCGCCGTAATCATTTGGATGCGTGAAGCTCGCATACTGACTTCCAGTTTATTAAGTAAGCCGCTGCGACGGATATAGCGATCACCTGTTCGTGAGAGTGTATAGCCGTAAAAAGTGAAAAGCGCGCCACCAACACTCAGCAGTGCCACTAACGCCATAAGCATCATGAGAATGACAAAGGCATACAATCCAAATTGCCACCACGCAACCGTTTGTTCACCAACCAGCTGATTTAGCTGCAAGCCTTTATCGGCTAACCACTCTGAAACTAGACCGAACACATCGTCATAGAAAGGTGCCGCAGCACCCAGTATGATCCACACGCGATTGTTGGTGATACCGTGAATAATGATGTCTTTCACGGACCGTCGATTTAATACTTCTTCATTTGAATGGGAAGAATCTATCGCTTTAGTGCGCGTTCGTGGCGTGGGAAAAGATGAACTCTGCTCGTCGGATAAATATTCATTTGGCAAACAATCCAGGTCACCCTCATCGTGCAGCGCTTTTTCATACAACACCTGCTTTTTTAGCGCTTCAGCATAATCTTCAGGAACCGCTACAATTTTAGCTTCTTCTTTCCCACTTCCTGCGGTATCAAGCACCACTAGCGCGTACCCAAAAGGTCGGTAGTAAAAAGGGCGTTCTATCTTTACGTTTTGAATACGCCACAAGGGCAAGTTGGTATAGCGGCGTTGAAACACGCCATGATGAATCTCAACGTGCTGGTTGTGCACGCGAAACTTGTACATTAAAAAGCTAATTATGCCGCTGACACTGGTAGATAGAAAGAGGATTCCAGCACCGATTAGTACTTCAGGCGACAGCAGGTTATCCCAAATATTGAACGATATGGCTAAGGCGGGAAGGGTATAAATAAGCACTTGAGCCGAGTTGGTAAAATTGCGAATAGTAAAATACAAAATAGAAATTAGAGAGAGGCGCTGCCACTCATCACCCGTCTCAACTTTAAGTTTCGGTTCTTCCATATTAGCATCTTGCCCATGGGACTTGAGCGCAGCATCTTCTTTCAGCTCTTTTGACTGATTAAGTGTAGGCGCTTGGTGTGAGGGCCTTTCTGATACCGTCATTAGCGTGCACCTATGTCTTTATGAGCAAGAATGAACTCACGCAACTGCTCTGCCCTTTCAATGCTTAACCCAGGTATTTCAAACGTGTGCATTTCACCACCAGCCGAAAACACCTGAAGTGAGGCAAGACCCGCCCACCTGTCCAATGGACCGCGATTTACCTCTACATGCTGAACACGCAAAATAGGTTGGCACGAAAGTTTTCTAAAAATTAGCCCTGACTGCTTACTGATGTCTTGCTCTCGAATCGCATAAAATATGCGTACATCAGCAAAAAAGTGGTACAGCGCCCATAGAGAGCCTACAGCGACGATACCAGCAACAACATACGGGTAGGCTTGCAGCAGTCCTTCTGGCAATGACCAAAAGCGTTGGAATCGTAACGCAGAAGCAATACCTATTAGCACTGAGGCTATCAATCCAATGGAGAGGATATTTAGTGTCCGGTACTTTTTGGATATAGGAAGTAATGCGAGCGTTTGAAGTGAGGGAATTTCCTCAACACTGAGCTGATTATTTGAAAACACGGTTTCTTGTTGTGCGCTAATTGTCATCGCATTAATTCCTTTTACCACTGTATAAATAAGTTCAGCCTGCTGCTTTTTTTAAGGAGAGGCTTAGCTACTTAGCTACATAGCTACTTTGCAAAGCTGCTCTGACCGCTTTCTCTAGCGCAGTTTTTATAACAAAAAAGAGGGCAAGCCCTCTTTTTCACGTTACCTATTAAAGAGCGCGTTATGCTAACTAGTCATCAACCTGCTGTTCATTCAGCCAATCGTGTAGTGCCTTCATGTCGTGCTGAACGGCCATTTGTAGCTCTTCCACCCAATCATGCACGTTCTCCCACCATGTAGGGTGATCGCCCTGTTGAATTTGATTAGCAATACGCTGTACACGAGCCAAACCAACAGAGCCAGCGGCGCCTTTAATTTTGTGAGCCTGTGAGCACACTTCTGACTTTTCGTCCGCACTTAAGCTTAGCTGCAGTATTTCCATGTATTCAGGCATTTTTTCTTGGAATACTTTAACGCTAGCGCGCACCATTTCATCCCCTATGGTATCAACTAACATCTGTAACAAGTCCATATCTAAAATGTTACTTAATGTTTTGTTAGGTTCAGGGCGCTCTACTTCGCCATCAATTTCAAGCGGTGCAGGTGGTGCATGGAACAACTCGTTAAACACCTCGATAACGCGAGATTTTTTAATCGGCTTAGCAATAACGTCATCCATACCGTTTTCTAAGTATTCATCACGCTTTTTAATGACGTTTGCCGTTAGCGCCACGATGGGCGTTTGCATAACCAGATCTTCTTCAATAATCGTACTTGCCACATCGAATCCGGTCATGTCAGGCAATTGAATATCAAGCAAGATAAGGTCGTATTGGTTTTCCCTGACTTTGTCTATGGCTTCTTGACCGGTCATTGCTACATCGACTTTCTGGCCAAGCTTCTCAAGCAAGGCTTTGGCGACCATTACATTCAACTCAATATCTTCAACTAACAAGATATTAAGCCCTGTCACTTGAAGCTGCGCCACTTTCATTGGGCTGTTAGAAATTTGAACTGGCAACACGATTTCAAAGCGGGTGCCTATACCCACTATGCTAGAAACGTGAATTTCACCTTTCATCAAGTCGACCATTTGCTTACAGATTGCCAATCCAATACCGGTACCTGTGGCCGATTGGTGGTCAGGGTGATCAACCTGATAGTACATGGCAAAAATCTTTTCAATTTCGCTTTCTGGAATACCCACTCCAGTATCTTCAATGACAAAGGTAACATACGCCTTATCGCCATCGGGTTTCGTTGATGAAACCGATAAGCTTACGTGCCCTTTTTGCGTAAATTTCACTGCATTAAACAAGATGTTCCACAAAATTTGACGAAGGCGCGTGCCATCTATTTCAACAAGACGGGGAAGTGGCTCGTTGATTGTTGTTTTAAGCTCTAGCTGTTTGTCAGCGGCCAACAGGCGAATAATGCTGCTGAGTTCCTCGGTAAAGTCCTTCAACGATATAGTTTTTAGACTTAGTTCAAGTTTGTCTCTATCTAATTTATCTAGGTCAATAATGTCGTTAAAGATATTACCTAGCGTAATGGCACTTGCGTAAATTGTACTAACCCAGCTGAATTGCTCGTCGCTTAACTCGGTATCACGCAGCATGCGACTTAAGCCAACAATACCGTTCAATGGTGTACGAAGCTCATGGCTGATGGTCGCGATAAAGCGCGTTTTATCTGTGCTAGCTTTCGCCGCAGCATTTTCAGCCTGTTTACGCTCAGTCATGTCGCGACCGAATGAAAGTAGCCCCAAGCGGTTGCCTTCTTTATCGAAGAAAGGTACACGCTTCATTTCGAAGTAACGACGACGTCCATCAGCAAAGCGAAGCCACAGCTCTTCTGTGATACTGGCGTTGGTTTCTAGAACTTCGTGATCACTCGCTACAATTTGGCGGGCAAGCTCTTCCTCATATACGTCTTTTGGCGTTAAGCCAAGCAGCTCTTGCTCGGTTTTGCCCGTCATCAACTCGGCAATGCGGTTGCAGCCCGCAAATCGACCTTCTTCATTGCGATAATAAATTAAGTCTGGCGAAGCATCGATAATGGAGCGAAGTAGCGTAGATAAGCGGCGCGCTTGGGCCTCTTGTTCAGATTTATCCTGAATTTCTTTTTCTAAATCTTTAAATAGTGCTTCACGCTCTTCTTGAGCCTGCTTACGTTGCTCTATTTCGTGATTTAGCTGGCGAATATTGCTCTGTAATTCTCGGTTAAGAAAAACGTCTTCTTCACGTAAACTTTCTAGCTGACTAACGACTTCTTTAAGATTAGTACGCGAATTCTCTAGCTGCTTAATTAGTTCACTGAAAAAGTAGAGAACCCATGGCGCAGACAACATGGTAAGAATAACGGCACTTATAAAATCGTCGGGTTGGACTTGGCTTCCCATACTTACGCGTATCACGTAAGAACCGCCTAGCGTGAACACAAGCGAAAGAACAACAAATAAGATGCTGAGCTTTAGAGTGCCAAAACGCTGAACAAATTGAGCAAAGCGGATTGCCCAAGAATCGTTTGGTGAATCTGAATGCATGTACGTCTAATCTAAACTTATTTTGCCTTTATCCTATCAGGCTTTCCCCTCTTCGGGAATGCGGTTTGTCAAAGCATAACTCTGTGGCCCTACCCAGAATTAGGATTTGAAAGGCGACTTTTCAGTAATTTCATTAATGTATTTGGTATTCACCCACCCCACCTTCGTGTAAGACACTTTCGCCCACTCCCCTCGCTTTTCCAGTATTTTTAATACCTCGCCCTTGTGCAATCCATTCTCGATCGTTGGGAATGAAACATCGGGGCCTCTTCTCACATTCAGTGAATTAGCACTTACATTAGCCACCCGCTTTACAGCACTATCAAGATCCCGCTGAATTTGATCATGCGCCTCTCGCTGTGAATTCGAATCACTTGACTCAGTTGCCCACGTTTCACTATCACTTTGCAAAACAGCGGCTTTGAGTCTTTGAAGGGGAAAAGCGGGGCCAGGATCGACCTTTCGTGACGGCGCTATTTCTTCGTGCCCGACGATAGTAGAGATGTTGTAGTGGCTACACAATGCTTTACAGAGCGATAACGTCCTGACAATTTGTACGTCGGTGTACTTGTGCCAATAACCCATAGACTGTTGGTTAATGTGCTGGGCAGCTAATACTTCATTCTCGCCAAAAATTTCGCCAAACCAACTTTCAAAGGTGCCGTCTCCCCTTGCCTTAAGCTGGCCAGCATTGTCTAATTCAATGCCGATAGAGTACTGGTTCAAGCCACTACGCCCCTCGTAATAACTTTCTCCTGCGTGCCACGCTATTTTATTAGTCGGAAGCATTTGAACAATGTCACCATTGCGTCCAACGGCAAAGTGAGCTGACACACCGCTATCGGCATTGGTCAAGACATTCACCGAAGATGAAAGGCTACTGCCGGCGGTAAAATGAATAACAATAGTATCGGGAGATCCAGATTGAAAACGCCCAGATGTATTAGGAGAAAGCCTGAAGGTGATATTGTCGCCAGTTAGAATATGATCATCTATACTAAATATAGGCAGTGGTGAAGCATGTAGTGTATTCATACAATAATCCTTATTGTCTTAACAGCACGCCACCACAGTGAATTTTTATTCTTCGCCTTCCACATAAGCGTACACTCAATTCACACACAGGGCTCTTTATCAACATCCTTCAGCGCACCACGAGCCTTACCTGTGGTCAATTTTCAACCAATATAGCAAACTACTTATATTAGTGGAACCAGAGCTTTACAAATTAATAAAAATACACCACAAACCGCTATTGACAACATAAAACATCAATTTCAAAGCATATTTATTCATTAACAAAACGCAAATGAGAAATAATATCATTTATGAGGGGTGAGTTATTCACTTTGCAACACTGATAACATTTTTGTTACAAACATAAATGATGATGCGTAAATAACTGATTAATATCGACTTAATTATATTTATACTAATTCACTATAAAGCTTATACTTTTAGCGTTTGATTTTAGTTTTTAATGTGGGTATTTTGTACGGCCCGCATCGCAATAATGCATAAAAATGCGGAAACGACTGGAATCCTCTAATAATAAAATAACGACAAGAAAGGCGCACGCCGCAAGCAATACCGCTCGCAGGCATAAAAGACGTCTAATAATGTTGTGATACGCAAACCTAGGCGCATCTACACGCAACGCATACCTTGCCCAGTCAAAAGGTTGAAGGAGTTAAGAGATGAGTTTATATAATCCCAATGATTCCCGGGACAACTGTGGGTTTGGCTTAATCGCTCACACTCATGGGGAAGCCAGTCATGAATTGGTAACGACTGCAATACACGGTCTTGACCGTATGCAGCATCGTGGCGGCATCGCTGCCGACGGGAAAACCGGTGACGGCTGTGGTTTATTACTGCAGAAACCGGATGCGTTCTTCCATGCAATCGCCGAAGAAAATGGCTGGAAACTCAGCAAAAAATACGGCGTGGGCATGATTTTCTTAAGTCAGGACCCGGTACTTGCGCAAGCCGCGCGTGAAGTACTTAATGAAGAACTAGAAAAAGAAACACTTTCAGTAGTGGGTTGGCGCGAAGTGCCTGTCGACCACTCAGTACTGGGTGAATTAGCGCTAACGGGTGTTCCACAAATTGAACAGGTATTTGTGAACGCGCCAGCAGGTTGGAGAAAACGCGACCTTGAGCGTCGTTTGTATATGATCCGCCGCCGCGCTGAAAAACGTCTTGAGAAAGATCCCGATTTTTACGTGGCTTGTTTGTCGGGCTTGGTTACGATCTACAAAGGCTTGGTAATGCCAAAGGACTTACCTGCCTTTTATCACGATCTTGCCGATGAGCGTATGCAAAGCGCAATTTGCGTTTTCCACCAACGCTTTTCAACAAATACGCTACCACGCTGGCCGCTTGCTCAGCCTTTCCGCTTCCTTGCGCACAACGGTGAGATTAACACCATTAAAGGAAACCGCGACTGGGCCATGGCACGTGCTGCTAAATTCGCAACGCCACTTATTCCAGATCTTAAAGATGCAGCACCTTTTGTTAATACTGAAGGTTCAGACTCATCCTCGCTGGATAACATGCTGGAGCTATTCTTAGCCGGCGGTATGGATTTATTCCGTGCTATGCGGTTACTTGTTCCACCCGCCTATCAAAACAACAAGACCATGGACGATGATCTTCGTGCATTTTACGAGTTTAACTCTATGCACATGGAACCATGGGACGGCCCAGCGGGTATCGTTTTAACTAACGGTCGCCACGTTGCCTGTAACCTTGATAGAAATGGTCTACGTCCTGCTCGTTACGTTATTACTAAGAATGGTTTCATTACCCTAGCCTCAGAAGTAGGTATCTGGGATTACGAGCAAGCTGACGTAGTTGAAAAAGGCCGCGTAGGCCCAGGTGAAATGCTTGCTGTAGACACGTACACAGGCAAAATCTGGCGCTCTACTGAAATTGATGAAGACTTAAAAGCACGCCATCCTTATAAAGAGTGGCTAGACAAGCATATTCGTCGATTAACGCCAATTGAAAAGCTTGACGCGTCATTGATTGGTAAACGCGTGTTTGACGACGACGCCATGGCGG
Organism: Alteromonas marina; assembly: GCF_000808575.1. GTDB lineage: Bacteria > Pseudomonadota > Gammaproteobacteria > Enterobacterales > Alteromonadaceae > Alteromonas > Alteromonas marina_A. The sequence goes on from NZ_JWLW01000012.1 coordinate 449,599, forward strand.
TGTACCACAAGCTACACGCCTACAGCTATGAAGAAATTCAACAAGTCGTAAAAGTACTCGCGAAAGACGGTCAAGAAGCCGTTGGTTCAATGGGTGATGACACGCCAATGGCGGTTATGTCCTCGCGTCAGCGTACGGTTTACGACTATTTCCGTCAGCAATTCGCACAGGTTACTAACCCGCCTATTGACCCGCTACGTGAAAACCACGTTATGTCGTTGGCAACCTGTATTGGCCGCGAGCAAAACGTATTTAGCGAAACCTCAGGTTACGCTGACCGCGTATTGTTTGACTCGCCAGTGCTAATGTATACCGACCTTAAGCAACTGCGCGAATTTAACCCAGACAACTACTACTCAGAAATCGTGGAGCTTCAGTATGCGCCGCAAGAAGGTTTGAAGAAAGCCATCGAGCGCGTGTGTAACGAAGTCGAGATGCTGGTTAAAAACAAGCGTGCTGCGTTCGTTATTCTGTCTGACAGAAACATTAAACAAAATCGCTTGGTTATCCCTGCAGCAATGGCAGTTGGTGCGGTACAACGTCGCTTAGTTGAAAAGTCATTACGCTGCGATGCTAACGTTGTTGTTGAGACAGCAAGTGCCCGCGATCCACACCATTTCGCGGTGTTGATTGGCTTAGGTGCCACTGCGGTTTACCCATTCCTTGCATATGAAACTATTGAGCAGCTTTGTGAAAAAGGCGAGCTAGATATTTCTCCTATGCAGGCCACGTTGAACTACCGTAAGGGTATCAACAAAGGCTTGTACAAGATCATGTCGAAAATGGGTATTAGCACTATTGCTAGCTACCGTAGCTCTAAACTGTTTGAAGCAGTAGGTATTAACAACGAAGTGATGAAGTTATGCTTTAAAGGTGTGACCTCACGCATTCAAGGTGCGGGCTTCGATGATTTCCAGCAAGATCTTATCAACCTAAACCGTATTGCTTGGCTTAAGCGTAAATCTGTCGATCACGGCGGCTTGCTTAAATACGTGCACGGTGGCGAATATCACGCCTATAACCCAGACGTAGTCAGTACGCTTCAAAAGGCTGTGGTGTCTGGTAACTACGACGACTACCAGCAATATGCAAAGCTTGTTAACGAGCGTGCGCCTGCGCACATTCGCGACTTGCTAGCTATAAACCCTGATTGTGACCCTATTGATATTAGTGAAGTAGAAGCACCGGAAAACTTATTCCCACGCTTTGATACTGCGGCAATGTCAATTGGTGCACTAAGCCCTGAAGCGCACGAAGCACTAGCGATTGCCATGAACCGCCTGGGCGGTCAGTCTAACTCTGGGGAAGGTGGCGAACACCCTTCTCGCTTTGGGACTGAAAAGAACTCTAAAATTAAGCAGGTGGCTTCAGGTCGCTTTGGTGTAACGCCTCACTATTTGGTTAACGCAAACGTTATTCAAATTAAAGTGGCGCAGGGTGCAAAGCCTGGTGAAGGTGGTCAGCTTCCAGGCGATAAGGTAAATAAATACATCGCACAGCTACGTTTCTCTGTGCCGGGTGTAACCCTTATTTCACCACCTCCACACCACGATATCTACTCAATTGAAGATTTAGCACAGCTAATTTTCGATTTGAAACAGGTTAATCCAACGGCACTTATATCCGTTAAGCTAGTATCTGAGCCGGGTGTTGGAACCATTGCAACGGGTGTAGCGAAAGCCTATGCCGACCTTATCACCGTTTCAGGTTACGACGGCGGTACAGGTGCAAGCCCGCTAACATCAGTTAAGTATGCGGGTAGTCCGTTCGAGCTTGGTTTATCTGAAACGCAACAAGCGCTTATTGAAAACGGCTTACGTCACAAAGTACGCGTTCAAACCGACGGGGGTTTGAAAACAGGCTTAGATGTAGTAAAAGCCGGTATTTTAGGTGCTGAGAGCTTTGGTTTTGGTACAGGTCCAATGGTGGCTTTAGGCTGTAAATATCTACGTATTTGCCACTTGAACAACTGTGCGACAGGTGTTGCAACGCAGGATCAAAAACTGCGTGACGATCACTTCATTGGCTTACCTGATATGGTAATGAACTACTTCAAGTTTATTGCTCAAGAAGTGCGTGAAATCATGGCGTCTATGGGTATTGCTAAGTTCGACGACCTTGTTGGTCGCACAGAGCTACTTAAAGTTCTAGATGGCATTACCGCTAAGCAAAACCGTTTAGATTTGTCGCCGTTGCTAGCGCAGCCTAAAGCAGGCGACCATACGCGCTTATTCTGCTCGCAAACCACCAACGCACCTATCGATAAAGGTGAATTGAACGCGCAGATGCTTAAAGACGGCCAGCAAGCGGTTATTGACGGTAAATCTATTACCCTTAAATACCCAATCCGCAATACGGATCGTTCTGTCGGTGCGCTGCTATCAGGTGAAATCGCTAAACACCACGGTAACCACGACTTTGAAGATACACCTATCAAAGTTGAACTTACCGGTACAGCGGGTCAGAGCTTCGGTGTGTGGAACGCTGGCGGCCTGCATATGCACCTTGAAGGTGATGCCAACGATTATGTAGGTAAAGGGATGACCGGCGGTAAGCTTGTTATTCACCCACCTCGCAATATCTCTTACGACGCCCACGACAGCGCCATTATGGGTAACACCTGCCTTTACGGTGCAACAGGCGGTAAGCTGTTTGCTGCTGGCCGTGCTGGCGAGCGCTTTGGCGTGCGTAACTCTGGTGCTATTGCGGTAGTTGAAGGCATTGGCGATAACGGCTGTGAATATATGACAGGCGGTATTGTAGCTGTACTTGGTCCGGTTGGTGTTAACTTCGGTGCAGGTATGACTGGTGGTTTTGCTTATCTTATGGATGATGGCGACGACCTTGATAACCGCGTGAATGCGGAACTGGTCGATATAATGCCAATTGAAGATAAAGCAATTCTTGCTGAGCACTTACGTGGCTTAATTAATCAGCATTACGAAGAAACAGGAAGCGAGCACTCGTTGTCGTTGCTTACTGATTTCGCCGCAACGCTGAAACGCTTCAAGCTTATTAAGCCAAAAACCAGTGATGTGAAAAACTTGCTTGGTCACATCAGTCGTTCAAGTGCTGAATTACGCATTCAGGCTCAGTAGGAGGATTTAGTTTATGGCAAAGAACGTATACCAATTTGTCGATGTTGAACGTATCGATCCGCCGAAAAAGCCGATCATGGTACGTAAACAAGAGTTCGCGGAAATTTATCAACCGCTGAGCCAATCTCAGACCGAAGGCCAAGCAGATCGCTGCTTGGACTGCGGTAACCCATACTGTGAATGGAAGTGTCCTGTACACAATTATATTCCACAATGGTTAAGCTTGGCGAACGAAGGCCGTATTTTGGAAGCTGCGGAACTCTCTCATAAAACCAACAGTTTGCCGGAAGTATGCGGCCGCGTATGTCCACAGGACAGACTGTGCGAAGGTGCATGTACACTGAATGACGATTTTGGTGCAGTAACTATCGGTAGTATTGAAAAGTACATTACCGATACAGCATTCAAAATGGGCTGGCGCCCAGATATGTCTGACGTGGTATGGACTGACAAGAAAGTGGCGATTGTAGGTGCAGGCCCAGCGGGTCTTGCATGTGCTGATATTCTGGTTCGTAACGGCGTTAAACCTGTTGTTTACGACAAATACGAAGAAATTGGTGGCCTACTTACATTTGGCATCCCGTCTTTCAAACTAGAGAAAGACGTAATCAAGCTACGCCGCCAAATCTTTACCGAGATGGGTGTTGAGTTCGTACTTAACACTGAAATTGGTAAAGACGTCCAGTTCCAGGAATTGCTTGATAAATACGATGCTGTTTTTCTTGGTATGGGTACGTACAAGTCGATGCAAGGTGGTTTCGATAACGAAGAAGTTGAAGGCGTTCACGAAGCCTTACCTTTCCTTATCGCCAACACCAATCGCGTGATGGGCCTTGAGAAAGATCCAGCTGATTACATTGATATGAAAGGCAAGCGCGTCGTTGTATTAGGTGGTGGTGATACCACCATGGACTGTGTTCGTACGTCAATCCGCCAAGGCGCTGCCCAAGTTACCTGTGCATACCGCCGTGACGAAGAAAGCATGCCAGGATCTCGCCGCGAAGTTGTTAATGCGAAAGAAGAAGGGGTTGAGTTTAAATTCAATCTTCAGCCGCTAGACATTGCAGTAAATGAAAACGGCAAAGCCTGTGGCGTTAAGCTGGTTAAAACTGAAATGGGGCCGCCTGACGCCAATGGACGCCGCCGCCCTGTTGAAGTAGAGGGTTCAGAGCACGTACTAGAAGCTGACGCGGTAATTATCGCCTTTGGTTTCCAGCCAAGCCCTGCGCCATGGTTTGCTGACTTTGGCATTATGCTTGATGAAAAAGGTCGAGTACGTGCACCGTCTGCAGGTAAATTTGCGTTCCAAACATCACACCCACAAGTATTCGCAGGTGGCGATATGGTGCGCGGTAGTGACTTGGTAGTTACGGCTATCGACGAGGGCCGTAAAGCCGCAGAAGGGATTATGGATTACATAGGCGTTTAACCGTCGCTCTCAAGTCGCTTTATAAAAAGCTCGATAGTTCTGCTATCGAGCTTTTTTGTTTGAAATAATTAAGGGATACGATTTACATTAGGCTGCGCTATGGAGGTGGGAATTGGAAATCATCCGCGCAGCACACAGGTATCGTATCAGCTGCCAAGCCTTACCCCGATTACATGCAGGTAGCACAAAAGCGCAAGCAACATACTAGAAACGTTGAAAGCATACGTTAATAAACCAAGGTTTAGTTGATGTACAAGAACATCCGCTCTAGTATCTGATATTCAAATAAAAAATAATTACACAAGAGCCCATATATGAAGAACTGGGATATTAAAAGACTTGCCATATATTTGCCCCTATTGTCAGGCATGAGCGGCTTATCTTTTGCTAGTTATGCTAATAGCATTTCGGTAGAAGAAGCGACTAAAAGAGCTTTTGCTGATAAACCCAGCATAGTGTCTTGTCCTTCAGAGTTTCAGCAGGTGAAAATTGCACAAGATGCTCGTCAATGCCAGGCCTTTGACGAACCATTAACATCTGTCATGGTGTATCATTCACCGGCGGCGCCAGAAGCTATGGTCAATCTCTATCAAGCGGCACACCCCGCGTTAAAAACCCACACACCGGTCAACGGGCGTACACTACTGTCCTCTCAAGACAAAACAGTGAGGGTTATCGTAAGCCCCGATAAGACAGGTTCTCAAGTCGATATTTTGGTTACGTCAAACGCTAATTAAGCTCTACTTTTTCAAAGCCAGTGTAAAACATACTCATGTTGGCATCTGGCTTGCAATTCCATCGTAAACAACACGATGACAGTGTCTGGCGTCATTTTTATGACACCAGAGAAACTAGAGGTAACAGACTAGTTTGCCAAATATAAGCTGGCACGGCCTAGAAACTCTACTGTCATTGGCTTTTATTCTTGAAATTTGCGAGGGTTACGATGGAATTGGCAATTATTCTAATGATGTTACTTATTGTCGTTGCACTAGGTGCCATAAAATTGTCAGACGGTGGAGTCGCTTTTCCTTTCAGGCGAAAACCACAGTTATTCACGCCGGTAGAACATACCTTTTTAAACCTTATCGAACAGGCCATGGGGCGTGAGTTTAGAATAGTATGCCGCGTACGTCTTAATGACCTTGTATCAGTTCGTCAATCTGCCAACAAGAAGACAGCAAGCCAAGCGCTTAGCCGTGCATCAAGCAGGCAACTCGACTTTGTACTGGTTGATAAACAAGATATGAGCCCGGTAATGGCCATCGACTTAGTCCATAGCCAAGGTAAAGAGGGTTACAAAGCGCAAAAGGATTGGTTTGTAACAGGCGCATTAGATGCAGCCGGCCTTCCTCATGCACGAATAAAAGTAAAATCTGGCTACACCGTCGATGACATTCGCGAATGTTTGGAAAACAAACTTATTCCGTATCGTCGATTACAAAATAAAATGGCTCAATTGCCAACACACAACCCAGAGCCACCTAAGCGCCCTACTCGCCCGGTGCGCTCAAGCAGACCAGCTGCCGCCTGATAGTTAACTCACATTTCCCCTAGCCTTTGTTGCTTAACTGTTTTCTTACTCTCAAATAGTGCAACAAAGGCATTTTTCTGTCAGTTTCTTTGTTTTCCTTATACAATTACTACATTCAACAGCGTATTCACGCGTTAAATTCCCTTAACACCGTCGGTATAGTTATGAAAAAAATTGGTATTTTAGGTGCAATGGATGAAGAAGTTGCGCTACTCAAAGCGTCACTTTGGAATGTTAAAGAAACTCAGTGGAAGCACCTTACATTTTATGAAGGCACGCTTGACGACATAGAAGTGGTGTTAGTTAAATGCGGCATTGGAAAAGTGGCAGCCGCTATCGCCACTACCGTACTTATTGAGCAATATGCACCCGATGCAGTGGTTAACACCGGCTCTGCAGGTGGCTTCGACAAGAACCTGAACATTGGTGATTTAGTGATTGCCAGTCACGTTATCCATCACGATGCTAATCTAACCCACTTTGGCTACAAACTCGGTCAATGTGCCGGTATGCCAGAAGACTTCCGTTGCGATACAACATTAATGGAAACGGCCCGAACCGCAGCTGCAGGTATTACGTCGCTTCAGTCTACAACAGGTTTAATTTGTACGGGTGATGCATTTATTGGTAGCGATGAAGCAGTAGCGGAATTACGAGAAAACTTTCCGGATATGAAAGCTGTTGAGATGGAAGGTGCAGCCATTGGCCAAACCTGCCATATGCTCGACACGCCATTTCTCGTAATTCGTTCGTTATCTGATATTGCAGGCAAAACATCATCCGTAAGCTTTAAAGAGTATCTAGAGACTGCCGCTAAGCATTCGGCACAACTTGTTATGGCAATGATTAAAGCCCTCGCTAAATAAGATGACAGAAGTTATTAGCGACCCGAATTATCAGTCGCTATTCGTACTTTGGTTGGCTATCGCCATCGACGCTCTGTGGCGCTGGCCCCAAAGTACTCACCCATTAACGCTAATGCGCTACCTTGTTTTACAAATGGGGCGCAAAGTGGTGCCATCTTCCAACTATGGCCCGTCTCAGCACTACATTTCAGGCACATTAGCTGCGTTGGTACTTCTCGCGCCTCTGATAATCTGCGTAGCCATTTTAGTGTATATGGCGCAGTACCCTGTTTTCTTCGAAGCCATTATTCTTGTTGCACTCCTCGATTTCGGCTACCAGCGTCAGCAGTATAAGAAGGTGCTAGGAAGTGTGGGAAGAAACAAGAAATCTCTTGCCCGTGAAATGGTACAAACCATAACAGCACGTCAATGCAATTCACTTACCGATATAGGAATTGCCAAAGCCGCTATAGAATCGCTATGGCTCAAGTTTCTCTATCTTTATTGCGGCGTTATTTTCTACTTTGTAGTGGTAGGCCCCATAGGCGCACTCATTTATCGATTACTTTTGCTCACATCTTGGCAATGGCATTACCGAACCCCAACAATGACTTTTTTTGCCAAACCCGTACGCAACCTTGTCTACTTGCTTAATATGCCGCCAGCGGTCATTGGTGGTCTAGCAGCACTACTGGTGAGCCATCCTATTAAAGGGTTTCGCGCCATAAAGCGCTCCCCAGTGAAAGATAAAACGTCACTGCTGCTTGCACTTATGGGTGGTGTACTAGATGTAAAACTGGGTGGCCCTGCAATTTACGCAAATAAGAAAATTCGATATCCCCGTGTAGGTGGGGCTAACGAGGTAAAATACTCTCACATGCTATCAGCCAAAAGCACCATTAATCATGCGATGATAGCAATTAGCGCTTTCGCCTCATTAGTAATGCTAGCGATAGCGGCCTCATCATGAAAGCAGCAGGTCCAATGAAAACCATTTTTTTTGTAGTTCTATGCTATCTGCCTCTTATCGCGCTTGCTGATTCATCGTCAGATAACAGCTCAATGCACCTTGCAAACGCCAATCAATTTGCTTCAGCCAATGTTGCACCAAACTCAGAATCAAGCGCTTTATCAAATCCCGCCGAGCTAAAAATAGTCAGTCTTGCGCCACACCTAACAGAATGGGCGTTCAGTTTAGGTTTAGGTCCTAATCTTTTAGGCGTCAGCGACTATAGTGACTATCCAGAAGCAGCCAAAAACATTCAACGTATAGCTGATTTTCAGGGGGCAGATATTGCTGCAATAGTGGCTTTAAAGCCTGATTTAGTTTTGGCTTGGGAGGGTGGCAACAAACCTCAAGATATCCATAAGCTTTCTTCAATGGGGCTTAATGTATTTAGTAGTAAGATTGAAAACATTACAGATATTGCGAATGAAATAAAAAGGCTTGGCGCACTTACCAACACGCAAAAAAAAGCAAACAAACTCAGCAATACCTTTCTCAACGATTTAAAAAATCTAAGGCATAAATACGATACTGAGCCACGTCAACCAGTATTTTACTATTCATGGACAACGCCACTAATGACAATCGGCCCCAATGCATGGGGTAATAAGCTATTAAATATTTGTGGTGCACAAACTCTATTTGCAGATAGTCCTGTAGACTACCCGCAAGTGACAGTTAGGGACGTATTGATCCGTCAGCCGCATGCTCTTATCGCTGCGTCTAAAAACTCGCGCCAAGAACTAGAAGTATTCTGGCAGAAACACCGGCGTTTTCTAAATGCGCCACTTATTGTTGTAGATCCTGACGTTACAAGCCGGTTTTCGCTACGATTAATAAATGAACTAAAATCGCTCTGTGAAGGTATTAAATAAAACGCATAAGCGTTATACTTAAGTCTAAAATATCAGTAAGAAGGTAAGAGCACCATTTCATGCGGATTGTTGTTGCGGGTTTTCTAGTTGTTGTCAGTATTGCATTATTTGTGTCGCTTCAGTGCACTGCAAAAGCCACTGCCCAAGCCTCAGTTGCTGCTTCTCCTTATCTTATTGAGCGCGTCGCAAACAATGACTGGCTTCTTATCGACGTTCGCTCTCCCGAAGAATTTGCTGACGGTCATATTCCCGGTGCAGTGAATATGCCTCATGAAAACATTAATGACTATCTAAGCGAATTAGAAGGTCACAAGAACAAGCCTATTATCATCTACTGCCGCTCTGGTAGACGAGCCAAACTGGCTATGAAAGTGTTAGAAGAACTCGACTTTTCTGAAGTCATGCATTTAGAGGGCGACATGTTAGGCTGGAGCGCGGCAGGTATGACAATAGATAGGATGTAGACAAGCATATTTTTCCATAAAACTACGCGATATTTTTATAAACCCACCTCTTAGCTGATGACTGTGTGTAATTATTCCCCTGTGGTACACTTTTTTCATTCGACGATTGCATGACACACCTATGAAAATAGATATAGCTACTCCAGCCATGTTATTTCCAGCAATTTCTTTATTGCTTTTAGCCTATACCAATCGTTTTTTGACGCTTGCGACTATCATCAGAAACTTTTCAAAAGAAGAGAAAGATGACAATACACAGGCACAAATCAAAAACCTTCGTTTACGTATCCAGCTTATTAAGCGCATGCAAATAGCAGGAGTGGGCAGCTTTTTTCTATGTGTAGTGTCCATGTTAGCGATTTATCTTACCTACCAACAGGTGGGCAATTGGGTGTTCGCTGCAAGTCTAGTGTCACTTTTGTATTCACTTTGGATGTCGGTAAGAGAGATATTGATTTCTGTAGAAGCATTAGATGTTCACCTTGACGGAATGAAAAGCATACCGAATAAAGAAAAAGTATGACGCCTTCAATTCATATGAACCGCATAGTTCAAAGCGAAATAAATTACGAGCAGTTAGCCCCAGCGTTTTTTGCAGGCGTCATTTCTCTTGGTAATCGTGTTCACGGAGACAACTACCTGACCGATGACCTGATCGCTGATTACTATGCTAAAAGTTTCATTGGCACTACTAATGCTAGCTGGGTAGCACTGTATGCAAACAAAGTGGTGGGTTTCAGGCTAACCTTTGCGCACACACAATGGAAAGCAGATGAGTGGTGCAGCCCTTCCCTTTGGCCAGTAGATCCAAATACCGTATGTTATTTCAAATGCAACACGGTCGACCCTGCAATGCAGGGGTATGGTATTGGCAGCACATTATTGAGCAAATCTATAGACTGTGCACGAAATCAAGGCGCAGAAGCGGGTTTAGCACATATTTGGTTGGCAAGTCCGGGCAACAGCGCATTTAAGTACTTCACTAAAAATGGGGGGCAGCTTATAAAGAAGCACCCCAATAAATGGCGCTACGCATCTATTCACGAAGGCTACGATTGCCCTGTATGCGAGGGTTATTGCGAGTGTGAAGGTGCGGAAATGCTACTTCAATTTCAAGCCCCATAAGTACGCCAAAGGTAAAAACGTTTTTATTCTATGACCTACGATCCTCTTATTTCACGCGGCGTTTCATCAATGTTACCCGCGGCAAACAGCTACTGGCATGCCACACACAAACCACCAACACTGCCGCCTTTAAACAAGAAGGTAAACACTGAGTACCTCGTCATTGGTGGTGGTTATACCGGTCTTTCAGCTGCGATCACGCTTGCTCAAGCTAAGCAGAACGTGACGTTGCTTGATGCAAACTCACTTGGATTTGGATGTGCAGGACGCAACGGCGGCTTTATCCTCTCGGGTAGCGGCCGATTGAGCTTAAGCGCCATAGAGGACAAGTGGGGTCGTGACACCGCCAAAGCTATGCAGGGCGAGTTTGATGGCGCGGTACACCTGCTTAAACAACGTATTGCAGACTTTGATATGCAGGTCGATTTGGTAGAAGGACCCTATTTAAAACTGGCGCATAACTCAAAGCAAGCCGAACTACTCTGTGCCAGTGCTAAGCATCTTGAGTCACACTTCAATGTGCCGAGCTCTCCACTTAGTGAAAAAGACCTTATTGCGCGCTTTGGTATTGAAGGGGCGTATGGTGGCGTTGAGCTAAAGGGTGCATGCTTACACCCATTAAAATTAGTAAGCGAATATGCAAGAGTAGCAAAGGAGCTTGGCGCTACGCTTTTCTACGACTCTCCCGCCATTAGCATTGAAAAGCACAAAACCGGTTACCTGGTCAAAACGCCAAGCGGATCTGTTTCGACCAAGCATATACTCATTACGACTAACGCCTATACCCCTAAACGTTTTCACGACAGTGTGGATAACAAGCAATTTCCGGTGCAATCAAGTATTTTTGTCACTGCTCCTATGAGCCAAGAACAGCGTGTGCAGTCGGGCCTAACCTCGCCGATGAGTTTTATGGATACTCGGATGATGAAATATTATTACCGTGTACTGCCAGATGGCCGGTTATTGTTTGGCGGTCGTGGGGCAGTAAAAGGTAAAGATGCAGATAAAACTTCAGAGAAAGAGCGCTTGTACCGCGCTATGGTAAAAAGTTTCCCTTCACTTAGCGGTATCGCCATGGATTATTTTTGGAGTGGTTGGGTAAGTGTATCGTTAGACAGTATGCCGCGGATTTTCATCGACAATAAGGTGAGCGGCAACAATGCAAGCCGCTCTAGCGGTAATATCGGTTATGCCATGGGGTATTGCGGTTCGGGCGTTTCATTTGCCGCGTTTGCAGGGCAACGACTTGCTCAACGTATGATGGGTAGCAATGACGTCGATTTATCGCTTCCCCTTTATCACTCTCCTTTGAAAACCTACCCCTTTGCAAAAGCAAGAAGGCTAGCACTGCATGGCTTGTACCAATGGGCGAAAATAGCAGAACGCTAGTAATGGTTATAAATTACGATTCACCTTAAAGTTAAGCATTGCATGCTGTCTATAAATTAGGCTATTTTAGGTATCTATTCTTTGACGGAGTCACCTCATGTCATATATCGATGCCTTTGCTGTAGCCGTTCCCACTGAAAATAAAGCGTTATACATTGAGCACGCCAAACTCGCTGGCGATATTTTTAAAGAGTATGGTGCGACTAAAATACTTGAAGCTTGGGGTGACGATGTCCCTGAAGGGGAAGTCACGTCTTTCCCGATGGCTGTTAAAGCCAAAGAAAATGAAACCGTGGTGTTTTCCATTGCATTTTGGCCTTCAAAAGAAGTACGTGATACTGCTTGGAAAAAGGTGATGGAAGATCCAAGAATGCAGGAAAACGAAAACCCCATGCCTTTCGACGGTAAGCCCCTTATTTATGGGGGCTTCGTACCAATGCTGGAATTATAAGACTATTAGTTTCAGCTATTTCATATCGTCTATTTTCGCTAACGCCGACGGCAAGTCGGCGGCTAACTTTTTGTACCGGCGGTATACGATAAAAACGACCACACTGTTTATCAAAAGCTGTGTTCCCCACAGCGTGAAGGCGTTAAACATCAGTACATTAAAAACGGCGAGTGCCAGCAGTCCACACCACAAAGCCAAGCATCCATAGAGGCTAATTTTCCAGTAATGTAATTGCTGTTTTAATTGGTTTTGTTTAAACGCCAACATTGACTGAACGTCTAACGTCTGGACCTTCCACTGTTTTTGCCTTACCCAATATCCCCATGCCCCGAAAGCGGCGGGAATAGGTGTAAGTACTATGAAAAGCAAAAATTGATACGTGCTAAGTGGCTCGAACAACACCAAAGTTAAACACCACATAGAAACCGCTAGCCCGAGCACCAAATCAACGGCACCTTTTAGTTTAAGTTTAAATCTTGCGCTCTTGGTTTCTTTAATCAGTGCATCTGTATCTACTGAAGGGGTTGCATCCTTGTAGGCACTTTGCCACTGAGCGAGTTGCTTATCTAGTTCGTTCATTTGCGTGCTGCTCTCGGCCATACTTAATTTTTCTTCGCTCAAGGCTTTTTTATTATCGCTCAGGGCTTTTTTATCTTCGCTCAAGGCTTTTTTGTTATCGCTCAAGGCTGTTGCTCCATTATCTGCGTTAGCTGTTGGCGGGCGCGGCTTACTCGCTTAGCAACGGCACTCTCTTTGATACCTAACATATTGGCTATTTCCAGCTGACTGAAACCTTCTAAAAGCAATGCCAGTACCTGTCTGTACTTTATTTCTAGCTGACGTAAGCCTGTCATGAGATCCATCGCATTCTCTTGTAACGTGGCATCCCGAGATGAGCTGGCGCTGGTTGTGTGAGAAGAATCAAACTCGCCGTCATGGGTAAACTCTTGACGCCGCTGCTCTTTAATCACGTGATCAACCGCCTTGTTATGCGCGACTTTAGCAACAAACGTTTTCACACTTGCCTCACCGCGAAAGCCACTATCACTGTCTTTTGAGGCTCCTTCAAAAGCGCGCCAAACCGCCAGTGACATTTCTTGTATCAGCTCATCTTGAAGTGATTTATTAGCCTCAAATGTTGCCGCAATACGCGCCATGAGCGGCGCGTATTCACTAAGCAGTTTTTCTATTTGAATGGTTTCTTTCACTGCATTTCCATTTTTATTATTTTTTAATTCCACGCTTTAAGTGAGCAGTTTAATTACGCTTCCTAGCTGATTAGCGAAATAAGCGCTGGTAAGCAACAAAGCACATACATGAAACAATAGGGCCAAACACCAATCCCGACAATGCGAAAGTATAGGGCGCAAGTGCAACTGTTAAGAAAATCATGGCACCTATTATCAACATCGGCTTATAAGCGCCCACTACTACAGCAATACTATTTGTAAAAGATGCTGGGATTGAGCGATGTTTTAAAATAAGCAACATAGGTACAAATAAAAGCAGTAAATTTATTGGTGTTGCCGAGCCCATCATTAGCCCGACCTTCCAAGCGGGTACATCTACTACAACACCATTTGCTAACGCCGCCACTGAATCTGCGCCCATTAACATAGCGCCAATTTGAAATTGGATCCACGCGATTACTGGCCCGGTCAAACTCCACAAAGCAACATTTGTCCATGAGCGCAGGGTACCGCCCGACAATCTCAGCTTGTTGTTCTCTGCTAAGTTGGCAATGGCCAACCACATTACGGTAGCCAGAAGCGGACCTACCCATTTCGATATGCCTAAGCCAATTGGCCCTGCTAGCGCTTGAATGAGCCCCGCGGCAAATAAAGTAACAAAAGAAAGCCCCAATAATTTGAAAGGTGCTTTTATAAAAAGCTGCCACCCCTCTTTCAGCCATATGAACGCTTCCTTCGCAGGAAGGCTCTTGTTAGCCTGATGGTATGTTGCACGAGTTGAAGTTACCGTTGTCATGTTTTTATCCTTTGCATTGCGTAAGCGTTAGTATTGAGTTTCACTGTTGTTTCATCCCAGCCTGCTACGCGTTAACTGCTTATCGTACGGTTGGGTTCATTGATTGATTTTTCCCCTATAGACGATAGCGATTGCAAAATCCTGACAAACTTTTTCAAAAAAAAGTAAGAAAAATAAAAAACGTTTAACGACAATTACTTATAAACGTTAAAGCCAATATCCCCAACTTTCAAATTTGGCTTGATGCTTAACTTTGTATGAGTAGTTAGGGCCTTCTAAAAAAATAATCGCCCTACTATCCACTAGTACTTATATTTCAGGCAAAAAAAAGCCCGCTTAACTAAGCGGGCTTTCAAAAACTATCAGAAAAACATTAGGCTAGCGTAATACGCGCAAACTTGCGTTTACCCACCTGATACACATTTTCACCTTTTTCGGTGATTACTAAGCGGGTGTCTTCCACTTTATCGCCGTTAATTTTAACTGCGCCTTGCTTAATCATGCGCATAGCATCTGAAGTCGAACCTACAAGGTTAGCTTCTTTCAACAAATTACCAATGGCAATACCTTCATCACTTAATGCAATTTCAAGCTCGGGCATGTCGTCAGGAATAGCGTTTTTCTGGAAACGTTGAATAAAGTCCTGATGCGCGCCTTCTGCCGCTGCGTCGTCATGGAAGCGTGCAATAATTTCTTTCGCCAGCATGATTTTAATATCACGTGGGTTTTCACCGTTAGCAACGCGAGTTTTAAGCTCAGCAATCTCTTCTAGCGGTCGGAAGCTTAGAAGGTCATAGTAACGCCACATCAAATCATCAGAAATAGACATCACTTTACCAAACATATCGTTTGGCGCGTCAGTGATACCGATGTAGTTGTTCAAAGACTTAGACATCTTCTGAACGCCGTCTAGACCTTCTAAAAGCGGAACCATTACAATAGATTGCTGCTTTTGGCCTTGCTCTTTTTGAAGCTCACGACCCATTAGCAAGTTAAAGCGCTGATCAGTACCACCTAATTCAACGTCTGACTCTAGCGCAACTGAATCCCAACCTTGCACTAACGGATACAGAAACTCGTGAATAGCAATTGGCTGACCGTTGTTATAACGCTTTTTAAAGTCGTCACGCTCAAGCATACGTGCAACGGTCTGACTAGCCGCAAGTTTAATCATACCTGCCGCGCCAAGGCCATCCATCCACTCTGAGTTAAAACGAATTTCCGTTTTATCTTCATCAAGGATCTTGAACACCTGTTCCTGATACGTTTTTGCGTTCTCTAATACCTGTTCTTTACTTAAAGGCTTGCGTGTTACATTTTTACCTGTAGGATCGCCAATTAGGCCAGTAAAATCGCCAATAAGAAAAACAACTTTGTGGCCTAGTTGCTGAAATGTACGCAACTTGTTGATCAACACAGTGTGACCAAGATGCAGATCAGGCGCAGTTGGATCAAAACCCGCTTTGATAGTAAGGGTTTTGCCGGATTTTAGTTTTTCAATTAAATCCTCTTCGGGGAGTATTTCATCAACGCCCCGTTTAATCTCAGCTAGCGCTGTTTGCCAATCTTTCATTTGTACGTCACACTCTTAAAAAAACTGTATATTCAATATTGGCGGGCATTTTACGCGTACAACGGAACCATTAAAAGGTTTGCGCGTCAAAAAACGGATTACAAACAGTCATGTTGTTAAACCCAACAGTTTTTAACGTGGAAATAGAGTGCTGAATTAACGGGGACTGTATTCAGTAAACTCAAGAAATAGTCTTCATGATAAGAGCTATTGGGTGTAACAATTTGCGCTAACAATATAATGAGAAAAGTTGCATTTTTAAGCAACGTATGTGAAATAGTGTTGTGCACATAACATTTCTCAGGTGGGCAGTAGTATGAGAAAGAAACTAGACGCTTCTAAAGCGCTCAATTTATTTAAAAAGTTACCGAAACAGCACAGAACTGGGTTAGCAGTGGCTAGCTTATTTCTGGGTGGGCTTATTCTTTTTCCAAGTGAACCAGTAGAAGCCAGTCGCCATCAAGAAGCACACATTCTGGATGCGGGTGTCCGCTATCCGGTGGAGCTTCATATTGCGCCGTCAACCAACGTATTTTCTGGTGAAGAAGAATCTTCATGGCAGACGTACAAGGTGCGCAGTGGCGATACATTAGCAAAACTATTTAAGCGTGCTGGCTTCACGTCGCGTGACGTATATAACGTAACGCAGGCAGGAGAGCTAACAAAAACGCTGGTTACTTTATTGCCCGGCGATGAACTATCGTTTAAGGCGAATAAAGACGGCAGCTTCGGCGAGTTAAAGTACAAATTGTCTTCGACTGAAACCCTGTTTGTACGCCCAGAATCGTCGGATGAGAACAGCGCCTTAACCGCTGAGCTTGAAAAGCGAGATGTAGACATTCGCTACAACTTCGCCCAAGGTGAAATTCACTCAAGTTTTTGGAATGCCGCCAGTGAAGCAGGTTTAACCAGCAATCAAATTATGAATTTGGCTGGCATTTTCGGCTGGGATATCGACTTCGCTATTGAGATCCGATCTGGCGATACGTTTAACGTAGTATTTGAAGAGCAGTACATTGATGGTGAATTTGTCGGTTACGGCGACATCGTAGCAGCAGAGTTTACCAACCAAGGCGAGCATTTTAGCGCTATTCTTCACGAAGATGGCACATACTACACGCCAGAAGGGCGCAGTATGCGTAAGAGCTTCCTGCGTGCGCCAGTGAATTTTAGATATGTAAGCTCTAACTTCACAAAAGCTCGCTTCCACCCAGTGCAAAAGCGTTGGAAAGCGCACCGCGGTACAGATTACGTTGCTGCGGTTGGTACGCCAGTTATGGCTGCGGGTGACGGTAAAGTAATTAAAGCGGGATACGATAAATATAACGGTCACCATGTTTTCATTCAGCATGGCGAGAAATACACGACCAAATATCTTCACTTTAAGAAGCGTGCAGTGAAAGTGGGAGATACGGTTAAGCAAGGCCAAACCGTGGGCTATTTAGGTAGTTCAGGTATGGTTACTGGCGCCCATCTGCACTATGAGTTCTTAGTGGATGGTGTTCACAGAAACCCACGTACGGTAGAACTACCGAAGGCGCTTCCTATTGCTAAGGAAGAGAAAGAAAGATTTATGGAAATTGCCGCAATGCGCCAAGAGCAGCTAGATAATAACAAGCGCATTATGCTTGCGATGCAATAGCGACGACTAGATGGCAAAATATATTGGCCTGATGTCAGGTACTAGCATGGACGGCGTCGACGCCGTCCTATGCGATATTTCACATACGTCTTGTACTACCCTCGCCGCCCATTCAATTCCTTATTCTGCCGAATTACTTACTGCACTCAATGCACTTTGTAGTGAAGGTCCTGATGAACTTAACAGTTTGGCCATCGCTGATAGGCTGGTTGCTGAAACCTTTGCACAGGTCACCTTAGCGCTGCTTGAGAAAAACAACCTACATCCTTCGGATATTACGGCTATTGGCTCGCACGGCCAAACCATACGTCACCACCCAAATTCCGATGTATTGTCAGCACACTTTGCAGGATCATCCATACGCGGCTTCACCTGTCAGATAGGCGATCCTAATACCATCGCTGTTCTTACCGGCATTGATGTTATTGCCGACTTTAGGCGCAAAGATATAGCCCTTGGTGGTCAGGGTGCTCCCTTAGTGCCCGCTTTTCATAATGCAGTATTTGCCAGTGATGATAAACACCGGGCACTCGTTAACATTGGCGGTATAGCAAACGTTTCAATGCTTGCGCCAAAACAAGATGCTTCGCCACCTAAAGGGTTTGATACCGGACCCGGTAACACCTTGATGGATCAGTGGATAAGTCTTCATTTAAATAAAAGCTTTGATAAAGACGGAGCATGGGCTGCGTCAGGGCATTGTCACTCAGGCCTGTTAGACAGGCTCTTACTGGATGATTACTTCGCTTTGCCTGCACCCAAAAGCACTGGCAGAGAGTATTTCAATATCAATTGGTTAAGTAATGCGCTTGCCAATTACTTCCCTTCTAGGGCAGAGCTGCAAAGCGAAGAAAAGAACAATAATTTAGCCCCTAAAGACGTGCAAGCTACCCTACTTTCGCTAACAGGTAGCACTATCGCTCAGGAAATTGTGAAGCATTTTCCTAAAACAAATAGAGAAGGCGCAAAAAGCGAAGTTATAGTGTGTGGCGGTGGCGCTTTCAATAAAGCATTAATGCATAACCTGAGCAATGCGTTGAGCGATTATGTAGTAACAGACAGCCATGCTCTGGGCATCCATCCACAGCACGTTGAAGGCGCAGCATTTGCGTGGTTTGCACATGCGTATGTGAATGATATTCCAGGCAATGTGCCTGCAGTCACAGGGGCTTCGAAAGCCACGGTACTCGGAGCGTTATATAAAAAAGCGTAAGGGCGACAGGCTATCGCCCTCAAACGCTTTATTGGTTCTTTTTATAAAAGCAACGTCACCACCTTAACTTGCCGTAACAAATAAATTCGCCATTACCAATACTAGCGCGTAACCCACGCTATACGCTGCAAGAAGAAGCAACACGAACTTGCCGTATTTGGCGAACGTCAGGCCCTTAACCTTACTCATGGTAACAATACCTGCTGATGAGCCAATAATAAGTAACGAGCCCCCCACGCCTACTGCATACGTGAACGCCATCCACTCAGCTGTCGACATGGCAATGTCCGCTTTTAACAACGCAGCAGTTAATGGCACATTATCTATCATGGAAGACAACACCCCCATCACAAAGTTGGCCCCTGTTGAAGGCATTACGCTATATACATGTAAAAGTGCGCCCAATGCGTCAATGTGATCGAGCATACCGACAAGCAGCAACACCCCAAGGAAAAACAGAAGCGTGTCGAATTCTATTAGGCGAATATAGTCCAAGATAGGATCATCATATTTTTCTTCTCCCATAAAGGTTGCCACTAAAAACATAACCGCCATACCCGCTAAAAACGAAAGCATAGGTGGAATAGCAAAAAGCACATTGGCAATTAACGTCAGTACAATAGTGGACAGGAATATTCCCGCAATTACGTAATCAACCGGCCTAAGTTCATGACGTGTTTTTTTTATTTTAACCTCCCCCTTCATACCTATACTCAACAGTAACGCTAGAAATAGTACTGCTGTGAGTGAAGGAATAATAAGTAAGAGCAGCTGAGTTATAGTGACCTTATCATCCAAGAAAATCATAAGAGTGGTGACATCCCCGGTTATTAGCGACACGCCCCCAGAGTTCACCGCAAATACCACTAGCACGGCAAATCGCATGGTTTGGTTAAAGGGCAAACCCAAGGATAAAACCATGGCAATAGACACCAAGGTCGCTGTGATGTTGTCAGCTAGCGAGGAGAAGCAAAAACTAAAAATAGCGGTAAAGAATATGAGTTTTTTGAGGGTTATTTTTTGCGGCATGATAATGTTTAACATGTTTTCAATCATGCCTTTGCGGTTAAGGTAAGCAACGAAAGTCATTGCCGCTAAAAGGAATAACCAGAGGGTGGATATTTCGCTTATGTTTTCTATGAGGTGTTCATTGAGCTCTGCTAGGTGAGGGCCCCTATTCGCATCTATGAAAAGAAGGATCCATGCGAATGTTCCGAAAAATAATGTGGTTTTGGCTTTATT
This sequence comes from Alteromonas marina, assembly GCF_000808575.1. Taxonomy (GTDB): domain Bacteria; phylum Pseudomonadota; class Gammaproteobacteria; order Enterobacterales; family Alteromonadaceae; genus Alteromonas; species Alteromonas marina_A. Next base: position 469,471 of record NZ_JWLW01000012.1, read on the forward strand.
CACGTGTAGCACTTCTTCAAATACCACACCCAATAATGCCATTACCGCTATGCCAATGAGCACATAGTCCAGCATACGTTTTACTCCCAAATTGTCAGGGGTGAATTATACGATTGCTGCTCATGCTTTAGCAGGTGTTCTGCGCTATACAAGGGGAAAAATCAGTTATATTCAACATGCACTAAACTGATGAAAATACGGTGAAAAAATGCTGTTAACTAATTGAGTACATTCCTCAAAAAAGTGGAATACATAACGTATTCAATATACAAAAAAGGCCAGTGATAAAATCACTGGCCCCGTACACGTTACTTAAGAAATACTATTTAGCTATTCCCATTTCCATCTTTTTAAGGGCATCTGCGTCTATTTCGGACTGAGGCTTAGCGCTGCTCTTTTTGGCGCGCATGTCGAAGTAGCCATAGCCACCTACTAGCAAGAAGCAAATAGCTGGAACAATATATGACACAATAACACCTGCGCTATCAATAATGGCGGCTTGGAACAGCGGCATAATAGCTCCACCAAGAATGGCCATTACAAGGCCTGCTGCGCCTAGCTTAGTGTCTTCCCCCAGACCTTCAAGCGCAATGCCGTAAATCGTTGGAAACATGAGTGACAAACAGGCAGAGATAGATACCAATGCGATTACGCCTGCTAAATTAGGAGACTGTGTCATGAAGATACATAGCGCCATGGCAATCAGTGACATGATCATTAGCAGTCTAGCTGGATAGAGGTACTGCATAACCCACGTCATCACGAAACGAGAAATTAGAAATACAATCATGCTGTATTGTAAAATTTCACCACCACTCACTTCATTGCCACCTGTCGCTTTCATTGCATATTGGATGGTGAAGGTCCACACGCACGTTTGTGCTCCGACATTAAAAAACTGAGCCAATACGCCAAACCGATAATGCTTGTTGGCTACTAACCGCTTAAGCGAAGCGCCCAACTTAACGTCTTCCACACTAGACTCAACCGATTCTTGAATTGGCGCTTTGATCAGGAAGATTGCAACCCAAACCAAAACGAGTACACATGCCATACCTACATAAGGAAGCATTACCGCATCAAGCTCAGCCCCTATCACGTTTTTAAGCTCGCTTACCGACATGGCGGCACGCTCTTGTGCAGATGCCTGATTCAGGTTTGGCAATATAAGCGTTGCAGCCAAAAACACACCTAAATTAGTACCAACGGGATTAAATGCTTGAGCTAGATTTAAACGGCGTGTCGCACTTTTTTGATTTCCCATCGCCATGACGTAAGGGTTCGCCGACGTTTCCAGAATGGATAATCCACCAGCCAATACAAAAAGTGCAGCAAGGAAAAAACCGTAAGTCATGGTTTGACTGGCTGGATAAAACAGAAATGCCCCCGCGGCCGCGCAGCCCAGTCCGGTCAATACACCTGTTTTATAAGAAAAGCGCTTGTTGATAAAAGCAGCAGGAATGGCTAAGCAAAAATACGCGCCATAATAGGCAAATTGAACCAATGCCGATTGCAAAGACGACATGGTAAATATTTTACTAAATACCTTTACCAAAGGGTCTGTCATGTTCGCAGCCACACCCCATGCAGCAAAGCAAATCGTTAACAATACAAAGGGAATCAATGTGTCTTTGGAAACCAAAGGGGCGTTGTTTTTCATAAGAACGGCCTTTCGCTTGTAAAAAATTAGTTAACCAATTTAAGCATTGCTCTTTACCCCTGTCAATAAATCAATTTGATTTATTTATTACGAATTGCACTGGAAATTAGACTTTATATGTAGAAAACCGTTAACAAAAACCACCGAACTATATTCAAACCGATTACAAGCGAGATTAAAATAATATAAAATTCAATATATTAAAGTAAACACGAAATACTAACGAAAGAATACTGCCCACTTGGAAATATCGTTATTCCATCTCCCTTCCGTTAACGAAAAACACACAAATTTTGAAAATTAAATAAATAAACAAGGTTGATTTAATAACAAAGGTTAGTTAGATTTCGTTCAAAACAAGCATATGTTAACGCGTTGTAACGTTAGCTACCTCTGATTTATCTCGCGTCAACAAGGAGTTAGCAACAAATGCGTAGATGTCATCAGTCACACGCTCATAACAAGCTGCGGTTGATAAACATTTTTAATTGAGAGAATAATGATGAAAACACCTACAATTACCCGTCGCTTTTCTGGATGTAAGACAGGCTTGCAAACAGCGCTCCTCGCAAGCACCGCCATTGTTGCCGCCACTGCGTCAGCATCACAAAGTAAGTTTCAAGACGCGTTTGACTTTCAAGCAAGTTATACGGGTGAGTCAGCCACCAATATTGACGGTGGTGAACGCAGAGGCAGTGCCTATGCGGGTCAGCTCTTTGTAGGTGGGGAATTAGATTTAAATACGCTAGCGGGCTGGAAAGACACCAAAATCCATATTGCCATGACAAACCGTCACGGCAAAAACTTAGCCGAGCACTACATTGGGAACAGTACGTCCGTACAAGAAATCTTTGGCGGCCAAAATACCCGTCTTGCACGGTTTACGATTTCTTCCTCGTTTTTAGATGGCGATTTAGAACTGGAAGGTGGCCGCACAGTAGCGAATATCAGTTTTTTAGGCTCTGAACTTTGTCAGTACTTTCAAACCAATGCTGCTTGTGGGAACCCAACCTTTGTATTTAGAACCAGTAACTTTACTTGGTGGCCGGTTTCGAGTTGGGGTGGCCATGCGAAATACTGGCTTTCGCAAAAAACATACTTTCATACCGGCGTCTATGAAGATAACACCAGTCATCAAGACTTAGGCGATCACGGCTTCGATTGGGCAACTAATGAGGCGACTGGTGTTGTTGTGCCCTTCACTTTGGGCTATCAAACTACGTGGGACAATGACGAACTTCCAAGACGCTACGAAATTGGCGGTTGGTACGATGGCGCAGACTACACCGACCCTGTCTTTGATGAGGAGGGCAATTATGCGGCGCAATCAGGCAATGATTACGCTGTTAGAAACGGTCGCTCGGGTATATTCGCACGTTTTGAACAAACTGTTACTCGTCCTAACCCGCTAACGAAAGAAGGGTTAACACTATTCGGTGCAGTGCTAACCGGTACATCGGGCGAGCTGATTGAAGACTACTATATAAAAGCGGGCTTCGTATTACGAGGCACACTGGCCTCACGCTCTGACGATACCATTGGCTTCGTATTTACCCGCCAACAGTACAGTGACGAAGCGCTAGAGGATCAACGTATATTAAGAAGCATAAACGGCGGGGTTGGTACACCAGCAAGCAGCCAAACCATGTTAGAGCTAAGTTATGGTTATCAACTCAACGACCACGTAAGAATTCAGCCGAACGTTCACTACATTATCAACCCCGACCAATTCGCACAGCGCGACAGAGTCATGGCACTTGATGATGCGATTGTTCTGGGCCTAAGGTTCGACGTAAACCTAGCGGCTTTGATACTTTAAATCTCCCTGCAATACACTTTACAGCGCCTTCGGGCGCTTTTTTTCAAACCGATGCCATTCCCTGCCGTTGAGTTTAATTAGTTTCAAGGGCAACTTTCTACCAATCCAACTTCTCGCTATCTCTGTATTCACTACTATCTTATAGCGTTTTGAGCACCAATACGCTTAGCGCTTCAACATCAATCTATTCTACGTTGAATAAGGAATAAGAATGACAGACTCAGTACTTTTTAGCTCGTTTGATTGGGCAGAGAATACATTGCAAAACCGCATGGTATTAGCCCCTATGACGAGAGGCAGAGCAGGTGCTGATCGCATACCCAATAAAATTATGGGCGATCACTATGTACAACGCGCAGATGCAGGGCTCATTATTACTGAAGCAACGGCCATTTCAGAAGAAGGCATAGGCTGGGTTGATACCCCTGGAATTTATACCGACAAAATGGTCGAGGGCTGGCGCTCGGTGGTCAATAGAGTGCACGAGGCAGGGGGAAAAATCGTTTTGCAGCTCTGGCATACTGGACGCGCATCACACAGCGACTTCCACGATGGAAATTTACCCCTGTCTGCATCAGCAATAAAAATCGAAGGGGACGAAATTCACACGCCTAAAGGCAAGAAGCCCTACGAAGTGCCGAAGGCGATGACCTTTGACGATATAAAACGCACAGTACAAGACTACAAAAAAGCGGCCGTTAACGCCAAGGCAGCCGGATTCGACGGTGTGGAAGTTCATGCTGCAAATGGCTATCTCATCAATCAATTTTTGGATAGCCGCAGCAATCAGCGCACCGATAATTATGGTGGTAGTGTCGATAACCGCTACCGCTTTTTGGCCGAGGTGATGGACGCAGTATTGAGCGTGTGGGATAAGGAGCACGTTGGCGTGAGATTATCGCCAAACGGTGTATTTAACGATATGGGGGCCGATGATTTTCGTGAAACCTTTACCTTTGTTGCCCAACAGCTAAACAAATTGGAGATAGGTTATTTACACGTAATGGATGGCTTGGCCTTTGGTTTCCATGAACGAGGCGAAGCCATGACCCTTGCTGAATTTAGAGCGCTTTTCGACGGTATGATCATTGGAAACTGTGGCTACACCAAAGAAGAAGCCGAGAAACGTTTATCTGATGGCGATGGTGACATGATTGCGTTTGGAAGACCTTGGATCACGAACCCAGACCTTCCGACACGATTTAAACATAATTACCCTCTCGAATCCTTTGACGATCCGTCGTCATGGTACGGAGGTGGTGTAGAAGACTACAACGATTTTGAAACCTACCGTGAGAAAAGTGGGAAAGACGCGATGACTTCGCTGACCTGATTTTCTTAGGGCAGAGCCTAGCGCTCTGCCCTTTTCAAAAGCGTTATTTGAATTAATTCAATGCGTAATGCTAACGCGTTCTCACTATTTTAGTATGGCCTTAGTTAAACGACTTTTTCTTAGCGGCTAATACGGCAAGTTTTTCTAGACACGACATCCACGCGTAGTTGTGCTGATCGCACTCTTGCTTGTTGAGAAAGCCCTGCTGAATAAGCACCAACCTTACATTCCCCTCTTCAGTCTTTTCGAAGTGAATGTCCACTGATGTCATCACCGACTCTTCCATATCATCTTCCCACGCCCAAGAGAACGACAGCTGCTCGTTCGCTAAAATAGTCACGTACTCACCAGTCAATGACATTTCAATACCGCTGGGATCCATCATCTTTATGCGATAGCGACCGCCTTCCTTGAAATCACTCATGATTTGTGTGACCGAACAATCGCCCGGTGCGAACCACTCACTAAGATATTCAGGCTCGTGAAATGCTGCAAAAACAAAGGGCAATGATGCATCTAGCGTTACATCAATTTTAAACTCGTGCATAAGGCTGCCTTAGATATTCTTTGACATTAAAGATCCGTGTTTATCTTACCTTATAACAAGGGTTAGGCGCTCTAGCGTCATTTACCTTTGCTATAAATAAAAAATCCCGAGCCCGCGTAAGGAAAGGCCCGGGAGAAGGAGAACATCCTCAATATTTTTTATCGACAGCTCAAAGCAACTTCTTGAGCTAAAAAATGAACCTATGCGCCTTTCATCAGTGAATCCATACTGGCCTTGCTGCCAAAGTGCTGTGAACTTACTCTTTCACTTACCGACAAATACAGATTGTCGATGTCGGCATTTGCCATAAACTTCTCACAAAATCCTGGAACATGAGGCTCGATAAAATGTTTGGCGGCTAGCATAAAGTGGGCAATGAGCTGTTTAACGTTGTCGGTACCCATGGCGATACGCATAGTCGTCAGTTCTATCCCTGCTTTCTTCTGCTCGTCTGAGCTGAGCTCAGAGTGAGAGGTCAGTGCCGGGCATAAAATTATCGTATTATTCTGGCCAATACTCACTTGGTGGCTGAATGCAGGCTCTAGGGCATCGAAGAACCGCACAAATACATCGCGAGGCAGGTTTGCCGGCGCCATATCAACCGTGAATAAAGTACACGGCCAGCCGTGTGTATGCTGCTTTTCACGCAAACCGGCATTACTGTGTTCAGGCAGTGCGTGACAGTTAACGCGAATTTGATCGTGGGCATTCAAAAATGCAGTAAACACTTGCGTATTGATGACCTTGGTCATCATGCGCTGCTCTAAGGTTTTCATGCCGTTTAATACGTCAAAGGCCTTTTCAGAATCTAAGAACGCGCCTTTGATGTAGTACACATCCCAAAACATGGTCTGTGACCAATCAACACCATTTGCTGAACTGCCTTTTGGCTGGAACATGCGGTGCCCTTCGCCAATAACTACGCCTGCTGTCGTAGCACCACTGCCACACAAATCTTTGGTGTAGCTGTGGATCACATAGTCAGGTCGTGCAGCTTTGTTTTTATGCTGAAGTGGCTGGTGCAGTACAGGTGTCGCAAGGGTGGAGTCCAACATTACTAACGCATCTTGTGCATGCGCTAATTCACAGATCCCAGGCACATCCAATACGTAACCATGTGGGTTACAAGGCGACTCCAAATACACGTGCATTTTCGCACCATTGCTTAAACGTGATGCATGCTCGGCTTTAGTTTTCTGCATGAAAGCTGCAAAGCTCTGTGCGTCATAACCGTCAAACCACGCAATCTGTATGTCCATTCGGTTGCTGCGGGCGAAATAATCATGAAGTAGTTGGTACACTCCGCCGTACACGTTCCTCGAAACAATCAGTACATCGCCATGACTAAGAACATTTGATAAACACGCATCAATGGCAGCCATGCCCGAGTTAAAGTTCCAAGCTAGATATTCGGCAGCGTAAGGACCCGCTTCCATATCCACAATGGCGTTAGCAAGGGAAATATTCGTTGGGTTTAACAGACGTGAATAAATTTGGTGAGTAAATTCTTTGCCTTGAAATGCGTCGTCGACCCATTCAGTACAGGCATACACATAAGTCGCTGTTCTTACCACCACGGGTGTTGCAGAAAAAAGTGCCGTGACATTGTCGAACAGTGGATAGTGCCCTTGCGAGCCATTGCCACTCGACAAACTTTGGTACGTGGCACGAAATGGGTTTTGCAGCGTATCCAGTATCTTCGCAATTTGAAAAGACAGAAACTTTTTAGCGTTGAAATAAGCCAGTCTGTCTTCTTTATCAAGCCCTTGTAGCGTATTACTCGTAATATCCCATAGCTGCATAACGCTTGCTTGAGCACAATATAGGTGATGAGCGGTGTTGGCGAGTGCCCTACCGTAGTCGCTCTCAGCATTTATACCGAAATGAGATAATTGTTCCTCAACTAAAGCCTGCGTTGTTTCGGCTTGGGTCGTGTTACGCTTAGGTGAAAGCACCTTAGCGTGCGTTACATCAACATCTGTTGAGTTTTGGAATTTGTTTTCTGACTGCATAGCGATTCCGTTGCAAATTGACTTCAGGTGCATGTACATGACACCAACACCTTTTACAAAAATGTAAAACTTAAATCACATTTTTAGAACAATCAGCATTACGATTGTGCAGTCAGACAGAGGAAAGAAAAGTTTACTTTAGGAGTGTTAAGCGAATGACAGCAAGGAGTTCAAAGAGGATTGAACTGACTATTTTAAGCGATGAGGCGAATGATATTGCCGAAGCGATTCGCCAAAAAATAGCAGATAACAACGACTTCAAAGACGCTGATGGCCACCCGCTTTTGGCGCTTAAACAAATTGCTCAATGTCCCGAAGATATAAATCCAGAAACCGTTACGGTACTGCTTGCAGACCCCGACCTTGCGTCTCGGATTATTGATAAATGTTCAGCACTCACCTGGTGCCAGTCTACCTGGGCAGGCAATGCTCCCCTTCTAAATGCCGATAAGAAGAACTACATACTTACCGGACTAAAGGGAATTTTTGGTAAGCTAATGCGGGAATATGTTTTTGCTTACTTGCTTGGGCATGCCAGAAACGTAAAGGCTTTTGAGCAAAACCAGCGTGCCGCTCAGCCAATTTGGGAAGCATCAAAGCGAATGCCGCTAAATGGACAAACGCTTGGCATTGCTGGACTGGGCAGTATTGGGCAAGCATTGATCCCCGTTGCTCACGCATTGGGTATGAGCGTTGTGGGTTTAACCCGAAGTGGGCAAGCAGTGGAAGGTGCCGATGCTGTCTATACACCCGACACTATCGAAGCGTTTGCCAGAGCATGTGACCACGTGGTGAATTTAATGCCCGACACGCCATCTACGCAAAACATGCTTTCTCACGAATTTTTTAGTGCGCTGAAACCCCACAGTGTATTTGTTAACGCAGGGCGAGGCAGTGCGGTTGACGACGATGCGCTCTTGCAAGCTTTAGACAAGGGCGCATTGGCCCATGCTGTATTGGACGTCTTTCGTAACGAGCCCCTAGACTCCGCTCATCCATTTTGGCAGCACCCTCGTATTTCAGTGACCGCTCACACTGCAGCGGAATCACAGCCAAGCGACGTAGCCGACGTGTTTTTAGAGAATGCGCTGCGTTACATCAACGGTGGACCGCTTAATTACCAGTTTGATTTTGATAAGGGTTATTAATCATATAACAGTCCTTATTTGAACGGGTTTCAAACTCAGTAGAGCCCTGATAATGCGAAAATTAACTACGCGGGTCGGTTGCTGTCACTTCAATTCGATCATGGTGCTTTTCATGGAACGTTAGCAACTGAGGATATTCCTTCATGCTGTGAAGCTCGCGGAAAAGCACCCAGTCAATCATGCTGTACAAACAGATTTCTGGATAAGTCCAACCGCTAAATCCACCCGCATCAAGCTGGTTTGACAGTGCACCTAATACCGCTTCAATTCGCTCGTTTTGAAGACGGTAATACATTTTGTCCTCGCCAATATCAAAATCTGAACGCTTCAGCAGCATAAGCTGAACAAAGGAATCGTTAGCTGCATCAATCAGGGTTAGTTGATTCTCTTCTTCCCAACTCAAGCCATCGTGATCAAGCTTGTCAGCAAGATAATTGTAGATAATCCGAGAATCGAAAATCATTTGGCCGTCATCTTCAAGACAGGGCACTTTGAGCGTGGGGTTACGAGAAGCTAGAAGTTCGCGGTCTTCGCCTGAAAAGATTTGAAGATTCAAAAACTCGTGCTCGGTAGAAGCAAGTACGATGCGAATGCGGCGCACGTAGGGAGAAGTGGTGGAGCCATATAATTTCATAAACGCTGTCCTTAACCGTAGTCGTTCTATGAAATCAGTGTAGCCGGAATTTGAAAATAAAAGGAAGTGTTGAGAACAAGACAACGGATAGGCATACAAAATGATGCGATGTATGCCTATCGTATTAACATCAAGCGCTCAAAGCTGAACGTTCAATGCTTAAAAAGCGCAGTAGTGCTTAGCTCAAGCCCTTAAACGCTAAAGCTTGCACCACAGCCACAGGTCGTCGTGGCATTTGGGTTTTGAACTAAAAACCGTGAACCTTCCAGACCATCTACATAATCGACAATGCCACCGACCAAGTATTGTAAGCTCATCGGGTCGACAACCATAGTTACGCTGTCTTTTTCAATGGTCATATCGCCTTCGTTCACCTTCTCATCGAACGTGAAACCATATTGGAAGCCAGAACAACCACCACCTGTTACGTATACACGTAATTTTAAATCAGGATTTTCTTCTTCTGAAACAAGGGCTTTCACTTTCGCTGCTGCAGCGTCTGAAAACTCAATTGGCAACGCCGTTTCTACAGACATACCCACCTCTACATTAACCTCGTGCTTTCGCACTTTGTGCTTGGCCGCAATTATCTAATACTTGCGGATAGTTAGCAATTATTGGGGCAAAACTTAACGATTCAAGTTACTGCAAGTTAACGGCATTTCTGTTAAGTGACACGTTGAGATAGAAAAGTTAAGTAAACTAGTTAACACTAACAGATAGAAAATAGCAGTGTGGTCAACGTATCTAATATATTGACGATACAAGAATAAAGGGGCGAATATGAGCAAACCCAATAACACACAGATACTTTCTTCTAGCCCTGTTCTGTTTGAAGATTTCGGACAGTCTCGTTTTGCTAGCAAAGAAGAGTACAAAGATGCGTTAGTGCAACAACAAGAAAAGCTCTTTCACGTGCAGCAATCTTACTTTCATCAGAAAAAACGAGCACTTATTGTGTTTGAAGGATGGGATGCGTCAGGGAAAGGCGGCGCTATAAGGCGTATTACTGAGAAATTAGACCCTCGTGGCGTGAGTGTATTTCCTGTGGCAAAGCCCGCAAAAGAAGACCAAGACAAACACTTTCTCTATCGCTTTTGGCAACACATCCCCTCCCCTGGCACACTTAAAATATTTGACCGCTCACACTACGGAAGAGTGCTTGTAGAAAGAGTAGATAAGTTGGTTGATGAAGAGGTATGGCAGCGCGGTTATGACGAAATAAACGCATTTGAAAAAACGCTCAGTGACAGCGGGGTTCGCATTATCAAACTCTTTATGCATATATCTTCTCGCGAACAGCGAGAGCGATTTGAAGAGCGTCTTCATAACCCCTTCAAGCGCTGGAAGTTAACCGAAGAAGACTTGCATAACCGTAAGATGCGTAAAGCCTATATCGAAGCAACGAATGACATGTTCAAGCATACTCACACCAGCTACTCGCCGTGGCATGTAATTAACGGAGAGTTTAAGTGGCAAGCAAGGGTAAACGTGCTTGACGCCGTTATCGCCAAACTCAGTGAAGGCGTAGATATCTCTCCGCCTCCACTTGACGAGCGTTTAATCGCGCTGGCCTCCAAACAACTTGATGTTGATGAAGACCTACTGAACGACTAAGGTAAAATAACGCTAGCAGGCAGCCATAACTACTTAAGCGATTAAGCCCTAGTTATTGCTGTCTGGCAAAGTCACGTTCAATTCAAGTACGCTGCAATCATCGTTATTGTCTAGCTGTACTGATACTTGATCGTCGGCAATCGTCACGTATTTGCGAATTACCTGAATAATTTCCTGCTGCATCATTGGCAAGTAATCAGGCTCTGTCCGCTTTTTACGTTCGTGCGCAACAATAATTTGTAAGCGCTCTTTGGCGACCGCTGCGGTGCTTGGCTTTTGCTTCTTTTTGAGCAGGTCGAAAATTCCCATTACTTCCCTCCTAGCAGACGCTTAAAGAACCCTTTCTTCTCTGCTTCTAGGAAACGATGAGGAACAGTTTCGCCTAGCAGACGTTTTACAGCATCAGCATAAGCTTGTCCTGCATTAGCTTCTTCGTCAAGAATAACCGGCTGACCTTGGTTCGATGCTTTAAGCACAGCTTCAGATTCTGGAATAACGCCCAATAGTGGAATCGCCAAAATTTCTTCAACGTCTGCAACGCTAAGCATTTCAGCGCTTTCAACACGACTTGGGTTATAGCGGGTTAGTAAAAGGTGTTCTTTAACCGCTTCGCCTTTTTCTGCACGCATAGATTTACTTTGAAGAATACCCAAAATACGATCTGAATCACGTACAGACGACACTTCAGGGTTAGTAACCACAATGGCTTCATCAGCAAAATACAACGCCATCTGTGCGCCTTGCTCAATCCCCGCTGGCGAATCACAGATAATAAACTCAAAGTCTTTCTTAAGCTCGTCTAATACGGCCTGCACACCATCAACGGTAAGCGCGTCTTTATCGCGAGTTTGTGATGCCGGAAGAATGAAAAGGTTCTCTGTTCTTTTGTCTTTAATTAGTGCCTGTTTAAGTGAGGCCTCTTTATTAATGACGTTTACGAAATCGTAAACAACGCGGCGTTCACACCCCATGATAAGGTCTAGGTTTCGCAAGCCCACATCGAAGTCTATCACTACCGTTTTATGGCCTGCTAACGCAAGTCCCGTACTTATTGCTGCACTCGATGTAGTTTTGCCTACACCACCTTTTCCTGAGGTTACTACGATAATCTTTGCCATCTATTCTTTCCTATTAGTGCGTACAAAGCATTAAGCCAACGGCTCTATACGTAATGTTTCTTCTTCTAAATATACTTGTGCAGGTTTCTTCCAGCATTCACCCTTCACGGTTTCATGCATAATGAATTGCCCTGCAATTGAAATAAGTTCCGCGTCTAACGACTGGCAAAATACACGGGCTCCCGTATTGCCTTTTACGCCAGCTAACGCGCGGCCACGCAGTGTGCCGTAAACATGAATATTACCATCGGCAAGCAGTTCAGCGCCTTCACTTACAGAAGCCGTTACCACCAAATCACCGCCTTCAGCATAGACTTGCTGACCAGAACGTACTGGGCGGTTAATCACTTTGGCAGGTTTGAGCGTGGTTGCGGCTGCAGGAGCCGGTTCACTTTTTGGCGGCGCAGAAACGGTTTGATCTTGTTGTGCGGTTTGAGACGCGTTTTCGCCGCTACCATTATTGTTTTCACTTCCGCTCGCTTTGTTCGAACGAAGGGCGCTGTCTGTAAATTTGCTTTGGCTTACATCAGCTAACCCCAAATCATTGATAGTGGGCTTCAACTCTGCCACTTCACCTTTCACGGCCATAGGCTGCAATTGCAGTCGACGACATAGCGCCACCAGCAGCTCGAACTCTGTAGCAGATAAAGGCTTTATTAAATGTAAAATCAGTGAGGAACGGGTAAAGAACTGCGGCGCGCTCGCGACCTTCTGAGATAACTGAGCTTCAAAATTATCTGGCTCAAAATCTATTACTTCTAACACAATACTGGTGAGCGTAGTGCCCTTCATGCGAAAGCAAGTTTCTGTCATTTTTTATTCCCGAAAAGGCGTCACTTTCCTCATAGCAATTAGCCATGACAATAAGCAAAACCTATTAGCGCTAGTGTCTGTTGCTGTCTTACGCAGCTATACAATTTATTTATTGCGTCACTGTATCAAAAATCCCGTTCGCATACAGCAACTGTATACCGGTTAAAACACGTTTTACCCTGATAATAACCCTCGAATAAGCCAAGAACGTGCCAATCGCTGAGCAGTTTTTAATCAAGCGTAAATTATGCGACTTTTTAGTGCGTCCTGTTTGTATACAAACGTCTCTTTAACCACAAAAAAAGTGCGCTCATAGATCGCACTTTTTATCATCTTCGTTTTCTCTCATCGCTTAAGGTGTGGTAAGCTTTTTCGGGTCTAGCAGTGATTCTAGCTCGCCTCTGGGGATATCTGTCATCGCTTCAGCCACATCAATAACAGGCTTGTTTTCTTTGTAGGCTGTTTTTGCTATTTCTGCGGCTTTAGCATAGCCAATAACAGGGTTGAGCGCGGTGACGAGCACGGGGTTTCTGTAAAGCGCCGCTTCAATGTTATTTTGATTTACAGTAAAGCCCTCGATCGCCTGCTCGCCGATAAGCGTCGCACTGTTGGTCATAAGCGACAGACTTGAAAGCAAATTGCTGGCAATCATCGGTAGCATTACGTTTAGTTCAAAGTTACCAGACTGCCCGCCTACAGTAATCGCCGTATCGTTACCTATTACCTGCGCTGAAGCCATCGCTACTGCTTCTGGAATAACCGGGTTTACCTTGCCGGGCATAATTGATGAACCTGGCTGTAGCGCAGGCAGCGCAATCTCACCTAAACCAGCCAAAGGCCCAGAATTCATCCAGCGCAAGTCATTAGCAATTTTCATAAGGGTGACAGCCAGACTTTTTGTCGCACCGGAAAGCGTCACTGCTGTGTCTTGAGAGCCAATCAATGCAAAGAAATTTTCAGCGGGCTTAAACGCAATGTCGGTCAGCTCCCCTAGCGCATCTGAAAATGTCGTAGCAAAATCCGCATGGGCGTTTACACCTGTTCCCACGGCAGTGCCTCCTTGGGCAAGGGTTTGAATAGCTGGCTGCACAGCGCGCAGGGTTTTAACCTGCTGCTTAAGCTGAGAAGCCCAAGCCAGTAAGCTTTGATCCATGCCTACAGGCATCGCATCCATGAGGTGAGTGCGTCCGGTCTTGCAGTATTGCGCTACCGACTTTGCTTTGACTTCGATGGTACGAACTAAACGTTCAACGGCCGGTATAAGCTCGTTTGACAATACAATGGCCGCGCTAACATGAATGGTGGTAGGGATCACATCATTTGAACTTTGCCCGTAATTTACATGATCATTCGGGTGAACCTCTTCGCTAGAATAACGAGAGGCTAAGCGAGCAATGACCTCGTTGGCGTTCATGTTTGTGCTGGTGCCTGAACCAGTCTGAAATATATCAACGGGAAAATGCTGCATCACATCATCAAGTGCCAACAGCTCATCACAGGCTTTAACTATCGCTTGGCCGCGATCTTTATCCAACACTTTGAGTTTCATGTTGGCTTGTGCTGCGGCTTTTTTTACTGTTATCAACGCGCGTACGAAGGCTTCGGGCATGCGCTGCCCGCTTACAGGAAAGTTTTGAATGGCACGCTGAGTTTGCGCGCCGTAGAGTGCATTTTCGGGGACCTGTAGCTCGCCCATACTGTCGCGTTCTGCGCGTGTTGCTGTCATGACTCGTATCCTTGTATTGGTATTACTAATTTTCAGCGTGATTAACACGCTTTCATCAGAGCCCTGTTAAGGCTGGTGGCATTAAAGCACTGGCCCCTAGACACTGAATTAAAAAATGAGTACGAGAGCCTGTTGATCTTTACTGAACATCAAAGATCAACAGACTCTCTGGTGTTCATGTCTATTTTTATTCTCGCAAGCGCAATTCGATCACTCTCGTCACACGCGTAGCGCTCAGCTTTAAGTAACGGCTTGTACAAATGATCTAAACAACTATGCCGCCATTGCTGACTGACCAGCGGAGCACACAGGGTTTCATAAAGCACCTCAACCGCATTTTTATAGACTGAAAATTTGTCTCTATCGCGTAGCAATAAATTGGCAACACAAGTCACGCCATCTAGATAATTTTTTAAAAACACAGTGTTCAGCACATCGTCCTTGTATCCAATTCGAACGCGTTGAGCTGTATGTCGTATCGAAGACATATACATTCCTTATGCATCTAAAAATAAAAAGCTCGATAAATACAGAAGAGCTTGTTCTACACAATAATTTAATATAAATGATAATCGTTAGCATTTATAATGATCCGGTGCTATTCTTTTTCGTAATGAAAATTGAATCATCTAATACCTCCCGCAGGTAAAGTTAATCAACATTCAAAGGACATTTTTTATGATCAAGAAGTTACTTGGTAGCGCAACCCTTTTCCTTATGGCCTCAAGTGCATTTGCTAACGAATGCGAAGTGACTGTGGAATCAAACGATGCCATGCAATTCAACACGTCAAATGTGGTTATTCCTGCAAGCTGTAGTGAATTCACCGTGACTCTAAAACACACAGGTCAGTTACCTAAACAAGCCATGGGCCATAACTGGGTGATGACAACAAAAGCCAACGGACAAGCAGTGGCAACAGACGGTATGAGTGCGGGTTTAGACAACAATTACGTTAAGCCAGACGATGAGCGCGTAATTGGCGCGACTGACATTATTGGCGGCGGTGAACAAACTTCAACGACCTTTTCTGTTGAAGGGTTAAGCAAAGATGAAGAATACATGTTTTTCTGCTCATTCCCTGGTCACATCGGCATCATGAAAGGCACAGTTACGCTTTCGAGCTAAGGCGTTGCGAAAACTAGGCGTGCTTAACTAGGCACGCCTTAAACATGGATAACAATAGGTCGAGGGTGTAGTTGTAATGGATACGGCGTCTCACACATCAAAAAGCGCTAAGGCGGTGGTCCGGTATGAACACTTACCTTCTTTTACTAGCGCCCTATTAAAAAACGTTTTTTTTCCTCACTTAACCAATAAACGGCTGTTGATGCCGCTGTTTATAGCCATTCTTCTTACTTATAACAGCACCCGTGCGGTTACTTTATCGGTGTTGTCAGATGCATTTTTTCAAGTGGCAGCGTTTGTATATGCATCGCTTGCGCTTTATTACGTCGCCACGTTGCGCGTTTCGGCCGAAGCCATTGGTAATTATATGAAAGCGCACCCTGTGCATGAGGTAGGATTATCTGCTCTACTTGGTGCTCTGCCAGGCTGCGGTGGTGCTATCATCGTTGTCACTCAGTACACGCGAGGTGTGACAAGCTTTGGAGCCGTGGTAGCAGTGCTAACCAGCACTATGGGCGATGCCGCATTTCTGTTACTCGCCCAAGCACCGTTAGATGCCTTAACCGTAATGGCCGTCAGCGTCACGGTGGGTGCAATGACGGGGCTAGTGGTCAATAAATTTCATAATTACCAGGCTCCTGAAGCCGATGGTGCGCTCCAACAATCGCAAAACTGTGATAAACCCAAAACAGTAAGCCACAAAGCTATATCACTTTCTAAAGTATTCTGGATGATTGCGAGCTTACCCTCGTTGGCGATTGCGCTTGGTTTGGCCTTTCAACTTCCCGTACACAGTTACCTTGCTATCAGTGAAAGTACACTAACGCTGATTGGTGCCGCGTTATGTATTTCGAGCCTTGGACTATGGTCTTTGTGTGGTTCGGGAAGCGGATACGCTTCGATTACGAAAGAGGATTTAATTCCGCCTCCGCCTAAATGGCAAGAGAAAGCCGCACTAGACACGCAATTTGTATTGGCATGGGTAGTACTCGCGTTTCTTATGTTCGAGCTGTCTGTTGTCTGGTTTGGGCTAGACATTGCAGGGCTGCTTCAATCCATGGGCCCCGGCTTAGTTGGTTTGGCGATCACCATCGGGTTCTTACCTGGCTGCGGTCCGCAGATATTGGTAACCAGCTTATACCTTAATGGCGCAGTTCCATTTTCAGCAAAACTTGGCAATGCAATAAGTAATGACGGCGACGCGTTGTTTCCCGCCATTGCGCTCTCACCCAAAGCAGCGCTTATTGCCACAGTGTACTCTGCTATTCCTGCGTTTCTTGTGGGTTATGGCTACTGGTATTTGTTTGAATAAAGCTTTCGATGCGTTAAAAGGTTGAATTAACGGATAGGATAGCGCTGCCTCACAGCGATTACTCTATTTCGACAGATAGCGCTTCATTCCACGGCACGCTTATCTCATAGTTGCCTTTACGGGTTTTGTATTGATAGACCGTTGTAGAAAAAGCAATGGATTCGGGATTTATATCTTCATCGATAGTGAGAGTTACGTTAACGGCTTGGAAAAAGCGAAAGCGATATTTGATATCTTCTGCCAGCAGGCTCGATTCGCCCGATCTTAGCGTGATTGCTTGACCGTTTCGCTGACCGACTACGGAAATATCTAAACTGCCATTTATCACTGCTTTTTGCTGTTTAGACTGCAGCAGAACCAACCTAAGTTGATAGGTATTGTCACTTAACTTAAAAACTTCTACCCCTTCAATGGCAAAACCTTCGTCGGTTTTCTCAGGCGCCACGACGCGTTCATAGAAACTCAGTAACTCTTGTTGCGCCTCAAGTTCTTTTTTCTGTTCGCCTAACGTATTGGTAATGCTCTCCGTCTCGAGCGTGGCAAGCTCCATGGCGACTTCCAGCTGATTCACTTTGGTAGTAAGCGCATGATTTTCTTCAGACAAAATAGCAATAGTTTCTTGCTGAGCCTGTACTTTCTTGCTGTCGCCTTCGTCAATAATTCGCGCTAGCTTATAGCCGAACCCAACCATGGCAAACATAATAAGCGCCACTAACAGTGTCCACTTGTAGTTGCCTAAAACTTCTTTTAACTGATCTGTCGTCATGATATCTACATCAACAAAAAACACCGTGCGCTAAGGCGCTCTAAACATTATGAATTTTAGGTGTTTATGGTAAGCTTCTTTTTACGTTAATCTACTGTACCACAACATGCGCTTGCAGGCTTTAAGAGAGGAAGTAGCTCATCCACGCACATCCATTCAGTTGTGCATGCTGGGCATTGTAGGGGGAACCTGCGCGGCGCTTATCATTATACTGTTTCGGCTGTGCGTAGAATGGCTACAAGAAACAGGCGTTTCGTCGCTTCAGTCGGTGCTTACCTATGACTGGTTTGTTTGGCTTATCATGCCATTTACCAGTGTAGGGTTAATTCTATTTATTGCCTTTCTTACGGGCTTCAAGCACTACCGTTTAGGTATTCCCTTTGTTATTCATCGAGTGAAGTACTATTACGGTCATATTCCATTTAGAACCACCATTAACCAGTTCTTTGGGGGCATGCTAGCCCTGGCCGGCGGTTTCGTTGTTGGTCGAGAAGGCCCTTCCGTTCATTTAGGCGCGTCAGGCAGTAGTTTCTTAGGGCAATGGCTTCGCTTGCCTTATAACAGTATTCGAATACTTGCAGGCTGCGGCATTGCGGCAGGGATCTCGGCATCATTCAACACCCCGTTTGCTGCCGTAATATTCGTGATGGAAGTGGTACTTAGGGAATACAAAATACATATTTTTGTTCCTGTCATGCTGGCTGCTGCCTGTGGTTCGGTGCTCACTCGCATTGTTTTTGGGGAAGTAAACGAGCTTTCGTTTTTATCGTTTAATGCATTTAGCCAGTGGATGTATTTTTACTTGGTGCTGCTAGGCATTCTGTTAGGCATGCTGGCCGTTTTATTCAATAGCCAGCTTATGCGAGTGATGACGTGGTTCAGGCCGGTTTCCATGGTGTGGCGTTTAATACTTGCTGCGCTAATTACCGGTACTATTGGTATGTTTATACCTGAAGCCCTTGGCGCCAACTTTATCGATGTTGAGCACTTATTTGATAGCTCCCCCGGCGCGCTGCTGTTGGTTTCTACTTTGGTGTTTAAAGTTATCTTGGCGGTATTTGCTATTGGCCTCGGTATTCCAGGAGGGATCATTGGCCCAGTGATGGTTATTGGCATGCTCGCTGGCGCCGTACTTTTATTGCCACTGTCGTACTTTATTGACGTACCCGAATTTACCAATAGTTTCGCCCTGTTAGGCATAGCAGGCATGTTGACCGCAGTATTGCACGCGCCTCTTGCAGCGCTTTCCGCGGTTATGGAACTATCGTACAGCCCGCAAATTATCCTACCAGCCATGTTGGTAATTGTGCCTGCTTACGTGACTTCTACGCAGTTCTTTGGCAACCGCTCTATTTTCATACGCCAGCTTGATTATCAAAATCTCCCTTACGCTATCTCGTCTATTCGTGAAGCACTTGAGAAAACGGGCGTACTTGCAGCGATGAATACCGAGTACAAGCTATTTCACGATGCGCCAGAGCAAGCGTTAATTAACTACTTAGAAAGCGATCCAACAAAAATTGTCATTCAGAAGTTAAAATTTGAAATAGATGTGCAGTATAAGCTGGTCCAATACAATGTAAGTTTGGAACACGATGCAACAGCGTTAAACTATTACGAAATGGAAGGTATTAGCGCGCAGTCTACACTGCACGAAGTATACGAACATCTTAAAAATTCGCGCTCTGGCGCAGTTTATATTTACGATCAGGAGCTAAACGATATTATTGGCGTAGTAACGTGGAATATCTTACAAAGCTTCTTACAAAAGGCTCATTATTAGTATGTACATTTTATGGTTTAAAGCGCTGCACATCTTTTTCATGCTGGCTTGGATGGCAGGACTTTTCTATTTACCGCGACTTTTCGTTTATCACGCGACGACGAAATCTCAAGTGGTAAAAGACGAATTTAAGGTAATGGAACGTCGCCTGTGGTTCTTTGTTACTCCATTCGCCTTGTTAACTCTGGCATTCGGCGTTGCGCTTATTGTTAGCTATGGTGGAACGTGGTTTAAAATGTCGGGGTGGCTTCACATAAAGTTGCTGCTGCTGCTTGCTATTTACGGCTATCACTTCTATTTGTTTAAGTTAATGAAGCAATTTGCACGCGACGAAAATAGACACTCTCCGCGCTTTTATCGCTTTTTAAATGAAGCGCCGGTGCTTATTATTCTCGCCATCGTTTGCCTGGCTGTGGTAAAACCTTTATAAAAGTTTAAGCCAAACTAAATAGTAAAGGCGCACGTACAAAGCTATTGAAAAGTCAGTACTCAAGGAACCAGTACTGCTGTGTAGTGTGAGAAGTAATTTTAAGCTTGTTGTTGAGAGTGTTGTAAGCATTGCACATAGTCGCCCAGAACCTGCTGTTTCTCGGGTTTAAACGAATTGTTTTTATCGGAATGCTATACATGGATGACAGTAATCAACACCTCAAGCATTTGCTCAAGCAGACAGATATTGCCTTTAAGGCGCTCATGAGGGAGCCTGCATCACTGCTTCTTAACGAGCAATACGAAAAGGCAAAGCTTGAACTAGACAGTTATACCGCTTCGCTTAAACACACGTTGAATCAACGACATCAACAACAAAGACAGCGCTAGTTTTGAATTAGCGCTTTTTGTTTTCTGCTTCTCCTGTAGCTCCCAGCTAGCAAATTTCCCCCTAGGTTACTTTGTTAAAAGTTTCAAATTGATTGGGTAACGCGCCTGCTAGCTCCCCTGACAACTTAGTGTAATCTGCCAGCACCGAAGGAAGCTGTTTAACGAGCATGTTGATATTACTTTCAAGCTGAGCAGCTTGTTTGTCGTTTCTGTAAGACAAGGCTAATTCAATATTAGCAAGCGTTGAGAAAAGCTTTAAACATCGAGACAGACGAGCTTCTGCGGGTTCTTTTTCCTCAGGCTCTTTACTGTCACAGTCTTTCTTGTTCGCCTTACTTTTTTCTAGATGCTTCTCCCAATGGTTCCACGCATTTTGCCACACAGGTTCTAATTGCTTGTGCACGTGTAAAAGTCCATTTAGCCAGCTTTCGAGCTCTTTCGAAGGCCTCGTCGCTCCTCGCACCTCTATCGCAACGATTAATTCATTAGGCATGGGCGACTTTTCTTGACGCATAAAATCTAAATGCGCCCGCAGGCCATTCATTAATGTATCGGCAAGCTTATCTACATCTTTGTCTACAAGGTGGCTGTCACTAGACTGTATGAGCCACGGCATCCACTGTTCGGGCATGGGAATTTCTGGTGCGGAGGCAACGGCAAAGATCATTCCATCTACATAATAAGCATCCGGAAGCACATTCTCGAAACTGGGAAGCGAAACAATACCGCTGATTGTGTTTATTGGAAACCCATCTTTCACCATTACCATCCTATTTTAATTTGCGTTCTCTTTTATGAAACGGTAGTCTGCGCGGCCACTTTGTAGAGGGCATGTTTTGTAACCTTTTATCTACCCAAAATAATGGGGAATAAGGTAAAGAGTAAACAACAAACTTCTACACTGGGCACGCGACAATAGGTTTAAAACCAATCTGTTACTGTATTGGTTTAGCGGTACTGTTGCGTGCTCGCCTACCTATTGTCATGATAGCAAAACTTAACTAAGAGTCGTTGCAATGGCAAAAGATAAATCAGGATACATCATCGCGGCCGCCTTTATTGGCCCTGGAACAGTAACTACGGCAAGTCTGGCAGGAGCAAACTTTGGCTTTCACCTAGTATGGGCGCTCCTTTTCTCCATATTCGCAACCATAGTATTGCAAGACATGGCTGCGCGTTTAGGTGTGGCCAGCGGCCAAGGCCTAGCCAGTGCAATGAAAAACATGGCTTACAAGCCATGGCTAAAGAATCTTTTTATCGTGCTTATTGTCAGTGCTATCGGCATTGGCAACGCAGCCTATGAATCGGGCAACCTAACCGGCGCTGCAATCGGGCTAGACGCATTTATCAGTATAGGCATTGGCCCCTGGGCCAGTATTTTGGGCACGATCGCTATAGTTTTACTCTGGTCGGGCAGCTACAAGTGGATAGAGACAGTACTGGTTTATCTCGTCTTTATTATGGCTGGCGTATTTCTTATCACGCTGTTGGTAGCCAAACCTGATATCGCCGCGATGTTTAGTCAGTTAATGTCTCCGCGGCTGGACGCTGACGCCATTACCACGGTGCTGGCGCTTATTGGTACCACCATCGTGCCTTATAACTTGTTTCTTCACGCGAGCCTAGTTGCAAAATCATCGAAAGGCCAAGATAAACAAGAAGCGGTCGTCGCGTGCCGAAACCAGTCTGCTAGAGCTATTAGTATGGGTGGGCTTATCACGCTTATCGTAATGGCAACAGCAATGATGGCGTTCTTCAATCAAGCTGCCACTATGGACGCTTCAAACATGGGCGAACAGCTTAAACCGGTTTTAGGTGACAAAGCTCAGTGGTTCTTTGCACTAGGGTTATTCGCCGCAGGCTTAACCAGTGCTATCACTGCGCCGCTAGCAGCCGCTTATGCGGTAACAGGAGCTCTGGGGCTTTCTGACGATATGCAAAGCAAGAGCTTTAAAGCGGTATGGTTTATCATCATTGTAGTGGGTGTCAGCGTTGCAGCACTTGGCTTTAAGCCCCTACCCGCCATCTTGTTTGCTCAAGCGACTAATGCTCTTTTACTGCCAATTATTGCCATATTTCTATTGGTCGTTATGAATAAAAGCACCGCACTGGGAGAGTTTAGAAACACATGGAAAAGTAACCTGGCAGGCTTTCTAGTAGTGGGTACTGTAATTGGTTTAGGTCTGTATAAACTAGTCGGTGTATTTAGCTAACAGCCCCAAATTAGGGGGTCAGAGTCATGACTCTGCCCCCCTAAATTTCTAGCTGGCAAGGCGTTGCAGAATATCTTGGAGCATCGCTTTGCTGCAGCCAAAGTTAATTCTGAAATGATCGGCCTTGTGAAAATCGATGCCTGGTGACGGGCCTACGCCTTTCTCTTCGGCCCACTGCTGGACGTTCTCTACACCTAGTCCACTGGCGTCTACCCACGCAAGGAAAGTCGCATCGGCTTTGAGCATTTTAAGCCCGTCAATACTGTTTACTGTGTTAAACACCATATCTCTATTTTCACGCAAGTAGGTAAGTTGCTGCTGATGCCACTCGTCACATTGAGTAAATGCTGCTTCTGTAGCCGCCAAGCCCAATACAGTAACCCAAGGTACGATGCCCGCTGCGGCATTGGTAAATGCCTGATGCAGTTGGCGATTAGGGATGATGGCAAAAGACGTTCCCAAACCAGCAATATTAAATGTTTTACTGGCAGCCATTAGCGTAACGCTATTTTCAGCAAGGTTCGACTCGCGGCCCGCCGGTATGTGCTGCTTGCCTTCTTCTAGAATAAGGTCGCAGTGGATTTCATCAGAACATAGCTTAACGTTGTTCGCGTTACAGATCTCAGCAATGCGATCTAACTCAGCTTTAGTAAGCACCGAACCTACCGGGTTCATTGGGTTACAAAGAATAAACAGCTTACATTTAGGATCAGCCGCTTCTCTTTCTAATGCTTCAAAATCTAACGTATAGCGCGCACCTTCAACGCTTGAGATAGTTTCAGAACTCGTGCCGTCGTCATTTTGCACTACCGTGCCTATATCTACCCGTTCGAGACCATTTAGCTTTGGGGCAGCCAGTAGGGGCGGATAATTAGGTGTTTGAATAAGTACTTTATCACCGGGTTCACAATAGGCTTTACACGCTACGTTAAAAGCTGGCACAACGCCTGGTGTCCACACTAGCCACTCGGGTTGAATTTCCCAATTATGCTTATCTTTAAGC
Source organism: Alteromonas marina (assembly GCF_000808575.1). Classification (GTDB taxonomy): domain Bacteria; phylum Pseudomonadota; class Gammaproteobacteria; order Enterobacterales; family Alteromonadaceae; genus Alteromonas; species Alteromonas marina_A. The sequence continues at coordinate 492,922 of NZ_JWLW01000012.1, forward strand.
CATCTCACTACAGCCTGAATAGCGCCTTCGTGATGTGCAGGCAGTATGTAACCCATGTTGCCATGCTCAACCTGACCCGAAATGGCGTCTAGAATTGGCTGCGCGCAACGAAACTCAGTATCGGCAACCCACGCAGGAATGATGTCTTTCCCTTTGTACTTTTGCCATTTAAACGAAAACGTGTCTTTTCTAGGAGGGGTATTATCGAATAAGGCGCTCACATTACATCCTGTTGCATAAAAACTTATGTCAACAGTGTAGAATCTTAGCGCCTCATAAACTAGAGGGTGAGACGAATTAACCCGAATTTGCTATATCGAAATGTGCTTTATTAGAGATAAATAAATAGTTCCAAAAGCAAAAAAGATGAGCATTGCCGAATACGTCAGTTTTACGGAAGCCGTCATTAAGTCCGGTATGGATTTACTGTTCACACAGAAACGTTTAGCGTGTAAGCAATAAAGTGTAAAAACATCGATAGACTTAGCTAGCCTTAGACACCACTTCTTTCGACTTTTGTACAAGCTCTTCCATGTTAAGTGGCTTAGCCAAAAACCCGGTGACTTGCAGTTTACGTGCTTCTATTACTAATTCTTTGCTAGGGTCGGCAGTAATGAGTAAAAATGGAACATTCAAGCCAGATGACTGACAGGTTTTTAGGAGACTAAGTCCGTCATAATCTGGCATTATTTGATCACTAATAATCAAACTTATAGATTCAGAGCTTTGTTGCAGCAAAAAATCCCTTGCAAACTTACTACGCGTGAACGGATATACGGTAGCATCTAACCGCGTTTCCAACGCGTCGGTTATAAGATCAAGCGTGATAGGATCATCTTCAACTACTGCTACAGAAAACACTACCCTTCCCCTTTCATTAGGTCATTTGACGTAAATATTACAACGACTTAGCTGATGTGTTAAGGCGTTTGCCTATTGTACCAATCCGCATAGATAAGTGCTCGCTGGGTATTGAACTATGCGGACTGCTTTTTTCAAGCATAGAATCTCTGAATGTATTTAACCACTAACCTTTGGTCGATATTTAAACTTTTTCTAACGTTTTAGTGATAACGCTAGAAAGCCGTTTTATTGATGGGAAGTGACGGTGTGTAAGTTGACACACGATTTGAAAAGTTACAGGCTAAACTCATCGGCAAAATGGAAAAAAAATGCCAGCTGACGCTGGCATTTTTAAAATCAATGTAAGTCTTAGAAGCTATTAAGACTTAGGTGCACGTGATGCGCGCTTACGCTCGTTTTCAGTAAGAAGCTTCTTACGAATACGGATAGACTCTGGCGTTACTTCTACTAGTTCATCATCATCGATAAACTCAAGCGCTTGCTCAAGAGACATTTTGATTGGTGGAACTAGAGTTTGCGCTTCGTCAGTACCAGAGGCACGTACGTTTGTAAGCTGCTTACCTTTAAGCGCGTTTACTGTTAGGTCGTTGTCACGGCTATGAATACCAATAACCATACCTTCGTAAACTTCAACACCGTGACCGATAAATAGGCGGCCACGCTCTTGTAGGTTAAACAGGGCGTTAGTTAGTGCTTTACCATTTGCGTTGGCAATAAGAACACCGTTTTTACGCTTACCAATGATACCGCCTTTGTACGGACCGTAGTGATCGAACGTGTGATACAGCAAACCAGAACCTGACGTCATCGTCATGAAGTCTGTTTGGAAACCAATTAGGCCACGGCTTGGAATGATAAAGTCAATACGTACACGACCTTTACCATCTGGAGACATGTCAGTCATTTCTGCTTTACGCAGACCAAGCTGTTCCATAATAGAGCCTTGGTGTTGCTCTTCACAGTCAATAGTCAGCGTTTCGTAAGGTTCTTGTGTTTCGCCATCTACTTCTTTCAGAATTACTTCTGGACGAGATACAGCAAGCTCGTAACCTTCACGACGCATGTTTTCAATAAGAATGCCTAAGTGAAGTTCACCACGACCTGATACGCGGAACTTATCAGGGTCTTGAGTTTCTTCAACGCGAAGCGCAACGTTGTGTACTAGTTCGTCGTTAAGACGCTCTAGAATGTTGCGAGACGTTACATACTTACCTTCTTTACCTGCAAACGGCGAGGTGTTTACCTGGAACGTCATGGTTACTGTAGGCTCGTCAACCGTAAGCGGAGGAAGTGCTTCTACAGTGTTGATGTCACAAATGGTGTCAGAGATCTTAAGTTCGCCAAGACCTGTGATTGCAATGATGTCGCCCGCGTGAGCAGATTCAACTTCGTGACGAGCAAGGCCAAGGTAGCCGTAAACTAGGCCAACTTTACCGTTGCGCTTTTTGCCATCAGCAGTAACAACCGTTACTTGTTGGTTTGGCTTAACAGAACCACGCTTAACACGACCTACGCCGATTACACCCACGTATGAGTTGTAGTCAAGCTGAGAGATCTGCATTTGGAATGCGCCGTCGATATCTGCATCAGGAGGAGAAACCTGATCAACGATAGTTTGGAACAATGCCGTCATATCGTCTTCTTTAGTATCTGCATCTAGTGATGCCCAACCGTTAAGTGCAGACGCATAAACAACTTGGAAATCTAGCTGTTCGTCAGTTGCACCTAGGTTGTCGAATAGGTCGAAAACTTGATCCATAACCCAGTCAGGACGCGCACCAGGCTTGTCGATTTTGTTGATTACAACAATTGGCTTAAGACCTTGAGCAAATGCCTTTTGCGTAACGAAACGGGTTTGTGGCATCGGGCCTTCTTGCGCATCTACAAGTAGAAGTACAGAGTCAGCCATCGACATTACACGCTCTACTTCACCACCGAAGTCAGCGTGTCCTGGAGTGTCTACGATGTTGATACGGTAGTCGTTCCAGTTAATCGCTGTATTCTTAGCTAGGATGGTAATGCCACGTTCTTTCTCGATGTCGTTCGAGTCCATTACGCGCTCTTCTTGCTCGCCTCGAGATTCAAGGGTGCCAGACTGCTGTAACAGTTTGTCTACCAGGGTGGTCTTACCGTGGTCAACGTGGGCGATGATTGCGATGTTACGCAATTTATTAATATCAGTGGTATTCATGCTTATATAGAGCCTGTGTAAATCAACGTCTACTTCAATTCAGTGGAAAGGAGTATGCGTTAGATTTGTTGCAAAAAAATGCAGATAGAAAAATTTGCGCGGATTGTACAGAAAAACCACGACGTTTGCGCATCTTTTTTTTGATGGAAACGAGTTTTATTGGTTTTCAAACACTTGTTCAATAAACAACCAGCCCCATTACACCTAATTGATCATATTTGGTGGCTATACGCTACAAAGTAATCTAGGCTGATTGACGTATAAATGAGCACAATATGCCATATTGGTGCAACACTGCACCAATATGATGCAATTTAATTCAAACGGAAGTGATAGATGCCCGTCTATGCCACAGAAATCGGTATACATATAAATGGCATGATAATCGCTTTCACTTTTGCCACTGTTGGAGTGAAGCTGATCATTCCGCATTTTTACATTAAACCTGGAGGACACGATGTCAGTAGAAAAGGCATTAGAGCTGATTAAAGAAAGTGAAGCGAAGTTTGTAGATTTACGTTTTACCGATACAAAGGGTAAAGAACAACACGTATCTATTCCTGCGAGCGTTGTTGATGAAGAGTTTTTCGAAGAAGGTAAAATGTTCGACGGTTCTTCAATCGCTGGCTGGAAAGGCATCAACGAATCAGACATGGTTCTTCTTCCAGATGCTGACAGCTGCGTAGTTGACCCTTTCGCTGAAGAGACACAAGTAAATATCCGTTGTGACGTGGTTGAGCCTTCTACAATGGAAGGTTATGAGCGTGACCCACGTTCAGTTGCTCGTCGTGCAGAAGAATTCCTAAAATCAACTGGCATCGGTGACACATGTTTCTTCGGCCCAGAGCCAGAGTTTTTCCTTTTTGATGACGTACGCTTCCACACTGACATGGCGGGTTCTTTTTACAAGATTGACTCTTCTGAAGCAAAGTGGAACTCTGGCGAAGAGTTTGAAGGCGGCAACATGGCACACCGCCCTGGCGTTAAAGGCGGTTACTTCCCAGTACCACCAGTGGACTCTGCGCACGATATCCGTGCAGCAATGTGTCTAGTTATGGAAGAAATGGGCCTTGTTATCGAAGCGCACCACCACGAAGTAGCAACTGCTGGCCAAAACGAAATTGCTTGCCAATTCAACACGCTAGTTAAGAAAGCTGACGAAATCCAAGTTTATAAGTATGTTGTTCACAACGTTGCACACGCATACGGCCAAACTGCTACCTTTATGCCTAAGCCTCTAGTTGGCGATAACGGTTCTGGTATGCACTGCCACCAGTCTATTTCTAAAGACGGCGTAAACATCTTCGCGGGTGACAAGTACGCAGGCCTTTCTGAAGAAGCACTTTACTACATCGGTGGTATTATCAAGCACGCGCGCGCAATCAACGCGTTTGCTAACGCTTCTACTAACTCATACAAGCGTCTAGTTCCTGGATTCGAAGCACCGGTAATGCTTGCATACTCTGCACGTAACCGTTCTGCGTCTATTCGTATTCCTCACGTAACTAGCGATAAAGCGCGTCGTATCGAAGTACGTTTCCCTGATCCAACAGCCAACCCATACCTAGCGTTCACCGCTATGCTTATGGCGGGTATCGACGGTATTAAGAACAAGATCCATCCTGGTGATTCAATGGATAAAGACTTGTACGACCTACCGCCAGAAGAAGCTGCTGAAATTCCAACAGTTGCAAGCTCGCTAGAAATGGCGCTTGAAGCTCTTGATAACGACCGCGACTTCCTTAAAGCAGGTGGCGTTATGACTGACGACATGATTGATGCATACATCGACCTTAAGTCTGAAGAAGTAACCAAACTTAACATGACTACTCACCCAGTTGAGTTCGACATGTACTACAGCGTGTAAATCCGCACTGTATAGCAATTTATACTAAAGCCCGCTCTGCGGGCTTTTTTTATGCGTACGATTTATCTACTATGTTTTTATAGCTATGCTAACGAACACTCTTTCATGCTGCATCAACTGCGCACAGGGCTTTGCCCGCTTGCATTTGCATACATCTAAAGAGGTTATCAATAAGCCAAACGTAGCAAGCTATGTGAATTAGCCAGCTAGCCAAAACCAGATTAATCAGGTAACGACACGTGCACAACATGACGCGACACATTTGCTTACTTTCGCTATTACTAAGTAGCGGCAACGGCTTACTGCCTGTGCAAGCGGAAATGCTGAGCCAAGAAAGTACCCAACAAGAAGCACAAGAAAGCAAAACCGAACAAAGCGACAATACAACGTCAGCTGCAGCTACCTCTCCAATGACCATATACAAGGTGGTAGGTAAAGACGGCTCTGTGACTTACACCGACAAGCCGCAGCAAAACGCAGAACCCTTAGCGTTCGATGTAAAAACGCAAAACGTAGTAACCGCGGCAAAGGTTACCCCACCTCCCCCTGCGAAGCCGGCTGCCCCCAAGCTCAAATATCGCGTAGTCATTAAGTCACCTGCACCGGAAGCGACAATCCGAAATAACTTAGGAGAGTTAACCATCTCTGCGGCACAACCTGGTGCAACCAAAGCGCCAATCTACCGATTAATCTTTGACGACGCCCCATTAGCTAGCAATAGTTCAGGCGTTTTTAAGCTTTCTGGTATCCATCGTGGGGCACATACTTATAAAGTTGAACTCACGAACAATACGGGCAAGACTCTTGCATCGTCTCCATTACAAACCCTTTACCTTCATCAGGCATCGGCGTTAATTAATAACTAATAGCGTGCAACCACTGTTGTGTATGCGCACCATAGAGGTTCAGTGAATATTTCATCTTGGTCTCTTTATTCGCGCAACGCTTCATTGCAAGCTACAATGCACAATTATGGTGCAAAGGAGACGAGCTCGGATGCATTCCACCGAGTTAGAAACACAACAGCTTATCAATAGCCTTAATACCGCATTGGTAATGGTAGACAACAAACTTTCAATTGTTTACGCCAACCATGCGGGAGAAGCATTGTTTGAAACTGGGTTGAAACAACTTATCGGACACCCCCTCCAAGATTTTTTCTTGCCGGGCACAATAGAAACCACCCGACTTAAAGCTGCCATCAGAAAAGGTGAAGATTTCACCGAAAACGAAATTAAGTTGGCTTTTCGAGATAACCGCTATGTATCTGCCGACTTAACCGTTACCAACTTGCACTTCGAAGACGGCCCACGACTGCTATTTGAAGTAAAAAAAATTGACCAGCAAAAGCGTATTTCTCGAGAGAATTTACAAAACGCGCAGCACTACGCGGCACGAGAGTTAGTGAGAGGTCTGGCTCACGAGATAAAAAACCCGCTGGGCGGTATTAGGGGCGCAGCACAGTTATTAGAAAAAGAGCTGACGGAAGAGCATAAAGAATTCACGCGCATGATCATTGAGCAATCTGATCGCCTGAGAAACTTAGTTGACCGCTTGCTAGGGCCGAATTCATTACCTCGGTTCGAAGAGAGTAACGTGCATCAAGCACTTGAAAAAATACGTAGCTTAATGCGTTTTGACTCGGACAACCCCATAACTATAGTGCGCGACTATGATCCAAGTATTCCACCTCTCATGCTCGACCCTGACATGATTCAGCAAGCGGTACTCAACATTGTGCGCAATAGCGTTCAGGCACTAACCGAAAGTCAAACACCTAATCCCGAAATTAGGCTGGTGACGCGAATAGAACGTCAAATGACAATTCAAACAAAGCGTCATGCACTGGTAGCAAAAATTAAGATCATTGATAACGGTCCAGGCATTCCAGCTGAAATTAAAGATACACTTTTCTATCCCATGGTCACGAGTAAGCAAAATGGCTCTGGGCTGGGTTTGTCCATATCACAAACCCTAATAAACCACCACGGCGGCAAAATAGATGTAGACAGCTACCCTGGTCACACTGAGTTCGTAATTTACATACCAATAGATCGTAAGGAGACAGACGATGACGAATGAGTCTGTGTGGATTGTCGATGATGACAGTTCTATTCGTTGGGTGCTGCAAAAGGCCTTACAAGCAGCTGACATCAGCTGTTTGAGTTTTGAAAACCCTGAAGATTTATTGCTTCAACTTCAAAGCGGTCAAGCCCCTGAAGTCATCATTTCAGATATAAGAATGCCACAAATGGACGGCATGACGTTACTGAACGAAGTACATGCATCGCACCCACTGCTGCCTGTCATCATTATGACAGCGCATTCGGATTTAGACAGTGCTGTGAATGCTTATCAAAAAGGGGCATTTGAATACCTGCCAAAACCTTTTGATATTGACGAAGCGGTAACCTTAACGCAGCGCGCGCTTGCTCACGCAAGAGAGCAGTCAACCGTTTCAAAAACGCAAGTTGAAGATGTGGTAACAGAAATTATCGGCGAAGCGCCTGCTATGCAGGAAGTTTTCCGTGCCATAGGTAGACTTTCACGTTCTTCAATTAGCGTGCTTATCAACGGCCAATCGGGTACGGGTAAAGAACTGGTGGCGCATGCGCTTCACAGACACAGCCCAAGAGCGAGCAAACCTTTCATAGCGCTTAATATGGCGGCAATTCCGGCTGACTTGGTCGAGTCTGAGCTGTTTGGTCATGAAAAAGGCGCCTTCACGGGAGCCCAAGCTGCTCGTCAAGGCCGCTTTGAACAGGCTGATGGTGGAACACTGTTCTTGGATGAAATCGGTGATATGCCGTTAGACGTGCAAACCCGCCTTTTACGTGTGCTTGCCGATGGCCAGTTTTATCGCGTAGGTGGTCACCAGTCAGTAAGTGTGGACGTGCGCATCATTGCCGCTACACACCAAAACCTAGAACAAAGGGTTGCTGAAGGTAAATTTAGGGAAGATTTATTTCATCGTTTAAATGTTATTCGTGTACACCTTCCATCGCTGAACGAACGCCGCGAAGATATTCCGCTGTTAACGCGCCACTTCCTTCGCCGAGCTGCCAAAGAGCTTGATGTAGAAGCTAAAAGCATTTCTAAAGAAGCTGAGCGCGTAATGTCTCAACTACCCTGGCCTGGTAACGTTAGGCAGCTTGAAAACGTATGCAGATGGTTAACCGTAATGGCAAGTGGGCAAGAGGTCTTACCCAGCGATCTGCCACCGGAAATTCATGGTGATAGCAGTATTGAAAAACCTAGTGCCGAATCGGGTGATTGGCCAGATTTACTCGCTAGCTGGACCGACAAACAGCTTCGGGATGGCCATCATAATATCCTTAACGACGCTATGCTGACTTTCGAGCGTGTTATGCTTGAGCGTGCACTTCAACACACGCATGGTCACAAGCAAGATGCGGCTAAGCGTTTAGGTTGGGGGCGAAATACGCTTACCCGTAAGCTTAAAGAGTTAGGGGTTAACTAGACCTTAACGCTTTTCAGATAGCAGAGGGAACCTTCTGCTATCTCATAGCCACCTGTAATTCCAAGCCCGCAGCCATGATGTGATAGCTCCAGTGATTAATTACTGCCCTTTAGTTAAAAGCGCTGTCATAGCCTGATTAAACAGTCGCACCCATTTCATACTAAACTGCCCTTTGGCACTACGATTGATCTCAATTACCGCTTCTTTTTTAGAAAGCACATTATCTTCATTGTGCGCCCTTGGGTGCGTCATTGCGTCGTAGGTATCAACAATAGCAAGCAGCTTAGCGCCTTCACAGATATCGTCTTCTTTTATGCCTAGCGGATAACCGGTTCCATCGGTGCGCTCGTGATGCTGCATCACTATTTTACGGGCCATATCCCATTGGTCTAGGTGCTCTAAAAGACGCGCACTTTTGTAAACATGCGAGCGCATTAGGTTGAACTCGATGTCACTTAATTCATCGCCTTTGTGCAATAACTTTAATGGCATAAACGCCATGCCGAAATCATGAACATAACTGGCTACCGCCAGTTGGTCTTCGTCAATCGGCTTTTCCGCAACGTCGTTGATATACATAGCTAACTTAGCAATACGATCGCCCCTTCCCCCCCAATAATTAGAGCGACGTTCAATGGTTTGCATTAGGTCACGAAAAAACAAAATATCTTGTTTCTTTTCACTGCTAATGTCTTTTGGTATACCCGTTGCTGCTAATGTAGGTGGTTTTATCTGAACACTTTGCGGGTCATCATCATCGGCAACAATATCTAACGCCGGATTTAACAGTAAAACCGCTTCAGTAAGGCGCTTCTCGTGTTCCGCTGTATTTTCTGGTGTTACACGACCAATTGCCAATACCAGTTGATTATGGAGGTTATCGTCATACTCAGCTTTACCGTCAGCCATCACAGCCTCAACAAAGGCTTTAACCCTGTCCATAGTAAGCAGCACCAAGTCGCTCATAGTACTGGTATACGCTACCTGTCCCTTGCGCAAGTAATCGAGCAAGTCTTCGACATGCTGCAAGAGCGGGATCATGGGAGAGAAATTAACCAAGCCCAAGTCGCCTTTAATGGTGTGGATTGAGCGAAACAGAGCACGCTGCAGTTCGTTATCTTCAGGGCGAAGCTCTAGCTCAATCAAGGTTTGCTCGCTTGATTCGTAGAGTTCATTTATTTCCTCCATAAGGTCAGCAAGAATATCCTCTTCTAGGTCATCTGGAGTAAATGTCTGCATGTACTGGTTACCGAGTCAGGTTCAATTAAACTATTGCTTATTGTAATTCGGTATCGGCAAAATTTCCTCATACTAAAGGTGATAAAAGAGGAACTTTTACGAGTGATGTACCTTGTAAGCCTTAATGCTGTAAAAACTCATCGGACAAGTGTACGCTGAAACTTCATCTATACTGCGCGCGTCAATTGTATCTAGGAGTTGTTTTGATCGCTTTATTTCGCATACCGGCACTGTTTATCGCCTTTTTATTAATCAACATTATTTTGCTGATCATTTGTATTGTGCGCCCTTTTCATAAAGATAACGTGCATGCCGCCGGTAGTTTGTATTCGCTTATGGCTAAAATAGTGGGCCTCAAAATTGTTATACAAAGAGACCCCGCTGTAAAAACGAACGAGCCCTATGTTTTTATCGCTAATCATCAAAACAGCTTTGATGTAATTACAATTTGTAAAGCTGCCCTTCCCGGCGTGGTCACTATTGGCAAAAAAAGTTTGAAGTGGATCCCTATCTTCGGCCAAATTTATTGGCTGTCTGGGAACATCATGATCGATAGAAAAAATTCAGGAAAAGCGCGCAATACCTTGGATATTGCCGCCAACCGTATCGCTAAGAAGAGAACATCTGTTTGGCTATTTCCTGAAGGCACCAGAAGTTACGGAAGAGGTATACTGCCTTTTAAGCAAGGCGCATTTCGGTTAGCCAAAACCACCAATGAGCCGATTGTTATGGTAACGGCCAGTAACCTACACAATAAAGTAAAGTGGAATCGTTGGGACAACGGGATTGTGCTTATTGATATTTCTTCGCCTGAACCGCTAACGGAAGAGCGTTCGATCAAAGAGTGGATGGCGCACTTTAACGATGAAATGAAACAAAAGTTTGATGCGCTTAATACACAGGTCGATGAACTGGAAAAAAGCAGGTAAACTTGCGCCTAAATTGCTAACGAGTGTTTATTATGACCCAGTTCGATGAAAGAGAAGAGTGGTACGAGTTTAACCAAGAAACTATTGATGCCCTTCTAGAAGATGGCAGTCAAGCCGATGCCGACTACACCATTGAGCACCACTTCGCCAGCACCGACTTCGACGTGTTAGAAAAGGCAGCCGTTGATGCGTTCAAAGCCGGTTTTGAAGTGACAGATGCTGAAGAGCTCATGCTAGATGATGGCGAGACCATTTTTTGCTTCGACGCCGTGGTAGAAAGAAAGCTTAATATTGAAAAGCTTAATGCTGATTCAGACACTTTGCTAAAAATTGCCGACAAGCACGACGTGACCTACGATGGATGGGGTACGTACTTTGAACCGCGCGAGGAAGGTGAATACGAAGAAGAGGACCATTTCTTCGACGACTAAACCTAACCGCCTATTTCACAAGCTGAGGAGCCATTAAGTTACTCTTCAGCTTTTGTTCATCTTTTTTGATTAACAATGACCCTGTCATTATCGATTGGAAAAGGATGGACAGATGAAAAACTTAGTATTAACACTTACTGCATACTCTGCTATCGCCACATTACAGCTTGCGCTTGTATCACCTGCACATGCAAGTCCTGACAGTAAATCAGAAGATAAACAGGTTATCTCTACCGAATTCCGCTACGACCACCCCTTTGTAGCCGCTGAATCACTTTTGCCTAAAACAACAGACGTTCTGTCTAATAACAGTGTGGTTAAGCAATCTACCGATGACACTGGCACACAACAAAATACACTTAGTAAAACCGATAAGCATCAGCAACATTTGGGTGTAAACAAATCATCCAGCGACATTGTAGTAAGCAGCGTTAATGAGTTCTGGATCTATGAAAGCTGGGTAACGCTCGAACAAGATATTGATTACGATGGTTACCACTCTGCGTTTTCGATTGAATTTGATGCCGACACTATTTTTACTCGGGCACCGGTATACGCGGTATTGTATTTAGGTAAAGACGGTATTTACGAAGCCATCCACGTGTCGTCTGAGTTTTATATTTATTCAGAAGATTCAACCGATACCTTCACCATCGAAAGTTCGTTAATATCTGGCTTTCCACCTAGCGAATACGACATCTTGTTGGAACTTTACGATGCAGATACTGAAGTATTGGTGGCATTTACCGATGCCTATGACGACAGTGCATTGGCCTACCTCGCTCTTGAGAGTGAAAACAACGAATATATTGTAGAAGATTCGGTTGTGATAGTAGAAGAACACGGCGGAGCCTGGTCAGTACTTTCATTGTTTTTTCTAGGGGGGATTGTACTCAAAAGACGGTTAAACAAACCCTCTCGCCATTAATTTTCCCTTCTAAGTTCGCTCTCGCCAAAAGCTGTTTGAAACACAGCTTTTGGCTATTTCTTAAACTAAAGTCTAATATATAAGTTAACCCCTCTCTCTAATTGACGTTGATTCGCCAATGTACATAGAAAAACCGTACAAACTGACGCTTTCAAGTGGTGTAGTGCAATGAGTTTCAACAATGTTAACTTGTTTAATCTATTAGAAAACACGCAAATTGGCGTGGTTATTCACAATGCTTCTGGCGCTGTGGAGTATGCCAACCCTGCTGCTGCGTCGATGCTTAGTTTAAGCCTTGAAGAACTAAAAGACAAAAGCATGGATGTAGAGGCGTGGGAATTCATTGATAGGCAAAACCGACGGCTTTCCTACGATGAATTACCCGTAGTACGAGTGCTATCTACGGGCAAACCTGTAGATAATCAAATATTAGGCATTATCGACAAAACAATAGAAAAGACCGCTTGGTTTAATGTAAATGCCTACCCAGAGAAACATAGCGGAAACGGAATTACACCTCCCTTTGTCGTCGTTTACTTTACGAACATTACCACAAAAATAAACGACTTTTCCTATAAAGACATTGTGCAAAATTCACAAGACATGATCTTGGTGACAGAAGCGAAAAACATCAACGCCCCACTCTCTCCCAAGATCATTTACGCTAATGAAGCTCTCTGTAAACATACTGAGTATTCCTTAGAAGAATTAATAGGCGAAACGCCCAGAATTTTTCAAGGAACTTTAACAGACAAAGCGTCCACTGATCGCATTCGCCAAGCCCTTATCGAACAACATCCGTGTACGGAAACACTGTTGAACTATACAAAAACAGGCACACCGTTCTGGGTGCAAATGAACATATTCCCGCTGACTAACGATTTTGGTGAAGTTACACACTTTGCTGCTGTTCAGCGCAATGTAAGCGAGATGAAGTTTCAGTCTGAACAGCTTGATAAAAGAAACTCAGAGTTGAAACGAATAAAACACGATTTAGAAAGTTTAGTGCATGAACGCACAAGTGAACTACGCGACGCTAATCTCAAATTAGAAAAGCTGGCATATTTTGATGCCCTAACAAATATTCCCAACAGGCGTGCCTTTATGGATGCTTTCTCTAAGTCGTTAATGTTTGCCAAGCGCAACAGCTATGAAGTACTGGTAGGTATTGCTGATGTTGATCACTTTAAATCAATAAACGATAACTTAGGGCATGGGTTTGGTGATGAAGTATTAACCATCGTAGCGCAAACAATGCAGAGTTTTTTTCGCTCCGAAGACGCAATAGGCAGGATTGGAGGAGAAGAATTTGCTTTTTGCATTGTGCTTCTAAGCCAAGTTTCGCCCCACCAAATACTGGATAGACTTAGACAAAAAGTCAGCAAATTACACGAGACCCAGCCGCTTCTAAAAAGCCATAAAATCACGGTGAGCATTGGTGCAGTGCAAACAAATGAACTCCAGCACAAAAGCCCCAAACAACTTCTCACCTATGCCGATAAAGCGCTCTACAAAGCAAAAAATAGTGGAAGAAATACAGTGGAGTGCATTCAAGAAGGTGAGAATATTTCACCAATATCAGCGCCAAAGCCTTTAGACGATAAATCAAGAAAAGTGCTTTAATCGACATTAAAAAAGCGCCTACCGCTTACTCTAAACATTCTCGCGCCGCTAAACCCAACGATCCCTTAATGGCCCTTATAAACCATCATTCTTCGACGGTTGTATTTCTTCAACTTCCACCACCACCTTTTCTACAAGCTTGACTCTACCTTGCTTAACAAGCGCTTGTCTTAATACATACTCAATTTGTGCATTAACACTACGTAAATCATCAGCGGCCCACCTTTCCATAGCGGCAAGTACATTTTCATTTATCCGGAGAGGATACGCTTTTTTCTTTGCCAAAATAAAAACCTTATGTGCCGCTTTAAGTTGCTACGACACCATAATTAGAAACTAAACTTTATTAGTAAATTGTACCTGTATTAATAACAGGCTGCGTTGACTTATCACCGCACAGTACAACGAGGAGATTGCTGATCATGGTCGCTTTGCGCTCTTCATCTAACTCTACGACACCTTTTTCATTTAGTCGTTGAAGCGCCATTTCAACCGTTCCTACTGCGCCATCCACAATCTGTTTGCGTGCTGCGACAATAGCTGAGGCTTGTTGGCGTTGTAACATCGCGCTTGCGATTTCCTGCGCATAGGCAAGATGGCTAATACGAGACTCTAATATAGTGATCCCTGCTTTCGCTAAACGCGCCTGAATTTCTTCTTGTAACCGTTCTGAGATCTCTATCGGGTGGCTGCGAAGGGCCACTTCAGCTTGCTCATCATCGCGAGGGTCATAAGGAAAACTACTTGCCATATTACGAATAGCAGATTCACTCTGAATGCGAACAAAGCTTTCATAATCGTCTACGTCAAATACGGCTTCTGCAGTATCCGTGACTTTCCACACCACAATTGACGCAATTTCAATAGGGTTCCCTTGGTTGTCATTCACTTTAATTTTGGCGCTTTCGAAGTTTCTTATGCGAAGTGAGATATTGGTTCGGCGAAACAATGGAATGGTCCAGCGCAAACCTACATTGGACACGGTACCAACATAGCTACCAAAAAAAGTCATCACCTTGGCTTGATTCGGCTGCACCATAAAATACCCCATCCAGAGTGCACCAACCAGAAGACTTAAAATAATTCCGCCTTCGGGGCTTCCCCCAACGGCATAGAAAAAAGCCGCAGCCTGGGCAACTAATAAAACACAGATCATCAAATATCCGTTGACTGAGAAACCCTTCTTTTCTTGCATATCGATCACCTTTGATATCATTTTGATATCTTAACAATAGAAGCAAAGTCATATTTTGCCACCAATGAAGTGTTACCAGATATGTCAAACCCACTGCTGTATTAAGCTATTTTTAAACATTCCTTGGTAAGTCTATAAAATAGATGCCAGAATGTTATTTAGGATACTTCTTATACGGACTTTCATAATGCCTACTAAGCCTTGTAAGACCAATAATTCTTCTGCGGCACGTCGCACCTTACTCAAAGGCGGGCTAGCATTAGGGTTGACTGCAGGCATTACTCCCTTCGCTATCGGTAAAACAAAGCCCACGCTGCGTGTTATGGGTACTCACGTAACATTACAGGAAGCTATCCGACAGCGCGCTATCGAAGACTTAGGTATTAACATAGCGTTTGAACCTGGCGGCAGTGCCACTGTGCTGCAAAAGGCATCTATGAACCCTCAGTCGTTCGACTTATACGAGCAATGGTCAAATAGTATTAATGTTCTGTGGCGCGCAAAGGCTATTCAACCGATACAAAAAAAGCGCCTTCGCTATTGGGAAGAAATAAACGACTTAAGCAAAACCGGTAAGCTTACTGAAAATGCGCGTATGGGCGCCGGCGACGCGCCGCACAAGATTATTAATGTGCAAGAAGACGCCTCTTTAGGTGAAAAGCACACCGATGCCATCAGCTTTTTGCCTTACGTACATAACGTGGATTCATTTGGTTATGACAGGTCAAAGCTCCCGACTGAACTGCAGGGGCAAGAAGAAAGTTGGGGCTGGCTGCTAGATCGTCACTTTTCTGGAAAAGTCGGCATCGTAAATGACCCTACCATCGGATTATTCGATTTAGCATTAGCCGCGCAGGCGAAAGGTTTTATCACTTTCAAAGATATTGGTGCTATCACCGAATACGAGCTAGACGACTTGTTTAACCTGCTTATAGAGTTAAATCAGTTGAGTCACTTTAGCGGTTTTTGGACATCGGTTCCTGAATCCGTTGAATTTATGAAAAGTGGTCGTGTCGCAGTTGAAAGCATGTTCTCACCCGCGGTCTCCGCACTGAATGGTCAAAATATTCCCGTCACTTTCGCGGCTCCAAAAGAGGGATACCGAGGGTGGCACGGGGTAATGTGCCTTTCTTCTGCTACCCAAGGCAGAGTGAAAGATGTAGCCTATGAATATATGAACTGGTGGCTGTCGGGTTGGCCGGGTGCATTCATAGCAAGGCAGGGGTATTACATTTCGAACCCCCAACGTTCTGCAGAATATTTATCGCAGGCTGAGTGGGACTACTGGTATAAGGGCAAAGTTGCTTCTGAACCACTAAAAGGCACTGATGGCAAAGTGAGTGTACAAAAAGGCGCACAACGAACTGGTGGCAGTTACGAAGAACGATTCAGTAATGTTGCAGTTTGGAATACGGTTATGCCAAGCTATGAATATAGCTTACAAAAATGGTACGAATTTATCACTGCATGACGCAGTGTAATACCGCTTCTTAAATGGAATAAGGTTCCCCGAGCTCATATGTTATCGTCAATCCGAGTACAGCTTATAACAGTATTACTTGCCTTAGTTGCACTAATACTTGCTCAAGGCTTCGTAGCGCGAAAAAACCAAGAGGTTTTAAATAAAGGCGTGGCATCCGCGGCTAAAGCCGTCATTGATGTAGGCATTGTAAAAGAGCTTGAACGGGACGTTGTCGACCTTCAGCGTAATGTTTTAATCTTCAAAGAAAATGCAAGTAAGTCGGCTATAACCCGTTTTAGCCGCCTGATGGTTACCATTAACAGCAAGCTCGATAAACTTGCAGAGGTTAACGAGCATTCCAATCAAAAAGACGACAGCAATCAAATTCTCAGTAGAATGAGAGAGCACCTAAACGCTTATCAAGAGAACTTCTCTCAGGTTGTTGAAGCGCGCTCAGAAAGAGACAATCTCGTCGATCAAGGGACTATGTCTGATATTACCTTGCTTGAAAGTGAACTCGATAAGGCACTAGCGAAAGGAGAGGTTTCAGCGACTTCTGTAGAAGATGCAAAGATCATTCTAATTCAAACAGAAAATGCAATGTTAAAATACTTGATGAAGCCTGATATGAGATTCATCAAGACATTCAATGACTCTGTTGACGCTTTAATGCACATATCCTTCTCTGCCAATGCTGGACTGCAGCAGCGCGTGGAGCGAATTATAGGCAGAATAAAAAACGACTTTTTTAAACTGACTCAAATAACACAAGGCAATCTTTTTCTGGTTAATGTAGTGATGGCAGGCTCTGCTAATGAGTTTCTCTATTTAAGCGGCGAATTAGCAAAAAAAGTTAGTACTCACTCAGAGGTTGTTACACAGCGTACTTACCAAATAGCAGAGAAAACACAGCGTAATGGTGAGCTCTTTTCTCTATTTGCGATTTTGCTTGCTTTAGCCGCTGCACTGTTTTCAACATTTCGTATCCTTGGCCCAATCCGCTCTATTACCGAAGTTTTCAACAAGCTCGCGGAAGGCGTGCAAATCTCCAATATTCCGGGCAGTAGTCGCAAAGACGAAATAGGAAAGCTAGCCAGAGCCGCTCTTGTATTCAGTGATAAAAACCGAGAAACGGAAAAGCTATTAAACGAAGCGAGATCGATGAACTCTCAGCTGGAAAACTTAAACAAGGTCATCACCGAATCTAAAGTAAAAGCCGAGCAGGCTACCGCATCTAAAAGCATGTTTTTAGCGAATATGAGCCATGAAATTCGTACCCCCATGAATGGTATCATTGGCCTGATAGAACTAGCCCAACAGCAAGAAATATCACCAACAGTACGAGGCTATCTTGATAAAGCTTCGTACTCTGGGCAAATATTACTGAGCGTAATTAACGACATTCTGGACTTTTCAAAGATTGAAGCAGGCGAATTGAAGATAGAAGAGGTTAGCTTTTCACTGCACTCGCTATTTGACAACCTCATCGCGGTAATAGCGCTACGCGCAAAAGAAAAAAATCTATCTGTTCATTTTACAGTTAACCCTAGCATACCACCTCAGGTTATAGGCGATCCGTTGCGCATTGCTCAAATTATTATGAACATTGGCAACAACGCCGTGAAATTTACCGAACAAGGGCGTATAGATATAGAGTTTGACGGTAACTTGAATGAAAAAGGTAACCTACTAAACCTCATTATGCGAATTACCGACTCAGGTATAGGCATGAGCCCAGCGCAGCTCGATAAAATATTTAAGCCTTTTACACAGGCTGATGGCTCAACTAACCGCAAATACGGCGGTACTGGATTAGGCCTTGCCATTGTCAGCCAGCTTACTGAGCTTATGGATGGACGCATTCATGCAACCTCTACTATGGGGAAAGGCAGTAGATTCGAGGTTGAGCTTCCTCTTAAAGCATTTAAGAATCAGCCAGGGGTGTTACAAAACTCCCCACAGTTGCCTACTAATAGCCTTTACGTAACTGAATCGCCGTTACTCCCAGAAGCCTATTGCACTCAAATTCAGCTGTCGACAGCATCAAGTATGTCAATTGAAGATGCTAAAGATGCTACTACTCTCCCCGACCATATTGTTGTCGATGTTCATGAATTTAGCTTGTTTAGGAAAAATATTAGCTGGCTGAACAGCCTTTTAGAAAGCGGAAAGTCAGTAGGCTTAGTGATGGAGAGCGCTGGCAGTGCCC
The DNA here is from genome assembly GCF_000808575.1 of Alteromonas marina. Taxonomy (GTDB): domain Bacteria; phylum Pseudomonadota; class Gammaproteobacteria; order Enterobacterales; family Alteromonadaceae; genus Alteromonas; species Alteromonas marina_A. The sequence goes on from NZ_JWLW01000012.1 coordinate 511,341, forward strand.
TGCAGTCTAAATATGACTCGCTGTGGAAAGGCCCCTTAATTATGCACCCTTTCACACCCGCCCAATTTGAACGTTTTGTACACCAAATAATCGCAAAAGATGCTAATTATCAAAGCCAAGAATATAAAGAGGAACCCGAGAGCTCGAATCTTGAAGGGCACATATTGCTCGTAGAGGATAATAATATAAACCAACTCGTTACCGGTGAAATTCTAACAAACCTAGGACTTACGTTTGATATTGCTGAAGATGGTAAGCAAGCAGTACAAAAAGTAGAAAACGCCCCTCAGTACGATTTAATTTTAATGGACGTGCAAATGCCGGTGATGGACGGATATGAAGCTACCAAACAACTTCGCGAGAAAGGCTTTACCGGCGTGCCAATCATTGGACTATCAGCCAATGCCATGAAAGAAGATAAACAAAGCGCGATAGACGCTGGTATGAATGATTATTTGACCAAACCTATTAAGCAAAAGTCGCTGATAAGTATGCTCAGAGAATATTTAGGCAAGTAATAATAACCGACCTGTATTCTAGATCGCATAGTTTTTGGATATGCGATAGCCGAGCAAGCTGTTATCGTTTATTTAAACTGCCAACAAAAAAGGGTTACCTATTGGTAACCCTTTTACTATTCGCTCGCTTAACTGCTCCTTGTACGGGCAATCAATGGGCAATTACATTAAGCTTTACAGCGCTTTAATGGTCTCGAACTGCTCTTTAAGTTTGGCTAGGGCTTTTTCACCCTCTTCCAACTTAGCGCGTTCTTTTTCAATTACCGCTTCTGGCGCATTACTTACGAACTTCTCGTTACCCAACTTGCCACGAGTACGAGATACGTCTTTCTCGATTTTCTCCATGGCTTTAGTAATACGAGCAAGCTCTGCGTCTTTGTCGATAAGCCCTGCCATTGGGATAAGAATTTCCATCTCACCCACAAGCGCTGTTGCGCTGGCTGGCGCTTCTTCACCGTCTTTCAATACAGTAACGGTTTCAAGCTTAGAAAGCTTATCGAGGAATGCCTTAGCCGCATCAAGACGACGTGCGTCTTCGTCGCTAACGTTTTTAAGTAGCGCATTAAGCGGTTTGTTTGGCGAGATATCCATTTCACCACGGATATTACGAATACCCACGATAAACTTCTTCACCCACTCGATATCAGCAAGTACTTTGTCGTCTTGTTTCGCTTCATCAACTTCAGGGAATGCCTGAACCATAATGCTTGCGCCCTCTTCCACTTTAAGTGCACTCAGAGGCACAACGCGCTGCCAGATAGTGTCGGTGATAAATGGCATTAACGGGTGCAATAAGCGAAGCAGGCTTTCAAGTACGTTAATAAGCGTATGACGCGTACCGCGCTTTTCAGCTTCGGTGCTGGCGTCATTGTTAAGCACTGGCTTAGTTAGCTCTAGATACCAGTCACAGAACTGGTTCCAAGTGAACTCGTAAACGGTTTGCGCAGCAATGTCGAAACGGTAGTCTTCAAGCGCTTTTTCAAACTCAACTAGCGTTTGTTGGAACTTAGCCCAAATCCAGCGATCCGCCATGCTAAGCACCATTTCGCCACCGTCACGACCTGTATCGTGCTCTTCTGCGTTCATCAATACGAAACGCGATGCGTTCCAAATCTTGTTGCAGAAGTTGCGATAGCCTTCAACACGGGCCATATCAAAGTTGATATCACGGCTGGTTGACGCCATAGCTGCAAAAGTAAAGCGCAGTGCGTCTGTACCGTAGGCCTGAATACCATCAGGGAATTGCTTGCGAGTGCGCTTAGCAATCTTCTCAGCGAGCTGAGGCTGCATCATGCCAGCAGTGCGTTTAGTGACTAGCGACTCAATATCAATACCGTCAATCAAATCGATGGGGTCAAGCACATTGCCCTTCGACTTTGACATTTTATCGCCGTTCTCATCGCGGATAAGACCAGTAATGTAGATGTCTTTAAACGGAATTTTGCCCGTGAACTTCTTGGTCATCATGATCATTCTGGCAACCCAGAAAAAGATGATGTCAAAGCCGGTTACTAGCACTGAAGACGGTACAAAGGTTTCTAGATCTGGCGTTTCTTCTGGCCAGCCCATAGTCGCGAACGGCCATAGTGCGCTTGAGAACCAGGTATCTAGTACATCATCGTCTTGTGAAAGGGTTACGTCACTGCCAAGACCGTGCTTCTCGCGCACTTCTTCTTCAGTGCGACCAACAAAAACCTTGCCGTTTTCGTCGTACCACGCTGGAATGCGGTGTCCCCACCACAGCTGACGCGAAATACACCAGTCTTGAATGTTGTGCATCCACTGATAGTAAGTCTTGTTCCAGTTCTCTGGCACAAAGCGAATTTCGCCGCTTTCAACCGCTTCAATTGCAGGTTTAGCAAGAGACTCAACGGCTACATACCACTGGTCAGTTAGGTATGGTTCAATTACCGCCCCCGTTCTGTCGCCGCGCGGCACTTTAAGCTTGTGCGGCTCAATTTTAACCAAAGAACCTTGGGCTTCTAGGTCAGCAACAATTTGCTTACGGGCATCGAAGCGATCTAAACCGCGATACGCTTCTGGAGCATCATCATTAATTTTCGCATCGTCGGTAAGAATGTTGATCATAGGCAAGTTATGACGCTTACCCATATCGTAGTCGTTGAAGTCGTGAGCAGGGGTAATTTTAACGCAGCCTGTACCGAATTCTTGGTCTACATAGTCATCGGCGATAACCGGAATTAAACGGCCAGTAATCGGTAGCTTAATTTCTTTGCCGATAAAGCCTTGATAACGCTCGTCATCTGGGTGTACCGCAACGGCAGTGTCACCAAGCATGGTTTCTGGGCGCGTTGTCGCAACTACTAGTTCACCGCTACCATCTGCAAGTGGGTAGCGCATGTGCCACATGTGGCCGTCTTCTTCTTCGTTCAGTACTTCAAGATCAGATACTGCAGTGTGAAGCACTGGATCCCAGTTAACCAAACGCTTACCGCGGTAAATAAGGCCTTCTTCGTGTAGCTTAACGAACACTTCAGTTACGGCTTTAGACAGGTCTTCGTCCATGGTGAACACTTCGCGAGACCAGTCAGGTGACGTACCTAAACGGCGCATTTGACCGGTGATCGTACCGCCACTGTGCTCTTTCCATTCCCACACTTTTTTGATGAAGTCTTCGCGACCTAAATCGTGGCGCGTCTTGCCTTCAGCGTTAAGTTGGCGTTCTACCACCATTTGTGTAGCAATACCGGCGTGGTCAGTACCCACTTGCCATAGCGTATTGTCGCCCTTCATGCGGTGATAACGGGTTAAGGCGTCCATAATGGTTTGTTGGAAACCATGGCCCATGTGAAGGCTACCGGTAACGTTTGGTGGCGGGAGCAAAATACAATAAGGGTCGCCGCTACCTGAAGCTTTAAATAAACCCGCCTCTTCCCATGACTTGTAGCATTGCTGCTCGATGGACTGCGGTTCGAAGGTTTTATCCATTACACACTCTCAAATTGAAGCTAAACGCGAATGACTTATGCAGATTTAAACTGCATGTTGCATCCAGCTTGCTGATAGTTTTTGTATCTTACCCGCGCGGCCTGTTTGGCGTTCTCGTCCACGGGTACAAAATCGATGATTTGACGATGCAGGTTGGGTGAGGGCACCATACCGGACCCCACATTCACCACCATTTGTCGTCTGGCTACCTGCTCTGGCCGCCAACAAATTTCCACCGGCGTTCCCGATTGCGGCCCTTCACCATAAAGGTTATGGGGAACAAAGCGGTCAGCCGGCAGCTGCCACAACAATTCATCAACTTCTTCAGCCTGCGCCTGTGTATCGCACAGCACGCTAATTTTTTGCTTGTTAGCAAACGCTGAGGCAATAACTTCGCTGGCGCGGCCTGCCACGCCGTTATCACTGCTGGTAAGTTGATAAAATATCACTTGTGGCATGAATGATTAGTCCTCTAACTTGATATCAGCGCGGTTCATTAGGAACTGAGACAGCATAGGCACTGGACGGCCTGTTGCGCCTTTGTTCTTACCACTGCGCCATGCCGTACCGGCAATATCAAGGTGAGCCCAGTTGTACTTCTTAGTGAAGCGCGACAAGAAACAACCTGCGGTAATTGACCCTGCTGGGCGACCACCAAGGTTTGTCATGTCGGCAAATGGGCTTTCAAGCTGCTCTTGATAATCGTCCCATAGCGGTAAACGCCATGCGCGATCAGAACTTTGCTCTGATGCATTAAGTAGTTCGTGAGCAAGCGGGTTGTGCGTGCTCATTACCGCTGTTGCATGGTGACCAAGTGCGATAATCGCTGCGCCAGTTAGCGTGGCTACGTCAATCACTAGCTCTGGGTCGAAGCGCTCTACATAGGTTAACGCATCGCACAATACCAAACGGCCTTCGGCATCAGTATTTAGTACTTCAACGGTTTGACCCGACATAGTCGTTAGTATGTCACCCGGACGGTACGCCTTGCCATCTGGCATGTTTTCACAGCCTGCCAATACGCCAATAACGTTAATTGGCAGATTCAGCGCCGCGATAGTGTGCATAGTACCCAGTACGCCTGCAGCACCACCCATGTCGTACTTCATTTCATCCATGGCTTCGCCAGGCTTAATTGAAATACCACCTGAATCGAAGGTAAGACCTTTACCTACAAGCACAATTGGCGCTTGATCAGCAGGGCCACCGCGGTGATGCATAATGCTCATCATGCTTTCATTTGCAGAGCCACGGCCAACGGCAAGATAAGACTGCATGCCCAGCTCTGCCATTTGGGTTTCATCTACCACTTCAGCAGTTACGCTGTCATACTGACTCGCCAATTCTTGCGCCTGCTGCCACAGGTACGCTGGGTTACAGATGTTTGGCGGCATGTTAGCGACGTCTTTGGTTACTTTCGCACCACGGGCTACGGCTAAACCATGCTCAACTGCACGTTCGCCAACCGTTAATTCACGGCGTGTAGGTACGTTAAATACAATTTTACGCAGTGGGCGACGTGGTTCGCCTTTCTTGGTTTTAAGCTGCATAAAGGTGTAAAGCGTGTCTTCAGTTGCTTCTACTGCCTGACGTACTTTCCAGTAGGTATCGCGACCTTTAACGTGAAGTTCGGTAAGGAAACATACCGCTTCCATCGAGCCTGTTTCATTCAATGTTTGAATGGTTTTGGCAATAATGTTTTTGTACTGACGCTCGTCTAATTCGCGCTCTTTACCACAACCGACTAAAAGCACGCGCTCGCTTAGTACATTTGGCACGTTGTGTAGCAACAACATTTGGCCCGCTTTACCTTCAAGGTCGCCACGGCGTAACAAGTTGCTGATATAACCTTCACTGATTTCGTCTAGCTGTTCAGCCACTGCCGTTAGGCGGCGCGGCTCGAAGACACCCACAACAATACATGCGCTGCGTTGTTTTTCAGGACTGCCACTTTTTACACTAAACTCCACGATATCACCTCGCTTTTCGTCGTTTATGGTTTGCACGATGACTAAAATCACGTAACGTTTCGCGCTGCTTTATGTTTTAATACGCAGCATAACTTTTTAGTTCGCTGCAATTCACGCTTAAAGACCTATTGAATATAGGTTAAATTTGCGTCAAAACACCATGCAAACGGTTTATGATTGCAGGCAAAACTTGTAAAAACGGTAAGTTTAAACAAAATTGTGCTTTCTTTCACTAAAATTCCTAATTTTCCGGAAGGGCTGAGATGCTGATATTCCGCTATTTACTTAAGGAAACGCTGAAATCTCAGTTAGCGATTTTCTTTATCCTAATGGCAATTTTTGTCACCTTGCGATTTGTGCGCGTGTTGGGCGATGCGTCAGACGGTGATATCCCCGCTGGGCTAGTGCTTGGCTTCCTAGGTTTATATGCCCCTATCCTCTCTTCATTGGTGCTGCCCATCAGTGCTTATCTGGGTATTATGCTGGCACACGGCAGGCTGTATGTAGACAGTGAAATGACCGTAATGCGTGCCTGCGGTATTAGTGAATGGTACGTCACTAGAGTAATGCTGTTTTTATCAGTACTTATCATGATAGTCACAGGCGCAATTACCCTTTATTTCGCGCCATTAGCGGCTGAAAACGAATATCAGCTACGCGAAAAAGCCCGCAACGAAGCCGGAATCTCGGCGCTAATGCCGGGTAGATTCCAGCAAACGGGTAACGAAAAAGCGGTTATTTTTGTTCACGATGTAGACAATAAAGATAAACTACAACGAGTGTTTTTATCGCAAAATCAAACAGATGATAGCGAAGGCGAGGTGCGCGTTGTGTATGCACAAACCGGCGAAGTCGCTAATAACCCAGACGGCACTAGAAACTTGGTGTTAAAAGAAGGGGTACAGTACGAAGGAAAGCAATCTGAAAAGGCTTTCCGCAAAGTAGAATTTGACGAATACCAAATTCAGATTGCCGATAAACCTGCCGACGAAACTCGTCGTAAGGTAAGCGTACTGCCTACTGACGAACTGTGGGAAGACGACAGTATTGAGGCCAGAGCCGAGCTTCAGTGGCGTATTGCCATACCGCTTTCCATACCATTTTTAGTGCTGATTGCGGTTCCGCTGAGCGCGGTAGACCCGCGTCAGGGGCGCTTTGGTAAAATGTTCCCTGCCATCCTGCTTTACTTGGGATACTTCTTATTGCTACTAGCAAGTAGACGAGTGCTTGAAGACGGCAAAATGCCACCTCAGCTTGGCTTGTGGTGGGTACATACCATCATGCTGATTATCGGTGTCATGCTAATTGTGCGAGACAGAAAAACTGGCACTGAGCTGCGCGCCTGGGTATTGGGGAAAAAGTAGATGTTTAAGATCCTCGATTTATATATCGCCCGTACGCTGTTAGGCACAATTACCGTTACGCTTAGCGTACTTATTGGCTTAAGCGCGCTCATTAAATTTGTAGAACAGCTGCGAAAAATTGGCGAAGGCGACTATGACATGCTGGTCGCTTTTATCTACGTATTGCTAAGCTTGCCTCGCGACTTAGAGCAGTTCTTCCCTATGGCAACATTGTTAGGCGGCCTTATTGGTATGGGCGTACTGGCGAGTAACAGCGAACTGGTAGTAATGCAGGCCGCCGGTATGAGCCGCTGGAACATCATAAACTCAGCCATGAAATCGACCCTTGTAATGATTTTATTGGTAATGGCCGTTGGCGAGTGGGTAACCCCGTACAGTGAAACCAAGGCAAAACAGATAAGAACTGAAGCTATTTCAGGCGGTAGTTTATTTTCTTCCGATAAGCTGGTGTGGGCAAAAGATGGCGACCGATTTGTAAGCATAGGTCAGGTGTTAAGCCAAGACTCTCTCAAAGATGTGAGCATATTTAGCTTTAACCCTGACTTGTCGCTAGAGAGCATTACTCACGCTAAAAATGGGGCCTTCGACGGCGACGGTTGGTGGCTAAGCGACGTTGAAGTAACCAAGTTTACTGAAACGAATGTTACGGTAGATGAAAATAACCGCATGCGTTGGAATTCAACACTGACACCCGACAAATTAGGCATTGTTGCGGTTAAGCCAGAGGCTTTATCTATTACTGGGCTGCTGGATTACGTGAACTACCTAGAAAATAACGACCAAGACCCTTCTCGTTATCAACTCGCCTTGTGGCGCAAGGTATTCCAACCTATTTCGGTAGGCGTAATGCTGTTAATGGCATTGTCGTTCATCTTTGGCCCGCTGCGTAGCGTTACAATGGGCGCACGCGTGATCATGGGCGTACTGACAGGCTTCGGCTTCTTTATTCTTAATGAAGTATTTGGCCCAGTGAGTTTAGTCTATCAGCTGCCTCCGTTCTTAGGGGCTTTACTACCAAGTCTACTTTTCGCAGCTGTCGCAGGTGTAATGCTTAAACGCTGATAAAACTATCTACGCTCGGCTAGTTAAGTCAAAGCATAAAAAAGAGGCATCTTGCAGCCTCTTTTTTATGCTTTTTTAGTGCCCTACAAGGTTTTTACCAGCTCTTGTGGTCGTTCGCTTCTTTGGTCAACTTCAACACTTCGGTCTTTGCCAGTCGGTCTTGCAGTGATTGTTTATTTTTAAAATCAAACAATACAAGTAAGGTGCCTAGACCACCCAACGATGCTATCAGGCGAATGAACAAGCGCGGCCATGTCATAGGCTCTTCAACCGTGCTATAAATACGTAAACGCCAAGCTCGCATACCAAGCGTTTGCCCGCCCCTGCGCCAAAACCACAAGAAGAACCCAGCTATCCACAAACCCACCCACGTTTGAATAAGCAGTTTATAACCAAAAGAAGCCTGAATAAGATCAGCAGGCTCCGCATAACCCTGTAAATCGAGCGTACCGTTTTTTAACATAACCACCAGGGTTACTATCATCACCATGGCCGCACACATGCCTACAGCAGTAGCCACTAGCGTATCGTAAATCATTGCCAATAAACGTCTAACAAATCCAGCTCGCTCAAGTGATGAACTGTCTGATTCTGAGTTAGGCGCGTTTTTATCATCCTTCGCCTTTAAGTGATTAGATGATGAGGACTTCTTCTTGGCTTTTTTGTCGTGTCTCGCCACGGGTATCTCTTCGTTTCATTAACAACAGCGTTTATTTTGACATAAGCGCCACATCGCTTAAACAACATAAGCCTTAGTTAACGGCATTTAATAGTGCAATAAGCAAAGAAAAATGATTTCCACCTTTTTGCATCCATTAACCATTATTAATCGTTATTGGTATTACAAACGGATAATGGACGTAAATACGGTGACAGCAAAAATTCTGGTAACAACACTTATCGCTAGCTCGTTTTCGCTCGGTATGGGCGCTGCAATGGCGTTAGACGACCCCGAAGGTGATATTGAGCATATTCGAGTACGTGGTGACTCATCGGTAAAAGACGGAGAGTTTATCTCTGCCTCGCAGGGATGGGTGTCTGGTGACACCTTGATTGAACGCCCAATGTTGCGCGCCGGTGAAATACTTGAATTTATCCCGGGCATGATGGTGACCCAACACAGTGGTTCGGGAAAAGCCAACCAGTACTTCCTGCGCGGTTTTAACCTCGACCATGGCACGGATTTTACGGTGAGTGTAGACGGTATGCCGGTGAACATGCGAAGCCACGGACATGGCCAAGGCTACAGCGACTTAAACTTTATTATCCCCGAATTTATCGACAACCTTAGCTATTTTAAAGGTACTTATTACGCCAACATTGGCGATTTTTCGAGTGCTGGTGGTGCGTTCTTCAACTTGCGAGACTCCCTTGAACAGAACCAATTGTTCCTAGGCCTAGGTGAATATGGATTCAAGCGCGCTGTTGCACTAAATCATTTTGAGGCAGGAGAAAGCCGTGTCGTTACCGCCTTAGAATATCAGACTTATGACGGCCCGTGGACTGAAGTAGACGAAGACGTAAAAAAGAAGAACACACATATCCGTTACATTACGCCCTTGCTAGACGGCCAACTTACTGTAACGGGAATGGCTTACGACAACAGCTGGAATGGCGCTGATCAAGTTCCAGAACGCGCTATTAAAAGCGGTTTAATAGACCGCCTTGGCTCTATCGATACCCAAGTTGGCGGTGAATCCTCTCGGTATAGTTTATCTGCAAACTACACCAGTGATACATGGAATGCTTCGCTTTATGTCATAGATACCGAACTTAGTTTGTTCTCTAATTTTACCTATTTCCTTGATAATCCTGAGCGTGGCGATCAGTTCGAACAAGCTGACGACAGAAAAATATACGGTGGCGAGATATTCACTACCCTGCCCTTGGCAATAACAAACGGGAGCAGTATTACCCTAGGTGGCCAGTGGCGTTTCGACGATATCGATAATGTGGGGTTGTATCGCACCCAAAACTTAACCCGCTTTGGCACTATCCGAGAAGACGAAATAGACAGTAACAGCTATGCACTTTTTGCCCAGTCAAACATTGTGCTAAGTGACGCATTGAGCCTTTCATTAGGAGGTAGATACGATTACTTAGATGTAGACGTTACCAGCAATCTTGGTGCTAATTCAGGAAGCGAAAGTGACGATTTATTTACCCTTAAAGCAGGCTTGAAGTACAGTGTATCAGACCAACTTACCGCATTTGCCAACGTTGGGCAGGGCTTTCATTCCAACGATGCACGGGGAGCCACCATTAATATAGACCCGGTAAGTGGTGATGCTACCGAAGCAGCTCCATTATTGGTAAAGAGCCTTGGCTATGAAGCGGGCGTTAACTATACCGATAATAAAACCTATAACCTATCTGCTGCCCTGTGGCGCTTAGAACTTGATAGCGAGCTGGTATATGTTGGTGATGCAGGCTTTACTGAAGCTAGTCGTCCCTCCGAGCGACACGGCATTGAAGTGAGTGCCTACTACTGGATAAGCCATCACCTAACAACAGACATTGAAGCTGCGTGGACCAAGGCACGATTTAGCGACAGCGTTGAAGGCGAAGGCCGTCACATTGATGGCACCGTGCCAGGTGTGGTGAGTGCAGGACTAACCTACTATCAAAGAAGTAACCAACTGGGGTTCAGCTATACCCTACGAGGCCGCTACTTAAGTTCTCGCACCGTAGAAAGCTTCGATGAAATTTCACCGCCGTCAACATTTTTAGTGAATGCTCAAGTTGCCTATCGCCAGCCAACATGGGACATAACATTAGAAATGCTCAACGCCTTAGACAGTGACGATCACGATATAGATTACTTTTACGCATCTAGACTTCTTGGTGAGTCAGAGGAAGGGGTTGAGGATTTGCATTATCACCCGGTTGAGCCAAGAAACATCCGCCTGACTGTTTCCTTGAAATATTAACCGCGCAGAAACTTTTGATAGTAATAGCGGCGCCGGCCCTTTTGGGGCCTCTATATTTTATGTAAATGTTTAAAAAGCGTGCTAGTTTAAATACTTAGATGCAGCATTTTTGATAGTACGTCTTAGTATAAAAATGACGCCATAACAATAAAAGGTAGGAGCAATGATGGAACATGAAACTTTGTTCCCTTTGTTGTGTAAAACAGCAGACGGTGACAAGAAAGCCTTCGCAGAGCTTTATAAAATTACCAGCCCACAGCTTTATGCCGTTGCTTTAAAGCTACTAAAGCGGCCGGAACTTGCTGATGAAGCCACACAAGATGCTTACATTAAAATATGGCATAACGCAGGCAATTATCAGCGCGGTAAAGGCACGGTGTTGACTTGGATGGTAAGCATTGCACGCTATCGAGCGCTGGATTTAATTCGCTACCACAATGTAAGAAACGAAGTTGAACTAAACGATGATGCACCATCGGGAGTAGAGAGCTCACAAAATGTTAAACTGGGTGCAGAGCAAGCTAAACTAGCCTCGTGCTTGGATGAATTAGACGGCCCTCAGCGGCAAGCTATTCACTTAGCTTACGTTAACGGCATGTCACATCAAGAGGTGGTTACTCACTTAGCATCACCACTGGGAACCATTAAGAGCTGGATAAGACGAGGCTTGCAAAGCTTGCAGAGGTGTCTATCACTATGAACTATTTAAAAGAAGAGCGTCTTAACGCCCTTGCTGCAGAATATGTAGTTGGAACGCTACGTGGCAAAGCGCGAACGCGCTATCAAAAATTGATGATGCAATACCAAGCGGTGAGCGACGCAACGGCCCAATGGGAACAATATCTAACCGGCTTTGCGGAGACGCTTCCGCCTGTGGCGCCACCAGATGACGTGTGGGAAAGCATCCAAGTAAAACTCGGACATAAAGCCGCTAACAACGCAAATGTAGCTAGCGATACAAAACCTTCCAGCAAGCCTAGCGAGGTTATCGACTTTGAGAAAGAGAAGCAGAAACGCTGGAAGAACTTATCGTTCATATCCACCGCAGCTGCAATGGTATTGGCCGTATTGCTTTTCGTAATGCAACCCGTTCCTACACCTGAGGTTTCTCATATTGCCGTAGTAAACAACGCTGACAATACGCCGTTGTGGGTGATAGAAGTTTCTGACACAACCATGAATGTAAAGGTAACCGATGCTTTCGTGGCTTTGGCCGATAAGGATTACGAGCTTTGGATGGTGCCGGCAAACGGTGAGGCGCCGATCTCTCTTGGTCTAATGCCTGAAGCCAATGGCGATACGCGGGCGACCCCAGATATTTTGCTAGATCAAAGCATCGCGGCGTTAGCAGTGAGCTTAGAAGCGCCTGGTGGCTCAGTTACAGGGGCTCCAACGGAGGTACTCTATATAGCACCGATTGTTTCCGTATAAATTCAATCACTTATGCACTTAGTCAAAAGGCCACATTACGTGGCCTTTTTGTGATTTATACTTATCGCTTTTTTAAAAATATCCTTTCAGACAGTGCGCTTTTACTTTTAATAAAAACTTTATTCTAATTTTTTAAACATTTTTGCATCCAAGGTGAAACCTCAGTCGTTTGGTCTCTTGAACTCATAAAAAACAGAGAGACCCAACATGCTCCAATTCAAACGCAAAACTTTATCTGTAGCCGTTGCGCTGACATGCGCCGCCGTCACAGCTGGTGCAATCGCATCAAGCCACCGTGAGGCACCTAATATCACTCGTCACCCAGCCTTAGATAGCACTGACTTTTACGCTTTTAACAGCTATGAAGAAGGCCGTGAAGACTATGTGACTTTCATCGCAAACTACATCCCATTGCAGGATGCGTACGGTGGCCCTAATTATTTTGCGATGGATCCGAACGCGCACTATGCCATCCATATCGATAGCGACGGCGACGCGATTGAAGACTTAAGCTTTGTTTTTAAGTTTAACAATATGCTCGCTGCTGATAACGAAGGCATTGCTCTGCCAATTGGCCCAGAAGGCGAACAAAAAATGGTAAAAGTGCCGCTTAAAAATGTAGGCGGAATTAGTGCAGACGATTCAAGCGCAGCGAACTTCTCTGAAATGTACAGCCTTACTATGGTAAGCGGCGACATGCAAACGGGCACGCGCACCGCGCTTACCCCGGCAATGGGTGACATGTTCAAAAAGCCCCTTGATTACATCGGCAACAAGACTTTTACCAGTGAAACTGAATACGCGCGCTATGCTGAAAGCTTCATTTACTCATTCAGCATCCCTGGCTGCGATGATATGGCCAAAGTGTTTGTTGGCCAGCGAAAAGACCCCTTCGTTGTTAACCTAGGCAAAACATTTGACCTAGTAAACTATGTACCTGTTGAAGGCGACAGCGCACCGGGTGCAGGGGATGGCGAGGGTTTCCCTGGCGGCATTACGCAAAGTGCCATGAATGACGACTTAGCCGATAAAAACGTGACAGCATTATCTATCGAAGTACCCAAGGCGTGTGTTACGGGTGAAGGCAATGGCGTAATTGGTAGCTGGACCACGGCAAGTTTGCCGCAAGCCCGTATCCTAAATCCAGATGCTACTTTTGCGAAACCTGAAACCAACGGTGGTGCAATGACACAAGTGTCTCGTTTAGGTAGCCCGCTAGTCAACGAGCTTGTTATTGGTATTGGCGATAAAGACAAATTCTCTAGCTCTCATCCAAGTGCAGATGGCCAGTTTGCTGATTATGTTACTCACCCATCGTTGCCAGAGCTACTAAACATTCTGTTCAAAGATGCTGTGAATACTACACTGGGTACGGATATTGAGACCCTTGCACCTACTAACTTCCCGCGCGTGGACTTGGTGACAGCCTTCCTTACTGGTTTCCCAGGCGTTAACCAGCAAGCAACGGTTACAGCGTCTGAAATGCTGCGCCTAAATACTGGGATCCCAGCAACACCTGCAGAATCGCAGTCAGCTTTTGGTGTGGCAGGCGATGACTTAGCGGGCTTTCCGAACGGACGCCGTCCTGGTGATGACGTGGTTGATATAGCCCTTCGCGTAGTAATGGGCCGTTTGTGTTACCCCATTCCAGTAGCAGGTGAAGATACCGACCTTGGCCTTTGTGCGCCAGAGGACGCGAGCGTAGGTAATGTTCCATTTACTGATGGCGCGCCCGTAGATGCAAGTATGATTGATACGTCGTTTCCATACCTAAAAACACCACTTGCTGGCTCTGAATAAGGAGACCCATCATGTCTATGAAGATGAGGTTATTAAATAAGCGCAGTGATACCACTGCGCCTAAAAAGCAAACGTCAGTGAAACGTCAACAGCACCGTATGTGGATTGCTTCAGGGTTGGTGTTAGCACTTTCAGGTTGTTTCGATAGTGACGACGATAACGACTATCAAGCCCCAGAAGAAAATGCTGCGCCGGTTGCCGTTGACCAAATGCTTACAACGCAAGCGGATATTACGATTGATGGCACTTTGACAGCAACCGATGAAGATGGCGACGCGCTAACTTTTGGTCTTGGCGAAAACGGTAGCTTAGGTAGTGCTGAAGTTAATGCTGACGGCACCTTTACTTACACGCCAAACGCCCAAGTAACAGGAAGCGATAGCTTCACATTTACCGTTACTGACGGTGTTAACCCAGAAGTTACGGCCACCATTAGCGTTACTATTGAGGCGCAGCAGGTATCGTTTTCTAGCTATACCCGCGACGCTTTCAATCAAGCGCCAACGGATGAGCCGTTACCAATAAATGGACGCAAGTTCACTCAAGATGCTGACGACTCTACTTTTGATGACTTATTGATAGGCCAATAACACGCATCAAATAACAGGAGTTTGTTAGCACATAACCAGTGTCAACCGTAAAGCCAAGGACGGCTTTTTTTAAGGAAGTAGCAATGAAGTTTATAAAGTACTCTGCTCTGAAGTTCATTTTTGCGAGTACATCACTAACCCTTTCGACTTTTGCAATATACGCTCAACAACGAATCCCTGATATCGATACTGTCATAGCAAGCTGGGAGCCTCAACAGTTATCAATAACAAGCTTGAATGAAGCAGAAAAAGTGCTGTCATCAAGCCGCTATATTTCTGCAAAAGGAAACGAAAGAGAGCGGGTGGCTCGCTTCGCCAACTCTATGCGAGCAAACTTCACATCGTTAAATACTGGGCAACAAGAACGCCTAGTAATCTTAGAAGCTCGCTTATTACAAGGCACTCATAGGTTCGAAGAAGCCAAGCAACATTTAAAACAAATCGCCCACTTTCACTCGCCGGCCGCTTACTTACTTATGGCTGACATCGCCAAGCAACAAGGCGACGTTAAAAACGCAAAGGAAAACTGCGAGAGACTGGTAGGGAAAACGAGCTTTCTGATTGCCTTTACTTGCATGGTAAACGCAGAGTTTTCCCGGAACCCTCAGGTGAAGTTGCTTCAAAAACTCAAGGCCTTTGAAACTTATACCAGTAATGCTCGGCCTTCTGAGCTCCAGTGGTTTTACGAAGTACTTGCGGATATGTCACTGCAGCTTGGCTACCCTGAAGCAGCGCTTGAGTATCTATCACAAACAGAGTTTGAAAAACTTCCGATAAGTGCGTTGTTAGTATGGTCAAACGCTAATTTTCAATTAAAAAATTATGAGGCTGTTACCACCACGCTCGCCCGCAACGTCCCCGATATCAAAAAAGCAGATGACGGCTTGCTTTTGAAATGGGCTATCGCAGAACGTGCACAAGGTATCACGTCTTCAACGGTGCAATCTCAACTGTCAAAAAATATGGAAATTCGAGTGTGGCGGGAGGATAGCTCGCACGCGGCACAAGTTGCCATGTACTTTTTAGATATAGAACAAAATTCCCCGCTGGCCCTCAAATTTGCTGAGATTAATTGGCAATACGCCCAAGCGTTAAGTGACAGAAAGCTTCTAGAGCGAGCCCGCAAAGCTAATGGTGAATCAACCAATGCTTAGGTCTTCCAACTATTTCAGCGAACGAACAATGATAAAATTTATTGTATTTTTCATAATAGCGTCTTTCAGTTTTCCAACCCTCTCTCACGAGCTAAGCAACGGTTATTTAACCCTTAAAAATGATTCTGGTGAGACACTTTCAGGCGAGCTTTTGCTAAAACCCAAAGACATAGGGCAAGCTGCTAGACTCGATACCAATAATGACGGCAATTTGACATGGGGTGAAGTTAGAAAAAACCATAATCTTGCGAACAGTTATATCCAAAATCACCTGATAATTCGCGGTAGCGAAACACGATGTACCGTTAGTGTTGCACCACCGTCCATACGTGACATATCTGCGGAGTCATTATTGGTATATCCACTTTCTGTGAATTGCGCTTTATTAAACGAAGTGTCTGTACGTTACACAGGGTTAGTGAGCGATTTTCCTACACATAAACTGCTTACTTCCATCACCCTTAATGAACAAACAAGTGTGCATGTACTTGATAGTGAGCTAACTTTTATATCTGTATCCCCTAAAAATATTCACTGGGGGTCGCAGTTTTGCGAAATGGTTTATCAGGGTATTTGGCACATTTTTATTGGGTTAGATCACATACTGTTTTTAGTCGCCACATTGCTGACCGTTAACTTACTTAGAAAAAGTAAACGTTGGGTAAAAGAAAGAAGTGTTAAACGGATTGTAAAAAGCACGGTGATTTTGGTAAGCACCTTTACTTTAGCGCACTCAATTACGTTGACCCTAGCAGCTCTTGATTTTATAACGCTTAATAGTCGTATTGTTGAGCTAGGCATTGCAATTTCTGTGGTCATTACTGCACTAAACAACGTGTACCCCGTCATCATGCGCTTGGGATTTGTTACTTTTGGATTCGGCCTACTTCACGGCATGGGATTCGCAAGCGTGTTTGGCGACCTAAATGCCCAGTCAGGCAGTTTGGTGATGAACGTGCTTGCATTTAATTTAGGCGTAGAAATAGGACAACTTGCCATAGTTGCACTGCTATTACCCTTACTCATCTTACTTAGAAACTTAAGGTTATATTCGAAAGCCATTATGCCAATCGCATCTTCAATTATTGCGGTTATAGCGATTAACTGGACGTTGCAGAGGTGGTAGCAGCGGCACGTCTAGTTATTAATTGATAAAATCAGAGTAAGCTTATATAGAGTGACAACGAATAAGAAATGATACAAACGGCGCGCGCCTTTGGACAATCTTTCAGCACTTAGCCATAAAAAGCATAAAAAGTAGTTGTATAGGCGCGCCGCATCGCTATAATGCCATGCATCAACACCACGTTGATAACGATACACAATGCCAGTGTGATGGAATTGGTAGACATGACGGATTCAAAATACACTGCGCGTTGTGCGAAATAAAGCTAACCAACTGTTAAGTAAAATTTTTATTTTCAGATGGCGCTTGCAAAGATTTGCAAAGTTTCTATACTTTGCAAACATCAAAATTTGATGCCAGAGTGGCGAAATTGGTAGACGCAGCGGATTCAAAATCCGCCGGTAGCAATACTGTGCCGGTTCAAGTCCGGCCTCTGGTACCATTCTTTGCAAGAATATTTAGCGAATTAAACCGACCTTTGAGTCGGTTTTTTTGTATTGCAAATACAATACTTTCACTCCTTGGCATCTGAAGTAAATTTTAATTATCTTAGTTTGCCCATATTATTGCGGTCTACCATTCCTTCAATCAAAAAATCATTGAATGCACGCATAGTGACGAATATTATCCTAATGATAATAAGTTGTTTAATAAGGAATAAGGTCTATGGATAGTAACTTCACCACAGCAACCGAAATCGGTGAATTCATTAGGTTCAGTAGCTGCCAACGCAGGTTTAAATTGGCGCACAATGGAAGAAAAGCGGCTAGAAACATTCCTTTTTATGACCAACTTGTTAAATCACTTGATCCAGTATTACAACATGTAGGCGAGCAGAATGAGGTTAAATGGGAAAGAGCTCTCGTTCGAGATCATAAATTTGTAAATGTTTGTGAAGGGAATTCGGCGCCTATAGAATGGTCAACATTCTTGAACAGCCTAAAGTCAATAGAGAAAGATAAGAAAAGCTTTTTTAGAGAAGTAGAAATTTATGGGCAATTGGGAGATTTTGAAGTCAAGGGTAGGATCGATTTTATCTTAATAGATTGGACAAATAGTATTCCAACTCTCAGAATCGTAGAACTTAAAGCCAGCCGAAAAGATAAAACATATCAAAGACTTCAACTAGCAATTTACTATCAGTTATTTTCTACAGAACTTGATGTTATTAAGAAAATACTTAATATCAATAAAATTAATTTTGAAGCAGTTGTCGGGCGAATCAATGAAGATGACAATACCTTACAGGATATCTTCAGTTTAGAGGGCTTTGATCTAAAGATTGAACTTCAGGATTTACATTATTTGACCATCAAAGGTGGCGAATTAGACCGTATTCTTAATTCCTCACTTTCAGAATTACCATATCAACTAAATTCAAAATGTGATCAATGTGTTTTCAATACTCACTGCTTAACAGAAAGTGCACGCGAGAGACGAATAGAGCTTTTAGGAATCAGTACTAATAACGTTAGAGTACTAAGAAAAAATGGCTTAGAAACTATAGATGATGTTGCGAATATAGATCATAACTTACTGTTAAAAGTACAATCAGATCCCGATTTTAATATTAATGCTGAACACCTTATTGTCAAAGCAATAACACGATGCTCTACACTTCCGAACCAACTCGAGCCGAGTCCTAAAGTCGTTCAACTACCAAATTGCGGTTCCCAAACAAGCCAACTTCCTATTCATATAATCGAAGGACAAAGATTAGTACGTGTTTACACGACTGTAGAATTTGATTATACCGAAAACAGATTAATTGGTATCGCTGCACACGTTACTAACTCTGAAAACAATTTGCACACAGGCTTCTTTGAAACTATCGATGGCAAAATAAAACCAGACCCCAAAGTTCATGAGATAAACCCTGATACAAAAGAGGCTTCTCCCTTGAACGGTATTGATGTCATTGTTTATCAACATTCGCCATGGAGTGGAGATTTTGGTCAAGATTCTGGTAGAGAGCAAAGTATGCTCGCTGAATTTTTTGGAAAAGTCGTTAATGCCATAGCAAGTATTGTTGATGACGAATATGCTCCTGTTCATTTTTATGTTTGGTCCAGGCAGGAAATGTCTGACTTGATTGATGCTTGTACGCGAGCTGGTAGCAAAACCTTATCCAATTTCCAAGAATTGATGGGATGCAGAGCAAGCCTTGAACAATTAATATTCTCATCAGTACAGGACGAAATAAAGTCTAGATTTGCGTTAGGATGGACTTCAAATGGACGCTCAGTGGCCTCCTCTCTTAATTGGTATGGTGACAGATTTCATTGGGTTAGGAACGTCAGGAACAAACCAGAACCTCTTGACCAAACATTTACACAAGGTCTGTTTGATTTTAAAACGGATTTATTTCTTTCAGAACAAAATGAATGGCTTAGTGCAAAAGAAATTGAAAATCTAAAGTTGAAACAAAATACTAATTCATTAAAAAATAAATTCGAAATAAGAAGTCGTTTTAATGATGGTATCCCGGTCCCTTATTGGTATGCGCTTTGGAGAAAATTTTCTGATATAGATCTTACAAAGCTGCAAGGTAATGCCAAACAAGATATTGAACGCTTTAAAAAGTCAGCTAGACCACTTGTTATGGATGAATTTTTAAAAGCTCGGGCTCATTGCTTAAGATGGTTGGAAGAAAAGGTCAAATTCAAAAACCCAGATATAGATAAACCAGTCCTTCACGTTGAGAACTTGCCAGATTTCAGTTTAAACGTTAATGATATCGCTAGAGCGTCCTTAGATTTTCTTCGCTTAGAGCATCATGTAAAAGTTAATGATTGGCTAACAAGTCAATTAGATAATATTGAAAATAGAGTGGCAAGAGGTAAAACTCTCGTTCTGCAAAACTTCTCTAGATCAGGGGATACAGTTAACGCAGAGATTGTATGCGAAAGATATGGGCTAACTTTAAAAGAACTATCGAAAAGATCTACGCTAAGTGGATTTGGAAGGGTAACAAAGCTGCCCGAATCAGGCAGTCAAACTTTTAACATGTTACTAAAATTTGGTACTACTGTAGTTATCAATGACATCTGTTGGGAATCTGGGCGGGTATCTCTCGAAGAACTCAGGAGTAACAGAGGCTCTAACTATATTCTTGGTTGTGCTCCAGTTTTTGAAAACTCAGTTCTGGTAACCTTAGATGAGAGCGTTTCAGATTTTGTTTTTTCTAGGGTCGATGGCAGGCTTGAAGATCTTAGAAACGGTACTGGAAATGTGGATGTTTTAGAGTGGCTTGACCCTACAGAACCGAATATACCAAAAGTGAATGAGCTATCGGAAGCATTACGCCAACGAAGTTATTCAATAATAAATGCGATGAAGTTTGACGATGGCAACGGTAACAGTTTTTCGTTATCTGATGACCAAAAAGAGGCTCTATTCAAAAGCTTAAATACTAAAATTTTCCAATTGCAAGGCCCTCCTGGCACAGGAAAAACTCAAACAACTGCAGTAGAAACGCTTTTAAAAATTCTAAATTGTTCGAATGAAAATAGTTTAGTAATAGTGGCAGCAAATACTCATACGGCTGTCGACACTCTCCTTCGTAGAATTGAGAAAATTATTAAGCCTTTTTCCTCTGCATGCGATGAGGTGGGTGTTACCTTCAATATTCCCTTTATTAGAAAAATCGTTTCCAAAAATGACGAAGATAACCTTTTACTTGACGAGTCCGAGAACATACAAAAGATAAAAGCTACTAGCGTCGTCAAAAGAATGAATGAGATGTTGACTCAATGCCCACTGATAATTGGGAGTACAACTAGTACTGTTCTGAAATGGGCAAAAGATCTGAATAACAAACCAAGCTTTAATAGTCGTAACGGTGTTGCAGCCGATATTTTGATAATTGACGAGGCATCAATGTTGGTATTTCCGTCATTCCTAGCCTTAGCCTCCTTAGTTGCCAAAGACGGAAGAATGACACTTGCTGGCGACAATAGACAATTGTCACCAATTTTATCTCACAATTGGGCAGAAGAAGAAAGACCTCCCATCGAACTATACCAACCACATATGAGTGCTTATGATGCCATCGTGCAATTAGAGACTTTTGATACAGTTCAAGAAAACCAAATATCAATTGCCAGACTGAATAAAACCTGGAGATTACCGGATCCGATTCGAGAGTTAATCCAAACGGTATACAAACAAGATGACATAACCTTAACCGGTCGAAAAGAGTATACTACGTCTGGTTCATTTAATTTCGACAATGATTTTTCAACTGTATGGAAAGATAATGTCGGAGTATTCCTTGTTGTTCATGAAGAGAATGAATCAAGGCTATCTAATGAATTTGAAGCAAAGTTGATTCATAAACTCGTCAGTGCGATAGATACTCACAAGCCCAAAAGTATTGCCATCATCACTCCGCACAGAGCGCAGCGAACGCTTTTGTCTGAAGAACTGGTAGATGAAAAATGTATCTCTCTAATTGATACTGTGGAGCGACTGCAGGGAAATGAAGAGAGTACAATTATTTACTCAGGAACTGAGAGCGACCCTTCATCAATAACATCTAATGCAGAATTCATTTTAAATCTTAACCGATCAAACGTAGCATTCTCTCGTTCAAAAGAGCGTTTGATTGTAGTCTGTTCTAAAAGTTTAATTAATCATATTCCAGCTGATATTGAAAATTATAGATCTGCTTCATTATGGAAGAGTTTGAGAACTCATTGCTCCACTTTGGTAGAAACATTGAAAGTTGACTCTATATCAGTAGAAATATATACGAGTAGAAATGATGGCTAATACCAATTACTCATTGGCGTCTGTTTTTTCGGGTGCAGGAGGTCTTGATTATGGGTTTCACAAGGCAGGATTTGAGCATATTCTAGCTAATGATAAAAATATCGACGCATGCGAAACCTTTAAAAAAAATATCAGTGATATTGAGTTGGGTCCTCTCAGTAGTATTCAGAAGAAACTCGAAGCTCTCGATGGATTAGATTTATTTATTGGCGGCCCTCCATGCCAAGGATTCTCGGTCGGCGGAAAAATGGATCCTGATGACTCTAGAAGCAAACTCTCATTCGAATTTATGAACATTCTCAATGTTATCCGTCCCAAGGTATTTGTTTTCGAGAATGTAAAGGCTCTCGCTAGGAATAAGCGTTGGTCAAACGTATTCCAAGAATTAAAAAATAGAGCCCATAATTCAGGGTATGAGCTATTCTGCGAAGTCTTAAAGGTCAGAGAATTTGGGGTTGCTCAATTACGTGAGAGATTATTTATTGTTGGTTTCAATAAAGAAAGAATTGCTAATGCTTACGATGCAAGGCTTGCTTTTGAGGAAAGTTTATACAATTTCAAGAATAAAGCCGAACCAGCAAATAAAATTCTTTCTAAACTAGGACAGGCTGGCACAAACAAAAATCCCATAACCTGCTCGGCCAAAATTATATTTGCTAAAAAACCAGTTCTTCGAAATAGTCCATTCTCAGGCATGCTTTTTAATGGTTCAGGCAGACCCGTAAACCCATCATATTTTTTTCCAACTTTGGCTGCTTCTATGGGGGGAAATCGAACTCCCATAATAGATGAAGCAAACCTTTTCATGGCGGAGGGATGCTTTGTTAGCAAGTATTTCAATCGCCTCAAAAGTGGAGGAACACCATATGTCGGCGAGGCACCAAGTAGATTGAGAAGAATGACGGTTAATGAATGTAAGCTGGCACAAACATTCCCTGAAGATTTTATACTTACAGGAACCTCAATTTCCCAATATACCCAAATAGGTAATTCAGTACCGCCCAAAATGTCAGAAGCCCTAGCCCTTTCAATTAAGCATGTTCTTGATTCACTCTAACTGCGAGTCGATTAACACGAAAAAGATAATCAAGGTCAGATAATATCGGGATTCACTACGCTATAAGCTGAAACTTAGTACTTGAGCTAAAACCAAAAGACTAATGAAGCATGACAAATATCGCCTCCTGGCTTAGTTAAACACGCTTTATTTTTCGTTGCAGTGGGATGCTTTAGCTTAATACTACACGATAGAGATATATACCCTACTCTTTATAGCAAGAGAGTACACTTTAGGTAGTTAACACAAGGATGTTTGTGAATGCCAAGAAACAAAACCACCTTTATCGACCTGCTGGTAGAATTACCATGGTGGGTATCGGTACTGGTATCCGCCACGGTCTATGTGATGATGGCGCATGTGTTGCCAACCATTCAAACCGATAACCAAATCACCGCTATGGTGTTTAAAGCCTTTGTGAACCCCGCCCCTTATCTCGCTGGTGTGATATTGCTTGCCGCCCCCTTTGCGTTTTTGAATGCTCGACGTAAGGCCAAACAACTGGATACCCAACGTAATATTCAAACCGTGCGTGATTTGCACTGGCGTAACTTTGAAGAGTTGGTGGCCGAAGCCTATCGCAGGCAGGGTTACCGTGTAACTGAGGGCGGTTATGGTGCCGACGGTGGCATCGATTTAGAGCTTCGAAAAGATGGTCAGCTTACCTTGGTGCAATGCAAACAGTGGAAAACGCAAAAGGTTGGCGTAAATGTGGTACGGGAAATGTTTGGTGTGCTGACTGCGCATCAGGCCAACTATTTTATTATCATCAGTTCTGGCACCTTTACCCAACAGGCTATCGACTTTGCGGCAGGAAAGCCTATCGAGTTGCTTGATGGTCCAAAACTATTAGCTTTGGTAAACGATGTGCAGGTTTCACCTCAGGTGACTATTGAAAAACCCAAGGTATGCCCAAAATGTTCTGGTGAGTTAGTAGAAAGAACGGCGAAACGCGGCCCTAATGCAGGTAATAGGTTCTTGGGGTGTTCCAACTTCCCGAAATGCCGTTACACCGAATAAATAAGGATAGAGATGAAAGACCTGGATGTTCATAAAAAAGTGGCCGTACTGATTGATGCGGATAATGCGCAGTTAGCCAAGCTATCGCCCATTTTGGATGAGATATCAGCACACGGCCATGTACTCATAAAACGGGCTTACGGTGATTGGTCTGCCGACACCTTAAAGAACTGGAAGAAGCCGCTTAATGAACTGGCAATCCAGCCTATTCAACAATTTGCATATACCACCGGAAAGAACTCCACCGATGCATCAATGATTATTGATGCTATGGATTTACTGTATTCCGACCGTATTGATGCCTTTGCGCTGGTTTCCAGTGATAGTGATTTTACCAAACTGGCCTCACGGTTAAGAGAGTCGGAAAAGTTTGTGTTTGGTGTGGGAGAAAAGAAAACACCGGTATCGTTTCGAAATGCCTGTGATGATTTCATCTTCACTGAAAACTTAGGCGCAGAGCCGGTATCTAACAGTAGTACTCAAAAAGCCGAAAGTTCAGCCTTGAGCAATGGTGCAGAAGAACTTATCCCTGCCCTATTAAAAGCATGGGAGCTGTACCAAAATGATGATGGTTGGGTTAACGCTAGTTCCGCTGGTAATTTTTTGAAGCGGGCTAAACCGGACTTTGATCCAAGAACTTATGGTTCACCGAAATTTACCGGTGTTGTTGAAGGCTTATCCTCAATATTCGAAATAACAAAACAGAAAAGTAAGGGAACGACACAAACATTCCTGTATCGCCCCAAGATTGCGACGGCTTAATCAAGATCCCAAGGCGGTAGCTCGTCTACGGCTTTAGATCGCCGCTTTGTTTTTGTTTTTGATTGCCGCCGTTGATAATCATCAAGCGCTTCCCGTGCTTCAATTTCAGTACGGTATCGGCAAAATAGAGGGCAAGAGTATTTTTTAGTTTGCGCCTCTACATCTTCCCATTCGTAGTAAACCCCAGGTTTCGTTCCTTCAAAAACAACGTAGTATCGTCGTTTAGAATGTACCTTTGGTTGGGAAGTGGACAACATGTCTCTGGCCATATTAATCTCCTGTAAGTAGTAGCGTGAATTCTTAATTACGCTTTACAGTTTTTGAATTGGCAGGTTCAGTCGCTGGAAATTTGAATGGTAAAAACGTTTAACGCTTGCCAGTAGTGCAGAAAGTTCCCCTCCCATATCTGGTAAATATCCAGTGCAACCTCTATTGGAAACAGGCCATGCAGGTTTTGAAATACACCAGCCTGAAAATCAAAATCGAGGTCTTTTGCTAATTCTGCAAATGGACCAATGCCTACGTAGGTAAAGTCGGTGATATAGCAGAATTGCCAAGTATCGCCGTACTTCTCTAGTCGCATTTCGACGGGATGAAATCCACCGCTTTCAGCTGAGTAGTTCGGATCACGAAAGTTGATGGTAATACTATCGCCAGTTATTTGGTGTTGAGTTAACAATTCGGCAATGGCATTGCTGAATCGTTTGGATACCGGCAGTGCCAGTTCTTTATATTGAATGTTCATGATATTGGTCTTTTTAATGGATTGTGAGAAAAGACCTGTAAGTACTTATCCTGCTGAAAATACTAATTTAATGACATACACATATAAGGAACTCTCGTATGTCACTTCAACTAAGCTTCTCAAATATCACTACGCCACTTGATAGCCGCTTTACGCAGTTTCTGTCTGCACTATTCCGGCAAGAATGCGCGGATGATGCCGAACACATGGAACTGGTTTTTCAATTTCCAGACCTTGAGGATGGCATTAGCGATATTTTCCTCCTCCACACCCGCGCAGCCGAAGGCTCAACTCACCTGATTGATAAACTCTATTGCATTAGAGAAACCAAGCAGGAGCGTTTTGTCTGGGCCTATGTCGGTAGCGGTAGTTGCCTAGGCTCAACACTCATTGTGCACCATTGCGAAGAGCCCAAGTCTGTGGATGAGGTATTGCACTATTGGCAAAACAAGATGCTGGCTGACATCAACAATCAAAACATTGATATCGACGTTAACCTAGCGGCGATAGAAGAAACGAATAAAGTTGCTTTGCATCTCGCTGGTTGAGGTACTTACAGGTTACTAACGGCAGGTCTGTGGGGCATGGATAAGGTCACGCCACAGACCTGGTTTACTTATGCCTTTTTGCTCGCATCTGGTTTAGTTGGAGCTTTCTTTGCTGTCGGTGGTGCCAGTAAAAAAGTATCCAGCTCACCTTTCTCGGTAGCTTTGATGATGGTGTCGATGAGCTCAGGAAGCTTGGCTTTATCACCAACATCGATGGCATGTTTATCCTTTTGTAATTCAATGGATTTGTTGTTGACCTTTATTTCGAGGTAGTAATGACCGTCGCTGTCGTAATACCACGGCCTAACGGTAACTTGGCGGCGTTGTTTTTTGCGCTCGCCGGTAACAGGGTCTTTCACCATCTTTTCGCGGTACGCCTCAAACGGACGCTTTTCTATCATGCAGGTAGCCAGCTCTTGTTGCTGTTCCAGCTTTTCAATGAGCTTCATGCGTTTACCGATGACCGGAGGTTTAGGCTCAATTTTAGGACGAGCGATGACCTTGAGCGTACTCAATACAGATGTAGTCATAATGTTTACCTTTTAGGTTAGTGAGGGCGGATAAAGCCCATTGGGGTTTGTGGTTGTTTACGTTGGTTTTCCTCTGCCAACAGCGTGATAGCAGAGAGTCGGTGGTTCTGTTTAGGCCTAAATTGTTTGCGCCTTGCCAGTATGGCGAAGTCACCTGGAGTTAATTGTTTGAGTGTGGATAAGCGTTGTTGCTCTGCTAGGCTTAACCGTTTGATACCAAGTACCTGCCGGTATAAGGCACAGACTTGTTCCGGTTTCAGGTAATTGCATTCAAGCTTAAAATCGAAGCGCCTAAGTACTGCTTTGTCTAACCGGCTATCAAAGTTGGTGGCAGCAAAAAGTGGTTGCGTAAAACACTCAATTTGCGTCAGAAATTCGTTAACCAGTTGCAGTTCATGGTGTGCTGTTAATGTCTCTCGGCTGACCAATAGGCTATCGACCTCATCAAGCAAAATGACCTTTTCTTCAACGTGTGCGCGGTGAAAGAGTTCTGCTACGTTTTGTTCGCTTTCGCCTACCCATTTGCTGAGTACATCGGAACACTTCACACGAATAAGGTCGCGCTGATTGGTTTCGGTGAGGTAATGCGCAAAGGCGGTCTTACCGGTGCCGGGTGGTCCTGATAACAATACGCGAGCAGGTTTGTTGTGTTTTAGTGCGAAACTGACTTCATCCAGATAACTTGCGGGTTGTTTTAAGTTCAGCAGTGACGCATCAAAGTCTAACTCGCCTTGATACTGAGCTTTGCTGTCCCACAATCCTGATGCGTGTAGTGTACTTTCAATAACGTCATGTATCGTATTCTCAGCGTCTGTACGCGCTATATTCAGTGTTTTCGCGACATGTGTCGCATTCGCTATCAGTGCCGGTGAAACATTGTCGATACGCGTTATATTGCGCTTAAAACGCTCTGAAAGACCCAGGCCTTTGAAATGACGTTTGCATACATGCTGAATATCTTCTGGCCTAGGTGATGGCACCTCAGCAACCAACTTAAACCGGCGAATGAAACTTGGCTCCAAGCACTGCACATGGTTAGTGATCCAGATACACGGTATGGCATTTTGCTCGATAAACCGCTGCAAGTACTCCTTGCTGTAGTGATTATCAGCTAACTCAAAGAGATGTTCACATTCATCAATCAATAGCACCGCATTACTCGGTGCGCTGAGTAAGGCATTGAGTAACGATAAATGCCGTAGCCTGTCTTTACAGGGATAGCGTGATTCCAATGCTTCATCAGGATTTTGCTTTACCATGCCTGTCGAGCGGACCTCATAGAGCGTACAGTTACAATACTTGGCTAAGCTTCGTGCCAGCTCGGTTTTACCAGAGCCTGATATACCATGAAGCAAGACGCTGGTGCCGACCTGTGCTTTCCTCATTGCCGATGACAGGTAATCACCTAGTAGTGCGGTATTCACCTGAGGAAAGTTACCGAGTGCAAACTGCGCCTTTTCACTGGGTTGCAATAATGGTTCGATTAGCTGCTCTCTTGAATGCAATTTGTTTGTAAGCAGGTTAAGCAACATTGGTTGCGGTAACTCACTGCCATCGATAACACCGAAGTCTTTGTCATTCAGCAAACCAAACTGCATTAAACTTTCAGCAATAGCATTGAAATCCGATACCTTGAGGCCAGTCATATCCAACAAAATACTGTTTAATCCGGTATAGCTGTCTTGGATATCCAGCATGTTCACCACACTTTGAAACCACGGGTTTGCCTGACACAGCAATGCAAACTGAATCAGTTTGTCTGCACCTCTCGGCAAGTTGAGCAACTTACGGATAAAGGTGCAGTTATCTAAAAATACCTTGGTTATTTTTGGATGCCGGTCGTCAATGCTTAACAAGGCAACGAGTGCCTTTTTAGTATGTTTCGACACCGATTTGGACGTTGGTTGTCCTCGTAAATAGGTTAAGACCTCTGGATTGATAAAATCGTCATCAATACCCACCGCATAACTTAATAGCCGCTTAGTCCACTGACAGGACAGATAGTGCAACAGGTGAGGATTGTTTAATTGCCGTTTCAACATACCATGCCTCACTTCTGCTTATAGCTGAGTTGAGAAGCCGCCTTTTGCATCACTTGTTGGTCGCGCTTGTCATACATAATAGTGGTGGCAATATCGGCATGACCTGCCATCTGGCGAACGGTATTTAAGTCTACATTCTGCTCCAGTAACCGTGTAATAAATGTCCGGCGCAAATCATGAGGTGACACACCTTCTACACCAATGGCGGCAAGTGATTTACGGATTAGCGAATAGATAAAGCTCGACGATAATTTGCTGTCATGCTGAATATGACCTCCACGCACAATACGCACAAAAAGATAGCCATCACCATCCCCGCGAGCCTTAAGCCAATCCAGCAAACCTATTGCTGTCCATTCTGGTAGGTACACCGTTCTGCTCTTATTCCCTTTGCCTTTTTCGATGTGTAAGGTGTTCGCCTCCACTGAAAAGTCACTGTATCTAAGTGCCACCAATTCACTTCGTCGCAATCCTGAACCAAGTAAAATAGTCACTATCGCCGCGTTACGTTTGCCGGTAGCGGACTTATCAGCATTCAGATGTTTTAGTAGTTTATTGACCTGCTGAGCGGTTAACGGTGTGCCTTTGTGGCTGCCGTGTTTAACCTTTGTGATAGCTTGCAGTTGTATTACCTGTGCTTCTGGTGCAATACCCGTCATTACCGCCACTTTGACGATATTGCGAATGGCTGTCATCGCACGGTTAATTGAGCGAGCTGACCAGCCTTTTGTTAACAGCATCGCCTTGATATGGCTGGCCTGTTGATAGTCAATATGATGAAACCTTTCTTGCCGTTCATGTTCAGGCCAGTCAAGCATGGCTGCAATACTGTTAAGCTGTGAGGCAATGGAACGCTGACTATTAGGCGCAAGACGCCCCATATACAGCGTGTAAGGACATGCTGCATCCATTGAATTGCTCCGAATTTATATGATTTTGATGAAAATTAGGGATTTGCTTGGATAAGCTATTTACAAGCTAACAGAGGATTTAAGGCAGGAAAACGGCTGTTTTGTACCGACTTAATATACATAATTGCAGTCGCGAATTCGCGACTGCAAAAAGGTTTTTTATGATACTGATCCTACTCTCCTCCGTACCTTGGGTTTCATCGCCCTTTTTAAACACTTTTTATATTGGCTAACACCAACGTTAGATTTGTAATTACGCAATAGAAACCTTAGTGATCGCTTCTTACTTTCCAAAATTTCCGCAATCAAATTTCTGGTAAGTGAAATTTTTCCTTCATCATTCAACCATTCTGCAAGACTGCGCAAGTAGAGGTCCATTTCTTCTTCTGTTAAATCATCACTAGAATTTGATGGAAACTTTACTAAAGTACCTGACGATGGCAATTGCTGATGGCTGCATGAAGATTCATTTTCTGCATTGTCATCGGAATTAGACTTAGAGCCCGCATCATCTTCATCGAAGTTAAAATCACTAAAATCCTCATCTTTTGGCGCGGTTGACGCACTGCTCTCAATTGTTCGCTTTTTTCTGGCCTCTTTTTGAGAGTTACCTTCATACTTTTCACGAATGTAGTCCAGTATGCGAATAGCAGTAAGGTCATCTCCTTCTACCTTTTTAATATACAGGTCATCATATACGGCCTTAACCCTTACCCTGTATTCTTCATCCGTACGGCTATCACTAGATATTCTTAAGAAAGCATCTAAATGAGACGATGGCATTTTGCCAACTTCCTCAAAATTGCCATTGTGTACAATAAGCTCTACTTTTGCTCTGTTTACCTGTTTGTAACACTCTGCCGTACACTTGCTGGTTATCAAGTCTGAATTAAACAACTCTTTGCTGCTACCAAAGCCCAACTCTGCATACCAGCCAAAGGCAACTGATAGATAAAGCGTCTTTCGTTCCTCAACCGCTCCTTTATCGATAGCTCTAAATCTCGCTCTTTTCGCGTCGCCATCCAAATTCATATACTTAGCGGGAACACTATCCACATCACAGAGAGTTTTTAACTTTTCCCGTTCATATTCAAAAATTTCATCATATGTCATCTATATATCCAAAAAATCGAAAAACATCTTCATTACAGATAGTTGGATCCAAAATATATTGATAATGCTGTTCTAAAGCGTCATGACAAATATTCATTATCGCAACCATTCTCGCTCTGGTTCTAATTAACTTATCAAGGCCAATTGAAATTTCTTGTTGAGTTTTATCTCTTATAAGAATCCTAAAAACTTCTCGCTTATCTTCTGGAGATAACGCTTCAAAATATTTAATCGCCCTTTCCTTTTTGTTCAACCCCTCTTTCTTTTTCCTTAAAGCCTTTTGCTTTTCTTTAGCTTCGCTTATGTTACATACCTTGCACATTGCTTGATAAACATTATAAAAACTCCACTCCCCTCCATTAATTTTCATCATTTTATCAAGTCGATTAAATATTGTTGTATCGTGCCTAATACTTTTTAATAAGGAAGCTGTTTTATCATCCAACTTACCTATGCCGGAATCACCCCAAAGTAAAACTTCAGTTCTTGCCGACTCTAAAGATTTGTTATAAGCACTCCAACAACTCGGATGCAATTCTTTTAAAAAAGCTACCATAGTTTTATAACTTTCAATTTCGTAGCCTTTACATATAAAAATCTCATACAGGCATGACCTGCTTCCAAATGGTGACAACTCCTTAATTTGTTCTTTACATTCAAAAAAACGGGACGAATCCATAACCATATTATTTTTAATGGGACTTTCATCTTTAAAAAAATCAAAATCAGACATAGGCACTCAAAACAATTCCAACGCTATTAATAATAGCGCAATTGAATATTAATTATTTGAGCTTCGCATTTTGCGAACCTTTCTATTTCTAGATTCTCAAATCACGAACGTTCGCGGATCACGAACATGATTCGTGAATAAACTGTTGAATATCCCGATCGCTTTAGGTACTTTCCTAGTAAATAGGAGGGAAATTGTTCATGGCAAAGACAAAAGGTTTATATTTTCATAATACGCGCAGAGGCCTAATGCTTAGATGCATAGTGCACTTTAGTAACAATAAAGATGATTCAGTGTTCAAACTGAAAAAGCTCGATGTGGAAGTAGGCATTTACTTAGCTACAAGAGGAAAATCAAGACGAAGAGGCGGAAAATACTTTTATTCGAATTTAGAAGTGTTGGCTAATAAAGTATCCACATTTTCTAATAGAAAAAAAATTAGTACAAATGCAATTTCTGAGTCTTTAACCTCCTTGGACAAAAATAATATAATAGAGTACAAAAAAGATAAACCTAACAACCCAGAAAAACACAAGGAAAAAAGAGGGATAAAGATCACATTATTTGACAAGGATCATTATAAAAAAACATTGAAAAACCTATAAAAACACAATTAAAAAACAACTAATAATAATTTCATTATTAACGCTGTACTAATTTAATAGTGAGATTATTATGAATCAAAATTTTAATGATAAAATAATAGAAACTAGTTCGTTTATATTGTCTAAAGCATTTAAAAAACCTGAGATACACGCGATTTTATCTATAGATATGATCTCTGTAACTATCCCATTATCAAAAGAGCAAGCAAGGAAGTTTTACAGTTTGCAAAAGTATAGGACGGCAGACTACCGGTTCAAGTTAAAACATTTAGATGGTAAAGATGCTGGGCAGCAAAAGTATAAGCGCAGATTGGATGCTAACTTTTCTGATGGCTCTACGCTGAGTATATTCTTATTTGGATTGAATGAACTTCAAAATCCAGTAAAAATATTCTTTAATCCGAATAGAGTCAGCCTCAGAAATGCTGCGACGATCTTGCAGCTTATTCAGGATCTTCTAGGCCATTGCAGCTATCAACTTTCGATGCTCAGTGGCAATGTAACGCGAGTTGATTACGCGCTTGATCTCCCGAATGTTCCATTTAGACATGTGATAACTGACTATGCCTACTCTCCCTCCTACTATCCATTTTTTGAGCATGATTCGAGAACTGGCTATCGATATGGTGATAAAACTGGATGTCCAATCAGTGCGTATGACAAGGCGAAGGAACAGGGTGGTCAATATCTCGGTTTTACAAAATACACCAGGATAGAAAAGCAACAAAAGCCTAGGGTTAGAGGGGCAAAGTCAATGTTCAAAGTTGCTGAGATGGATAAGCAAAAATACTCTTTTCAAGGCCTAATATTTTACGATCCAAACATTCTGGTAAATATGCCAAACCGTGTATATACACTTATAGAACAGTTTGGTATCGGAAAAGCTTTAACGTTGCTCGACGGTTCTGACCATCGAATACTTAAAAAGAAAATGGAAAAATACCGATTAGATCGCGGAGCAAGTTTCAAGTCCGTACTTGAGAATACTTATCAGGAAAGAATGAACCACCTTAAGCTACTTCTGACAGAGCCTCAAAGGTTTATCACTGATCATGATAATGTGAAGTCGCGAATTCGCGACTTCCAGAGTTAGTAAAAGTAGTAACGTTAATCTGTATTAACGTGACCCACTCACCTAGAGTAACTTATGTACTTTAGGGTATATCGCGCTAGAACAAGGAACCTATCATTCCTAGGCTGAAGTTTATTTCACTTAATGTTAATCTCTAAAAGTCGTAACAATTTTCAAGTTCGATGATGTCTTTCTGAGTACTGCAATGATCAAAGGTTAATGGTCAAAATGAAGATAAAAAAATTAAAGTTAAAGAACTTCAGAGCATTCGCTTCATTCGATGGAGAGTTTCAAGAAGATATCAACGTATTAATTGGCCTCAACGGACACGGAAAAACCTCACTTTTAGATGCGATATCAATTGCATATGGACAGTTTTTCACAGCTATAGGAACGGCAGTGGACAGAGGAATTAACGACAGTGAAATTCACCTAAAGAGATTCAGAAACGATGATACTTATTCCATGGAGCTACAATTCCCCGTTGAAGTTGAGTGCGAGTGTTTCGGCTCTTCAAGGTATGAATTTCCTAGTCACTGGCTGCGAAGGAGAACATCTCTTAAAAGCAGAACAACTCAAGTAAAAGAGTTAAAAGATATAGGTAAAGCATTACAAAACGAAGTTCAAAACAATTCGCATGTCCCTTTGCCTGTTTTTGGTTTTTACGGCACTGGTAGGCTTTGGAAACAAAAATCTCTTTCCTCTAAAAAAGTTGAATCACTAAGTAGTTCTAGTCGACTTGAAGGGTACAGAAATTGTATGGATCCTGAATCGAGTTATACTGCCTTCGCCAAATGGTTGAAAGACGAAACTCTAGCTGATATTGAAAGAAGGCTTAGTATCATTGAACGCTCAGGTTTCAATGCAAACTCCGTAATTTCAGGAAATACTGTTAGAGGCAGGTTACTAAAGGCACTTGAGAACGCAGTAAATTCAGTACTACAACCCAGTGGATGGACGAACATACGTTACAGTGCAACTGAAGGTGATATAGTCGCAACACACCATGAACAAGGTGATATTTCCGTATCTAGTCTAAGTGACGGTGTTAGAAACATGATCGGCTTGGTCTCGGACATTGCTTACCGGTGTATAAGATTGAATCCTCAGTTAGAAAGTGAGGCCATTTTAGAGACTGAGGGAGTTGTTCTGATTGACGAAGTCGATATGCATTTACATCCTCAATGGCAATTAAATGTTGTCAGCAGCTTAAGGAACGCATTTCCAAACATACAATTCATCGTTACAACCCACAGCCCTCAAGTGATCGGTGGAGTACCACCAGAAAATATAAGTTTAATTAGAAAGCAAGGAAATGATTACTTCTTAGAGAGCCCTAAACAAGCATACGGTCTTTCCAGTAATGATATTTTGGATGAAATAATGTCTCAGTCATTACAAAAGACGAGCCTTTCTCGAAATGAACACGTCGAAACAAAACTCAAAGAAATACAGAATCTTATAGAAGAAAAAAACTACGAGACTGCAGAGAAAAAAATTGAAGCATTAAAGTTAGAGTTAAACGGTGATATTCCAGAGCTAATAGAAGCGACTATATCTATAGATCTTTCTAAGTGGGATGATTAAGGATGTATGAAATCAAGAAAAGTCCCCAACCTAATTCATTAACAACATACAAGTATGATCCAAATGCTTCCTATAGCAACCTTCCCGCCGATGTAAAAACAGAAATTAAAGAATCTTTACTGGATGAACAAGGCCAGTTATGCGCATATTGTATGGGGGCGATTAAAATTGATACGATGAGAATAGAACATTGGGCATCGCAAACCAATAACGCTAATTTGGAGTTGGACTACTCTAATATGCTTGCCTGCTGCCAAGGAAATGAAGGACAAAATCCGAGTTTTTATATATGTGACAAAAGAAAGGCAGATTCTGATTTAAAATATAACCCAAGCAACCCACGTCACTCTATTTTAACTAGGCTTTCTTATGATGGTCAGGGCCAGATAAAATCTCTT
This sequence comes from Alteromonas marina, assembly GCF_000808575.1. Classification (GTDB taxonomy): domain Bacteria; phylum Pseudomonadota; class Gammaproteobacteria; order Enterobacterales; family Alteromonadaceae; genus Alteromonas; species Alteromonas marina_A. Next base: position 546,131 of record NZ_JWLW01000012.1, read on the forward strand.
GAAGTTGATTTTGACAAACAACTAAATGTTGTTTTAAACCTTAATGAAACTCGCCTTGTAAAAAATAGGCAATCTGCAAAAAAAGTGGTTAATCAACTCCTAAACAAAAACTCAGGAACCCGTAAAAAAAGTACTATTCAAACATTGATTCAAAACCTAAAAAAACGAAACGATAAACACAGCTTCACACCTTATTACGGCTATTTAATCTATTACCTTGAGAATAAAATAAGGTGACGGCTGTAATATAGTCCTTATATAGAATATTTGGTAAATCAACCTCCTCGAACAGGTAAACACCGCAAAGTAAAAATTTAAGTAAATTAGTAACGTGAATAGCTGTTCACATCACTGACCAGAAAAAAAGCTTTATATTCAAAAGCATAGTAAGAAAACTCTCATTTTCGAACTTGTATAATCTATAAAAGAAATCTCCTAAGTACTTTACTGTGGAGGTTTAATTAGATGAAGAAAGTTTTTACTGGGCCTAAGGTCCACATTTCAAGCGTAATCGACACGATTACGTGTCTGCATCAAATGTGTGATTACTGGGACTTTATAGTTAACCCGGAACGTCAGCAGAAGATAACAGGCTCGAGGTTAGTAGATTCGGCTATTCACGGCCTATTCCCTGGCGATTTAATCTGCACTATCTCTGAATCCGATATATACGGGGATGCGATTGCAAGAGCTCTTGCAATATCGGGCTATAAAGCTGGCAAAGACTTATTGGTCATAGGTTTTCCGCATTACATTAGGGACTTCTGGTGTGAAATATTGGCTAGAGAATCTGGTTTTAATCCGTTGCAGGTAAAAAGCGCAAAACTCAATGACTTCGAATGGGCAAGGCTAGATGAAGTATTTAAAGAACTCAAGCTTAGTAGTCCAATTTACTGCTCCAGCATAGCCAGCTTTGAGCCCGCATATTTGGAACGCAAAATACGTGAAGCAAAGTCGTTATATCCTGATATACAGGTAATATTGCTTGCTGGGGTCAATACCAATGATCTTCCTCAGCATATACTCAATGAGCCTTTGGGCGACTGGCTAAAGAATATTGCTTTAGATACAGGCGTATCTATGATCGTATCGATTTCCAATGACTATGTATGTGATAGTTCAATCTCATCAATTGAACAGCAACTTCCTCGTGATTGGGAAATTCCGGTGTTTGCCGATGCATTGTTGTTTTGTAAAAAAGAGGAACGGTGTGACTCAGAGGCTATTGGGCTTGGCAGCAATGTATACTTGTACCTTAGAGGAAGGGTTATATCCGAACATATGCGTGTCCCATTGAAACATGCTCGCCTTGCCCAATTAAAAGATGCTCACTATATTAATTTAGAATCACAACCAATTGATTTAATTAATCATAATTATGAGTTTATAATTTAAGAAAAGGATTTTAAAACATGGATAAAAAACCTAACATCGCACATTCTGAATTTCCAGGCTTTAATACTCATAGAGGTATTATGTTATGCGGATATGAGTGGGGCCATACAAAAGAAGAACAAGAAATAGAGAAAGCTAGCGAAGGAAATGGCCTGTTTTTTGACGAGTACGCTACCTGTACATTTTCAAATCAAGCCCCCCGTTATGGTGATAGAGCCTTGTCATGGAAGTATCAAAGGATGATAAAGAAATGGTTCGAGATGTGGGGTTGTCCTCTCGACTCTAATGGCTTGGGCCAACCTTTAGATAAGAAAATTGTGCAAACAAACTGGATGGATACTCAAGGGCACAATACCACCGACTCTGGTAATGGCATGAAGTTGTCTCAACGGCTGATCTCAGAACATCAGGTAAATAACTTCCTCTTTCACATCGAGTATTTCAAACCTAAATTAATACTATTACTGGGAAGAGAGCTTATTGCCGCCTTAAATAACGATCAGGTTAAACCGCAATTTGAGGCCATTGTTGGTAAAGCAAATGGCTACCCAGAGGTTATACAAGGCACACCACCTGGCACTCGGTTTAAAATTTTCTTCCAAGATTTCGTATCAGGGAACAATGATTCCACTCATGTAGTATGTTTACCCCACCCCAGCGGATCGAGAGGTGTAAAGGATAGCTATATGCTTCAATTTAAAGACCGGATGTACCCTCTTCTATCTGGATTTGTAGAATAACAAAAGTAATGATGGCCCTATCAACACTCTCCCGAGTTTAAGTTGGCGGGCCGCTATCCAATTCATAAGGAAGTGCTATGGCCTTAACTCAAATGCAAATAATTCAATCCCTTGGGGAGGCCATGTCTTGGTTCGAAAGGGAGTTAACGTGGGGTGTACCACCGACTGAACTTCGTCACCTTATAGGTCGAATCGGCGAGCTATATGCTGCCCTTATAACCAACGGTCAAATGGCAACAGAAGTAAATCAGCAAGGCTATGATGTCGTAAGTGCGAACGGCGAGAGAATCTCAGTCAAAACGACAGCTATGATGGGCTCTACCGGACATATAGCTTTCAACCCTAATACACTAAGCTCAGTTGACCGCATTATCATTTTAAGAATAAACACTGACGAAATGCAGATTGAGACTCTTCTTAATGAAGATATAAAAGTCGCTGAAAACTTAATGCGTCAGATGAGCGGTACTAGCGGAAAGGTGGCAATTTCACTGTCAAAACTTATTAGCCCAGAAAAACCAAAGAGCAACATCAGTGTATTAAGCTCTGTTCAAGTCTCACCGTACACAGTCAGAGAATTGGAAAACGGTACGATTGAAGTTCTAAAGGATAACGAACAGGTAGTTCCCGCCAAACCGGTATTGCGCGAACTAGCGAAGCAGCTCAATATTAGTATCCTTAACAGTGCCGGAAATCCAATGAATACCAGGCAACTTGGTAGCCTAATTATCAAAACAATTAATAGCTGAGCAATAAGCTAATGGAAGAAGTTATTCTGAAACTTGGTGGCGAAGGTGAAACATTATCTCTTATAGGAACTAGAGGCAGTGATGGTTTAAGGAAATATCACATACAAACAAATTCAGCAGCCTTAACAGAGTTACTTTCTGAAAGCGATGATTTGCCGCCCCCTAGCAACTCCCTTGTAAAGGTAAGCACATGGAAAAAAGCGTGCGACTTGCTCGAACAATATCCGAATTGGTACAAGCTTCATCACATAAAAAGTCATCCTGATTTCAGTTCAAGAATCTATAAACTTATTACGTCTAAAGATGATGCCTCAATGCGCCATAACTGGATTAAGGATATATACGAACCGGAAAACGCTAGTGTCACTTCAAACGACTCTAAATTTCATATTAATGAACAACTTAATGCGATTAGTATTGATAAAATTAAGGACCTGTATGATCAATATAACGATCTCATAAAGCTAGAGATTGAAGAATTTGGAGTTAAAGCTACTGAAGTTCGTCACTTAATAGGTCGACTCGGAGAATTTTATTGTGCACTGCAAGTTGAAGGTTCATTAGCTTCCAGGGCTAATCAACACGGTTTTGACGTGATATCAAAACAGGGTAAAACGATCAGCGTAAAGGCAACGGCTCAGACCAGTGGGTTCGTTGCAATCTCAGCTTCTACAGCAGGACTAGCTGACGAGCTAATGATTATTCAATACAAAGCCGGTAAACTAAATACCGTCTATCATGGTCCAATGGAGCTTGCCCTAGACTCAGCCCGCCATTATCCAGAAAAAATGAAGTTCGAACTGGATATTGGCAGCGCGAGAAAATTAGAAAGTCACAAAAATCAAATTGCCCGATAACTGAACTGAAGCCAAAAAATCTACAACTGGTAATAGCGCATTTTATCCATCCCCAAAGTTTCATATGTAAATTTTAGTGCTTCAGGTGACTCAGGATTATCGTGGCCCCTATGCCAACGAATTTTTATCCCTAGATACTGAGCCCAGGCGATCCCCTTTGTAAACTCTTTCCATCTGCGGCACTTTGCTGCCGATTCGACATATTGATTAACCAAACCATAGTGATCACCGCCGATCTTATACTTTGAGTTGTCAAAAGCCTTTTTATAGAAGGTAAAGGCTGATTCATCGTCCCCCTTGCGGTAGTAATATACAGCTTCACACCAATTAGCTAACCATTGTAAATGCGGTTCTAAATCAAAACTATGCAACTGTTTTCTGTAGTCTTCAATTGACTCTAGTGTACTGTCACTATCCTTTCTCAAGGATACTCCCAACTTATGCATTCTTTCATAGTTATCGGGCTTTCGTTTATCAAACGCAGCAGCCTGCTCACGCAAATTATGTGCAGTAATCAGTCGATTCCAATTTAGGCCGATTTCTAAACAGCATTTTTCCCAATGGCCACGGAGATTAGGATTTACATCGTTTAGAATTTTATCTTTCTTACCGTAAAGGAAAAAAAGAAAATCAGAGGAATAATATAATTGTGCCTCAGCTGACTTAACACTTTCTCTGTCAAGCCACTGACAAGTAAGGTCATACGAAGACTTTCCAATAGCCGCGGAAACAATGACTTGCTGCCTCGCAAATTCTGAAAGTTCTTGTACTTTCGATTGCCCATAATTTTTTTCAAGAACATTGAATGTATATGTAGAAATTCGGGCTAGCAATAATGCAGTTTTGTATCCTAAGGCACGCATACCATCGGCTGGTAGACTAAACCAGTCATGTTGATTCAATGAAGTGTCTAAATTCGAGAACAATGCATGTAAGGATGGCAATGAGCGGCCCGAGCACCACCCTTGCACATTTTCCAAATTTTGAGCATATGGAGCTTCAAAATTATTCTTCGTTAAGCAATGAAAGCTACGCTGAGATATTTTTATATCTTTATATATCCAGTTCCAAACTTTCGACAATGCGGTATTTTTGGTTCCAGCGTTATAAGTTGGCAAAAATACCGAAGGTTCTGGCAGCCAGACTGACAATGGATAGAGCCTAAATCTGCCAGCATGACAAAACAAGGATGAGAGTAATGAAGGAAGAACCCGATAAAATGCCAACCATTCGATATTCGCTTTTTTATTTAAAAAGGTCGTGAAAAAAGTCGTGCTAGCTCGGTACTCATCAAGGAAGTCATGTACGACCTGAAACGTAACTGCTCCTATATGATTTCTCCCACACGCCTCATTGACAATATCGGCTAAGAGTTGAATAAGTTCATCTAATCTTTCTTGTATGTAAGACTCTTCTTTTGCTAAGCGCTGCAGAGTCTTTTGAAAAGTCTTCTTTTGCTTTTCATTAACAATTCTGTGGCCCTTGTCGTTTTTTTGTGGAAATACCCCAAATGCCGAAAATATCTCATTAACGATTTCTCCGAGGGTGGGGAAATTAATGTCTTTGCCTGCATCCATATTTAATTATCCCCGCCAAAAGGCGGGGATTCTCCTTATCCTTTAGCATTTCCCCGATTTTTACCAGAAGACTTACCTTGATTCTGAGATGGCCAGTTTCCACCAGGGCCAGGATGAGTCGATGCGGGGCGTGAATTACCAGATTTAGCTTTAGACATATCATTTCCTTAAAGTTTAAATTAAGCAGCAGTATTGCTGTCGCATTAAAAATATCTAAAGCCGAAAAATGTCACTACCTGAAAGTTGGCGACATTAAATACAACCGCGCTTTTTGTACTCGAGTTCCCATTCTTTAAAGCGTTGTTCTAGAACTTTTTTGGTTCGCTTTTCTCTAGCTAAGGCACGCTTACTTTTTGGTTTTTCTTCGCTATTTTCAAAAGTAACACCTGACAACTCTTCTTCGAACATACTCGGAACGACATGGCTGTAATGCTGTTCAATCATTGCCGTACTTGTACCACACTGCCTTGCCAAAACGTCCATACGAAGATGGCGGCTAAGTAATTGCCAAGTAATATAGGTATGTCTCAGGGAATAAAGCGTTCTGGGGCCATCAGGACTATTTTTGAGATTACATTCATCCAAAGCTGCACTAAATGTTCTGCCTAGCTCTTTGGTTTCAGTTCCGTCAGCCAATCGAAATAGCTTGTCAGCAGGTTTTCTATTAGGGAATCTGTCTCTCAGCTCCATCAGGGGATAAACAATCTCATCTTTACATACCACTGTTCGTGTCCCGGTATGCTTGGTCGTCTTCCCTTTCCGAATCTTAATTTTAAATATCACTTGGTGATTTTGACGAGTCATTAAGATATCGCCCCAAGTAAGCTCTTCCATCTCAGTGCCAGGGCGAATACCAGTATTAATCGCAACGTCAGAATAATCTAATAGTAGCTGTCGGATCTGGCGTGTTTTATCCTTGCGACTGTTGTCACGCATAGATTCTAAAGTTTCGATTACTTTGTCATATTCATCTTCAGTAAATGCAGCTCTTCTTGAGCCCTGCTCTCCTTTGGCTGTTAGAACGGGAACTTGTACTGGAAGCATCCATTGGTTTTCAATAGCCTCTTTGAAGACCATTTGTAACGCTGCGTTATGGTTCAAGATGGTGGACTTGTTCAGTACTTTACCGGCCTTTTTAATCCGCCAAATCTCAAACTCTTTAATTTTTTGCTGATCGATAGAGGTAATGAAGGTTCTATCAAAGAAAGGGATATGGTACTTGTTCAATGCGCCAACATAGTCTTTATAGCTAACTTTACCACCGCCATGAGCCAGTTCATGCTCCATACTTGTTATGGCCTTATTGGCAACATCTCGGAAACGTTTACTTTTGGTTAAAGTCCCTGTTTCCGCCTTTATCTTCCATTCCATACGCAGCAGTCTGGCTGCAGCGATGGCTTCATCTTTGTCGGTTTGTTTAGTTGATTTGCAGTGCCACTTACCGAATAACTGGAAGCGTGCATACCACTTCTTACTGTTGTCTTGAAGGAAGACGTAAAGAGAATCGTCGATATTGTGTCTATCAATTTGAGTAGCCATGCACGCCTTGCTTGCAAAGAAAAATATTGCGCTTACGAGGAGTATAAACGGCTGACAGCAAATATCTACCTGTTTTTAAAGGAATAATTTAAGTCACGTTAACACACATTAACTAAACCTATTCGTTGACTTTATTATAAATAAGAACACTCGCTCACCAGTTTTATACAGAAAAACGTGCAAGTTCGGGGCAAACACCTATGCTGATTATAGATACAACCACTTAAATATTCCCGTCAAGTCGCATAAAATCGCTTGGTTTAATATAAATTATTCATTTTCTAGTTCAGGGAACCTTAGGTGTCCGGTTTTTATTATTTCTTCGCCGTTTATTATTAATGTTATAGTACCTGCTCTACCTGAATTACCTAAAGAGCCGTCAATACCTGGATTTCCTGGCGAGCCGTTTTGACCAGCAACTCGCCCCCCTCCTGAACATAGACCTGGCGCGCCCCCCCTCGGACCGCCTCTTCCAGGTGTCCCAGCACGTCCAGCGTCGCCTCCTCGACCGCCATTCCCACCTAATGCAAAGACTTCAATACTTGAGGATTCATTTAAACTATCGATGACAATAGTTACGTTGCCACCATCGCCACCATCGCCACCATCGCCACCATCCCCACCATTCCCTCCATTTCCTCCATTTCCTCCATTTCCCGGGCCACTCTTACAATCAAAAAGTCCAGAAACGCCACTATGACCGTTTCCTCCGTTTCCTCCATTGCCGCCTTTACCGCCTTTACCACCGTCACTTCCGCTCCCACCGTTATTAAACATTTTCAAATTTCCGCTGAGAGAGCCGATTTCGAGCCTAATTGCATTTGCATCAGCCCCATTTAAGCCTGGAGCTCCGTTTGTACCATTACCACCGTTTTCTCCAGGTTTGCCCATTTGCCCGTTCGCTCCGTTCGCACCTATTGACCCGGGTTTACCTTCTGCCAGGCTATTGCTCATACTCCGCGACTTAATTTCTGCACCAGGATCGACAATTAATGTTCCAGTTGAAAAGTCTTGCGCTAAGATGGGTTCTCCATTACGCAGTCTCATGATGACCAAAGAATCAGGAGTTTGTCCCAGTAATATTGGTTCTATGCATTTTGCGAACAACGATATTCCAGCCTCCTTTTGCGACCCGATAAGATTCAAGTAGCCACTTAAAGTAGGCCACGGCTTGCCAGTGTCCTTTGCTGTTATCACAACATCGTAATATTTCAGACTATTTTCAAGGAGCAATTTGTCGTAGTTATCGCCACATTGAAAAACTAAATCATTGTATTCCACTCTTTCAGGGAACTGAGTAGCTAATGACCTATTAGAAGCTGTCAACGTTCCAACAACTACAATGAAAGTTAAAAGTTTAAATTTCATTGGTGATCTCCTATTTCTTTGGTTCTATGCTGTTCTCGTATGTGAGAGTAGAAGATATTCTCTTCAATATGGATATAACCGCATCAACTGAAAAACCAGCTACAAGTGACAGAAATAAAGGGCTGGCAGTTACATCTGGTGAAATAGGGACTGAAACATAACCGATAATTAAACCAGAGATAGCCCCCAGGCAAGAACGTAACCAATATTGAATAGCATCTGCTGTAGTTATTTTTACAATGCCGCCATTATCTTGCTGATATTTACTAAGTATTTCCCATAGTGCGAATATGCAAGCGCCAAAAAAGCCAAACGCTATTGGTAAAAAATAATTGTTTTTTTCTCTGACATCTTTTTCTACGGCAAGTCTCAATATCTCATAGAAATATGTCTCTGAGTTTTGTTTCCCCTGCTCTGCATTTCTATCTGAAAGCTCAAGGTAACCGTGTGTGAGGCTTTCACAAGGCAGACGCTCTTCGCTTGTTAAATACTGCAGAGCAAGCGAGCAAGATAAATTAAAAGTATTGTAAACGCTGAAAAGTGTTGCATCACGCTGGTTTCGCCTATTTATCGCTGCTATTACGAACTTTTCTCGGTCTTCTCGTGTCCCTATGCACTCAGGCTCAACAGATACTATTTCGCCAATATCAACTGAAGGCCAGTTACAAAGTTCCGCATCTTCGGAAGTACTTCTTGGCAAATTTAGTCTATTTAATGCTTCGAAAAACTCCCTTTCAGTGGCATTGAATTTTTCCCTATGTTCAAAATTTTCTGCCACTGACTTTGATATTCCAGCTAATGCAGTTCTAGCATATACTACGTCAGATGCAGAAAATATTGACCAAATTAATAGCGTAACAAATGTAAAAACCAGTAACAAAATAGAAAATGTCGGGACGGTTAATGCAGTAAATTTTGTTTGAATGGGCATTTTTCGAAACCTTCCTTAGCTATCTGTGTCACCATGTTCAACGTCAATGGCGAACTTGTTTTTTTTAAGGGTATTATTTATAGATAAAAGATTTTCCTTCAAAGACTTCTCATTGATTCATGTTTTCAATTGTTTTGTCATTTCCTTAGGCTCGACGGGAAGTATATTTTTGACTCACCAAAGCCCGGCTAAAAAAGATAACGAGCATATAAGATTAGTTGCCTCTCAAACCATACTTTTCTAGTCATGACAAATTGAATCAAAAAAGCAACATAAAGAAGCTAACATCATGAATTTCTAGACTTTTTTATTCGCTCATACTTTAATTGGCAGATACCTAGTTCACCCTGTTTTTCCTTACAGCTTAAGACAATATAACGACCACCTGAGTTAATTTCTTCAGTTCGCTCTTTACAACGTTCGCAAGGCACCTCTTCAGTGTATATTTTGTCACTCATGACATCTCCTCATTTGCTAATTTACAAGCATGTTGACTGTGTTTTTCCATTAGTAAGGAGTGTTCGCTAGAATTAGGTTTTTTTCCAACTTTTAGTTCATCTAAATACACTGCAATAAGGGCAAGTAAGTTTTCTGCGTTTTTGGTGCTAGTATAGTTATTTAACTTATCCTCTACCTCACTTGCATCTACAAATAGTTCTGCCGTAGACGCTGAGTCAACAATACTTTTCCAGTTAGCTGCATTAGTCATTCTTAACGCACAAGACGTTAGATTAGATAACGAACTTGACTGTCGTCTATTACCATCGTCATATTGCTCCAGTGCCGATTTAGCTCTTTCTCTAAACGCTTCCTGTACAATATCATCAGAAGCCAATTTCTTGGCCGCTACTCCTGTGGCAAAATATTGTCCATTCGTAAATTTGGCTCCATCTCTGGAATTAGATATTGATGTGTCAATGCTAGCTAATACTGATGAATAAATATCTTCACCGTCAGAATTCTTTCTCAATGGGATGTAAGAAGCCTCCTTTCTTCGATAACCAAGTAAGAATGTTGGGTTTGTACTTTCCACTCCAATTTTAAAACCTAGGCTTGTGCTCGTACCGAAAAAAAGAGTTTTTTTGTCTTCTTTACTATTCGTTTTGAGTTTGTCTTGGTCACCTTCTTGATATCTTTGGGCATTACCGTCAACAACCAAGTTAGCGGCCTCTCCTGTAGCATAGACCTGTTTAATTTTTGGATTGAAAATCTCACCGCTCGAGCGGAATGAGCCCACAACAGAAGGAACACTTCCATTCTGATAGTTTGGACCAATAAAACCTTCAGTGCGATCGTATGCAAATGATACTTCTGACGGTGTGGAGTCTACATCAAGAACACTTATTGAGGTTTTGGTTACAAAAACAGCTTTATCAACAGTTGAGCATCCACTAATAAATGCAAAACAAACTACTGTAATCCTTAATATTTTATTCATCTTCCATTCTCTCGTCGGTAAGGCATTGTTTCTTTTTCAAGTCTAGCTCGTTTAATAGCAATACATTGTTTTTAAGATATGTATTTGTTTCACGCCCATAGCCAAATGCTACAAACGATTGTTCCGATGAATTGAAAAACATTAACCCTAAAGCTGAGACATCTACAGTCTCATCTGCAAACAAAGTTCGTTCTTCAATAGATTCAGTTTTAACGTTGACGAAACCAATTATGTTTTTATGACCATTTTCATCAACGTACGTCACTGCGCAACCAGGCAGTAACATGGATACCATTAAAAGTAGAAAAAAGGGGAGTTTGAAAGTTTTCATCCCTAAAGTGATTTCCTCGCAATCCTAGCTTGATTTTAGTTATGACTGGCAAAACTGTACAATATTTGACCGCAAATTAAAATATCGAATATACCTACACTCACATAAATTCAATCAAAACACTCAAGGCATTTGACACTGGTAATATAAACAAGAATTTTCTAACCAATAAAACTATTTACTTCGAGCTAACGTGCTTTAGGTAGTAAGCCTACAATTAGCTAATTAAATTGCTCAAAAAATTAATAGATTTATATGCAAATATGCAGGTATTAAACAAGCAGGTATATGGATTGATTTGTTTTACTTATTAGATTAGAAATGTCGACTTGCAAAGAATTTGCAAAGCGCTTATAAAACAATTTAACCATCTGAATTAAAATAACTATTTTATGCGCTAACTTTTCAAAATCCGTTGCTAGCGATAGCGTGGCGGTTCAAGTCCGCCCACTGGTACCAACATTAAACGGCTCTACCCCATAAACGGGGGATCATCATTGATCTCACTCTGTTGATAACACCATCCCAAACTAAAAAGCACCTTTATTAAAAGTGTAATACCTCACCTGTAGTCTTTGGCTATTATTACTCTAGCCATTTAGCGGTTTCTTATTAGATGAAGCACACCATGTCGCGCCATGCGTTTTACTCGCTAACGGTTACCTTTGCTATTTTGTCCATTCTAGGTCAGGTTTCTACCAGCATTTATAGCCCCTTCTTTTTTGATTTAGCGATTGTGTACGGCAGTCCGGTGAGCGTAATCGAACAAAGCGTAGCGGTGTTTTTAGTCGCGTTCTCATTTTCACAGTTAGCGTCGGGCATAGCGTGTGACTATGTAAATAAGCAAACATTCTTGTTCTTTGGAATATTGGTATTTATTGCAGGTACGCTTATGGTGGCGCTCGCAAGCGATCAAGCGACTTTTCTAATAGGCAGAATCGTTCAAGGCCTAGGAGGTGGGGTTGGTGTGTCGGTATCGCGAGGCTTATCGCGTCAAATCTTTAACGAAAAACAGCTAAACACTTCACTTTCCCTCATCAACATTGCCTTTGCTATCGCGCCAGCAATCGCGCCTTTAGTCGGTACGTTAATTGGAGAGTACTTCGGTATTTCCGCTATTTTTTATTTCGTTTTAGTGTTGGGCCTTTTAGCTTTAATTTTGCTTTTTTCCGTTTCTCATAAACTAGCTCAATACATGCTGCCAGCCACAGAGAATGTTTTAAGCGATACGTTAGCTCTTATTAAAAGCACAATAACGAAAATTGTCTCTACCGGCATGGCAAGCGGACTTTTATATGGCATGGTCTTTTGTTTTATAACTAGCGCGCCATCAATGATTATGCAGCAGTTTGGGCTTACAAAAACGCTGTTCTCCCTATACTCTCTCATAGCCACCTTGTCATTTGTTGTTGGGAGCTTACTTAATATTCGTTTGGCGTCTTTGTCACCTCTGCAAAAGTTCAAGCGATCAAGTTTGCTTATTGCCCTGCTCTCCGTACTTTTTGGATTAACCGTTTTCTGTGGTTTCGCCAATGATTTACTCATTATCCTTGCTTATTGCTACACGATGTTCTTTTTTATCGGTATCGCCATGCCCTGCAGCGTGACAATTATGCTTGGTTTCTCTAAAACATCTGCGGGATTTTTAGCTGCCCTCACTGGTTTTTTCCATTTAACAGGGGCGGCAATAGGTGCTTACGCGGTAACACTACTTACGTTAGAACCTACCGTTGCCTTTAGCTTATCGACTTGCATACTGAGTTTGGCGAGCATCATTATTTGTGTGACGTTTAAAAAGCACTAGTTACGCATGCTGCAGTATTTAGTCACCATTAATTGACCAAATGATATTCTTTTCGCAACCTCCAACACCTTTCCCATTTGATTTTTAAAAACTATCCCCATAATGGTGGAACTTCCAAAGTGGTTGGAAGTGATTGTTGTTAAAAGGATATTAGAAATAATGAAACGTACGATTCTCGCCAGTATCTTTGGCGCACTTTCTTTAAATGCTTTCGCAGCTTCGCCTTCTTATGACTTTATCAAAGCTGGATATGTACAAGCAGATATCGAAGACGCAGGCGACTTCGAGCCAACAGGTTTTCAGATTCAAGGTTTTAAATCGCTTAACGAAAATGTGTACCTAACAGGGCGCTATGGCCAGCTAAGTGAAGACGAATATGGCGTTGACGGTGAACTAGACTACATTTCAGCAGGTGTTGGATACCGCTATGGTTTAACAGCAACAACTGATTTCTTTAGTGAGTTAACCTACGAATATGTAGATATTGATGTAGATGCAGGCTTCGCTTCTGCAGAGGCTGACGACAACGGCTATGGCATTACTGCCGGTATTCGTTCAATGCTTTCAGAACAATTTGAGCTTCGCGGTGTTATTCGCTACATCGATATCGAAGAAGATGATACTGCCTTTGAAATTGGCGCAGACTACTTCTTTACGCCACAGTTTTCATTCGGCGCTACTTATGTCATCGCTGATGATGTAGACCTACTAGGTATATCAGCGCGCTACACTTTCTAATACCCTAGCAGTAAGAAAGCATGACCGCATTAAAGCCACGTTTTTGAACGTGGCTTTAATGCCCAGCGATTATTACCCCTTACCGATAAATGACACGGGGCGAGTTTGCAATTCACAAAGCGCTACGTTGACGCTATTCCTTTTTGTTCAGCTTTGTTGTCTTTCGTGCACTGCGCTGACGACAACACACTTGCCGCGCCTTCTTGCGCCACATTGAGCGCAGTAATTGGGAACGGTATTACGATCCCCTCTTCATCAAACCGCTTTTTCAGCATTTTTATAAACGCACTTTTTATGAAAAAACGATTAAAATACTCTCTGGTTCTCAGCATTATGGTCAAGTTAATGCTGGAATTATCAAAGGTGTGAAAAATGACGAAGGGTTGATAGGTTTTAACACCGTACTCGTGCTCTTTTAAAATAGTATTGGCCACGTCCAAACAGACCTCTTCAACGTGTTCTAAATCAGAGTTATAGTGCACGCCAACTTCTACGGGCACCGATAGTTCTCGCTCGGGATAGTAGTAGTTAATGAGTTTGGAATTAGAAAGTTTGCTGTTAGGCATGATCACGATGTTGTTAGGTAGCATTCTAACCCACGTGGAGCGCCATCCTATTTTCTCTACAAAACCTTGTTCTCCCGAGTCCAGCTCTATGAAGTCGCCTATACGAATGGGCTTATCCATTACCAACTGAATACCCGAGAAGAAGTTTTCAAGCGTTGGCTGTAGCGCTAGTGCTACTGCGAGCGAAGTAATGCCTAACGATGCAACAATGGGTGTTACCGACACCCCCATGGTGCTTAATATAATCAAAATCGCTAATACAGCGAAAAGCGCTCTAACTGCTCCACCGGCAATTGCGCTGGTATTTTTAACTATGGTTGACTGGTCGCGATAACGACTCAACGAGTAAGTGACAAAACGCTCGAAGAAGAGAAATAAAGTAATGATGAGGCCAGCTTCTATAACAATGGTTAGCGCTTTAATCGCCCCTTCATCTTCTATCTGAAATACTGAAACAATACTTTTAACCAACAGCAGGAAAATAACCCAGATAAGCAAATTAAGTGGGGCATTTAACGACAACACAAGCACGCGATAGATATCAGACATACTGCTGTTTTCTGAACGCGCTTTAGCTTTCAAACGCACCAAAATAAGTCGTTTAACAATGAAGAGCACAATAACAACGCCTACTAATCCGGCTATTGCTATTGCCTGCTGGTTTTCAAGAAGTTGAGTGCTGTCCACGGCTGACGGGGCTCCTGCATATATGAGTAGGCACTTTTTATTTTTAGCTACACCTTAGTACGTGAAAGAAGAGGCAAAAGGTGCACCAGTTATACCAATCCGCATAGATAATTGCCCACTCAGAAGGCGCAGGCAAGTTTCCTAGCGAAGCGTGGGAATGAACGAAGCTAGGAAGCTTGCCAGACCTTCCCGGAGGGCGAGTTTAATAAAAAACCCCATGCAATTTTCACAACATGGGGCTTTGGTTTGTTTTATAGGCCTATAGAAAGGCAGTTGTTGGTAGGTGACCTTTCTTCTAGTTAGCCTAGATTCTTCGTGTTTTCACGGGCGACTAATTAAGTAAGTTCAAAGGCATTACTTTCCCTGTTACGGGATTAAACTCAAACGTTACTGTTCCCGTTGTCGCATTACCATTTTGATCAACGTTTGCGTCGTTAATATCACTTACAAACTGCTCAATAACAACCCGGTATGACGTCGGGCCGTTAGCCCAACCATTCACGCGAACCCGATAGGTTTCTCCGGGGACAATGCCACCGCCAACTTGCTCATTAGAGCCCAAGTTGCCGGAGCTCGCCATAATATTGCCTTCGGCATCTAGCAGTTCAAAGTCAAGATCTGGCACCGCTACTACCTCAACATCAGCGCTCAGCGTTGCAACTACACTTGATGCACTTGGCAGCGCTGTAAACGGGATATCAACATAGTCAACGCCATCAACCAACGCTTCATCCGCTGCGCCAATTAAGACAACACCCGAGTGCTCCTCAATATTATGGTAAACCACAGACTGTTCTTTTGGCTCAGACGTATCAAAGGTAGGCGTTTCTCCTCTACCGGTTGACGAAGCGCCAGCTTCGTAGCCGCTGATCCGCGCTTGGAACGTAAAGAGTTTTCCATTAGGGTTATCAAACTTTAGATAACGCAGTGCAGATGTTCTGTCTACATCTAGCGATTGATCGAAACGGAACCTTGCTATGTCGCCGTTTTTACCAGTGCCACCATTATCTGCATTCAATACGGTAATACTGCCATTGCTAATATGAGTAATATCGAAATCAACTGGACCGTAAATTCTCTCGTCGCCAGTATTTATCAACGCAATATCAAAGGCAAAGATGCCGTTATTGTAGTTTACATTACCCACTTTGTAGTCAACTTGGTCACTCACATCCACCGTGTTTAAGCCGGTTGAAGCAATCCCTGACATATTAGAAAAACCAACTTGCTGATTAGGGTTAAGGCTGATTGCACGCACTACGTATTCATAGTCAAACGAGTCTATGCCTTGACCTGCACCACGCCCTAAACCTTGCCCTTTGTCTATGTAGCGATTATCGCCCACAATAAATTCAACATGGGTGAAGCCAGAGAATGTGAGGTCGCCGTCAAAGTATTCTCGGGTTGGTACACCCGTAAACAAACGCGCACTCGACCCTTTTTTGCGTTTTAGCAATTGATAAGCAAAAGCGTCAGGTACGGTTTCCCACGTAATTTCAATCGCGTCATCAGAAATGATATGCGCGTCTATAGCGTCTGGTGTCGATGGCTTAGCCTGGGTAGCCGTAAACTCGCTCACTGCCGTTGATATAGTCTGCCGACCGCCTAACGGTGCTTTCGCGTTTGCACCTAGCTCTCTGGCAGCAAAAACACGCTCTATTAATGCATGATGACGACCCGGTGAAGTTAAATCTAAAGGATCGGTAGGATATAAGGCGGCATCTGCAATTAACACTGCATCCCGTGCGCGCACAAAGGTGTCTGGCGCAGATATTCCTAGCACGTACATTGAGCCTAGGAAGATACGTTCCCACGTTTCTTTGCCCAAGCTAGTTTCTTGGGTAGGATCGCCGGTAACTGGATCGGGGCGAACAAAGTCTTGTCTAGGCTGCAGCGCCACCATGAGCTCTCTTAAGTCCCACATTGCACCCGCGTAAATTTCTCCATCACGATGCACTTCAAATGCGTTGTCTCTTGTGCCTAACTGTGAATAACGAATTTGGCTCTGTGCAGAACGAATAAACTCAAATGAGTCGGGATTAACCCCCTGCTCTCTTAAGAATTTTCGTAAATCGCACGAATTAACGGGGTAAGTACCTAAATCAGGTGTTTCGCCTACCGTGTATGCCCATAGGTCGGCTTGCCCTTCGTTAAGCGCACCACCTTCTGGCTCGCCTTCAAAGCCTGCGATAGGGGTAATTGTCGCATGGGTGCCTTCATGAATGGGAACCGAGAAATCCATTGCTAGGTTGTTGAATAAGTAACCATGGCCGTAAGCTGTCGGGTTAACCACTACCTCTTCACCTGCAATTTCCTGTGATAACGGCACTGCGAATGCGTTGTCCAAACCCAAGAGCTTAGCCATAAACTCAGGATCTGCTGGGTTATCTGGTGGGTCGAGCACATTCGGAATATGTACCACACCAGTTAACGGTACCGCTTCATTAGGGTAACTATTTGGAAACGAGCCATCGCCCACGCCACGACTATGCACATCATCGCCGTCCTTATGGAGGTAATCTAAATATTCGAGCAATGTGGTGATGTAAATAAACTGGCTGATGCCGTCAATGTGATGTGCCGTAGAGGGTGTTACATGGTCATCTTCGACAGGTCTTGCCTCTATGGCAGCATCCTCACTGAAGTGATACGTGCCCGTTACCGCTTGTGGAAAAGGCCCTTTTGTCAGCATCGCGCTTTCAATAAGCGCGTGCTTACCTGTAAGCAAACCTTCAACACCCGTCACTAAGTTAGAATCGTCAAACTTACGTAGGTTAATGCGTTCCATCCCTTTCGGTTTGCCGGTGTAGCCACCTGCATCGTCCTCTATCAAACATTCGCTTTGCATCGATGGCGTAATGGGTGGAAATGTTGGGAAATAATCCGCAGTCTGCTGAACTAAGCCAACCTGCCCCGTTTGCGTAACTTCATTTTCACCTGAAGGAAGAATGGTTTTGACCCGATCATTACGCGCCAGAATGTCTCCCGACTGGGCATCTATTACATACTCAAACACACCAAAAGGATTTGAAGAGTAATAGAAGAACTTCCATGCGAGTTTCAGTTTATTGTCATCTTGTACAACCACTTTCTGTGGTAGTGGCTTGGCAAAAATGCCAAGACTTTTTTCTATTTGAGAAAACGCAGGGTTCAGTACATCAAGAGCTTCTATTGGTAATGCTCGCTTGTAAGACGCTAAATCGGCGGTTGCCACGCTGATCGCGCTATTAGCAGAAAGAACTTGAGAGTTAGCAATAGGCGTATTTATAGCGGTATCGGCGAACAGCGCTCTCACTACCTGAGACTCATCTATTAAGAGGCCGACACCTCTATCTCTGATTTTTACACCATCAATGACTTGGTCAAACCTCACTAAATGACCACCCAATGCTGCTTTACTACGGTGAGGGTTAAAAACAAAATCCCCGTCACTCAGTCCACCTAAAAGGGCTGAATGTCGACTAATAAAGTCATACCCCATCTGTTCAGGCGACGTGCCTGAAACATCAATGGCAATACCAAAAACACTGTCTAAATGGCCATTAGCTGTTCGTAATGTAGATGATGGGAATGTGGTTTGCAGTTGGTCTAACGCCATTTGAAACAAGCTGTTTGCTGGCGGGTTAACAACATTGTCAGTCAGATTTATTTCAGCAATGCGGTGCGATGAAGTATCTAAGGGTGCGTGTACTTTGGAGGCGCTTGCTACGAAAGGTAGAGCCGCTGCTACCGCAGCATATATAAGGGTTCTTTTTTTCATTATTCAATCCTTAAAATTTGGAGCTATCAATGCGTTCAGCGTTAATACTGAGCAACGACTGGATAGCGTTAACCAAATTAGGATCGAGCAAAAAACGCCCATCCACCATAGGGGTTAACCACTAGAGTTAACTGCACCAACCAGATGTGGGAAATGAGATAGTTAATTGCGCTATTAACTTATTACAGGCTAATTAAGAATCAGAGAGCAGAGATAGTTTGCGTTCATATTCGCGAGACAACCACGAAGAAGCTTCGTCAATATCCGTGAAAAAAAGATAATCCATACTTTTGAGCTCGGGGATCCTCTGAAACATTATTCCGCGTATAACAGGCCCTTTATAAACATAAGCTTTCGCGATTAATCCCATATCGGGGAGCCGTTTTATAATACGCTTGAGTATGTCGAAGGCCTCAGGAGTTGCACCTTCAACTTGGCTAATATCTGCCAGAAGGGAAAAGGGTCGTTGATTCAGTCCTATGACTAGTTTAAAGAGACGATCGCTGTAGTCTTCCGCACTTTTTTCATTAAACGCGCCATAGAGTCGAGAGGTGACTACTCCGTTTTCGTACGAAATTGTTGATGAACTCAGTATTTTTGGCATAGCCTACTTTCACAGTTACTTCCTAAGTTAATAGTAGACGATAAGTTTTCGTAAATGCGAATACTCTTAAAGTTTAGGTTTATTTTTCAGCTAATTTTAAAAGCGCTTCGTTATCGGGAAAGCGTTCAAGCCCCTGTTTTAGAATTGTATTTGCCTTCTCGGGCATGTTGTTTTCGCGCAAAGCTAATACGTAGTTGTGAACATAAACATGTTGGTTCTGCCCCACTTCATAGCCTTTCTTAAACCAATCCACTGCTTGGATGTCGTTTCGCTCTAAGTAATAATTGGCAATCAAGAAGTAACTTAACCAGTACGTTGGCCATGTATGCGACGCGGTTTCCAAAAACGCCAATGAACGCCCTTTATCTCCCACTTTAAGCATGTCGTAAGCCGCACTTACATAAGTGAACGGTGTCATCTCAGGCGAGGTTACATTAGGAGGAACTGGTGCCAAATACCAGTAATTTCCTCTTCCCCACGTTCTTTCAAAAAGCTCAAGCGACATTTCGTGATTAGGCGTAAGGCCGGTATGTAAAGTAACCGTCCCCTTATCACTATCGAAACCAATAACAACAGCGTAGTGCCATTGGGGTAATAACTGGATGGACAAATTTTGAAAAACAATCACTGGGATATCGTCTTTAACTAACGACATAATTGACGATAAAGTCCCTCGGTCAGAGTATGGCAAAAAACCAAATTGTCGGGTAGCGCTCACCATTTCTAGTTGTAAACTCCCTTCTTTGTTGGGAATAAATAACTTAGGCGCAATGTCATTTGGAGTGGTGCTTTCACCATAGTAACCAAACACTTCAGATAGTGTGGTAGGCCCGCAATAAAACTGCTCTTGGGGGAAAAACGGAACAGATTGAATAGTGTGAGATTCAGGTAAAGAGGCAAGTCCCTCTTGCCTAAGCTTGTCAGCTTGAGGTGTGGACTGACAGCCTGAAAGCAAAAATAGAAGCGAAAGGCCTGCTAACGCGCAGGCCTTTTTAACTGAATTGATCATCCAATTAGCTGTTCACTGGACGAATAAATGGGTAAACGTCAGTTACACCAATTAGGTCCAAAATTGCGATAATAGCAAGTACGGTAAGCACTGCGCCCACAACGCCACCCGCTGGCGCTTGATTAATTTCATCATTTAATTGGGCAATTTCGCTGTCGGTCATGCCGTTGATTCTGGCGATAGCTTGGTTGCTATCTACACCTAAGCTTACCAATTTACTCTGCACGTCGGCACGATTAACCATGTCAATTAGCTGCTGCTTATTGTAGTGAGCAGCTTGAGTTTGCATTACGGAATCTGAGCTAATTGCTTCTGCATGCACGCTGCCAGACATTAAAATCGTTGCCGAAAAGCAACCAATCGCAATTTTTTTCAAAAATTTCATGATGTTTCCCTCTTTAAAATGCCCAGTTTTATTCTTCTTTTGCGTTACCTAACTCACGTTAAACTAGAGTGAAATAAAACTTCGCACTGATTCAGCAGACGCATTTGCGTTCTGCAGTTTATTTTCAGTAGATAAGCACAGCAAGATTAAGACCAACTAAAAAAACCTTTCTTTATAATAGACAAGGTTTCATTTTTTTCTCTTTAAAATAACGATTTAAGTGACCTTGATGCGAAAAGTGGTGAATAAAGCTTTAGTCGTTAATACTGCATTGATGCATCACCGCGCGCTGACTTTTATGTAATATTTTCTTTATGCTGGAATTATTTGCTTGCCGCTAATGTAAAAAGAGCAACAAACAGTAAAGGGCACTCTGTGGAATGAGCAGTTGATTCGAAACGCCTATTTCACGCCTCATATTATAAGGAGTTAAGTTTCAGGTGCAATTTCTGATAAAAACAAGCTATAAAATACATTATCGGGGTTATTACTTTCTTTAGCGTTTGGGTGAAAAGCACATCAGCGCAAAAACTGTTCAAAATTCCCTCGACATGTAGCCCTCAATTCCTTATAGTGCGCGCGCTTTTATATATTAGTGAAGTGACAACTGCTTTCACTACTATCTCTTCTTATTGTTTTACCCCTGGATACCTGTTTTGATTACCACCGCAAACATCACAATGCAGTTTGGCTCTAAGCCATTATTTGAAAATATTTCCGCCAAGTTCGGCAACGGCAACCGATACGGCCTGATTGGCGCAAACGGTTGTGGCAAGTCTACCTTTATGAAAATTCTAAGCGGTAAACTTACACCATCGTCGGGCAACGTTTCTATGGCGCCAGGCACAAAGCTAGGTATCTTGAGTCAGGATCAGTTTGCGTTTGAAGAGTTTAGCGTAGTCGATACCGTTATCATGGGTGACCGTGAACTATGGGAAGTGAAACAAGAGCGCGACGCTATTTACAGCAAGACTGAAATGAGCGAAGAAGATGGCATGCGCGTGGCGGACTTGGAAACCCAATTCGCCGAGATGGATGGCTACACAGCAGAAGCACGCGCTGGTGAAATTCTAACGTCTGCCGGCATTGACGAAGACTATCACTTTGGTCTTATGAAAGAAGTCGCACCTGGTAAAAAAGTACGTGTGCTTTTGGCGCAGGCGTTATTTGCCGAGCCAGACATTCTGCTTCTAGACGAACCAACGAACAACTTGGATATCTACACCATCAGTTGGCTTGCTGAAGAGCTTAACAAGCGTAAGTCGACCATGCTTATTATTTCGCACGACAGACACTTCCTAAATTCTGTATGCACGCACATGGCCGATATCGACTACGGTGAGCTGCGCGTTTATCCGGGTAACTACGACGACTACATTCAAGCAGCCATGCTAGTTCAAGAACAGCTTCATGCAGAAAATGCTAAGAAGTCAGCGGAAATTGAAGAGCTACAGAGCTTTGTAGCGCGATTCTCTGCCAACGCATCGAAAGCGAAACAAGCCACCTCGCGTGCCCGCCGTCTTGAGAAAATTGAATTGGCTGAGGTAAAAGCGTCTAGCCGTCGTAAGCCCTATATTGTATTTAAGCAGCACAAGAAACTTCACCGCCTTGCTATTACGCTTGAAGATTTAGGCCATAGCTACCCAGATCTTCCGCTATTCGACAACGCTAACTTGCTACTAGAAGCAGGTCAGCGCTTGGCGATTATTGGTGAGAACGGGGCTGGCAAAACCACGCTTTTGAAGTGCTTGGTTAATGATATTGAACCTACCGCAGGTAGCTATAAATGGGCTGAAAATGCGGCGATTGGCTACATTCCGCAGGACAACGCCAAATACTTTTCCGAAGATATCACTATGTTTGAGTGGATGAGCCAATGGCGCAGCCCTAAACACGATGACCTGCAAATTAAAGGTATGTTAGGACGCTTGCTATTTACATCTGACGATTTCAACAAGCGCGTGCAGGTATGTTCTGGTGGTGAGAAAAACCGTTTGTTGTTCGGAAAGCTAATGCTTCAAGACATCAACGTATTGGTAATGGATGAACCAACTAACCACATGGACATGGAGTCAATTGAAGCCTTGAACAATGCGCTATACAAATTTGATGGCACAGTTATTTTTGTAAGTCACGACCGTGAATTTGTTTCATCACTGGCGACGCAAATCATCGAAATTAAAGACAAGAAACTGAATCACTTCGATGGAAACTACGAAGAGTTTTTGGCGCATAAAGAAAACGCTTAAGTAATATCAAAAGGGGCGTTCAACGCTAATGCCAGTCAGTTAAG
>NZ_JWLW01000013.1 GCF_000808575.1 Alteromonas marina
GGTCCAGGCCCCGTCGACTATGGAGCTGTACCATTTGAGTGCAGTTTTCCACTGTCGCATAGTGAATCTTATTCGGCAAGCAACAGCTCTCAGACCGAGATAGTGGAATGACAGCACGCTTCTGGTGTCGGTATTAGCTTGGAAGCGCCGATGTTTATTCGAAGAGACGACTACCATACCCAATAAGATAGCAACCAGTGACGCTAACGTCGTCAGCAATACCAGGATTGTTAGACGCTGCTTTTTCACGCTTTTATTTTGCTCATAGCCAAGCCCGAACTTTGTACTTTTCATGTCTCTAAAGCCTTCTTCAGCTTGTATTCGTTGCCTGTAAATGGCCACTACTTGTTTCGATAAGCTTCGGTGAGACGCCAGTGATGTGGCTAATAGCCAGGGGGCTTTTGCTCCTTGCGCATGGACTTTTGAGCGTGACGTCCTTTAGATTTCTGTTTAAATAGAACTAGCGAGCAGGCAAAGGGATTATTTTTTACTATTTGGTTGTTATCAAAACGCTTCGGTCGACAGGTTACTTTAGCATAGATGTGGTGAATACACTGCCGTGTATCTCCTCTATCAAGCGAATAAAGATGTGGCTTACGGATACGTCTAACAATGTCTCATCCTAGCGCCCTAACTGCTCTGAACTAAGGCGATTTATATCCTGCGTCGGTGACGATAATGGGCTTACAGTGAGAAGATAATATGGCGTGTAACGCCTTTAAAAGTACCTTGTGTGTAGCAGGTTTATCTTTGGTCTTGTTGTAATGCACTTCTTGATAAAGTGTGACGGGCCGACCTTTTAAAGATATTGCCGCAGAAAAGTTGACATATAGATGCATAGATGAGCGGTGTTTCACTGAATAAATGCGGGTTTGAAAGCAAGCGGTCGGCACGTTTAATCCGGTGTTTTTCAAAGGCTTTAGTCTTAATTCCTCGACCTATGCTGGTTACGGTTGCAGCGCTTCCGTTGAGCAGGCTCTTAACGCACGCCGTGACTGCATTTAGACGAGTTTTATGCGTATTGTAGCTGACAAGAGATACGACATTTTCACAATAGATGGGGCATTCATGGCTGTTTGGTCTAAGTGAAGTTTGGCGATTGATCTGATTAGCAAACGTTATGAATGTTCCTATCTTTTTTATCTCACTGATATCGTGATTTTATTTGTGGAAATACCTCAGACTCTGCCCCCAATTTTTAAAATTCAAAATTGCCTACACGACCTTGCCAGCGTTCGGTGGGTACTGCCGGCCAGTTTTTCGTATATACAGGCTTTTCATGCAGGCAGTGTAATACTTCAAGTTTTGGTGGTTCTGCCATACTGTAAGTTAGACGCTCTGAGACAATCGCGCTTTCTTCACAGCCCTGCTCAAAAAATACAAAGCCGCAATAATTTCCTCTTTCGGTAATGGTAATGAGCGAAACAAATTCTTTGCTGTCGGATATTTTTCTCATGCAGGTAAATGCCTGTCTATACGCTTAATTAGAAGCCCTTGTTCAGCCAGGAATACCCATAAAAGTTAGCTCGTTGTTCTTGCTCTTAATGCGCCAAAGTGTTTCAAAGGTCTTCCAAGACGCAAAGTTAATGATGCACAACATTGTAAAACCGGTAATGATTATGAGTGGCTTTGTCATTATGCAAGCCCTTAGTATTTGACGGACTGTTGTTTCTTTATTTACGGATAAAAGCTAACGCTAGACCTTTATTGCAAAAAAGTAATCTACAGAAGTGAGGATGTGCCGCGGCCTTAAGGAGCCCTAGTGCTGAATTCATAGCTGGAGAGGCGTAATACTAGTGTCTCTTCTTTATTTCAACTGCAACTAAAGTTGCAGTTTTAGGCGCAAGACCGTCAAGAAAATATACAAAAAAGGCGTGTTAAATACATGTAAATAACTGAAGTGTATGAGTTTATTGGGGTTTTAAAGTTGGTGTGATTTTTGCTTTTTAGTGGCCAAGAATGGTAGGTTAACAGAACCATTTTCATTTCCGAGTAATTTAGGCTGCGTCCTTAAAGGGCTTGCGCTTTTTTTAGTTTCGCTAACACGTTGGGTAGTCGTTTTATGCGTTTTGCACTTTTTTTTGTTTTTTGCGTTGTTCAATTCACCGCCGTAGCGGCTGAAACCGCCAGCACGAGTAAAACGACATCGAATGTGCTCGGCACTTATAATCTTATTTTGCTAGAAGATTACAACTTCCAAGGTGGAGATGTTGAAGGGCAGGCATTTATTGGCGGAAATTTAAACGCTCAAGGACGCACTGCTGAGTTTGGGAGTCGGTTAGCCAATACCGACACAGCTATTGATGCGGTGACAATTGTAGGTGATGTCAACGCGAATGGTATTCGGGTGCTTAGAGACAATAACCTTGTCTACGGCGGAGCCTTAAATGCATCGACGGTTGAATTGAACGACGGTAATGATGGCGAGGCTATTTATAACCCCGATGTGTCTATTACTGACATTGCCAATTCTTTATATGCAGATACCGCTTACTACGCAAGCCTTACAGAAAATGGCACATACAGCAACGGCTCGTTCAATTATTTGGGTACTGATGAAGTTGCTGTTTTCAACGTTTCAGCCAGCGAAGTTTTTGCCCAAAACAGTTCATTAAATTTAATTGCAGGCAGTGCTGAAACTATCATTATTAATGTGTCAGCGAGTGACTTGCAAGGCAAGGACATTGTTATTGGCGGTGGCGTAAACAGTACGGGTGATTTCACCCAACAGAGTTACTTCTCTAATGTTCTGTGGAATTTCTATGATGCTGAAAGTATTGATTTTAATAACCTGAACGTAAAAGGGTCTGTACTTGCACCTTTTGCAGATACCACAGGTGGCTCATCATTTGATGGCTCCTTTGCCGCGCAATCGTACACTGGTGCTCGAGAGTTTCACAATTTTGTATTTAACTATGAACGTGAAGCGAGTGTTGTAGAAGTTCCAGCGCCCCACTCAAGCTTGTTCTTGATTCTTATCGCCAGTATATTGATGGTTACACGCAGGCTTAAAGTAACTCGGTAAATAATGAGACAACGAATTTGTGTAAGTATTTTTAGTTTCATACTTACACTTTCATTCCCGGCATTCGCCAATGCAAAGCAAAAAAATACTGCGAGTGCCGATTATGAATCTGCCATTGTTAGTTATGAAACCAAAGCATTCAAAGAAGCATTTATCCATATAAAAAATGTACTTCAAGCTAACCCTGATTATCTTCCTGCCCACCTACTCTTAGGTAATCTTTATTTCGAAACTGGTTTATGGGAAGAAGCCCATAACACCTATTTACACGCCTATGAAAAAGGTGCTGATCCTAATTTAGTGTTTCCTAATTGGTCGAGAGTTTTGGTGCGCCTGCGAAAGTCAGAGCAAATATTAGCCATAGACGTATCTGCCGGCTTATCTAAGGCTAATTTGGCACAATGGCGCGCCACTCGCGCTGAAGCGTGCCTGATTGAATCTAGACGGCTATGTGCCCAAAAGGAATATAATGAATTGCTTACCCAATTACCAGATCATCCCCTGGGATTAAACGGTTTGGCCTTGTTGGCCATTGAGGATGGTCAATATAAACAGGCCGATGCCCTGCTTCAACGCTCGCTTGCTGAGGACGACAGTCAAGCCTTAACATGGTGGGCGCTTGGTCGTCTTGCAAGTGCAAGAGGTGATGTGCTGCTGTCACAGCGTTATTTCAACAAGGCCTATCTTATTTCACCTAATAACGCGAAGATTGCACGCAGTCTTATTGATGCTTATGTGGCTGTAGCTGATTTGGACGCAGCGCTCTTAGTCACCGAAGATTTGTTATTGGAAACAGAAGACGATTTATACGTCATGTTTGTGAATAGTTGGCTAACTAGCCAAATAGATGCCTTATCTAATATTCGCCCTCAACTCGAGCAAATCGATCAGCGATTATCTACCGTGCCAGAAGAAATGATGATAGCGGAACCATCCTTGTTCTATTTGCGGGGTATGGTGGCCTTGATGCAAACCAATTTTGAACAAGCAAGAGATAGCTTTGATCTATTTACCACCTACAGCGAACCAGACCTACAAACCGCGATTTTGCTAGCCACCACCAATATGGCGTTGGGTGATAAAAAAGCCGCCATGTTAGGGCTACAAAACCACGAGCCGGAATTGATAGAACAGCACCTTGAGCAGGCAATTTTGCTAGGAAGTTTGTATTTAGAAAACGCCCGTAACTTTAAAGCAGTAAGATTATTATCTTCCTTAAATGAGTTGTATTCCGATAATGTGGACGTTGCCTTATTTGCAGTACGAGTAGAATTCTCGCGAGGTAAGTATAAAGAAGCTGCAGAACAATTAAATAGCTTACTTGATCAGTACCCAACTAATCGGCAAGTGTTAGTGGCCTACGCGCTTTATTTTCTCGATATTGGCGAAACCCAAAAAGCCGCGAAAGCCATTTCAACATTAAGAGCGCAGTTTGCTGACGATATTGCGATTAAAAATATGTACGCTGCTCAACTGCTGATTGAAAAAAAATACGCAGAGGCTGAAGTTATATTATCCGAAGTACTGTCTCAGGCGCCTGATCTTTTTGCCGCGAGATACAATCAAGCGACAATGCTAATTAACAAAGGATTGTTAGACGACGCTGAAGCTATTTTACTTGCGCTTGAAAATGAAAAAGGTAATCACCTTCAAGTTGTGTTTCAGTTGGCGAATATTGATATGCGGCGAGGCGATTTTGAATCTGCCGATAGACGGTATAAATACCTTTTGCAAAAATTTGGGCCAATAGGAAAAATCACCTTTTCTGCTGTAGCAGCAATGAATCAGCTCCGTGATTATCGAAGTGCCATTGCCGTTTTACGTAAATTAGAAGTGAAAGAACCAGGCAACCCCTTGGCTTTAGTGCAACTGGCTACGTTTTACATCAAAGCAAATGATGTAGAAAATGCAAAATCCACACTCCTAAAACTAGAGTTAATATTTGATAGGCCAGTAAACGTACTGGTAAGCGAATCGCAAAATTGGTTGGCATTGGGGAATAAAGATAAAGCGTTGAACAGCATGGATAGAGCCCGTTTATCGCAACCAGAAAACCTAAATTTACAGCTTCAGTGGGTGAAGCTTTTATTAGCATTAAATAAAGTTGAACGTGCAGAGTCTAGCCTATCAGCATTAATAAAAAGTTACCCGAATGAGCCGCAGGTGTTATTCAAATTTGGTGAATTAGCCCAGAAAAAAGGTAGTTTCACTCAAGCGATGACATTTTATCAAAAGGTGCTGAATGAAGATGAAACCTTCGATTTAGCCTTTGCCAAACTGTATGCGCTAAGTGTCAAAACAGGTGATTTTTCGGCCTTGATTAAGCGTTTAACTGCGACAGTAGAGCAGGAGCCAGAAAGGTATTTCACCCGTAATTTACTGGCGCAATATCACTATTATTATGGCGATGCTAACACCGCAATTAATCACTATCTTTATATGTTAGAGGTAGCACCAGAAGCAAACCGGTTTGCATTATATAATCGATTAGCGGAGCTTCATTTACTCATAAATAACGAAAAGAGCTTACACTTTGCTGAGCAAGCTTACCGATTACAACCCAAAGACTCCGATGTGCTGCACACTTATGGTTGGGCGCTAACCATTAATGGCCAACCACAGGCCTCGCTGCCCCTACTTCGAGAAGCGTCAGTGCGAAATGCTACATCTTTGTCACTACAATATCACCTTGCCTATACCTTGGTAGAATTAGAAAACTACTCAGAAGCGAAACGCATTTTAAGTCGCTTAGTCAAGTCATCAACGCCTTTTGAAGAACGAGAAAAAGCAAACGCACTGTTGTCTCGCATGGAACAAGCACGCTAGCTTTCCACAAGCTGTACAAAAAACTGAAAGGTTTGGGGCCAGATGTACTGATATTTTTGTGAGAAAAGAACTTCACATGACCTATTTCTTTCCCCTTAAAATTGCTAGGGTGAAGCATCTTTATTTGTGTGCTGAAGTTAGGAAATATACGCACTACATCCTATACATTTTTTAAAGTTGGCAATGGCATCATCAGCGCGAGTAGCCATTTTGATGGTAGTGTAATGTCATCGTAAAAATGGGTGTGAATGTCTTATTGGAACACAGTTTCGACATTGCCATTACACCATCGCTGCTATTGTTTGACTATTTACTTAGGTTGGGGCGCGCCCATGCGAATCCACTGTGAGTTGGTATGCCCAAGGAGCAAGCTACTGAGTGGTATAAACACCTTCGTAAAAAGGTACGCTCTGAATAATAGCGCCCACTTTTTCCAGCCACACTAAGCTTGCTTATACATGCCCTGCAATACGAAGCCCCCGATAGTTAAATAATAAATGTCAAACCTGCCATCTAGTAACAAGCGCTTCATCGTGATTTGAAATCACGATTAGTACTATCTATTTTGTTCGCTTTAATTGTTTATGTGAATCAGCGATTATCTTTTTAAACGAAAAAGGTGATTAACAAAACGTTGTTAATTGCGCACGTAGTGCCCAGATTTAGCGAGACTATTAGTAAAGCTGAAAAGTGGGCGAGAAATGAATTAGAAGGAATTCGCAATGAGTAAGTGTCCATTTTCAGGTAAAGCTGTAAATCCCACCACGTTAACATCTAGCAATGGTGCGCCCGTTGCTGATGACAATCAAAGTCGAACTGCAGGACCACGTGGCCCCGTTACTTTCGACAACCACTATTTGTTCGAGAAGCTTGCGCACTTTAACCGCGAGCGAATTCCAGAGCGCGTAGTTCACGCTAGAGGTAGTGCATCATATGGTACTTTTACGCTAACTAAAAGTTTGTCTGATTATACGATTGCTGACTTCTTGCAAAAAGAAGGGCAAAAAACCGACGTATTTTTGCGCTTTTCTACTGTAGGTGGTGGTCAGGATTCAAGTGACTATGCCCGTGATCCTCGTGGTTTCTCAGTGAAGTTTTATACCGAACAGGGAAACTGGGACATGGTAGGAAATAATACTCCGGTATTCTTCTTACGAGATGGCATCAAGTTTCCTGACTTTATCCACAGCCAGAAAAAGAACCCACGCACTAACTTGCCTGACCCGCAAGCTGTCTATGAGTTTTGGGCGAACAATCCACAGTCGCTACATCAATCGACAATCTTGATGTCTGATCGCGGTATTCCACTTTCATATCGCCATGTGAATGGCTATAGCTCTCATACGTTGAGTTTCTGGAATAACGCAGGCGAACGCTATTGGGTGAAATGGCACTTTAAAACTAACCAAGGTATTAAAACGCTAACTAGCGAAGAAGCGGCAAAGATGCCTGCTTATGGCGCTCAGCAAGACTTGGTCGAAAGTATTGATAATGGTGATTTTCCATCGTGGACAGTGAACGTGCAGATTATGACCGAAGAGGAAGCACGTAATTATCGTATCAATCCGTTTGATCTTACCAAGGTATGGCCACACAGCGACTTCCCATTAATTGAAGTAGGACAGTTGGAGCTAAACCGCAATGTTGATAACTACTTTGCAGAAACTGAGCAAGCCGCGTTCGCGCCGAGCAATTTGGTACCGGGTATTGGTGCGTCGCCAGACAGAATGCTTCAAGCGCGACTAATTGCATATCAAGATGCTCACAGATACCGTATTGGAGCCAACTACAATCAGATACCGGTAAATGCCCCACGTTGTCCGGTACACAACTATCAGCGAGATGGCGCTTTTGCAGGGGTTAACCCAGCACTTGCAGGAAGTGGAGCTAACTTCTATCCAAACAATCGTGCTCGCCTTGGTGAGCCTGCTGAAATACCAGAGGTACAAGAGCCACCGATGCCTTTAGAGCAAGATGCATGGTTAGATATTTATGATAACCGTGATGAAGATAACTACTCGCAGGCAGGTGACTTGTACCGCATCATGAGTGAAGATCAAAAGCAGCAGTTAGTGAACAATATTGCTGACGGCCTAAGCCAAGCAACGCAAGACGTGCAAGAAGCGATGTTCGTGCAATATGACTTAGCAGATAGCGACTACGGTGCTCGTGTTAGAGAGGCGGTAGCCAGCAAATAGAGCAAATGGGGTCAGAGTACTTTATTAAAATGTACTCTGACCCTTTTTTTACTGGGTAGCAACAAGGGCGTAAACGTGCAAGCGAATGGCTTGAAGTGCGCGTTCTTTCCAATTGTTCCAAGTAATACGGTTGCTAATTTCGTGCTGATTCAACGTAATATAACCATGATTTAGCGCCCATACCTGCATAGCTACATCTTGCTTTTCTTCAACAGACAGGTCTTTTTTAATTAACGCAGCGGTAAGTTTAGTTAGCGTGATAAAGGCTTTTTCACCTGCCTCGATAGCTTCATCTGATGGCGTATAGTCTTTCAAATTAGAAGCAAAAATTAGTCGATAATGGGCCGCATGAGTTTCTGAAAACGTTAAAATACGCTCGCAGCCATTAATCACTTTTTCTGCCGCAGTATTGCCGTCGGCTGCCAACATTTCACGCTCTACTAGTTCGAAACCTTCGATGTAGAGCGCATCTAAAATACCCTGCTTACCTTTGAAGTGGCTATAGATGCCAATCGTTGACATACCTGCACCGTCAGCAATGGCGCGCACGCTAAGTGCATTCGTTCCGCCTTTCAAAAACAGCGCTGAGGCAGCGTCTAAGATCTTTTGTCGCGTATCTTTTTTCATTTACACATCATTTACATGTTGCGCAATATAACATCGTTATGTAAAGTGGTTTTATAACGACGTTATATCTCTTGGTTTAACACTTAACCTGCCTGCCCGCAGGTTATTCATAAGGACACTATATATGAAAACTGAGCAATTAACCTGCGATTATTTAATTGTTGGTGCTGGCGCGGTGGGGATGGCTTTTACTGATGTACTACTTCACGAAACTAATGCTAACATTTTGATTGTAGATAAAAATGCGAAGCCCGGAGGGCATTGGAACTACGCTTATCCCTTCGTTACTCTTCACCAGCCGTCAGCTTTTTATGGCGTGTGTTCAAAAGAGTTAAATCGTGGCGTTATTGATAAAACAGGATTGAATGAAGGCTTAATGGGATTAGCCTCAGGCCAAGAAGTGAGTGCGTATTTCGATGCCGTAATGAACGAAACCTTTTTACCTTCAAACCGTGTGCAGTATTACCCGCTTTGCGAGTACAAAGGAAATAAGCAGTTTGTTTCAACCTTAAGTGGCAAGCACTACAACGTCACCGTGAACAAGAAAATTGTTGATGCCACTTATTTAAATACTAATATTCCGCTTACCCATACCCCAAGCTTTACCCGCGACGACGACGTTGCCTTTACGCCAGTTAATACCGTTGTTGAAAATATCAAAGGCTTTGACAACTATGTGGTTGTCGGTGGGGGTAAAACGGGTATTGATACCTGCCTATGGCTGCTTGAAAATCACGTCGCCCCGCATAATATCCACTGGGTAGTATCGCGAGATGCATGGTTACTGAACCGGAAGAATACGCAGCCCTTGAATGACTTCTTCTTTGATTCTATTGGGGCACAAGCAAACCAAATGGAAGCTATCGCTGCGTCAAGTTCCATCGAGGATATGTTCGACAAATTGGAAGAGCGGGGCGTTTTACTGCGTATTGATAAAAAAGTAAGACCCAGTATGTTTCACGGGGCAACGGTGAGCGAATTAGAGCTTAAAGCCTTACAAACGCTGCCATCTGTCGTTAGACAAGGTCGTGTTAAACATATCAGCCGCGAAGAACTGTGTTTTGAAAGCACAACATGGAAGATGCCAGATAACGCGTTGGTTATTGACTGCTCAGCTTCTGCACTGACTAACCTAGAGATGAAAGCGGTGTTCGATGGCGACACCATCACCCCTCAAACAGTGCGCGCCTATCAACCTGTTTTTAGTGCTGCACTTATTGCCCACGTTGAGGCTGCTTACAGCGATGAACGACAAAAGCAAATGCTGACACAAGTGGTTCCGCTGCCTAATCGCGACATCGATTGGTTGCCAATGACCGCAGCCATGTTACGAAATATGCAAATTTGGGGTGAAGACACAGCGCTTAAAGCGTGGATCTACCACTGTCGATTAGATGGCTTTTCAAAAATAGTACACGGCGTGGCAAAAGACGATATGCAAAAAATGCAGGTGTTAGGGCGATTGAAAGAGGCAGCGGCACCGGCCATGCAAAAGCTGATGACTTATATACAAGGCTTAAAAGCGAGCGGACAACTTTAATAGGTTAAAAATAACGATGAAACAGTTTCAAATAGATAAAACGAACCCAAACTGCTTTCGAATAATGCAAGCAGAAGGTAGCCCCGATAACGCGCGAATAGAGGGTACTGATAACACAAAAAGCCTAGTAATCAAAATTGAAAGGTTCGCGTTTACTGCCAATAACCTCACCTACTATATGGTGGGTGACAAGCTTGGTTATTGGCAGTTTTTTCCACCGATTAACACCAGCAGTAATGAAAATTGGGGTGTTATTCCAGTATGGGGCGTGGGTCAAGTAATTAGCTCTAACAACGATGCGGTAGGAGTAGGAAGTCGTTTCCTTGGTTATTTCCCGCCCGCTGAATATTTGGTTATGGCTAACACTACGGTGACAAACAACAATTTAATAGACTGTAGCCCTCATCGTTTGAAGTTGCCCCAAGGGTATAATGTCTACCGACCACTTCCTTCACTAGCGGCCCACGCTGACGCTGAAATAAGCACTAAGCAGCACGAGCAAGAAAACTTTCAGATGTTGCTGTGGCCGCTTTACGCCACGTCTTTCTGTTTGTCAGAAGTAATCGAATCCATACCCGCTTCAGCGCGAGAACAGTTGCTGGTGCTAAGTGCTTCAAGTAAAACCAGTTTAGGGCTTGCTTTTGCGTTAAAAGAAGCTGATATTAGCGCGATAGGCGTCACGTCAGATAAGCGTGTCGCACCCCTCAAAGGGTTAGATGTTTACAGCGCTGTTATTAGTTATGAACAGCTGGACATGTTGCAACTGAAAGGCACCGTTGTGGTCGACATGTCAGGTAATGCTCAGGTCAAAGCATCAATCAAGCATAGACTTGGTGCGCACCTAACCAGATACATCAACGTTGGGCTTACTCACTGGCAGGACATTGAGCTATCAAGCGATGAGGAGTTTTTCTTTGCTCCTGCTCATATACAGCAGCGTATGTCTGAGATTGGGGCTGCTGAGTACCAAAAGTTAAGTAGCGGGTTTGTAGCAAAAGCCATTGCATGGAGCGCAGGTTGGTTGAACGTTGAAGAACGTGAAGGGTTGAGCGCGTTACAAGATGACTTTAGCGAACATCAACAAGGCCACATTCCTTCAAATGAAGGAAGAATATACACACTTGCTTAGCGTGTAACCAGAGCGCCCATATTGAGTTCGAGCGCTTTGATCAAAAGCGCTCGTTCGAAGGTAATATCAGACGTATTGATTAAAGTAATCGGTGACTTTAGGCCATAGATGTTGACATTTCCGTGAGAAAAACTTCATGTGACCGATTTCTTTTACGTTGTAGGCCTGTGGATCTAGCTCCTCAACTTCTGCTTCCATGTTGGGGAAAACGCTGATCATATCGTGAACGTTGTGAATATTAGCAATGTCGTCGTCGTTGGCGAGTAACCACTTAGAAGGTATCTGAATGGTGTCGTAGTGGTGCTGGTTTACATCACTGCCGAACCCTGTTTTTACGTATCCTTTCCCGTTACACCATTTTTGCCACTGGCGCGCCACTTTTTTAGGCAGTGGCTCTCCCATGCCTACCCACTGAGACTTCGTATGGCCAAACAATAAATTACTCATGGGAATATAGAAATTCATAAAGAAATGCGCTTTAAGCAAATAGCTTTTACGCATATTTCGTAGGCTACCTGATGAACTGCCAAAATTACAAAAAGCAGTGAGGTCATGTACGTTGTGCATTAAACCCAGTAGCTGACCTCCCGCACTATGACCAACAAGAAAATAGGGCACATTGGGGAAGTGAATCTTTAGTGTCTCGAGCACCGCTGGCATATCTTGCTCGCCCCAGGTTACGAGTGAAGCGTCACTTTGTTTAACACTGTCCTTTACCGACCCGCCAATGCCACGGTTATCGAACGTGATAACGCCAAACCCTTGCTCACTCAAGTAAGTGGCAAATGCGCTATAGAATTGGCGTTTTATACCTGTTGCGGGGCCAATCATGACTCCTGCTTTAGCAGGGCGGACAGGAGAGTAAAGGGAAGCGGCAAGCGGTGTACTATCAGCACAAGTAACAGTGATATCTTTAACACTCGTACTTTTTAGGGGGTCGTGTTGCTTTGTTTTGCTCGACATTGAAGATCTCGAAAACTCATCTGGTCTAACCAGTAAACCTTCTGCACCAATAAAATGCAATATCCTGACTATTTATTTTGCTGATAGTTAGTGCTGAGTGATAAGTGACGCGCAAATGCCACTGCTTAGCTGGGATGGTAAGCCATAGCATTCGCGCTAAAACGAGAGATTTCCTACACCGCCAACGTAAATACCTTAGAATTACGCTGGAAGTTATATAGCTCTTTCTTCACGGCAGGTAGCGCACTTATGTCAGCAGGTTCAAACCCTTGCTCTAAAAACCAGTGTGCGGTAACTGTGGTCAGTACAAAAATGCTGTTAATACCGGCTTCTTTAGCACGGGCGCGCACTTCATCTAAAATCCGTTCGCCACGGTTTTTGCCGCGATAGTCCTGGTGAGTCGCCACACATGCTAACTCGGCACAACCGTCTTCGGGGTATAAATACAAGGCTGCACAGGCGATGATCATGCCGTCGCGCACTATCACTATAAACTGGTTTATTTCATTTTCTAAACGTTCACGAGAGCGTTTCACTAACACGCCGCTTTCTTCTAGCGGTTTTATCAGCTTTAAGATACCGCCCACATCTTCGATGGTCGCTGCACGCAGCTGTTCGTAATGATGCTCCATTACGAGCGAGCCTGTACCGTCGCGAGTAAACAGCTCTTGAAGTAATGCGCCGTCTTTTTCAAAGCTGATGCAGTGAGCTCGGGGCACACCGGCAGCTACGCTGGTGGTAAGAGCGCTTAACACCGTATCTTCGGTGGTAATGTCGCCTGCCATGATCAACTGCTCTAGTTGAGGGCGTTCAATGGTGCGAAGTAAACGACCTTCACGGTTATATACGCCATCAAAGTTCGAAAATACGATAAGTTTGTCCGCTTTAAGGGCTATAGCTGCCTGCGTAGCTACATCTTCGTGCGACAAGTTAAACACTTCTCCCGTTGATGAATAGCCCATAGGCGATAGCAGCACAATCGAACCATCGTTTAAATGATCATTAATGCCTGTGGTATCAATACGACGCACTAAACCGGTGTTTTCAAAATCAACACCGCCTCGCACGCCCATTGGCTTGGCAACCACAAGGTTGCCCGAGCACACGCGTATTTGCGAGCCGTGCATAGGTGAGTTTGGTAGCCCCATAGTCAGTAGGGCTTCTACCTGAGAGCGTACCGAGCCAGCGGCATCTTTAACGCACTCAAGGGTTTGTTTGTCGGTAATGCGTACACCGCTTTCAAAGCGACCTTCGATGTTGCGAAGGGCTACGCGCTGATCAATCTGCGGGCGGGCACCGTGCACTACGACCACGCGCACGCCCAAGCTATTAAGCAGGGCAATGTCGTGAATAATATTTGGGAAATTAGGATGTTCGATGGCTTCGCCACCGAACATCAAAACGAAGGTCTTTCCCTGGTGAGCATTAATATAGGGCAGTGAACTGCGAAACAGTTTTATGCCGTCATGATGCGCTAATACCATCTAAGCAGTTCCTTGTCGCTACCCTTGCTTATCCAAGTCTTCCAGCTCTTGATACAGTGCTTTCGTCACGGTTTCTTTGCTGGTGCCGCCCAAGATATTGCGTTGATTCACGCCGTACTCTAGCTGTAGTACCGGGTATACGTCGTCTTCAATTTTGTCGCAAATAGCCTGCATGTCGCTAAGTGGTAAATCTTCAATAGCGCAGCCTTTATCGATGGCTTGAAGCACAACGCGCCCTGCAATATCGTGGCCTGTTCTAAACGGCACACCTTTACCTACCAGATAATCGGCAAGCTCAGTGGCGTTAGAGAACCCTTGGGTTGCTGCAACGCGACAGCGCTCTTCGTTTAGCTGCAG
The DNA here is from genome assembly GCF_000808575.1 of Alteromonas marina. Lineage (GTDB taxonomy): Bacteria > Pseudomonadota > Gammaproteobacteria > Enterobacterales > Alteromonadaceae > Alteromonas > Alteromonas marina_A. The sequence goes on from NZ_JWLW01000013.1 coordinate 14,150, forward strand.
TGAGTCAAGCACTTCACTGGCAATGCATAAACAAATATGCCACTGATTAACCGTATCGATAGCGCCTTCTTTGTCTTCTTGCATGTCTTTGTTGTAGGCAAGAGGAAGGCCTTTCATGGTAACTAGCAGGGCCTGCAATGAGCCAAACACACGGCCACATTTGCCGCGCATTAATTCAAGCGCATCAGGGTTTTTCTTCTGCGGCATAAGCGATGAACCAGAGGTTACGCTATCGCCAAGCTGTAAGAATCCTGCTTCGCCAGAGTTATAAAAAATCATATCTTCGGCAAGACGTGACAAGTGCATCATGCTAGTGCTGGCTACAAATAAAAGCTCTAGCACAAAGTCTCTGTCCGATACAGCATCAAGGCTGTTTAGGCATGGAGAATCAAAGCCCAGCTCTTCAGCAATGGCATGACGGTCTACAGGGAAAGTCGTGCCTGCCAATGCGCCAGAGCCTAGAGGGCACTGATTCATGCGAACTTTTAAGTCGTCTAAACGGCTTAAGTCACGCTTTAGCATTTCAACGTAAGCCAAGCACCAGTGTGCAAAGTGAATCGGCTGTGCACGCTGTAAGTGGGTGTAACCTGGGATGATCGCTTCTTGATGACGGCTAGCGGCATTAAGAAGCGACTTTATTACACCTAAAACATCAGCGCGAAGTGAGGCAATATGTTCACGTACCCACAAGCGAAAGTCGGTGGCAACCTGATCGTTTCGGCTACGCCCAGTATGAAGTTTACGACCAATGTCACCAAGCTTTTCAATAAGCGCAGCTTCAACAAAGCTGTGAATGTCTTCTTCGCTAGATGCGTTAAAGTCTAATTCACCTGCATCAGCTTTCGCTTTTAACTCGCTCAATGCAGACTCAAGCTGGGCTTGTTCGTCAACGGTCAATACGCCTGCTTTTTGCAGCGCACGCGACCAGCTGATAGAGCCTTGAATATCTTGGCTTGCCATAACTTGGTCAAACGGCAGCGAGTCGTTAACCTGTTTAAACATACTACTTGCACCGGATTCAAACCGGCCACCCCACAACGCCATGTGATGCTCCTTAAATGCTGTTCTGACTTAAGCTTTACTATTGTAGGTAAAGCTTATTGTTCACCTTGTTTTTTCAGTGCTTCGATACGACTTGAAAGGCTGAACAGGCGGATAAAGCCTTCAGCGTGCTTCTGGTCGTAAACATCATCAGCACCAAAGGTGGCAAAGTCTTCAGAGTAAAGACTATTAGGTGAACGACGCTGTGTTACCGTAGCTTGGCCTTTGTATAGCTTAACCACGATATCGCCTGTTACTTTCTTCGCAAAAGAAGCAGCACCAGCAAGTAGCGCGTCGTTAAGGGCGGTGAACCAACGGCCGTCGTACATCACGTGTGAGAACTCAAGGCCAATTTGCTCACGGTATTTAAGCGCAGCCTTATCTAGCACCATAGTTTCTAGGGCTTTATACGCTTTAAGCAGTACGGTGCCTCCTGGCGTTTCATAACAGCCACGTGACTTCATACCAACAAGGCGGTTTTCAACAATGTCGATACGTCCAACGCCATGCGCCGCAGCTACAGTATTAAGTTTAACTAGCGCTTGATAAGGCGATAGTGCTTCACCATCAACGTGGGTAAGTTTACCTTCGTTGAACGACAGGGTTACACGCTCAGGTGTGTCTGGTGCATCTTCAGGGTCAACGGTCATGGTCCACACTTGCTTGGTAGGCTCTTGCCATGGATCTTCAAGCTCGCCACCTTCGTGTGAAATGTGCCATGCGTTTGCATCGCGGCTGTAAATTTTTGTTGCTGACGCCGTGGTTGGAATATTGCGCTCTGCTAGATAAGCCAATAGGTCTTCACGGCTTACCATGTCCCACTCACGCCATGGCGCAATAACCGTAAGGTCTGGGGCTAGAGCAGCAAAGGTACTTTCAAAGCGTACCTGGTCGTTACCTTTACCCGTACAGCCGTGGCATAGTGCGTCGGCACCTACTTTACGGGCAATCTCTACTTGCGCTTTGGCGATCACAGGGCGTGCCATTGACGTACCCAGTAGATATTCACCTTCGTAAACCGCACCGGTAGTGATAGTTGGGAAGATATATTCGCTTACGAACTCTTCTTTCAAATCAACAATGTGGCATTCGCTTGCGCCAGATGCGATAGCTTTTTCATGAAGGCCTTCTAGTTCTTCATCACCTTGACCCACATCTGCTGCAAACGCGACAACTTCACAGCCATAGTTTTCTTTAAGCCATGGAATGATGGCTGATGTATCAAGCCCGCCTGAATAGGCCAGCACGATTTTTTTAACTTTTTGCATCTAAATAATCCTTCTAAGCGTCTTTTTAGGCGTCTTTTTAAGCGTTAAGTAATTGAGTAAGAATGGCGTTTTGGCCATGCATTCTATTTTCGGCTTGCTGCATTAATAGCGATTTATCGCTATCAATCAACGAGCCCGTAATTTCTAAATCGCGATGGGCAGGTTGGCAGTGCATAACGTAGCTAGCACCGGTTGCTTCCATCAACGCTTCGTTCACCTGATAAGGCATGAACTTTTCTTTAATCACTTCAAGTGGCGTCTCGTCACCCATTGAAAGCCATGTATCTGCATAGATAACGTCTGCACCGTTAGCAGCACTAAGCTCTGTGCTTTCAACAATCGATACACCCGTTTTCTCGGCAATTGCTTTGGCTTGCGCCACAATTTCAGGTGCCGCTTCGTGCCCCTCTGGCGTAACTACGACTTGGTTGCATCCTAAAAGCGCACCAACAATTAATAGTGAGTGAGTTACATTGTTGCCGTCGCCCACATAAGCCATGGTAAGACCTTCGGTTTTGCCGAAGCGTTCAAACATAGTGAGGTAGTCGGCAAGACCTTGGCACGGGTGGTACTTATCGCACAATGCATTGATAACAGGCACGTTTGCAGCCTTAGAAAAGGTTTCTAGCGTCTCGTGAGAAAACACGCGAGCGACAATGGCGTCAGCCCAGCAGGCTAGGTTGGCCGCAGTGTCTACCGCGTCTTCACGGCCGGCTAATTTGCCCGACTGTGCATCTAAGTACACCATATGACCCCCAAGCTTATTAATACCGATATCAAAGCTTACGCGGGTTCGCAAAGACGGCTTTTCAAACAGGGCAACAATTGATTTCCCCGCTAGCACGTTGCTGTAACTTGCTGGGGCTTGTTTAATTTCTACAGCCAATTGCAGCAAGTTTTTCATTGCGTCGGGTGTCCAGTCTGCAAAGGTGAGTAGGTCCTGTTTCATTGTACTTCTCCGGCATTGCCTTTTGTAAAGTCTGTGTGGGGTAAGTCAGCGTTTGTTGACGGTGTATTTGTCAACGCTGCGGGCAAAATTTGTGTACCCGTTTTTTTATTTAAGATGTCGTTGATGTCGGCGGCCCAACTCGCGATGTAAACCGCGCGGCCTAAATTTTCCGCGGACGCCAGTGCCGCATCCACTTTTACTTTCATTCCGTCAGTGATCACGCCTTCATCTGCGTACTTCGATATGCTTGCAGCGTTAAGTTCGCTAATTAGCAATTTGTTACCGTCAAGTACACCGTCAACATTGGAAAGAAGTAAAAGCTCAGCATTAAGAAGTTCGGCGATGACCGTAGCCGCTTGGTCGGCATTGACATTTAGCAGTCGACCTTGTGGGCTTGAGCCAATAGAGCTAATGACAGGAAGTGTAGACTGCGCCAAAACGTTTTTTAAAAACGAAGCGTCTGCCGTTGATGGCACGCCCACGGCGCCGTATTGGTCAGCTAGTGGCTCGCATACCACCATATTGCCGTCTAACAACGACAAACCAACAGGGGTTAAGCCTGAAGCCAAAGCCGCTGCGCATAGCTGCTTATTGGCAGAGCCTGCAAGCGCTCCGCAGATGTAAGGCATATGTTCATCGGGCGTAACCCGAAGGCCATCAATTTTTGTGCTTTGAAGACCAAGACTCGCCATTAGCGTTTCCACTAATGGTCCGCCTCCGTGAACCACTACAACGGGGCGTGTGGCCTGCACGTTTTTTACGCTTAGAAATAAACGTGTCATTGCGGCGGTATCGTCGAGTAATGCACCGCCAACTTTAATTACAATTGGTGAAACACTCATAGTACTAACCCTGTCTCTACTGGCTGTTTCGTCATTATGTTTAGGCACTGTATAGCTTGAGAAGCAGCGCCTTTCATTACGTTATCTATTGCCGCTGTTACTACAGCGTATCCAGATGTTTCGTCCAGCTTCCAGTGAAGATCAACAAATGGAGTATGAGCAACGTCGTCAATTTTTGGAAAACTCTTGCGCAAACGCACAATGGGTTTATCAGCATAGGCGTCAGTGTACGCTTGTTCAAGTTGCGCGCTGGTGGTACCAGCTTTTACCTTAACGGTTACCGTAGCCAATATCCCACGTTTAAAATTACCTAAGTGCGGCGTAAAGATAACAGGCGTCCCCAAGTAGGCTTCAATTTCAGGGGTATGACGATGACCTAACACGCCGTATGCCTGAAGGCTCACTTCAAAGAAGCTGGTGGTTAGGCTAGCTTTCCTGCCTGCACCCGACACACCGGAAACAGCGTTAATTACAGGGCGTACGCTTTCATCTAGTAAATTATTGTGAGCAAGAGGTTTAAGTGCACTAAGGCTCGCAGTGGGATAGCAACCCGGCACAGCGATAACGTCGGCAGAGGCAATTTGAGCTTCATGCCACTCGGCAAGGCCGTAAACAGCTTGAGACAAGCTTTGCTCTTGCGTATGTGGAAAGCCGTAAAACTGTTCAAAAACGTCGGTATCTTTAAGTCTGAAGGCCCCCGATAAATCGAGCACTTTTGCTTTGCCTGAGGACAAGATAGGCATCCAGTCGTGGCTTGCTTCGTGAGGTGTGGCAAGAAAGATAAAATCGACACCGTCAGCCATTTCTTTTAAAGCAGCTTCTGAGATAGGCGTGAGCGTAGCATTAACGTGAGCCAAGTTGCCGTGAAGTTGTGCAATATTTTTACCCGCGTCGCTACTTTTCTCAGATACATAAGTACCCGCCAACACTAGTTTAGGATGTTGAATTACCAACTGAACAAGTTGTGCCCCTGTGTAACCACTGGCACCAATAATTGAAACGCTATACATAATTTAAAAATTCAATAAAAGGAGAAAAAAATCACTTTTTACCTTTGTAAACTGGTTGGGCGTAAATCCTTGCCTAACCGCGACCACATTACAAAGGTAAAAAGTGTGCTACCGAATAAGCATAGATGTGCACACGCATCGTCGTGCGCTATGCAAGGTGTAGCCAGCCAGGGGAGAGGTAAACTCTTTGTCGTTGCTAGTGGTTGAACCAACAACGCGAGTTGGTTGTGTCATCATCAATTCCTATCATGTTACAACCCAAATTTTAGGGTTGGATGCCTTAACCGTAGATAATTGTATCCAATCTGAATTTTTATGCAATAAAAATGTATAAATATTTTTATTGCTTTTTGTGCAGCTTAGGCAGTAAAAAAAGCAGTTAATGATATATTTATAGTTGTGACAGTAAGTTGACAATAAGAACAATAGAACTGAATATTTATTTTTGGCTCCAGATATACAGTAGCCGTACTTATTTATGGTAGCGTTGATACTTAAAAGGCTAAGAATTGAGTTGGTTTTTGCAAAAAAAAACAGGCCCTAGTCGCAAAACGCGAGCGGCGTATAAAATGAGACAGTTGTAAATGATAGGTCGCTACAGCCCTAAGCTGAAGACTGTAAAGATAGGATGTTGGGATTAAACTCGGAAAATAAAATGAGCAAACTTACTTTAGCGCTGGTGGCGCATGACCATAAGAAACCCGAATTACTGGCATGGGTTAAGCAGCATATTGACGTGCTTAAGCAGTGTAATTTAGTAGGAACAGGAACAACAGGCGGTTTAATTGCCAGTGAAACCGGATTAGACGTTACACGCTATAAAAGCGGCCCGCTTGGCGGGGACCAGCAAATAGGCGCATTGATCGCGGAAAACAAGCTAGACGCGCTATTCTTCTTTTGGGACCCATTGAATCCAGCGCCCCACGACCCCGATGTAAAAGCACTATTGCGGTTGTGTTCAGTATGGAATGTACCTGTAGCCTGTGCGCCAGCCACGGCAGATTTGGTAATTACGTCACCGCTTTTCCTATCACCTGATTACAAGCCAGTTAAACCGAACTTCTAGAGAGTATAACTAGCAACTAGCGGTAAAAAAGGCTGGCAGAAGCCAGCACTCGTTACTGTGGGTAAGATGGGTGAGAAGCGCTACGCGTTAAAGCTTAAATAGCTCATGTAACTTTCGTTCTTCTTCTCGCAGGGCTTTTATTCGCGCTTGCTGCTCAGATGTTAGTACTTGAAACATGGCCAGATGCTGTTTAGCTTTTTCCACGCCGGCATTAACAAGGCCATCTTTATATTGAGCGATAAGCGCGTCCCAAGCGTCTTTAGAGAAAGACTGGCTGCGAACCAAATCGCGCTGGGCGTTTCTAAAATTGCCTAGCATCTCTCTATTTGTTTTCGATGTCTCTTTAAACGACTCTCGAAGCTCAGCAAGGCTTGCTATTTGTGCGTCGCTTAATTCAATGCCTTCAAAGAAAAAGTCCTTAGGCTTGCGTTTGGGGCCTCTCACCTCAACATCCATTCGTTTAGCAAAACGGACTTCTTGTTTTACGAATGCACCATGATGTTCTTGTCTATCTATATCTCTTTTAGCGTCTCGCGCTAAGAGAGTTGCTTGTTGCTCTTCATCCAGTACCTTGTATATGTCGTGACGTAGTTGAGCAAAAGCGAAATGCCTGGCTTCGCGCTCTTCAATCTGTGTTTGAATAAACGTGTTTATCTGTGCTTCAGTGGCAGTTGCAAAGTCAAAACTAGGCTTTTCGATGTCACCAAATAAAGGCTGAGGGTTAGCGTCTTTAAATGCGCTTAACAGTGTTTTTATCTCTTCGCGCTGGGCGTCGCTTAAGCTGATGCCGCGAAGATGTTCAACAATTTCTTTAACCGGTTCGTGGTGACGCATACCAGGTCCTGCTGGCTGCGCCAATGCAAGGCCACCTAGGCCAATCGCTGCTACTGCTACACTAGCAATTAATAACTTTTTCATTGTCGTCTCCTTTTATTAGGACAGGCTAATCGTAGCGTGCGCGGCTAAAAAAGCAGTCAATGCAGTGTAAAGCTTATGTAAAGGTAATGCCGATTTGAAATTGTAAAGGTCTGAAAAGATATAGTGCGCGTTTTGCCAGTGTTGTTTGTCGGCTTGAGGCGAGTTACACCGAATGCGTCGGTTGAGTTTTATCCAATTTACAGGCATTTTCATGAATCTAGCAGTTAAAGAGTTTAATACCATGAATTCAGATTTTCATTTGCAGTCTATCCTTGTTATTGATGATGACCTAGAGCTGACAGAAATGCTTTCCACGTATCTATCGGGTATGGGGTATAAGGTGCAAGTGCGTAACGATGGTGAAGACGGTTTATCTGAAGCGGTTTCAGGGCGTCACTACGACTTAATACTGCTTGATGTCATGATGCCGAAAATGGATGGGTTTGACGTATTGAAAAAGCTTCGAGCAAGCCACAGCACGCCAGTACTCATGCTTACAGCAAGAGGCGACGACTATGACCGTATTTTGGGTCTTGAGATGGGCGCTGATGACTACTTGCCTAAGCCTTTTAATCACCGCGAGCTTGTAGCGCGAATAAAAGCTATCGTTCGCCGTCACAATTTGTCATCAACCGGTGGAGCCGTTGAGCAAGATTTGTTTGTGAACGGCATCTTTTTAAGCCCAAGCAGCCAGCTGGCAAAAGTGGACGATGTAGAGCTAACACTCACAACAACGGAATTTTTAATTTTGCGCCTGTTGATGCTTAATGCTGCTCAGCGAGTAACGAAAGAAGAGATAAGCTTAAAAATTTTGGGCAAGCCTCTACAAGCTTTCGATAGAAGTATAGATATGCACGTAAGTAACCTGCGTAAAAAAATAGGTGCTGTAGTAGTAGATGAAAAGATCAAGACCATTCGAGGTGTAGGGTATATGTTAATTGTTGGAAGCCATTAATGGTAAAACTGTTACGCAGTATAAGCCCTACGCGGGCCATCATGGGCCGCTTGTTCTTTTGGTTTTGGGCTACATTTATTGTCACCGCCTTATTGGCTATTTGGGGCAGCCGATTATTTTTTGAAGAATTGGAAATTGTAGCAATACAGCCGCGAGAAATAGCTGATCTAAACCAAGTAGTGGAACATTTGCAAAACAGTCGCTTCCAAAATGCACCGCTGGACGGGCCTCTTGACCGCTTTTCTCGGGGAGGGAGAGGTCGAATGGTTGCTGTCGACATGAGTGATAACCGCCTTATTTCGGGTGGGGGTCCTCCGCTTCGTGAAAATGATAAAGAAGATTTACTTCGACTGGTCAACCAAACATCCCCCATTGCGGTAAAGCGGGGGGCATTTAAAATCTTGGGCCCGGTTTTCTTTGAGCGCAACGGCACTCGATTTGCGCTTTTTACGGTTAGACTGGAAATGCCTGAAAAGCAAACGCCACCGGTTTTACTGTTTTTTAGTATTGCGTTGATCACCACCATATTATTGAGCTGGTTGTTTGCGAAATCATTGACCAACCCTATCTTGCGTATCCAAAGCTCAGCGAAACGCATAGCAAATGGCGACTGGCAGGCGCGGGTTGAGCGAGCGGCTAAACGTCATGACGAGCTAGGGCAGCTTTCGCGCGACTTTAATAAAATGGCTGAGCAGTTAGAGTCTATGTGGGGGGCGCAAAAGCGCTTATTAGCCGATGTATCACATGAACTTCGCTCACCGCTCGCACGGTTGCAAATGGCCCTTGGTCTTGCCCATCAACAAAACGTAGACCCTGAAACTTTAGCGCGGGTAGAGCGAGAAGCTGACCGTATGGAAGCGCTGGTAAGTCAGTTGCTAACGTTAAGTCGTGCCGAGGCTGGCCAAGCAACGATGGAAAAACAGATGTTATCATTAGTGCTTAACGATGTTTTTACCGATGCGAATTTTGAAGCAGCAAATAAAAATAAACAGTTAAAAATTGATGATATACCTAAAAAAACCGTTTTCATCGACAGTATGATGCTCTGTCGCGCTGTGGAAAATGTTCTGCGCAACGCCATTCGTCACAGCAGCCTTTTAACGCATATTTCGTTTAGTGAAGACGAAAAGCAATGGAGTATTCATATTACCGATGACGGTGAGGGGCTGACGGTAGAGGAATGTGAACGTATATTTTCGCCGTTTTATCGGGCTACCCTTGCAAGAGAGCGAGAGTCAGGTGGCGTTGGACTAGGTTTATCCATTGCAAAAGCAGCGGTTGAGTTGCATCATGGGCGAATTATAGCTGAACCTGTTAAGCGCGGTGGTCTGCGAGTAACCCTGTCGTTTCCAAAGTCGTAACTTTGACGATGCTCTGCAGCCTTACCAAGAGCGCCTATTAACTGTAATAGGGTATTTATGAACTGGACGTTCACATCAGAAAACAATTTAGCCAGCACCTTCGCCTCACACATTAATCCTTTTTGGCAGGACAGTGTTAAAGAGGGGTACTTCACCGGCAAAGATGATATAAAGGTGCGTTACGCCTACTGTATTCCTGAAACACCGCAAGCCACTATTGTTATTTGTTCGGGTCGCATAGAGTCCTACTTAAAGTACAAAGAGTTTATTTACGACCTTTATCAGAACGGTTTTGCCGTTTTTATTCTTGATCACCGCGGGCAAGGCTTGTCTGACAGAATGACACGTGATCCTCAACACGGATATGTCGCGGATTTTGATGACTATGTTGACGACTTCGTCATGTTCGTAGAAACAATAGTGAAACCGCTACAGCAAGGCCCGTTACAGCTGGTTTGCCACTCAATGGGCGGCGCTATCGGAGCACTTACACTGTTGCGTTTGCCCAGCTTGTTCTCCAAAGCTGTGCTGGCTTCGCCCATGTTCGGTATTAAACCTTCCTTGCCTAATTGGTTGGCGAATGGCCTAATCCGAACCGGCCTAGCGGTAAATAGAATGAAAAAAGCAGACGCAGGGTATTTTTTCGGTCAAACACCGTATATTGCGTTTCCTTTTTCGTTGAACAAGCTTACCCACAGTAAGACCCGCTATGCGTTGTTTCGCGAGTTATATGATGAAGAGCAAGAGATCCAGCTTGGGGGCGTAACTACTGAGTGGTTGGCCGCAGCCCATCAGGCCATGAATAGGATTGAAGATAGTGCGGGGGCAATCACTACTCCAGCACTAGTTTTAAGCGCCGACGATGACGCTATAATAGATAATAAACGTCAACGGCGGGTGGCGCGCCTAATGCCAAATGCTGAGCTTGAAATTATACCAAGGGCTTATCATGAATTATTCACCGAGTCAGACGACATTCGCGAGCGCTCTCTTTCGACAATTCTCGACTTCTTGACTGCTTGCACTCATACGTCTTAAAAAGCCTAAGCATAGGTGATGAGTTACAGTGTTTCGTTGTAGAATACGCCGGTTATTAATAGTGAAGGTCGTTTAAAAAACATGCTTGATGTCGTACTTTATCAACCAGAGATCCCCCCTAATACGGGCAATATCATCCGCTTATGCGCTAACAGTGGGTTCACACTACATCTAATCGAGCCCTTGGGTTTTGAGTGGGACGACAAGCGAGTACGACGTGCAGGTTTAGATTATCATGAATTTGCCCACGTTAAGCGCCATGCAAACTTAGAAGCCTACCTTGAAGATGCAAAACCAAACCGAGTGTTCGCATGCACAACAAAAGGCAAAGCGTTTCATAGTGATGTCTCGTATCAAAAAGGCGATGCACTCATATTTGGTCCTGAAACCCGTGGCTTACCCGACGATTATATTCAATCGCTTCCTCCCGAGCAGCGTGTTCGCATTCCTATGTTGCCAGACAGTCGCAGTATGAACCTATCTAATGCCGTGTCTGTCTTTGTGTATGAAAGCTGGCGTCAATTTGGCTACGAAGGAGCGAGATAGCAAAAGGTGGTATCAGCAGCCCGAAGACATTCATTTTTACAAAGCCCCGTTGTGGGCTTTTTAGCGCCTGGTGTAAAGACACTGTAAAGCCTGCCTGAGTCAGGTTTCGTTCAGCTTCACTCATTAATATAGCCTGTGAACATGCACGAATGAGTTTGGAGAAGCATTATGAAACGTATTACCCTGAGTATGATCACCGGCGTTTGCTTAATGATCGCAGGGCAAGCAAGCGCCCATTCAGGTCATCATTCTCACTCGAATAGCGGGGCGAATGAAAGGGTCACTATTATTACGCAACCTGCTCGTCCGATTATTGATGTAGCCATAAACGTTCCTGAAATTGGCCTGTACGTTAACGTCTTGCCAGGTGCACATAGGGTAGAGGTTATCGACAATCATCGTTATTACGTTGCTAATAATCATTACTATCGCAAGCATGGAAATCGCTATTTGGTTGTCGATTCACCCTACAAAAAGGTGAAAAAAGTGAAGCACCACAAGCGCAGTCACGCTAGATATCACGACAACGCTAAAGTGATCGTGGTAAGGGAAGGCCGCTAAGTTCAGGTTGATAAGCTGGAAAAGATAGGAATAGTGGGGCGTTAAGAGGCTGATGGTTTTTGCTACTAAGCAAAAACCATCAAATATTCACTAGGCTTCTTTTTTGAGGTCTCGACCAAGCAAAGCTAAGGCCGCCTCTTTAGGGGATTTTCCGTGATAAAGCACAGCATAAATTTGTTCACAAATAGGCATTTCAACGCCTACTTTTTTCGACAATATATGCACTTCTTCAGTGTTGCGATATCCCTCAACCACTTGTCCGATTTCGTCAATAGCAACATCGACACTCTTGCCTTGACCCAAAGCTAGCCCAAAGCGACGATTGCGCGATTGATTGTCTGTACAAGTTAAAACTAAATCGCCAAGACCCGCCATACCCATAAAGGTTTCTGGATTTGCACCCAGCTTCACGCCCAAACGGGTAAGCTCTGCTAAACCTCGGGTGATCAGCGCCGTTCGCGCGTTTGCACCAAAGCCAAGGCCATCGGCTAAGCCCGCGCCTATAGCGATAACGTTTTTAACCGCACCACCAAGCTGAACGCCAGTAAAGTCTGAGTTTTTGTACACTCTGAACGACTTTGCGCAATGCAGCTTTGCTGCAAATTCGTCACTCAGCGTATCGTCAGTGGAAGACAGCGAAATTGCGGTAGGCAAGCCCGCTACCATTTCTTTAGCAAAGGTAGGGCCTGATAAAACGGCTAGGGGATAGTCGGTACCCAGTATTTCCTCTGCCACATCGCGAAGCAGACGGCCAGTTTTTGGTTCAAGTCCTTTGGTCGCCCAAATAATACGTTGATGCGGTTTAAGCAATGGTTTTAAGCTTTGAAGCATAGCCGCAAATGCATGGCTAGGTACAACCACTAAAATATCTCGGCTGGCAGCAACCACTTCTTCTAAGTTGGCATTTACCACTAGGGCATCTGGAAATGTTGCGCCGGGAAGATAACGAGCATTCTCTCGGTTCGCTTCCATTTCGGCAATGTGCTTTTCATCGCGGCCCCAAAGCAGTGTGGGGTTGCCATTTCTGGCAAGACAAAAAGCAAGGGCGGTGCCGTAAGACCCCGCCCCTAATACCGAAACAGACGCTGAAACCGAATTCGACTTCATGTCCACGCCTTTCATGTTCACCTAATTAGGCGTCCATTTTTGGCGCTTCGCCCTGCGCTTGCTGTGCACGTTTTTGCACGTAAGCTGCAAAGATAGCGTCGAAGTTTACAGGTGCTAGGTTAAGTGGAGGGAATGTTCCACGGTTAACCAAGTTAGAAATGGTTTCACGCGCATATGGGAAAAGCATGTTCGGGCAGAACGAGCCCAGCGTGTGCGCTTTGTTTTGGTCTGGCATTTCGCCAATAGCGAAGATACCCGCTTGTTGCACTTCACAAAGGAATGCCGTTTCTTCACCAAGCGTTGCCGTAACGGTAACTGAAAGTACAACTTCAAATACATTTTCTTCTAGCTTGTTAGTGCTAGTGTCGATGTCTAGTTTAATTTCAGGCTTCCACTCTTTAGTGAAAATAGCTGGCGCGTTTGGAGACTCAAAAGAAATGTCTTTTGTGTAGATACGCTGAATATTGAACTGAGCACTCTGTTGCGCTTGTGCGCCCGCTGCTTCGCCGTTATTTGTCTGATTTTCGTCAGCCATGGTATTTCCTATTTAATTGTCGTTTTAATTTAATGTAGTGCGTTGCTGTATGCGCTGACGCTTTACGCCAAACCCAACATTGGATTTAGTTTGCTTTGTGCTTCCAAAGCCATCATATCGTCACAGCCACCAACGTGCTGATCGTCAATGAAAATTTGCGGAACAGTCCAGCCGCCGTTTGCGCGTTCAATCATCTCGTCGCGCAGTTCAGGCTTAACATCTATTGGGTATTCAATAAATTCTACACCTTTTTGCGTTAGCAATGCTTTTGCACGGTGGCAGTAAGGGCAGTGGCCCTTGGTGTAAAGTTCTACTTTGCTCATAAAGGTTACCTGTTATTTAGAAACGGGAAGGCTGGCACTTTGCCACGCGTTCATTCCGCCTTTTAATACACTCACATTCGCGAAGCCATCTTTAAGCATCGCATTTGCTGTACCACGAGCCTGATTACCCATAGCGCATACTACGATAATGGGTTTGTCTTTACTGTTTTCAAGTTTCTTGAAGTTTTTCTCACGCAACTCTTCAGGTTTAATTTGTCTGGCACCCAAAATATGGCCAGCTTTAAACTCTTTCGCAGGGCGTGTATCTAGCACTATCGCATCGTCTTTATTCATCAAAACCGTTGCTTCGTGTGTGCTTAATTCTTTTACTGAAGATGTCCATGCACTGATATAGCTAAATATCAACATGGCAATCAGCGCAACCCAAATACCAGCAAGAATAACGTTGTTGCTAGCAAATTCAATTAGTTGATCCATTACCTCTAACCCTGTCTACAGACCATGAAAAGAGTGCAAAGTATATAGAAAAATGGGCGAGAAACCAGCTTACCTTTCAGTATGATTGATGTCAGTCATAGCGGGTTTGCGCTAAATACTTTAGATGATTGATATTACGAACAAATTGCACTGGGCATATGGAGGAGCGTCAGATACACTGGAAAACGTTGTTAACAGCAACGATGAAACACATTAAGTCATCAATGAAAAAGTTAAGGTTCTAGGCGCACGTATGTCAGTACGATTATTTCTTTCAATCATTGGGTGCATAGTTGCCCTTGCAATTATGCCGATTGGAAGTAGTGCTATTGCACAAGAAGGCGGTGCGAATAGTCAAAAAGAAAAATTAGCTGAGTTACAGGCCGAACTGCGCGCTCGACAGCAAGTATTAGAGAACAATAGAGCCAGTGCACAGGAATTAGAAAATGTGCTGAAGGCCTCTGAACTCGAAATCGCTAAAGTGGCGAAAGCACTATCCAGCACCCGACAGTCACTTAAAAACATTGAGCAAGAACAAGCGAAGCTCGAAGAAGAACAAGAAGGGCTTAAAACCGCTATCCGTAAACAGCAGTCACTTTTATCGAGCCAGCTTAAAAGTGCATTTATGGCGGGGCATTACGACTACGCGAAAATGCTGTTTTACCAAGATGACGCGCGAACGTTCGAGCGTGTCATTACCTATTATCAATACGTGGCTAAAGCGCGCCAAAAAGAGATTGAGAGCTTTAGGGGAAATGTTGCTAGGCTTGAAGAAGTTAACGCAGAGCTTAGCGAAAAAGCCTTGTCACTTGCCGCATTGAAAGATGAGCAAGAAGGTCAGCGAGCAGTACTTATAACCCGTCAGGACGATAGAAAAGCAACGCTTAAGAAAATAAACAAAACCATAGCCTCTGAAAACCAGCGTATTGCGTCTTTGCAAGCCGACGAAAAAGCATTAAAAGGTGCGATTGAAGCGGCGCGTATCGCTGCCGAACGTGCGGCTCGCGCTGCTGAATTTAGCATGAATGGCCTTGCTAAACTTAAAGGTAAGCTTCCTGCACCTGTAAAAGGCAGAATACGTCATTTGTTTGGTAGTCGCCGCCAAGGGCAAGTGTCTTGGAAAGGTATTGTGATAGATGGTGCTGAGGGCGACCCTGTAAACAGCATTGCGCCTGGAAAAGTGTTGTATGCCGATTGGTTGCGCGGATTTGGTCTGGTCGCTATTGTCGATCATGGCGAAGGGTATATGAGTGTTTACGGTCACAACCAAGCGTTACTCAAGCAAGCTGGCGATGATGTCAGGCAAGGTGAACGTATAGCCCTTGTGGGCCGAAGTGGTGGTCAGGAATATCCTAACCTTTACTTTGAAATTCGTCACAAAGGCAAAGCGCTAAATCCGAAACCCTGGCTGGATTAATTCGTCTCAGCCACAATAAGGTTTTCATAGTGGCCTTATATGTTGACATTTAAAGTCACAATCGGCGAATAAAGACTTAGTTTTGTTGAAAGAACTTTCGTTGTTGGTATGCTTAAAGTTAACGTGAATTCATTCACACAGTGCGCTTAATAATAATGATGAAAAACGGATGTGACTTAGATGCTTTTGCGTCTGCTAATGCCTTGTATAATCTTTGTTTTATGCGGGCTAACTAGCCTTCAAGTAAAAGCAAAGTCAGACATAATTATAATATTAGATGACCTGGGATACAGGCCGTCCGATGTCGCTGCTTTTTCTCTCCCTAAAGAAATTACCTTTTCTATACTTCCGCAAACGCCGCTGGCTTCTGAAATTGCGCTCCGCGCTGAGCAAGAAGGCAGGGCTGTTATGCTGCATATGCCTATGCAGGCGCAAAGTGGAAAGGACATGGGGCCCCTTGGGTTAACCACTGACATGTTCGCAGGTGCCATTACTTACAATTTGCGAAAGGCAATGAAGAGCGTGCCGAACGCGGTTGGTGTGAATAATCATATGGGAAGTGCGTTCACGGGGCAGCAGAAAGGAATGGAAGCGCTCTTAAAAGAGGTGAAACGCCAAGGCTTATTTTTTGTGGATAGCCGAACCACGGTACTCACAAAAGGTGAAGAAATTGCACAGCGGTTAGGTGTGCCTAGCGCAAGCAGACAGGTGTTTCTGGACCATAAGCTTGAGCCTGCATTCTTACTTAAGCAGTTCAACCACATGAAACGTATTGCTAAAAAGAATGGTCACGTTGTGGTGATTGGTCATCCTCACCCAGAAACTGTCAATTTCTTGAAAACTCATTTACCCTCACTTGAAAAAGAAGGTTTAACCCTTACCTCAGTAGCCGACTATTTTTCGCATGCGCCGAAAGTGGCCAAGCAGTTTGGTAAAGAGCGCGATCTAACGGCTTCGCTCAATAACGCCGATATGAAGGATAGCAAGGTAAGCATGACCGAAGAAAATGCCTTACACAGCAGTGGGCTAATGCACAGCTCCGCAGAAAAAGGCGTTGCTGAGCGCTTAGGCACAGCGCCAAACGAATAGTTTTTTTTCTCCATTTTATACGTAGTTAGTTCATTTTCATCTCGTTAAGATCAAAATTTAATGTGGGAACGTTTCTCATTTCTGTGAGTCTGTTATAATATAACGTCTCTGGCGAATAGTTCGCGAACTCATTTTTTCACGGTGGTAATTAGGGCAATGACTCCAATTGACGAGAATCCAACAAAACTAGACAAACTTGGCATCTGGGTGTCGAGCTTGTGTGCGTTGCATTGCCTCGCGCTACCTGTTTTGGTGCCTCTGCTGCCGCTGATCGGTTCTAGCTTTTTTGCACAAGTGTGGTTTGAGAGAACGATATTAACTTTTTCGCTAATTGTAGGTGCAGTCGCCTTGGTTAGCGGTGCAATTCGCTATCATGGCAAATATTACCCGCTTGCATTGCTGTTTACGGGTGGCGCTATTTATTGGCACAAAGATATTTTTGGGCATCACTACGAACCTTTTACCATCGCGATAGGTGCAGCGCTAATTGTAGCCGGCCACTGGGTGAATATGCGATTGTGTAGACAATGTAAGTGCTGCAAGAATACGGTGTTTTCAGACCACCTTTCAACTGAATTTAAGTAGTCAACTAAGCTGCATTAAGAAAAGCATTCCAAAAAAACGAGCCAATGGCTCGTTTTTTATAGTGTGAGTCTGTATCAGATACGCTTTCTATAGACTTTTCGTATTGAAAAAGTAGGGTTTAATACGACAACACATTAAGCGCTACATCAGGCACGTTAGTGAATATGCCCGTCACTCCCCACTCGTTAAGCATTAGCATGTCTCTAGGCTCATCCACGGTATAAACGAATACGTTAAAGCCATCTTGCTGCGCCGTTTGCACAAACTGCTTATCAACGGCGTCTAAAGCAATGTTTACGGAATAAGCGTTAAGCGCCCGAGCGCTTGCCGTACAGTCAAGCTCGTAGCTTGCAGATAAGGCGCCGATCTTCACTTCGGGCCACCTAAGCGCAATAGCTTGAAGCCAGTGATGGTTAAATGAAGAGATAAGTAGCTTATGAGCATTAATGCCGCTTTGCTGTACCGCCGCTTTAACGTCTTTAACCCAGCTGTCTACGTCGGTTAAGTGTTTTATCTCAATATTGCACCACTTGTCTTTTGGAACACAATTCAGTGTCTCAGTCAGGGTCGGTATGTGCTCTCCATCCCCAATGTCCATTTCTGTAAGGGATTGCCACGGCACGTCAAGTAAATAGCCGGGTTCCCGTGCTCTGCGCGTAAGTGTTCTATCGTGAAAAACAATAATGCCGCTTTCGTGCTGATAGGTATCAAACTCAATGCCATCGGCACGTTGTTCGAAAGCCAGTTTAAATGCCTTTACTGTGTTTTCTGGGGCGGCTTTACTGGCACCTCGATGAGCAAAAATGAGCATAGACATTTTTTCCTTAAAGATCACAACACGGCTTAATCATCTTTTGCATTATGCAACTTATGCGTGTTGAGCGTTTCATAAACTGATGCTGACGTAATAAGAATTCCACCTAACAACGCACTTAAACCAGGTTTTTCGTTAAGCAGAATAATAGCAAGGAAAACGCCATAAAGAGGCTGCATGCAGGCTATGAGCGAAAACGTTTTTGCCCTAAGGTGACGTAGGCTCGCAGCAATAAGTGCATGAGGCAGCGCAGTAAATACGGTACCTAAAAGCAATAGCATTAGCCAAGAACTGGTAGACGCTGAGGTTATTGCTGCACTGCCTACCGGCAACATTAGAATGCTTATAACCAAGGTTTGCCACGCCATAGCCTGCGCACCGCTGTAGTGCTTAAAGTGCTTACGATGAATAAGGTTTCTAAAAGAATACAAGATGGCGGAGGCAATACCGATAAGAACGCCAAGGGTAATGTCATTTTCCAGTGATGTCTCTGGCACTATTAAATAAACGCCAACGACCACCGTAACGGTAGATACGATATCCTGCCAGACCAGCCTTACCCGCTCAAAGAAAGGCTCGATAAGCACTGTGATTACGGGGAAGGTAAAAAGGGCAATCATGCCAACAGACACCCCTGCATATTGCATGGCGGCAAAATAAGTGACCCAGTGCAGCGCCATCAGCACGCCTAAGCCTAAGGCAACGCCGTAGTCTTTTTTGGAGTTCAGCTTTATTTTGTTGTTTGCCAGCTTCAGAAAGGCAAATAACGCTATACAGGCAAATACTGAACGAACGAAAGTGATATCACTGGCACTAAGTGGTACAAGCCGAGAGAAAAGGGCTGTACCACCAAGTAAAATTACCGTGAAATGAAGTGAGATCAGGCTTTTTTTAACAGCATCCATAAACTAGCTGTCAGCGCCCTCTGATTTCGTCTCGCTTTTATCATCGCCGGTTGGTTCATCCGCAGCTCGTGTATCTTCAACAGAAGCTTGTGCAGTTGATTTAAGCGCCATAGGTTCACCAAGACGAGTGACCATGCCAGGTGCCAAGTCTTCAAAATTAATCATGTCTTTTTCGAAACACACCACAATGGTCGAACCTAGCTTAAAGCGGCCTAGCTCTGCACCTTTTTCAAGGAAAACTGCTGCTTCGCTGTCTTTTTCATAAGACCAGTGCTGAACGTTTTTACCCGCAGGTGGTGTAACCGTGCCAGCCCAAACTGTCTCAATACTTGCCACTATGGTAGCGCCCACAAGCACCATCGCCATTTTGCCTACAGGCGTGTCGAACAGCGCCACAACGCGTTCGTTACGTGCAAACAGACCTGGAATATTTTGTGCTGTAAGAGGATTTACCGAAAAAAGTTCGCCCGGCACGTACAGCATATCAGTAAGCGTGCCCTCAACAGGCATATGAATTCTGTGATAATCACGAGGGGCAAGGTAAATGGTAGCAAACTTACCATTTTTAAATGGCGCAGCTACATCAGGCTTGCCACCTAATAATGTAGTTAGGCTAAAGTCATGGCCTTTCGCCTGAAAAATACTGTCGCTGTGGATATCGCCAAACTGACTTACCGTACCGTCAACAGCATGGATAAGTACGTCGTCGTTTTCGTCAATGGTGCGCGCTTCAGGTTTAAGCGGGCGGGTGAAGAACTTATTAAAGCTTCTATAATGCTCTGGTTCCTCATGCAGCGCTTCTGACATATCAACGTTGTATTGCTTAATAAATGCCTTGATGAAAAATGTCGTAACACTACCCATTTCTGCTTCAGCAAGTTTGCCTACAAGGCGTGAAAGCAGGTGCTTTGGTGTAACGTATTGTAAATTAACTTTAAGCCAATCTAACACAAAATATCTCCGTTTCTTTTATGCAAGCAATAACGCATTGCATAGATCGCGTTATTGTATCGTAAGTCGTGGTATTAAGAGCAACTTTAGGGTTATGAGTGCTTACACAAAAGCATAAGCACGTGGTTCACACCAAAAGAATAAATCGCCAATTAAGCGACAGCTATTACACGTAAGCAGTGCGTGTACTTCTTCGGTCGCTCCAACGAGTTTAGCGCTCCAGTGAGATTGAAACCCAGTGGCAGTTGTTATGCCCCGGGAGGCTGGCTGTGACTAGGGCGCTGCTCTTCCATGGTGGTTAAAATTCTATGGTAGCTGTCGAAGCGTTCTGCGCTAATTTTTCCTTCTTCTACAGCTTCTCTTAGTAAGCACCCCGGATCATTTAAGTGCTTGCAGTCTCTGAATTTGCAGCCGCCCAAATAATCTCTGAACTCAATAAAGCCCCATGTAATACGTTCGGTAGGAATGTGCCACAAGCCAAATTCACGTACTCCTGGGGAATCAATTAAATCACCGCCGGCTGGCAAGTGAAGCAATTTGGCCGCCGTCGTTGTATGTTGACCTAGTCCCGAGTTATCTGAAATATCGCCGGTTAATTCATCGGCGTCTGGCAGAACTTGGTTTATAAGGCTCGATTTACCTACACCGGACTGCCCTACGAAAACGCTGATGTTATCGTTAAGGTATTCATTGAGTTTGCTAATGCCTTCACCGGTTTTGCAACTGGTGAAAAGCACTTCGTAGCCTAAGTTTTCGTACGTCTTAAGCTGCTCTGTAACGGTTGCGCGTTCCTCTTCACTGAGCAATTCTACTTTATTAAGGACAATCAGCGGCGTGATGCCTATGTCTTCACAGGCAACAAGGTAACGGTCGATAATATTCAGTGAAAGGATAGGTAATATAGCGCTAACCACAATAATGCGGTCAATATTCGCGGCGATGGGCTTAATGCCGTCGTAATAATCTGGGCGAGTAAGCACAGAGTGTCTGTCTTTTACAATTTCGATGACTCCGCTTACACCTGACTCAGCGTCATCCCCTTTACTAAAAAACACTTTGTCACCACACACCACAGAATCTACCGTGCGGCGAATGTGGCAGCGAGATACTGCGCCGCTTGTGTCTTCAACATCGGCGTGTTTACCAAAACGGCCAATTACCGTGCCGCTTTCTAGCGTGCTTTCATCTAGGTTCGCCGCGCCCTTTGAGGCGTGCTTTTCACGCAAGCGCTTGCTTCTGTTTGCTGCAACTTGTCGTTTCTGTCGTTGTGTAAGTTTTGGTTTTTTCGCCACGATTCTTTTCTAGTTTCACGTATACTATGTCAATAATACCGTTTGTAGGGCATGGTTGCCATGTCTGTAGCGCAAAGAGGAAAGTAATGAGTAAACACAACAGTAACCTTGTTTGGATAGACATGGAAATGACAGGGTTAGATCCTGAAACTTGTGTAGTAATGGAGATTGCGACCATTGTTACCGATGCACAGCTAAATATTTTGGCTGAAGGCCCTGTAATAGCGGTACATCAAAGTGATGACGTGTTAAATAATATGGACCAGTGGTGTACACGAGTTCACGGTGAAAGTGGATTAACTGCACGTTGCCGAGAAAGTAAAATAAGTGTTGAAGAAGCATCAGCGCAGACTATTGCCTTTTTAGAGCAGTGGGTAGATGCAGGTAAATCACCACTGTGTGGAAACACCATTGGGCAAGATAGACGATTCATGGTTAAGTACATGCCCGAGCTTGAAGCTTACTTCCACTATAGAAATATTGATGTAAGTACAATAAAAGAGCTAACGCGCCGCTGGAAGCCTGAAGTTTTAGACGGTTTCGAAAAGAAAGGCGTACATCTAGCGCTAGATGATATTCGCGAGTCTATTGAAGAAATGCGCTATTATCGAGAGAAAGTGTTTACGATTTAGGCATTCAAACATTGAGGTGCAAAAAAAGTAGAATTAAAGGTTGCGTTACCCCAAAATTTTTGTAAAATGCGCACCACTTCAAACGAAGTACCTCTTTTGTTGCGGGAATAGCTCAGTTGGTAGAGCACGACCTTGCCAAGGTCGGGGTCGCGAGTTCGAATCTCGTTTCCCGCTCCAAATTCACTTACCGTTGGTAAGTATCTATAAGATGCACAGCATCGACTCTATGCGGGAATAGCTCAGTTGGTAGAGCACGACCTTGCCAAGGTCGGGGTCGCGAGTTCGAATCTCGTTTCCCGCTCCAAATTTTCAAAAATCACGAAGACTAAAACACAATATAGTTGTGTCTATGCGACCCCTTAAAGGGCCCGCGACCAAGTGTCGGCCATTGCTTCACAACGAGAACAAATCTGTTTTCCGCTCCAAATTTTCCAGATGACACGAAAATTTAAACTCTCTTACACCCGTATTTATATTCCATCATCATTGTTATTTTCTACGTGAAAGCTATCTGAACTTTCTGGTTTGTTTGTGCTCAACTACTAGGTGCTTTTATGGATGGATGCATTAATGGTAGATGGAAGCGTGGATAAATATGGGCTTGAATGGCACTGCTTCACTCAAATATGCCTGCCAAGTGCTTCTACGCTTCGTGCACTTTTGCTAAAAGCAGTTTTATTACAGCCGCCAACTATTCCGCAAAAAACCGAGACTAAGCCAAAATTAGTACATGAGACTAATGCTGATGTAGAGGGTAATGCTGTACTCAAAGAAGCAATAAAGAAGGAAACCCCTTCAATCGCTAGTAGACCGAAAAATAAATCTGAAGGGTTACAAGCGCTTTTGGAAAAAGAAGTTTCAGCACAACTTTTGTTATGGGCAAAAGAAGACAGGCTGAGAGTTCAAGATGCGACGAAAAACTATATCAATCGTTTGAACGCACAACGTTTAGAAAGCATCGCTAAGCAATCACCTTCAAACAGCACTCATTCAAATGTGAATAGAAGCCGAAAACCTTCTAACTCCTTCAATACTGAAAACGAAGATTTTCTCGAAAGCATTAAAATAGTCGTTGATTGCAGCACGTTGAAAG
Organism: Alteromonas marina; assembly: GCF_000808575.1. Classification (GTDB taxonomy): domain Bacteria; phylum Pseudomonadota; class Gammaproteobacteria; order Enterobacterales; family Alteromonadaceae; genus Alteromonas; species Alteromonas marina_A. Next base: position 36,886 of record NZ_JWLW01000013.1, read on the forward strand.
GAAAGTTATTTAGCTCCCTCAGTAAAAACAAGGGGATTACTCTCCACGATCGCGACTTTCCCACACTAGCGGGTGACCCAGTTAAATCGGTTCAGGGTACAGTGAAGTGTCGAGACCACAGCAGTTTTCAAACGCACATTGATAAGTATTTGAACCAGCTACAATAGCGGTTTTTTAAAATTATACGAAAGTATAAGTATTGCTTTATATTGTTCTCCAGTACCTATTCTACCTGCGTTTACGCACTACAATGAATCCTTATTCATTAGTCTTTGCACTCTATTAGTGCGCAACCACCTTGATTTCAATCCACTTCTCGATAAATCTGAGTTTTGTTAGGACTTTTGCACAGAAAATGTGCATTTGAAAGTGTTTTGATAAGTCTATTTGAATATTAAATAGAATTTAGTGGGTAAATATGCATAATGCGCCGTTTTTTAGCGGTAAATTCGCTAATTACTCGCCTTTTGATAGGCACATAGTTTGCAAAAAACAGATCGTAAAAAAGATTAAGCACAACGCATTTCTTAAACATATAAAAAATAACCATCGCTTTCAGACTCCTTAAAAATGCCGAAAAGAGCATGTCGGAACGAGAAAGTATATTTGGAGAAACACACATGGCTTTTGATTCATCAAGGCAAAACAAGCTTACTGTACTCGCATGTGCAGTGGCATCTGCACTAGCATTAAGTGCAACTGCAGTTCAGGCTCAGGAAGACGCCTCTATTGACGAAAAGGATGTTGAAAAAGTAGTGGTCACTGGCTCTCGTATAGCGCGAGATCCTAATCTGGCATCTCCTTCACCTGTTCAAGCAATTTCAGAAGAAGATATTCAGCTGTCAGGTGAGTTTTCTGTAACCGATGTTATAAACGACATCCCCGCGTTGTTTTCATCTACAACAGCGGAAAGCTCTATTGACTCAGCCTTTGCAGACGGTGCGAATATCCTTAACCTACGTGGTTTAGGTTCAAACCGTACCTTAACACTAGTAAATGGTCGTCGCCATGTGGGCGGTGTCGCCGGTTCTGCGGCGGTAGATGTGGGTTCAATTCCAGTTAAACTTATTAAATCGGTAGAAGTGCTTACCGGTGGTGCTTCTGCCGTTTATGGTGCCGATGCGGTAACGGGTGTAGTTAACTTTATTTTGCAAGATGACTATGAAGGCTTTGAATTTGACGTAAACACGGGTATCTCGTCTGAAGGCGATGGTGAGCAAATTAGCATGTCTGCGTTGTATGGTGAAAACTTTGACAACGACAGAGGTAATTTTGCAATAAACATCGAGTATCAAAACGATGAAGGTGTGCGAGTAAGTGAAAGAGATAATGGTTTGATCATTGGCTCTGCGCGCGATTGGACCAACCCCGCTTTGCGATTCCAACAAGGCGATATTGGTGCTAGTACACCAAACTTGGCGCAATACTATAACTACGACAACACAGGCTTATTTAATTTCGGTTTAAGCATCCCGTCACAGGATGCGTTTATTCAAAACTATGTAGATACTTTTGGAACCCAACCGAATTTAACTTCAGAAGAGCTAGCGCTGTTTAACCGCGCGGCCACAGCAAACCCTCGTGCAGTTCTTCCTTACCGCACTTTCCCATTCACTTCGGGTTATGGCTACATCATACCGGGTAACCCTTATACGTTTGAGGGGTTTGATCCTGCGACTAATATCGACCTTGATGGTAACGGAACGCCAGACTGTCTTGACTCGTTTTCTGGATATAACAGCTCGTTTGGAGCAGCGTCATTCGGCGCATTAGGTGGTTGCTGGAACGTATTGGAAGATGGCTCATACAGACCGATTCAAGACGGCTTGGTATCAGGTAACTTTGAAGGCTTTGGTGGTGACTCTTATAACACCATTCAGCAACAGCGCGGCTATCTAATTACGCCAAACGACAAAATTGCGTTAAATCTGCTAGGCCATTATGACCTTACTGATACAAGCACCGTGTTTGGTGAATTTAAGTACGTTGTTCAGACAACAGAAAATGAAAGCCAGCCGTCTTCATACTGGGATTTATTATTTGGTGCAGCAGATAACCCTTACCTGCCTTCATTCATTCAGCCGCTAGCAAACGAAATTGGCGGTGTTGCCATTACAGCTGACCCAATTGGCATTGGTCAAGGTAAAATTGAGAACGAGCGTAGAACACTACGCGGTGTTATTGGGCTAGAAGGCTTCTTGGAAAACGACTGGCAGTATAATCTTGCGTTAAATTACGGAAGATTCGAGTTTGAGCAAGAAGGTACAGAAAATATTGTTGTAGTAGACCGTTTCTTCTCTGCAATCGACGCGGTTACAGACCCTGCGACAGGTGAGGCAACCTGCCGTGTGAACTTAGACGCAGATACACCTCAAGTTACCACTGCGTTTAATATTCCAGTATATGACCCAGGCTACTTTTCATTTACTCCAGGTGATGGCAGCTGTGTACCTTTAAATATTTGGGCTGGTGCAGACGGTATTTCTCAGGAAGCGGTTGATTGGGTAACGCAAGATAGCCGCAGTAAAACTACCATCGAACAATTCGTTGTGAGTGGTTCACTATCTGGTGATTCATCTGACTACTTCGAGCTTCCGTATGGTCCGATATTCTTTGCGCTAGGCGGGGAATATAGAAAAGAAAAATCAGAAGCGACTTTCGATAATTGGCAACTTGGTATTATCCCTGAAGGCTCACAATATCAAGAAGGAACCTTGATTTCTGAGTACTCATCTAACAACTCACTGGTATTCCAGCCATCTATTAAAACGGCAAACGAAACAGGTGATTTTGATGTAAGTGAAGTGTTCGTCGAAGTATCAATTCCATTAATTGAAGGCGAGATGCTAGCCGAAGAGCTTACGTTAGATTTGGCTGCCCGTTACTCTGATTACTCTACAATTGGAGACACAACAACGTGGCGTGCAAACTTAATGTATGCACCTTACGAAGATCTTATGATTCGCTTGTCGCAGTCACAAGCTGTTCGTGCGCCAAATATCACAGAGCTTTTCGGTCCTGAAGTGGGTACAACATTCCGTCCTACCGACCCGTGTAATGCCAGCGTGATTGCAGGCATCCGTAGTAATGATCCGGCAGCCGCAGATCAGATACAAGCTAACTGTGTGGCAGACTTCCAGTCAATTGGTTATAACCCGTTTAATGACGCAGGTGAGTATGTTTACACCGATCCACTATCGGCAGCATTCCCTGGTGTTACCGGTGGTAACCCAGAACTACAGGAAGAAACCGCTGATACGACAACGGTAGGCTTTGTCTATCAGGCAAGCTGGTTAGAAGGCTTGTCACTAACGGCTGACTATTGGAGCATTGAGATTGAATCTGCAATCAGCTCTGTAAGCTCTGACGATATTGTTAATGGATGCTACATCGGTGAAACCTTAAACGAAAACTTCTGTTCTTTGTTTACCCGTAATACCGATGAAAACTCTCCGCAGTTTGCTGGTCTAAATTTCTTACGTTCTACCGATGTTAACTTTGCTCGCTTAGAAACGTCGGGCGTAGATTTCAGCATCGGTTATGATTTTGAAATCGATGATCATACGTTCCTAACAAAACTATCAGGTACTAAGGTCAATGAGATTGACCAATATACCAACCCTAACGATCTGAGCGAAGTTAACCCAGAGCTTGGTGAAGTAAATCGCCCTGAATGGGCAGGCAACTTTACCGTGACTTGGAAATGGCAGGATCTGCAAATCGGTTGGCAAACTCAGTACATGGATGAGCAGTTAGTCGCATTCGTAGAAATTGAAGAATACGAGCGTGGTGATTATGACGATTCTGTCGTAATGGATGAATTTTTCCAGCACGATATTAACTTCTCATATGTATTGACTGACACAGTTAAAATGTACGGTGGTATTAAGAACATTACCAACGAAGAACCTTTCTTAACGAACTTTGCTTATCCGGCAAGTGCCCGTGGAAGATTTTACTTCGTAGGGTTTGACATGCAGCTTAACTAAGCTGTTATTAATACAGTCAAAGCAGCTTAACTAAGCTGTTATTAATACAGTCAAAGCAGCTCCATTGAGCTGCTTTTTTGTTTTTGCAATAAACCTTGTTGCAACGTCAGACAGTAACTATTATGTTACTATGTGTATACTGGTCTAACCAGATAGGCGTGCGCTAAACATTAGGTTGATCATAGAGCAACGCGTTAGTGTACTGATTCTTCACTCATGGGGTTTCTCCTCATATACGATTAGCGTGACTGACTATGTCAAAGAACTACGTACTCAATACTTATAATAAATTCTTAAAACTACCTTTCGGCAAAAAGCTGTTCAGTTGGTACTCAGCGCGCAGAGCGCCATATTTTTCAACTGTTTCTCCACTTATCTCAGACATCAAACCAAACTACTGCGAAGTGCTTATTAGCAAACGTAAAGCGGTTGAAAATCACATTGGTACGGTTCACGTTATTGCTATTTGCAACGGGTTAGAAATGGCCATGGGGTTCATGTGCGAAGCATCAATCCCTAAAAACCTAAGGTGGATCCCAAAGGGTATGGAAGTGAAATATCCAGCAAAGGCCGACTCAGATATTCGCTGTGTTGCAGAAGTGCCCGCGGACGCATGGAAACCAGGTGATTTACCTATTAGTGTTAAGGCATACAACGCTGAAGGCACCGTGGTCGTCGACGGAACCATTACGGTTTGGGTAAGCGAAAAACGCTGATATCCCACTTATATTAAAAGGCCGCGCTTGCGGCCTTTTTAATGCTCTTTAAAAACATTCAATATTAAGTTTTTACTACAGCTACTTTTCTGTTTGACAGAAAATAAAAATCCAACTAAGAATAACCTTGAAAGCGATTAAGGCGCTATATCAGTAGTCTATTTCATTCAACAGTTGGTGTTGCAATTTTGTCTGTGTTTACAACGCAGGTATTAGCGGTGGAAGAGGTTAAGATGTCTGTAATCACAAAAGAGCAAGTCGCAAGAAAACCCTTTATAGATAAGAAAAATTACCCGTACGGCTTTGCCCGTTCAGGAGATTTTTCAATTAATGAAAGTAAGCTTCTTCAGGCTCACGGTAGTTTGTTCGCTGCACTAGTGGACGGGAAAATTACGCCAGAGAATGATGAAGAACAAGCCTATTTGGAATCGGCTCTTGGTCATCGTGATCCTGCAACACCGCAAGAGAAAGCGTGGTTGAAATACCAAGCCAGAATAAACCGTCCAAAAACAGCAAGTATTTATGGCTCTAAGCGTGCTGTTGAACAAGATGTTGACGATGGCGACGATATGAGCGATAACAGTGATCTTGATATCGACCTCGATGATTAAGCTTATGCCTTTACGCACATTTAGTGGGTAAAGGCGAATCGCTCCCGTTCTACAACTTTATTGTTTGCGCTGTTAAATTTGTGTAAATAAATATCCTACTTTCTGTCAAAATTGCACTTAAGTCGAAATATTTATCCTAATTATTGCGAATATTGGGATATGTATCTCACTTTTATGCAATTTGGTGTTTTATCTTCCTATTACCTTAGATATAGTCTGGGCATCGTCAACGTACGCTGACAAACCCCCCAACCCATTACAGGAGAAAGCACTGTGAAAATGATGTCGGGCGCAGCCATGGTGGTTGAAGCGCTAAAAGATGTAGGAGTGACACACGTGTTCGGTTACCCAGGTGGTGCCGTATTAGACATTTATGATGCGTTATTTGCGCAAGATGATGTCAAACACGTCCTCGTACGTCATGAACAGGCAGCCGCCCATATGGCGGATGGTTATGCACGTTCAACTGGCAAAACCGGCACAGTGCTCGTCACATCAGGTCCAGGCGCTACGAATACTATTACAGGTATTGCTACTGCATATATGGACTCTATTCCGATGGTTATTTTATCGGGACAGGTGCCGTCGAAGCATATTGGTGAAGACGCATTCCAAGAAACTGACATGGTGGGGTGTTCACGCCCTATTGTTAAGCACAGCTTTTTGGTGAAGCGCGCGGTTGATATCCCAGAAGCGATTGCTAAAGCTTTTTATATTGCCAACACAGGTCGTCCTGGTCCGGTGGTAGTAGATTTGCCAAAAGATATTGTGAACGTAGCAGAAGAACACCCGTACGTGTTCCCAACTGATGTGACCATGCGTTCTTACAACCCAACTGAAAAAGGCCATCCTAAACAGGTCAAAAAGGCTGTTGAGTCGCTACTTAAAGCAGAACGTCCCGTACTGTATGTAGGTGGTGGAGCTGTAGCTTGCGATGCTTCAGCAAAGGTTATTGAGTTAGCTGAGAAGCTTAATGCACCGGTAACTTGTACGCTAATGGGTCTTGGTGCTATGCCGGGTACACACAAGCAATTTATCGGCATGCTAGGTATGCACGGTACGCTTGAAGCGAACAAGACTATGCATAATGCCGACTGCATCATTGCACTAGGTGCACGTTTTGATGACCGTGTTACTAATAACGTTGATAAGTTCTGCCCACATGCGGATATTATTCACGTTGATATTGACCCAGCATCAATTTCTAAAACCGTAAATGCGCATATTCCTGTAGTAGGTTCGGTAGATAAAGTACTTGATCAAATCTTAAGTCAGGTAAATAAGAAAGACTTATCAGGTCAAAGCGAAAAGCTGGCCGATTGGTGGCAACAAATTGAAACCTGGCGTTCTCGTCAGTGCTTAAACTACGCACAGGGCGAAGAAGTTATTAAGCCTCAGCGCGTTATCGAAGCCTTGTACAAACACACAGACGGTAAAGCTTACGTAAGTTCTGACGTGGGTCAGCACCAAATGTTTGCTGCGCTTTATTATCCGTATGATAAACCGCGTCAGTGGATCAACTCAGGTGGTCTTGGCACCATGGGCTTTGGTTTACCGGCTGCAATGGGTGTGCAGTTTGCGCATCCAGGTTCAACCTCTGTGGTAGTAACGGGTGACGGCAGTATTCAAATGAATATTCAAGAGCTATCTACTTGTTTGCAGTACAACCTGCCTATAAAGATTATCTCATTGAATAACCGTGCCCTAGGTATGGTTCGTCAGTGGCAGGATATGATTTATAAAGGACGTCACTCACACTCTTACATGGATTCAATGCCTGACTTTGTGAAGTTGGCAGAAGCTTACGGACATGTGGGCATTAAAGTAGACAAGCTTGACGAGCTAGACGCAGCAATGGAGAAATGTTTCAGTTACACAGATCGCTTAGTGTTTATGGACATAGCAGTAGACCAAAACGAACACGTATATCCAATGCAAATTAAGTTTGGCGCAATGGATGACATGCGCTTAAGCAAGACGGAGCGAACCTGATGAAACGTATTATCTCTGTATTAATGGAAAACGCCCCTGGCGCACTATCTCGTATCGTTGGTGTATTCTCACAACGCGGTTACAACGTCGATTCACTGTGTGTGGCACCGACTGACGACGCGAGCCTTTCGCGTCTAACGATTATCACGCACGGCGACGACAAAGTCATAGAGCAAATTACTAAGCAAGTGAATAAGCTTATTGATGTGCTAAAAGTGGTAGACCTTACTGAAGGTACGCACATTGAACGCGAACTTATGCTGATTAAAGTCGCGACTCGCACAGAGTCGGTACGTGCTGAAGTGAAGCGGAACTCTGATATCTTCCGTGCGCGTATTGTGGATGTGAACGTAAACAACTACACCATTGAAATTACGGGCACCACAGATAAGCTAGATGCATTTGCCACGACTATGGGGCAGTGTGCTGAAATTATCGAATCATCGCGCACCGGTGTGTGTGGGCTTGCTCGAGGTGATAGGGCGCTTCGTCCTTAAACTTTTTTGAGTTTTTGCGCACTGCGTTATTTTTGAAAGGCTGTCATTAGACAGCCTTTTTTGATTCTATAAAGAATTTCTCTAAGTATCGCGCCCATAGTAGGCTTCTACGCGCAGGGCTATGCCGTATGAGGTTTTAAAATCCTCTTCACGTAGCCATAAAACGAAAGGCTCTACCTCAAAGAATAGCCAATCGCGCAGCATGTTGTTACGCCACCTAAACCCGCCATAGACTTCTTCTACGCGAAAGTTGGGTTGGCTAAGCCCTTCCACCATAAAGTGAGGAATAACGGCGTTATGTTGATCTACCGAAAACAAATGGTGGACCTCGTGACGCCATAGCCAGTCGTTGGTATCGTCGCGGTAGTAGTAGCGATTATTTTGTCGAACCAGGTGCTTTTTATTGATTTCGTATTGAAAAGCGACGCCCACCTCCGCACCCAAACGGTCACGGGTGTAATAGTAAAGTTCGGCGTCGTATAGCATGGCCCATTGTTTAGAAAAGGCAAAAGCATCTCTGTATCGGGTCATCACATATAGCTGGTCGCGGCGACCAGCGCCAATTCTAAATGAGTAGTGAGAGTCTTGCTCAGGACGAAAGCGAAGCGCAATGGTCGTTCGATCGCGGTTGTTATTGCCGCTATCCCTCGCGGCTCGTATTGTGTTGTTCTGTGTCTCGTCTTCGTTATCACTTAATAGTAAATCAACGCGTTCTTTTAAAGCCGGTAGGCGAACTCTTACCCTGAAGCGCAAATCCGTATCCGAGAGCATGCCACTTCTTGGCTCCCAGGCAAGTTGAACACGACCTTCGGCTCTGGCCTCCTTCTGTCCTGAAGCACCTATTTCATCTGAACTTTCAAACAAACCATCAAGCTGTTTTACGGTGAAGTCCATGGTGTCGGTGAAGCTACGCTGCCAAATATCAAACCATTGCTCATTAGGTATTGAAGGAGGCAAGGAGTGTGTACTTTCTTGTGTCGAAGTAGCGCTGTTAGTAAGCGTATTTTCTGGCCGAGCAATATCCCGATAGGTTATACCTACACTGGTCGCATTTACGGGGGAGTTCAACGTGTTAGCAGCTGAGTCAGGTGCAACAGGTAAAGCGAGCAATAAATGGCAATAGACCACGGTAAGGCATAGCATTGCTCACTAACTCCTTGTAAAAATTAGCATAGTTGAATGTTTCGACCATTCGCATTGGGGATATACAGAGCATGGATTGTCCCAACCAAAACGTCAATCTTTATTCATAGAAGTAAATATTCAGGTGAAAGCATCAGCAGGCAATGGCATACTGTGCCAATCGATGTAAGGGAGATTATTTTTATGGGTGGTATTAGTGTTTGGCAGTTGCTGATCATACTGGTTATTGTAGTGCTTTTATTTGGTACGAAGCGTCTTAAAGGTATAGGTACTGATTTAGGCGGCGCAATCAAAGGCTTCAAAAAAGCTGTCACCGAAGAAGACAAAGACGCAGACTTTGAACAAAAGAAGCAAGTTGAAGAAAAGTCAGCAGCAGAGCCTGTTTCAACAAAGACGCAGAGCGACGCTAAAGAAAAATCCTAATGTTCGATATCGGCTTTTGGGAGCTATTGGTTATCGGTGTACTGGCGCTGCTTATTTTAGGGCCAGAAAGATTACCGGGTGCCATGCGCTCAACTATAAATACAATTCGTAGCGTGCGTAATGTAGCAACGGGCTTTAAGCAAGAAGTTGAGCATCAGTTGCGCGTGCACGAGTTGCATGAAAATTTGAAAAAAGCAGAGCAGCAAGGGCTTAAAGATCTTTCACCTGAACTTGAACAAAGCGTCGATGAGCTAAAAAAAGCTGCAGAGTCGGTTCAAGAACCTTATAAAAAGCAATAGATGTCTGACGCTAATAACCTTATTTCTCATTTAATTGAATTGCGCAGTCGTATTCTCAAAGCACTTTTGAGCGTATTGATTGTGTTTGTGTGTCTTGCCGCATTTGCACAGGATTTATATAAGCTGTTGGCCATGCCTCTGCTTGAAACACTTCCAGAGAACGCGAGCATGATTGCAACTGATGTTGCTTCACCTTTTTTCGCACCTTTTAAACTTACCTTAGTATTGTCGTTTTTCATTGCTATTCCCTATGTGCTCTATCAGGTTTGGGGCTTTGTTGCTCCAGGCTTGTATCGAAATGAAAAGCGTCTGGTTGCGCCCCTGCTGCTATCAAGTACCCTGTTATTTTATGCCGGCATGGCGTTTGCCTATTTTGTTGTCTTCCCCATCGCGTTTGCGTTCTTCACTAGCGTCGCCCCTGAAGGGGTTACTGTAAGTACCGATATTTCAAGTTACTTAAACTTTGTATTGAAACTCTTCTTCGCATTTGGAGTCTCATTCGAGATACCTATCGCTATTATTCTTATGTGTTGGACTGGGGTAACAGATGCCAAGTCGCTACGAGCAAAACGGCCTTATGTGGTTGTAGGGGCCTTTGTTGTTGGCATGCTGCTCACACCACCCGATGTTATCTCTCAGACATTATTAGCTATTCCAATGTGGCTGCTGTTTGAAGTAGGGGTTATTGTTGGAGGCTTTTACGCCGGTAAAACACCAAAAGATGAAGGCAAAACGCAAACACCTGACAACACATAAAAGTTCAGAAGAGAAAGGAATAAAAATGAAAACTCAACTGCTTTCAATTGCCACTTTACTGTGTGCTTTTAGTGCTCCTCAAGTACACGCTGAGTCTATCGGTGAAGCGATGGAAAAGTGCCGTAATACAGATGATAGCCTTAAGCGCCTAATTTGCTACGACGGTGTGGCAAAGTCGTTAAATCAATATGAAGGCGTTAACGAACAAGTGAGCCAGCTAAAGGCATATAAGCCAAATAACAGCGCACAAACTCGCCCTCGCCCAGCGCAGGTTGGGCAACAACCTGTGCCCTCAAAGCCGGGCAATGACTTTGGTCTAGAGCATAAGCGCGACTTAACAAAAGAGACCTCAGAAATTACCGTCACTATTAACACAGTTAAGAAAAACCCTCGCGATAAGTATGTGCTAACTTTCAGCGATGGCTCTGTCTGGCAGCAAACGGATCGAACGCACTTGAAGCTTGAGGAAGGGCAAGCTGTCTCTGTTGAGCGGGGTCTTTTTGGTTCCTTCTTCCTAAGCGTTGAAGGTCTTAACAAGCGCATTAAAGTAAAGCGCGTAAAATAGATGCCTTGGTTCGACGCTGGCGTCAATCTGCTTGATAAGCGCTTTGACGCCGACGAGGTTATCCAGAGAGCGCAAGAAGCCGGAGTTGAGAAGCTTTGCGTCATCACTACTCATCCTCAAGAGTGGGATGCAGCGGTAGCGCTTTATAAAAAGTACTCTGAACAATGCTGTTTCACCATTGGAGTACATCCTCATAATGCCAAAGACGTCACCGAACGTGACTATGACCGATTACGTGAGCTTGCTCAGCATCAAGGCTGTGTAGCTATTGGTGAATGCGGATTAGACTTTAACCGTAACTTTTCACCTCAAGACGTTCAATTAGCGGTTTTTGAGGCCCAGCTGGATATAGCGGTATCATTGAATCTCCCCGTATATCTGCACGAAAGGGATGCCTTTAGCGAACAAGTCAGCTTGTTAACTCGATATATGCCGCGCTTGAAAGGGGGAATAGCCCACTGCTTCACAGGAACAATGGACCAGGTAGAAGCGTATTTGTCGCTAGGCCTTTATATCGGTATAACAGGGTGGGTGTGTGACGATAAACGTGGCGAAGATTTACGTGATGCCGTAAAACACATACCGCTTGACAGACTTATTCTCGAGACCGATGCTCCGTACTTATTTCCGAAGACATTGCGCCCTCGAAAACGCAATAATGAGCCCGCATACTTGCCTCATATCGCTCAGCAATTAGGCGAATATCTGCAAGTTGAGACTGATAAATTACGTATTAGCAGTTATGCTAATACCTGTGAGTTATTTTCCCTCAACTAACCATAGGTTTATATGCAGACAAATCTAAAAGCGATGCGCAAGTATGATGCGGGTCTTATTCTCACTACAGTTCTTGCCGCTGTTGCTTTTGTCTTTGTCTTGATGAACTTGTCTCCAGCGACAAGCGTTTCACCTCGTTATTCTCAGTTAAGTTATTTAAAAGAGGTGAACGGAAAAACGTTCGACTTTAATAATATTATACAAACGCCCGCGAATGATTGGTCTCCAATTGCATCTCCAGTCAACTTAGGAATGGATACCGATGTCTATTGGTTTTCGATGATAGTTGAGCCAACACAGAGTAACCAAAGTCGCGCTCTTCTGCACATCGACTATCCATTATTAGATAAACTTGATGTGGCCGTGTATAGCCAAGTGGGCAGTAAACCTATTGTGACTTACTCGAGTGGAGATAAGCAAAGCTTTGAAGATAGGCCCATTACACACGTTAAGCCTTTGTTCCCACTGCCTGCCAGTGCGCAGTCTCAGCGCGTTATTATCAAGATGCAAACATCGGGCACTATTCGCCTTCCTATCCTTATCTGGGAAGAGACTGAGTTTATAGAATACACATCAAGTAGAAACTTAGTACTAGGCATCTTTTTCGGTATTTTAATCGCGATGGGAGTGAGCAATGCGTTTTTGACTTTAACCACAAAAAACGTGTCTTTCTTATTTTATGCCGGTTATGTGGTCAACCTCGCACTTACGTTGATGACGCTACACGGCTACGGGTTTTCCTATATTTGGCCTGCAAGTACATGGTTTCAAAGCAAAGCAATTATCGTTTTTGCAAACTGTACCATTATGTTTGCTGCGTTATTTACCCGTAGTCTCTTGCCTATAAGGGAATACAGTGAAAAGCTAGACCGCGTGACCAAAGCGATTAGTTGGGTGTGTGGTTTAAGTATCATTGCAGGTCTTATTCTTCCTTATTGGTTAATGATAAAAGCATTTCTTTTATTGCTAAGCCTCGTGGTTATTTTTACTTTGTCTCTGGGCGTGTGGCTTTCACTTAAAGGAGAGGTGATAGCCCGCTATTTCACAATCGCTTGGGCCTTTCTATTAGTGAGTGGATTAACAGCCAGTCTAGATAATGTAAATATCATCCAGTTACCTATTTCATCCAACAACCTGCTGATTATTGGTGGCACGGTTGAAGCGCTTATATTAGCGCTCATTCTTGCCATTAATTACAGCCACAGTCGTGACGACTTAATCAATGCCCAGCAGTTTGCCCTTGAGCAAGAAAAGCAGGCAAGCTCCGCTAAGGAAAAACTGTTGGAAGTGCAAAAGCGCTACCAAGACGATTTAGAATACAAAGTTCAGGAACGAACACTTGAATTAGAGATAACCCTGCGCGAGCTTTCTGAGGTTAATCAGGAGTTAGAGCGGCTTAATGCGATTGATCCGCTCACAGGCGCGCACAATCGTCGACACTTCGACAAGCGATTACGCTCAGAGGGAAGGCGAAGCCGCCGTGAGCAAACGCCTTTATCGCTGATTATTATTGATGTGGATCACTTTAAGAATATCAACGACGAGTATGGTCACGACGGTGGAGACGCATGTTTAATCCACGTGACAAAGGTTTTTCAAAAACTCATCCATCGCCCAACAGATGACTTGTGTCGAATAGGGGGTGAAGAATTTGCCATTATATTGCCTAATACAGACTTGGATGGCGCGTATCACGTAGCCGAGAGTATTCGACATAGCCTTGAAAACAGCCCTCTTGAATATGAGGGTGAAATCATTAAGCTAACCGCGAGTGCAGGTGTATCTACCACCATTATTGCTGACGAAGAGCACGCGCAGAGTCTATTTAAATTTACTGATGAGTGCCTGTATGAAGCAAAAGCTTCAGGGCGCAACACGGTAATACACAAACATTTACAGGAAAAATTATGATGTCTTCATCTTTCCCTCACCGTCGTATGCGTAGGTTGCGAGCTAAAGATGCGCTAAGAGGGCTTGTTGCAGAGAATAGGCTAACTACGGATGATTTAATCTATCCAGTGTTTGTATTGCCCGGTGAAAATACGCGTGAACCCGTACCTTCTATGCCGGGTGTGGAAAGACTTTCTATCGACTTGCTAGTGCAAGAAACGGCGAAATGGGTAGAGCTGGGCATTAGAACGATAGCGCTTTTCCCTGTAACCCCCATGTCGCTTAAAACGGAATGTGCTAGTGAAGCCTTTAACCCTGAAGGTCTTGCTCAGCAAGCAATGAGAGCGCTTAAAAAGGCATTTCCTGAGGTAATGCTGATGTCTGATATCGCACTAGACCCTTTTACGTCTCACGGTCAAGACGGCCTTTTAGACGAGACTGGTTACGTGATGAACGATGAGACGGTTGAGGTACTAATCAAACAGGCATTATCTCATGCCGAAGCTGGCGCTGATATTGTAGCACCTTCTGACATGATGGATGGACGCATTGGTAGTATCCGAAAAGCACTTGAAGAAGCAGGTCACATCAATACGTGTATTATGGCTTATTCAGCTAAATACGCGTCTGCATACTACGGTCCATTTCGTGATGCCGTCGGCTCCGCTGCAAATATAAAGGGCGGCAACAAGAAAACCTATCAAATGGATCCTTCCAACACCGATGAAGCACTCCACGAAATTGCGCTTGATATAGAAGAGGGCGCTGACATGGTAATGGTGAAGCCAGGTATGCCGTACTTAGATGTTGTGCGTCGTTGTAAAGACGAATTTAAAGTCCCGACATTTGCGTATCAAGTAAGTGGCGAGTACGCCATGCACCAAGCTGCATTTGCGAATGGTTGGTTAAACGAAGAGGCGGTAATATTAGAGTCTTTACTTGCTTTTAAAAGGGCGGGTGCAGATGGAATTCTGACGTACTTTGCGCCTAAAGCGGCTGAGTTACTCGCGAAACAAAATGCCAAGTAACGCGCTTATTATTAACGCGCATTAATCGTCCATAAAAAAACCGTGCTTAGCACGGTTTTTGTTTTTTGAAGTATAAATGTGAGTGTTTACTTACAGACGAGCTCGCAACCAGCTTTGTGTTGAAGCCAGCACTCATTAGCTAGCTCGGCATTAATCAAAGGGTGCGACTTCAGCCAACCTTCTGGAAAAGTAAGCGTCCACTTACTATCGTCGCAGCTTAAAGAAACTTCAGGAATATGCTTGTTCTGACGGCGTAGACATAACACAACTGCAATCCTAAGTATTCGAAGCAATCCTTTGAGCATGGGGCGGTAATCTTCGTGATACTTTTCGAAAATTTGAGTGTTAATGGTTAAGCGATGTTGCGCTACTAAATCGCGAATTGCTGAACGCTGTAATCGAGTAAAGCCGGGTAAATCGATATGACTTAGAATATATTCACCGTGCTCGTGGTGACGTTTATATTCGATATGAAGGCCGATTTCATGAAGCTGTGCAGCAGCACCCAAGATAGTTTCCGTATCTAGGTGACAGATGTTTTGTTGGGCGCAAAGCTGATGGCATAGCCCAAGTGCCACATGGCGAACAGAATTCGCGTGATTTTTGTCGATATGATAACGCTGTTTTGCTTGGTTAAGCGTTTGCTGGCGTCTATCGTTTTCTGTGACATTATCTAACATTCCATAGATAAGCCCTTCACGCAGGGCGCCGCCAGAAATGTTCATGTGCTTAATATTTAGTGCTTCAAACAGGCTGATCAAAATGGCTAAGCCTGAAGGGAAAATAGCTTTTCTATTGTCTTCTAAGCCGTCGATATCGAGTGTTTTAATACTGCCGCACTCAATACATTGCTTTTCAAGGTGATACAGGTAGTCTAAGCGGATAGCGTCGCTGATGCCTTGGGCCACCAAAATTTCGGTAATGGCCTGCGGCGTGCCAGATGCACCTAAACAATTTTCCCAGTCAAAACATAAAAAAGCGTTTGATACATTAGCAATCAGCGAATGTGCTGCTTGCTTAGCATTTTCGAAATTACCTTCAGTTATTTTTCCGCCTGTAAAATAGCGCTCCATGAAAGTCACGCAGCCCATATCCAAACTTTTCAGATGAATCGGTTGCATGTCGTTCCCGATGATGATTTCGGTACTCGCGCCGCCAATATCAATAACTAAGCTATTGCCTTGGTTGGCGGATGTATAAGCTACACCAAGATAAATTTGTCGGGCTTCTTCTTCACCGCTAATCACTTCAAGTTTGTGATTAAGGATCTCTTCTGCTTTACGAATGAAAATATGCGCATTGGTTGCTAGTCGCAACGTAGCGGTAGCAACAATTTTTATGTTAGAGGGAGGGATGTCCTGCAGGCGCTCCGAAAATACCTGCAGGCATTGCCAGCCGCGTTCCATGCTTACGTCATCCAGTGCTAGGTCATCATCTAAACCTGCTGCCAGGCGCACTTTCTGTTTAATTTTCCCTATTATTTGCACACTGCCATTAACAACGTGAACAATCACCATGTGAAAGCTGTTGGAGCCTAAGTCCACGGCGGCGTAATACTCACCGTAAGTTTGTGCGTCGTGCTGGAGTTCTGCCTGCATAAAATCTCGTTTCTAATTAACTACCTTTCGCTTTATTATTGCGTTCTATTGTTTCGGTTTTGGGGCTTTCCTCTGCCTCTACCGTTACCACGGCGTGAAGAATTGCGGTTGTTGGGCGTACGTCTTCTACGTGGTTTTGGAGGCGTTACATCATCAAGGAGGGCGGTGCGGTCGTAATCGGTAACCGGTATTGCCTTTTGGATGTATTGCTCAATAGCAGGTAAGTTTAGTGCGTACTTCTCGCATGCAAAACTAATCGCAACACCACTTTGTCCTGCGCGCCCGGTACGACCGATACGGTGTACATAGTCTTCCGCATCGTCAGGTAAGTCGTAGTTAAATACGTGCGTTACCGCGTCAATGTGAAGACCTCGCGCTGCAACGTCGGTTGCCACCAGAATGTCTAGGTTACCTTTGGTGAAATCTTCTAAGATCCCCAAGCGTTTCTTCTGTGGTACATCGCCACTAAGTAAGCCCACACGATGGCCATCTGCGGTAAGCCAGTCGGTGACTTTTTCACAACTGTTTTTCGTGTTTGCAAACACAATCGCTTTTTCAGGCCATTCTTCTTCAAGTAGTGTAAGAAGTAACAGCATCTTGTCATCATCAGACGGGTAAAATAGCTCTTGAGAAACGCGTGTAGCGGTGGTTTGCTCTGGCGCCACCTGAACGTGGGTTGGATTGTTCATGTGCTCGTAAGCAAGTTCCTGTACGCGGTAGCTTAGCGTCGCTGAAAATAGCATGCTTAAGCGTTCGCTTGCTGGAGGCATACGACGGAATAAAAAGCGGATATCTTTAATAAAGCCCAAATCGAACATTCGGTCGGCTTCATCAAGTACGGCAACCTGAATATTCTTCAGCGTGAACACATTTTGCTTGTAGTAATCAAGAATGCGTCCTGTCGTACCAATTATAATATCTACCCCTTCTTCCAAAGTTTCACGTTGACTTTGGTAACCTTCGCCCCCATAAATCAAACCAAGCGACAATCCAGTATGCTCACTAAGCAATTTGGCGTCGTTATAAATTTGAACGGCTAGCTCTCTGGTCGGCGCCATGATAATTGCGCGAGGGCCATTTGATTTGCTGTTGTCTGCATTTTCTGCTTTGCTTAGCAAATAGTGAAATGTAGCTACCAAAAAAGCAATGGTTTTACCAGTTCCGGTTTGAGCCTGACCTGCAATGTCGTGACCTTCTAATAAAGGAGGCAGTGCAAGTGCTTGAATTGGTGTACAATGTGAAAAATTAGCTGCCGCCAAGGCGTCAACAACCTTGCCGTTAATCGGCAGGTCAGAAAAGTGAGTATCAGTTAAGTGAGTAGGCATAGCTTATAGCTTATCAGTGCTTGCATTAAAAAACAGTTTCTATATAACACTTATGGTCGGGCTGAGACAAATCAGCGACAGACCAATAATGGAGAAAAGAATGAGCGACAAAATTATCCAGTTATCTGACGATAAATTCGAAGCAGATGTTATCAATGCTGAAGGTCCTGTACTGGTTGACTTCTGGGCCGAATGGTGTGGCCCGTGTAAAATGATCGCACCAATCTTGGAAGAAGTTGCGACCGAGTTTGATGGCAAGTTAACAGTTGGCAAGTTGAATGTCGATGAAAATAACGAAACTCCACCTAAATATGGTATTCGTGGTATTCCTACATTGCTACTTTTCAAAAACGGTAACGTTGCAGCAACTAAAGTTGGCGCGCTATCCAAAGCTCAATTAACAGAGTTTCTTAACGAAAATCTTTAATAGCTATAAAACAAAAAACCGGTGCGAATAAAGCACCGGTTTTTATCTAAAACACAGGTACTTGCATTCCATATCAGAAAAGGACGCAATAATTTATTTAACATTTGGGCGGTAAAACGCTGGACGTTGGTTAAATATAGTGCTAACTTTTCTAAAGCGCTCATCCGAGCAGCATTCTGCTTACGCCCATATCCGGGTGATATCAAATCTAAACTAGAACAGAGTGACTTTAAGTCCTGTAAGCGAAGTTCAAGCACAAAGACCCACCAGTATGAATTTAACTGAATTAAAGAACAAACCAATAAGCGAGTTGGTTAACCTGGCCGAGGAAATGGGCCTGGAAAACATGGCGCGCGCCAGAAAACAAGACATCATTTTCTCAATTCTAAAGACTCACGCAAAAAGCGGTGAAGACATCTTTGGTGATGGGGTATTAGAAATTTTACAGGACGGTTTCGGCTTCTTACGCTCAGCTGATTCATCGTATCTCGCAGGACCAGACGATATTTACGTATCGCCAAGCCAAATCCGACGCTTTAACTTGCGTACGGGCGATACGATTGCTGGGAAGATTCGTCCACCAAAAGACAGTGAACGCTACTTTGCCCTGCTAAAAATTCGCGAAGTTAACTTCGACAAGCCTGAAAACTCACGAAATAAAATTCTTTTCGAAAACCTTACACCGCTTCACGCAGCAGATCGCTTGCGCATGGAACGTGGTAATGGCTCAACAGAAGACATTACGGCACGTGTCCTGGATTTAGCGTCGCCAATTGGTAAAGGCCAGCGTGGACTCATTGTAGCACCACCTAAAGCCGGTAAAACCCTTCTTCTTCAGAATATTGCCCAGTCAATTGCTGCTAACCACCCAGATTGTGAGTTAATGGTATTGCTGATTGACGAGCGTCCAGAAGAAGTAACCGAAATGCACCGCCTTGTACAAGGCGAAGTAGTGGCATCAACATTCGATGAACCTGCAAGCCGTCACGTACAAGTAGCTGAAATGGTTATCGAAAAAGCCAAGCGTCTTGTAGAACACAAGAAAGACGTGGTTATCCTGCTTGACTCTATCACCCGTCTTGCCCGCGCTTACAACACGGTTATCCCTTCATCAGGTAAAGTACTTACCGGTGGTGTTGACGCGAATGCACTTCACAAGCCCAAGCGTTTCTTTGGTGCAGCCCGTAATGTTGAAGAAGGCGGAAGCTTAACGATTATCGCAACAGCGCTTATCGACACTGGCTCTAAAATGGATGAAGTTATCTACGAAGAGTTTAAAGGTACAGGTAACATGGAATTACATCTTAACCGCAAAATCGCGGAAAAACGTGTATTCCCGGCTATCGACTTTAATCGCTCTGGTACCCGTCGTGAAGAGCTGCTTACTGCGCAAGACGAACTACAGAAAATGTGGATCCTTCGCAAAATTGTTCACGAGATGTCAGAAATTGACGCCATGGACTTCCTTATCAGTAAGTTGTCGATGACCAAGACAAATGATGAGTTCTTTGACGCAATGCGTAGACAAAAGAGTTAATAGAAACTTAGTAATAATTTGATTTTTAAAGAAAAGGCGCCAGTTGGCGCCTTTTTTATTCCCTGCATCGATAAAGCACTTTTCTTATACTTCTGTCTAATACCCTCAGTCTTGTGAATGGGGTATTTTCGTTGGCTTATTGATATTTAACAGCAATCGTTAGTTCAGTGGTGTTTTCTCCCTTGAGATGATTTACTCTGTCTAAAAAACACCAAAGGAAATAATAGTTATGTACCAAAAATTGCTGTCACTCGCATTTGCAGGGTTGGCCTCTGTGTCAGCTGCTAATGCCGCTCAGATCAATGTTGATGAATTAGCGAATAAAGTCGAGCCTGATGTAATTAAATGGCGTCATCACTTTCATGAATTTCCTGAATTATCGAATCGCGAGTTTAAAACCGCTGAATATGTTGCTGACTACCTTGAAAGTCTAGGTTTAGAAGTGCAGACCGGTGTGGCAAAAACGGGTGTGGTAGCTATTTTAGACTCGGGCAAGCCAGGTCCTGTCGTTGCATTACGTGCAGACATGGACGGACTTCCTGTAAAAGAGCAAAACGATTTGTCCTACCGCTCAAAGCAGATGGGCGAATACAACGGAAAAGAAGTGCCGGTTATGCACGCCTGTGGTCACGATACTCACATGGCAATGCTCATGGGGGCGGCAAAAATTCTTACCGAAATTAAAGGCGACCTGAAAGGTAAAGTGAAGTTTATCTTTCAGCCTGCAGAAGAAGGCGCACCGGCTGGAGAAAAAGGCGGGGCTGAAGTTATGGTCGCTGAAGGTGTACTTAAAAACCCGGATGTAGACGCCATTTTTGGTCTGCATATCAATGCTAATACCGATGTTGGTAAAGTGCGCTACAACGCGGGTGGCACCATGGCAGCCGTAGATCCGTTTAAAATTGTTATTCACGGTAAGCAAGCTCATGGCGCTTATCCTTGGAAGAGCGTTGACCCTGTAGTTACAGCTGCGCAAATGATCATGTCTATTCAGACCATTGTCAGTCGTGAATTGAAATTGATTGACGATGCAGCAGTCGTGTCCATTGGGTCTATTCATGGCGGTAACCGTTCAAACATCATTCCTAATGAAGTAGAAATGGTTGGCACAATCCGTACCCTCAATGAAGCCGCGCGCGATCATATTTACGAGTCGCTTCCGCGTAAAGTAAAGGCTATAGCAGAGAGTATGGGCGCAGAAGCAGAACTTACTTTACCGCTAGATTACTATTACCCCATCACCTACAACGACCCAGAGCTGACAAAAGCTATGCTGCCTACCATGCAGCGTACCGCTGGCGTTGAGAACACATTGCTTTCTAAACCGGTCACTGGTGCAGAAGACTTTTCATTTTTTCAAGAGAAAATTCCAGGTTTGTATGTTTGGGTAGGCGGCAAGCCATTGGATGTATCTGAAGAAGATAGCCCCGCTCACCATACACCGGAGTTTTATGTTGACGATGAAGGCATGAAGTTAGGTGTGAAGCTTCTCACAAACTTTACTTTAGATTATATGGCTCAACACTAAGCGTATTCGCCGGAGACATGCGTTGAAAATAGGTAGTATTTCATTTTCTTTTACATGGTCTTCGGCTTTTCAAGCGCTATTTGTATGTGCACTTGGCGCAGGGCTAAATGCTTTAAATCCACCTTTTGATAGTTCGGGCATTGCTACCTTTGGCGTGGGCGCTGCGGTGTATGCATCGCTCCGTTTTTCACCTCTTATATCTGTTCCCATTGCCCTTGTAATAAGTCTTCCTATGTGGCTGAGCGAAGGCAGTATTGTAGGGAAAGAAAGCCTGACGTTACTACCAATAGTGCTGAGTTTTTTCGGCTATAACAAATCGCTAAGGCAGGTCATTAAAGTAGGCGCAGGATTTTGGTCTATTGTCTTTTTACCGGTTTTGCTTTTAGAGCACTCTCTTTACGATAGTGACAACGTAAATATGCTGTTCTCAGGTGTTTTAGTGACTTGGGTGAGTGGTGTATTAGGGCTTGTTACCGGCCATTTTGCGTACTTGGCTATACATGGCCTCAAGCGGCAAACCTCGAACAAATCGGAACGTATTACGCTTCATTTTCTTTTAGGATACTTCTTTTCGGGTTGCTTCTTCGTTGCGTCTATGGCCGTCATTTATCTATCAGTCAGCTTGTTTCAACATCAGCAAGAGCAACAAATCCATAGCTACATGAAGCAGCGGGTGAAAGTGCTTGAATTTCAGCTTTCAACCTTTATACGCCATCATCAAAATGCCATTATCAGTACAGCGCAAGTTCTTTCAAATTCTGCATCGAAAAATAGCTTAGAAACAACGGCCGGTGCTAATTTACAAATTGTTGCGTCGCACAACCCTGAGTTTTTAACCTTTCTAGTAGCAGATGAAAGCGGCGACATCACACACGCTTATCCGTCAAGTATGCTAGAAAAGGCGAGAAAAAATGGCTTACCTAACGTGTCTTATCGTCCTTATTTTTACGAAGTCATGCAGTCAGGCACGCCATTCTTGTCCAATGTTTTTCAAGGCAGAGGTTTCGGCAACGACCCAATTGTCGCGATATCTGCGCCAATCTTAGATAGGGACGGAGTGCCCAAAGGTATTGTAGAAGGTTCACTATCTTTAAAAAGTTTTAACGCAATTGATGACCTGAGCCTTGGTGGATTTTTGATGCTGATAGAAGATCAAAAAGGTGAGGTGATCTACGCATCTGATGCGCTAGCGATGAAACCGCTGACCAAAGCGCCGTTTTACTCGTGTGAACCCAATTGTGGCGTCGAAGTTGAAGAAGTTAATAACGGTTCCGGTTCCCAAGGTAGAAAGTGGCTAAGGTTCACCGAAAGCCTTTCTTTTGCCAATTGGAAGGTTAGCTATTACTTCGATAAGCGGCTTTTACACGCCTCAATGAGCAGTTACTTGCTAAAAGACCTCCTGTTGTTGTTGGCTTTATCTGCCTTTGGGACATTCACGGGGTATGTGGTGGCCAAAATGGTAGGTGCGCCTATTCGCCGACTTGTCCGTTACATTGCTGAGTTCGATCCTAATCAAAAAAATGGAAATAAAGCTCCGCAAAGAGCTTTGCACATCCAAGAGCTTTCGTCGCTAAGCGATGAGTTTATGGGCTTGGAAGCTCGCTTACTTGGTGCGTTTGACGAACTTAAAAAAGCGAAGGAAGTAGAGCAAGAATTAAATAAAGAACTTAATGAGTTGAACCAGTCTTTAGAGCAGCGCATAGAGGAAAAAACCGAGCATTTAGCGCTAGCTCTGAAAGAGGCCGAAGCTGCAAACGTGGCCAAAACTCAGTTTCTTGCCAATATGAGTCATGAGATAAGAACGCCAATGAACGGTATCGTTGGCTCATGTGATTTAATGCTAGACAATGCTTTGCCTGAGCATGTCGCAGTGAGGGCAAAAACTATCTCTCGCTCAGCGACGAATCTACTGATTATTTTGGATAGCATTCTAGATTGGTCTAAAATCGAATCTGGGAAGATGCTCTGTGACATTCAGCGTTGCGACATCCGTGAATTATTAACGGCATCCTGTGAGCTATATCGCCACACTGCGCAAATAAAAGGCTATGATGTTACGCTTCGTATTAGCAGCGATGTGCCAGAAGTCTTGAACATTGATGCTGGTAAAGTAGCTCAAGTACTTAATAATTTACTAAGCAACGCCATAAAATTTACCAATGAAGGTGAGGTATCGGTTAACGTGAGTTATGCCCATCAAGGGTTGAAAGTTTCAGTCCTTGATACTGGTATCGGAATTGCGCCCGACAAATTGCACCTTATTTTCGAGAAATTCGAGCAAGCAGATGCATCGACTACGCGCCACTATGGGGGAACCGGTTTGGGGCTGGCCATCTCAAAAGGGCTGATCGAATTACTTGGCGGTGAACTCTACGTTGAAAGCGAGTTAGATGTAGGAACTAGCTTCACTTTTCATATTCCAGCCACAATCTGTTGGGGCGGCATTCAACAGCAGCGTGAAGCGCCTCCATCCTTACCTAGTGCAATTCGTGTACTACTTGCAGAAGACAATGACATAAACGCAGACATCGTTATAGAAATGCTTAAGTCAGAGAATATCAAGTGCATTCGAACTAAGAATGGGCTAGACGCGGTGGCCGCAGAAAAAAAACACGACTTTGATGTGATTTTAATGGATTGCCAAATGCCCATCATGGACGGGCATACTGCATCAAGGCTTATTCGCGAAGAAGGCAGAAATAAAGACAAGGTTAAAATTATTGCCTTAACCGCCAATGCGTTTATCGAAGACAAAAATGCCTGCTTAGAAGCAGGCATGAATGCGCATTTAAGTAAGCCTATTCGCAAGCAGGTTCTATTTGACTGTATTGCCCGTGAACTTGCTCGCGTTTGAGGCTACATCAGTGTTATCGCTCGGCGCTTCGCTAACGAATCGCAGTACAATATATCCTAAGCACGCCGAGACAAGAGAGCCGGTTAAAATGCCCACACGCTCGTCAAAAATTTGATTGATACCTGTCTGTGCAAAGGCCAGTCCCCCAATGAATAAGCTCATTGTAAAGCCAACACCGCAAAGTAGCGCACAGCCATAGATATGCTTGAAGTTAAGATCCTCTGGTAACTTAGCCAGCTTTAACTTCACCATTAAGTAGCAAAAACCGAATACGCCAATTTGTTTACCCACAACCAAGCCAAGAAAGATCCCAAAGGTAACAGGATGGAAAATACCCTCCGGACTGATGTTACCAAAACTTATGCCGGCGTTAGCGAAGGCGAATAAAGGTAGGATCGCGAAACTCACCGAGCCATTCAAACCGTGCTCTAGTCGCGTTACCGGAGAATAAGATTCGTCTTTCTCATCCCGCATAGGAATAAAGCCAGCAAGTACGACACCTGCCAGTGTGGCGTGAACGCCTGACTTCAACATGGCTACCCACAGAATGATTCCCACAAAAACATAAGGCGGAATATCTACCACATTGCGTTTATTCATTTGCCACAACAGCAATAAACAACCTGCAGCAATATACAGCGCACCCGCGGTAATGTGCTCGGTGTAAAACAGGGCAATAATTACGATAGCACCGATATCGTCAATAATAGCCAGGGTGACTAAGAAAACTTTCAGGCTCGTAGGTACTCGACTACCTAGTAGCGCCAAAATACCTAACGCAAACGCGATGTCAGTAGCGGCGGGAATTGCCCACCCTGCAATGGCTACGGGGTTGTCCCAGTTGATGCCTACATATATCAAGGCGGGTAGTGCCATACCACCAACAGCACCCGCTGCGGGTAAAATAATATCTTTAGGATTGGCCAATTCACCTTCGCAGATTTCCCGCTTCAGTTCCAGACCCACGTGAAAAAAGAACACCGCCATTAACCCGTCGTTAATCCACAGCAATAATGGCTTATCGATAGCCCACGTACCGGCTGATATTTGTACCGGCATACTGATTAAATGATCGTAAAGCGTATCTAGGGGAGAATTAGCAATAATGAGCGCAAGAATCGTTGCACCCATTAACAATATGCCGGGAGCGGCTTCGCGATTTAAGAAGTCAGAGACCACGTCTTGTACTTCTTCTATCACCTCATCAAGTACGTCGGGTTCGTGTTTATCTGTCATCAATAACCTCTAACGCCCGTTCATGGTCAACGTCGCAAAATGTGGAAATAAAAGCGTTCGTTAATCCGTGTAGTCAGGCAACTTTTCTACATAAATTAATTATAGTTAATACGACTGACAGCGAAGAGATAGATCACCCTTATAAGAGAGTAGCCTCAACAACCCTTAAGCGAGTGGCGCTATAATTGACGCCATTTACGGTGGGATTTTGAACGGTTTTACGCTACAATCGCGGCCTTTCCAAGGTTGTCCACTTTACCTACCCCGAGGATCTCTAGATGGCAAAAGTCGCGATTGTAATGGGTTCAACTTCAGACTGGCCTACTATGCAGCAGGCCGCAAAAATGCTGAAGTCGTTTGGTGTTGAATTTGAAGCGAAGGTGGTGTCGGCGCACCGTACACCCAACTTGCTAGTAGAGTTTGCAGAAAGCGCTGCAGATGAAGGTTTTAGCGCAATCATTGCTGGCGCAGGCGGCGCAGCTCACTTACCGGGTATGATTGCTGCACACACGCATTTACCTGTGTTTGGCTGCCCGGTTAAATCAAAGGCGCTCAATGGATTAGACTCACTGCTTTCTATCGTTCAAATGCCGAAAGGTGTTGCGGTAGGTACACTGGCAATAGGTGAGGCTGGTGCAGCAAATGCGGGTCTTCTCGCGGCACAAGTTGTTGCGCTGCAAGACGAAAGCGTACGCAATGCCGTTATCGCTTTTAGAAAATCGCAAACTGATACGGTACTTGCTTCAAGCAATACGTTGGAGCTAGATGAATGAGAGTAGTCGTTTACGGCGCAGGCCAACTTGCTCAAATGATGTACCTGGCGGGAAGCCCGTTAGGTATTGACGTTCAAGCTGTGGACGTAAACAACGATACCGTTGTACATCCAGTTAGCAAAACCCCTCTTGAAATCTCACTTGCTCAAGCACTAGAAGGTGCAGATGCTCTTACCGTAGAATTTGAGCATGTACCTGAAAGGCTTCTTGAAGACGCGGCGAAAACAAACAAGTTGATGCCAAATATTGACAGCATTCTTGTTGGCGCCGATCGCGTACGTGAGAAAAAGCTGCTTGAAAGCATGCAGGTGGCAAATTGTGAGCACCAAATAGTTACCGACCTTGCCCAGTTAGACGATTGCGTAAAGCAGTTGGGTAGCAAACTCATTCTTAAGGCTAGCCGCGATGGCTATGACGGATATGGTCAATGGCGTTTAAGTGATGAGGCTGACTTACCTGAACTAAAAAATGCACTTCAGGGATTAGATTTGCAGACTGTGCCTTTAGTGGTTGAAAAAATGGTGGCTTTCGACAGAGAGTTGTCATTAATCGGTGTACGCAATGCTAATGGCGACGTACGCACCTATCCACTTGCTGAAAATTTGCATCACCAAGGTCAACTTCACGTGTCGGTTGCACCAGCGACTAACGTTGATGATGCACTTCAGGCCCAGGCTCACGATATTTTTGTGAAACTTGCTGAGGGTATGAACTACGTCGGTGTGCTGGCTGTGGAACTATTCCAAGTAGGCGACAAGCTACTTGTAAACGAACTTGCTCCTCGTGTACATAACTCTGGGCACTGGAGCCAGTCGGGCGCTGTAACCAGTCAGTTTGAAAATCACTTACGCGCAGTATGTGGATTGCCTCTTGGTGACACGTCAGCCATTGGCCCAAGCGCTATGGTCAACATTATTGGTTGCAGCAGCTTCTCGCGCGATTTGCTAAGCATCGATGGTAGTCATCTTCACTGGTACGGAAAATCTGTTCGTGAAAAGCGCAAGATGGGACACATCAATGTCACCACGAATAGTTATGAAAGCTTGGGTGAAAAGCTCATGGCATTGAGCAAATATTTACCACTTGAGTACTTCCCAAAATTAGTTGGTGAAGCAACGCGATTAAAAGGTTGACACCCACGCGTTTATCGCTAGAATACGCATCCGCTGTCTAGGCAGCGGTTTTTAAAGTGTGCCGACTTAGCTCAGTTGGTAGAGCAACTGACTTGTAATCAGTAGGTCGCCAGTTCGATTCCGGCAGTCGGCACCATTTTTCTTTTTTCCTATGCCAATCTTACGTACACTTGCTTACGAGTATTCATTCGGAGCAGACTGTATGTCACTTTTTTCCAAATCATTTAAACCATTAGTTATCGTAACTGGCTTATTTTCTTTAAGCATGTCTGCGACTATTTACGCGCATGGCAATGACCATGAAAATCATCACTTGCCGAAAGAGCAGCACAAGCACGCCAGTAAGCAATCAGATGTAATGGTTATGGATGGTTATGCCAGAGCAACATTTGCTTTGGCAAAAACCGGCGCAGTGTACTTTACTTTGCATAATCATAGTGACAGCGATAAAACACTGACGTCTGTTTCAGTATCAAACGATGTAGCAAGTGAAGCTCAAATCCACACAACGGTGATGGAGGAAGACGTGATGAAAATGCGTGAGCTAACTGACGGCGTTATAATAAAAGCGGGCGAAATGGTCTCTTTTGAATCAGGCGGCCGTCATATCATGTTGATGGGGCTGACCAAAGGATTAGAAGAGGGCAGCGAAGTAGCACTAACCCTCACATTTAGCGATGGGAGTGAACTACCGGTTTTGCTACCTGTTAAAAAAGAAGCGGGCGAAAGCCACCATCACCACCATTAATAGAGTGGCTGAGGCAGAATGTATAAAGTCATCGATTAATGCGATGAATGCAATCAACTAAACCGTTAATCTAAATCAAAATTTCTGTAGTACTATTAACTTATATTATTTAAACCAAGATTTTTCAGCGCCGATGAATGGGCTGAAGGTAAATCTAAAAAGGGTTTTAACGTTAAGGAGTGTGACATGAGCAAGATTGATATTGGTATTTCTGAGAGCGATCGTAACGCAGTAGCAGAAGGCCTTAAAAAGCTATTGGCCGACTCTTACACTTTGTACCTTCAAACGCATAATTTTCACTGGAACGTAGAAGGGCCGCAGTTCCGTGAATTGCACCTAATGTTTGAAGAGCATTACACAGAGCTTGCCGAAGCGGTAGACGAAATTGCAGAGCGTATTCGTACTCTAGGTGTTGCTGCACCGGGCACATATAAGTCGTTCGCTGAGCTTAGTTCAATTGAAGAAGTGGAAGGTGTGCCTGAAGCGACGGAAATGGTGAGATTGTTAACTCACGGTCATGAGCAAGTTGTGAAAACTTGCCGTGAATCGTTAAAGCTAGCGCAAGACGCAGACGATGAGTCATCTGCAGCGTTAATTGGCGATCGTATGCGCGTTCACGAAAAAACTGCGTGGATGCTTCGCGCAACATTACCAAAGTAAATCGCTATATAAGTGCGGTGACGGTGGTTTAACTTAGGCTCAATCGACTAGGCACCTTTATCGCATAAGCAAGTGAAATTATCACAAAGGGTACAGCAGCGCTGTGCCCTTTTTTGTATACTGCCTTCCACTAAAAATAATAGAAGAAGCCTGTGTCAACGCTTACACGGCTTTTTAAAATGAGGCTCCTAGCGATGAAACCATCAACTATTTTAGCTGTACCATCCAAACCTGTGAGCGCGCTGGCGCAGTCACTTGCTTGTGTATTGGCGCTTACGATCAGCCAATCCGCTTTAGCTCACGGAGACCACAAACATGGCGAAGCGCATGAAATCACCGACAGCGATATTACCGTAACCACGCTTGCTGAAGGGCTTGTTCATCCTTGGGGAATGGCATTTTTGCCAAATGGCGATCTGCTAGTTACGGAACGTGAAGGTGGCATTCAGCGTTTATCAAAAGACGGTAAGTTATCAGGACGTCTAGGTAATGTGCCTAAGGTAGTTGCGCAAAACCAAGGTGGTATGTTGGACATCGCTATCGACCCGGATTTTGCCAGCAATAACACTATCTACTTCTGTTACAGCAAAGCGAGTGAGGTTGAGGGCAAGCCGGGCAGCAGCAGTAGTGTTGCAAAAGCCACGCTTACTAATTCAGGCCTTGAAAATGTTGATGTTATCTTTAGTGCCGACTCAATCGTCGATAACGGCTTTCACTTTGGCTGTCGTCTAGCGTTCGATGCTAAAAAGCATTTGTACGTCACAATGGGCGACCGTTATAAGTATATGAAAGAAGCACAAAATACCGATAACCACTTCGGTAAAATTGTACGCATAAAGCGTGACGGCAGCGCAGTAGAAGATAACCCTTTCACAGACGGCAAAGCCCCTGAAATATTCAGCTATGGTCACCGCAACGTGCAAGGCGTTACTATTCATCCTGAAACTGGTGCGGTATGGGCGATGGAGCATGGCCCGAAAGGTGGTGATGAAATCAATATCCTTGAGCGCGGTGCAAACTACGGTTGGCCTGTGATTACCTATGGCGTTGACTATAGTGGCGACATTATCAGCGACAAAACCCATATGGATGGTATGAAGCAGCCTTGGTTGTACTGGGACCCGTCTATTGCACCAAGCGGCCTAACCTTCTACCAAGGCGACATGTTCAAAGAGTGGAACGGCGATATATTAGTGGGTTCGTTGAAATTTACCCACCTTCGCCGTATCAAGGTAGAAGGTGGAAAGCCCGAAGAGCAGTTTGAATATGTTCGTGACAATCACGCCCGTATTCGCGACGTTGAAGTTGGCCCAGAAGGTGCCATTTACTTACTGACCGATGCACCGAACGGCAAAGTATTAAAGCTAACCAAATAGCATAATACCAGTCCGCATAGATAAGTGCTCACTCAGAAGGCGCTGGCAAGCTTCATAGCGAAGCGTGGGAATGCAGGAATGGCTGTTCCCTTTCAAATTCTGGTATAAGACGTAGAATGAGAAAAGGCGCCACTTCATTGTTATTGTAAAATGAAGTAAGCGCCCTTTTTATTTATAAAGACATCGGGTCTCGTATTGACTTATTCGCTGTCGTTACCCTTTTTGTAACGTTCAAACCACGCCACAATATTTCCTACTTTCTGTATTAAGCGAGAAGGGCGGCTTGCAATGCCGTGTGAAGCCCCTGGAATCCGCACCATTGCAGCATCTACGCCCTGTAACTTCAAGGCTTGATAATACTGCTCTGTCTCGCTAATTGGCGTACGGTGATCGGCTTCACCGGTTAGCAACATGGTTGGTGTTACCACGTTGCCCACCAGACTTAGCGGACTGCGCTGCCATAACTTATCGGCAATATTCCATGGCATATCTGCCATCCAGTAGTTGCTAAAGTACGGGTATGCGTCGGCAGTCAATGAAAAGCTCATCCAGTTAATAACCGGCTTCGCCACAACAGCTGCACTAAAACGATCAGTCTTACCAATGGACCATGCGGTAAGGGTTCCGCCGCCTGAGCCGCCAGTAATAAACAGATTCTCTGAATCTATATAGCCTTGTTTAACAACTGCGTCTACCACGTCCATCAGGTCGTTATAATCTTCTGACGGATAGTTATGGTGGATCAAATTACCAAAGTCTTCACCGTAAGAGCTGCTGCCCCTTGGGTTAGCCCATACCACGACATAACCTTGCGCGGCCATTAGCTGAATTTCCATGGCAAAATGAGGGCCGTAGGCAGCATGCGGGCCGCCGTGAATTTCTAATATAAGCGGGTATTTTTTGCTGCTATCAAATCCAGGAGGCAATGCAATCCATGCGTCGATAGGTAGCTCGTCAACACTTGATACTACGGAAAGGTCTTGTACTTCTGCCAGCGCTTTATGACCAAGTGCGTCGCTGTTTAAATCGGTGAGTTGCGTATCGCCTTTACCTTTTCTATAAAGCGCTAGGTCGCCAGGCACAGTGCGGCTTGCCGTGGTGTAAACAATGTCGCCTTTATCACTAACGGCAAAGTCGCCCGACGTGTAAGGGCGTCCAAACGCTTGTCCACCTATGCTAACGTCGATCGGTTTCACATCGCCTTTCAGGTTCACCGCAGCAAGTTTAGTTTCGCCATGATCAAGGTAAGAAAAGATTAATCCTCGGCTGTCTTTGCGCCATTCAAATTTGCCTAGGCTTCTATCTAGTGACGTGGTTAATCGAGTGATGTCACCACTTTCAAGCTCAAGTACAACTAGGTCGCCATTCTGATAAGAAAGCTTTCTGTCATTGAGCTGAGTAAACGCCAAGTATTTTCCGTCCGGACTCAAGGTTGGTCTACCTTCAGGCCCTTCAATATCGGTAACTTGTTCAACTGCCGCTGTATTCACATTCACTTTATAGATGTCGCTAAACAAAGGGTGCAGCGCGTAGTCTTCTCGTTGTAGTGTGGCAAAATAAATCCAGTCATTCTCTTTAGAGAAAGAAAGGGTGCCGCCGCTAGGGAATTTTCCAGTTGTCAATTGACGCGGCGTACCGCCTTCAACAGGCAGAACAAATATCTGGTCAAAGCCTTCACGCAAGTAGCCTCTTCCGTCACCTCTATACTGCACCGCATCAATATAGGTGCCTGGGTCAGCCCACTTTGCTCCTTTAGGCTTGCTCGGCATGCCGGTAAACAATGGCTTTTGCTTTTCTTCAGTAAACTGGGTGAAGGCTAAGGTTTTGCTGTCATGAGACCAGGTTAACTGACGAGGTGCTTCGCTGGTGTTGGTCAAGCGCACAGACTGCATGGTATCTAAGTAATAAAGATGGATTTGTGCGCGGCCGTTGACCGATTTTGTATATGCCACCATTTTACCGTTGGGCGATAAGGTAGCCTGTGACAAGTTTTCATCTACACCAATAAACGGGCGATGCTCACCGGATTTAATATTTACTTGCCAAAGTCGGCTTTGCCTTCCGTCAGTCATAATATCCATGCTCTGACGAGAATAAATTATCGTATCCTTGTTAAGAAACTGTGGGTTGGCGACAAACTCTAAGTTAAAAGTGTCATCGTATGTCAGCGCATTTAAGCTAGTCGAATCAGAGGCAGATTCCTGCAACGCATTGGCCTGACTTATACCTAAAACCAATAGTGATACTGCAGTCGAGGTAACACATAAGCCTTTTCGTGCGGAGCGAAAGGCGAAACGAGACGCAAACATAGTTGTTCCTTTTGTTATTGTTTTTTGCGCTGAGCGCGATAGGTAGAATGTTCGCTGTCGTGTGCTTAGCGTAAATCCTAACGCAAATGTAGCAACCTGCGAACCTTGTCTCTAACCATATCGCTTTCGTTTCTTTTATGTAAAGCGTGTGCGGTGAAGAGGCTGGATTGTCCGTTAAAAGAACATATCCAACATTAAGCGGAACGTTTAACAACGCAGGGCGCTAGCAATGGCGGTTGTCATTTTTAAAAGAGAGCTGGCCGCCCTTTAAGTCATTTGAGCTTTATTCGCCTTTAAGGCTAATTTTGCCTACAAGAATATCTTTAAACATGACCCAGTCGCCCATTAGGCTGTAAAGCGGGTGCTTAAATGTTGCAGGGCGATTTTTCTCAAAGAAGAAATGACCTACCCACGCGAAACCGTAACCTACTAGCGGAATAAACCACAGTAGCGACCAATCAGCCATGAATACCGCTAGTGCTATAACGCCGAGAACCAGCCACGAGCCGATAAAATGAAGCGTACGGCATGTACTATCCCTATGTTCATTTAAGTAAAACGGGTAGAACTCTTTGAATGAAGCAAAATGCGTGTCAGCGCGTGTTTGTGTAGACATAAAACCCTCTCGGCCATAAGCATGTATTTTGCAGAAGTAGAGTGACTTAATAGTAATGGTTTACACTACATTAACATTCTATTTTGAAATAGATTGTCGTGAATACGACAAAAAGAGAATGAGTTTTCGCAAACATGCGTGCTCACTGGCGCAGATCCAGCAATGTGGCGAATTAAAAGGTGCGTCCTAGTGCAAGGCGCGGTGACCAAAGTTAGCCTTCCTTAACCTTGTAATTTCAGGCCGTCTGCCCCATATTCCTCTCAATACAAGAAATTAAAGGCCTGCGTTATGGAAAATCTCGTTGCGAATAGCCAAGCAACCATCGTAGATATTACGGTAGAAAACTTTCAACAAATCATCATTGAAGCGTCGCAAGATAAGCTGGTGCTAATCGATTTTTGGGCAGATTGGTGCGAGCCCTGTAAAGACCTTATGCCTATTTTGGAAAAGCTAGCGGGTGAATATAGCCAGCACTTGATCCTGGCTAAAGTAGACTGCGAAGCCCAGCAAGAAGTCGCTGCACAGTTTGGTATTAGAAGTCTACCAACTGTGATGGTGGTGCAAAATGGTCAACCAGTCGATG
The DNA here is from genome assembly GCF_000808575.1 of Alteromonas marina. Lineage (GTDB taxonomy): Bacteria > Pseudomonadota > Gammaproteobacteria > Enterobacterales > Alteromonadaceae > Alteromonas > Alteromonas marina_A. The sequence goes on from NZ_JWLW01000013.1 coordinate 70,275, forward strand.
GCTTTGCGGGTGTGCAACCTGAGCAGCAAATTCGCGAAATGCTCGCTAAATATTTACCTAATCCTGAAGACGATCTACTTGCCACTGCTGGCAAAGCGATTCAGCAAGGTGATTATGCAGAGGCACTGCCCGCAGCTAAAGAAGCCCTAGCGCTTAACCCAGATAACGTAAACGCTAAATATATGCTTATTGATTGCTACGTTGAAACCGGTTCTATTGATACAGCTAAAGCTTTGCTTGAAGAGATTAAGCTGGTGGATCAAGACTCTCGCTATAAAAGTTTGGCAGGGAAAATTGAACTGGCAGAGCAAGCGGCAGACACCCCTGAAATTCGTCAGCTTCAAGCAGCGGTAGAGGCGAACCCAGACGACTTGCAGCTTAAAGTTGATTTAGCGGTACAGTTGCAGCAAGCGAACAAAGCACAAGATGCACTAGAACTTCTTTATAGTGTGTTAAAGAAAGAACTTGGGTTTGGCGATGCTAGAAAGCTAATGATGGATATGATGAATGCATTAGCCGACGGCGACCCACTTAAGTCGGAATACCGCCGTAAAGTATACAGTTTATTGTATTAAGCTTTAAAAGCGCTTTAAAAGTAGTTAAAGCGTGAAAACGGTCATTTTGACTTCAATAAATGGGGCGTGCGACTTTGTGCTGGTGAACAAAAAATTGTAACTATGCGCTTTTATTTTTCACCAGCGCATTGATAAACCCATTTACTAAGGCTGAACAATAGGGGAAAAACCTTCTTTGTGCAGCCAGTTTAGAGCTTGAAAGTACTTTTGAAAATATTCTCGTTCGTAGTTGCTAGTTTCAAACTCCCGTTGCTTAGAGGGGTGCGTTCTTTCTAACTGGGCTCGCCTTACCATGCCAGTCTCCAGCACATAAGCAGAGCGAGTTAATCCTCGCGAAATGTTCACCTTAATTGCCTCGGCTAACCGAGTTTGGCAATCTGGAGTAGATAACACCCAGCGGCGACCGTCCATTAGGGCAGCCCAAGGCTTATTGTCGAACTTAGCGATAAGTTCATGCATTTCTTCTATAAAAAACTCTGTCGTTTTCAGGTTCCACGCCCCGGTTGCAAACACCTCAAGTACGTTACCTGAGACATCCAATGAATAATTTCCGTATTTAGGAAAACGCATAAAATACCTTTAATGTTTGTCTGCGTGGAACAGACGGAGCTTGCTAACTCAGCTAACAAAAACATCTTGCCTCTTTAGGGTATAGCAGAGTTCTTAAAATTTGCTGTGATTGTGTTTATATAAGAAATATCACTAAGCACGTCGATTTGGGCAAAACAATTTACACTTAATTTGTAAATAAATGTTTTGTTGCAGGCGCAGAATCATGCGAAAAATAAAGAAGTCTGTTAGGGTTTACGCAGTTTTTATATTGGGCAATAGAGCATGGCATATCAGCATTTTTATACGGGTTTTCTTAATGCGAACAAAGGTAAACAGCATTATGCGTGTCACAGCCACTACTTTTGGCCCGACTGCACGCGTGATGCAATGCTCAACTACTGGGATGACAGCGCTAAGTATGTTGACGAAAAATGGGGATATTTCTTCCAAACTTTGGTGCCAGAGCTACAGCAGCGCATTAGCAACATACTGAACACGGGTGCACCACAGCAAATCGTTTTTGCGCCCAATACCCATGAGCTGCTTTATCGCGTAATGAGCTGCATCGATAGTACTGCGCCTTATAAAGTAGTGTCGACAGACAGCGAGTTTCACAGTTTTCAGCGCCAAGCGACTAGGATGCAAGAGCAGGGTGCGATAGAACTTATTACCGTACCTACTAAACCCTACGATACGTTTGCGTCGCGCTTTAAGGCCGCCATTGCCGAACACGATCCCGAGCTGGTTTTCTTTAGTCAGGTGTTTTTTAATTCCGGATACGTGGTGAACGATGTCACAGATATCGTAAATAGCGTAACTAACGACAATACCCTTATTGTGGTTGATGGCTATCACGGGTTTATGGCAAAGCCTACCGATATAGCGAACATTGCCCACCGAGCCTTTTATCTTGCCGGTAGTTACAAATATGCTCAGGCAGGAGAGGGGGCATGTTTTGCGCACGTACCCGTGGGCTGTGAGCTAAGACCTGCTTACACAGGCTGGTTTGCAGAGTTTGGCGAGCTAGATAAGCCTCGCAAGGTTGGCGGCAAAGAGGGCGTTCAATATAGTCTAGATGGAATGCGCTTTGCTGGTGCGACCATGGATTTTACCGCGCTCTACAGATTAAGAGCCGTGCTTCGCATGTTCGACGACAATGGCATTGATGTAGCCACAGTTAACGAATATATAATGGGCATGCAGCGCACATTTCTAGAGAAACTTGCTACCTGCAACCATCCCTTGCTAAACGAAAAACATCTAGCAGTAAGTGATGAAGCAAACCGAGGGCACTTCCTTACCTTTGAATTAGATAGTGCCGATGAAACAAAAGCCCTTGCTTCAGCGCTTAAAGAGCACCATATCCTTACCGATTTTAGAGGAAACCGTTTACGGTTTGGTTTTGGTCTGTACCACACCCCTGAGTACATTGATTTAACCGCACTGAATCAGAAAGCGTAAGTCGTTGCTTTAAACATACGTAAATATTAACGTCACACTTATTTAAGGATAGTTTTATGGAGTGGCTACTACCCGCTTTAGCGTTTGTACTTATTATAGAAGGAATAGGGCCGCTTCTTTTTCCTAATAAATGGCGCAATTATTTACTTCAGATAAGCCAACAGCCCAGCAATCAACTGCGTCAAATTGGCGGAACCCTTGTGATAATAGGCGCACTACTGCTGTTTTATTTCAGTTGAGTTAGCGCCCAGAACTAGGCATTAAGTGGCGTAAAGCGGTGTGAAAACGGACCTCATCAAACACTGCCACGCGCTTTACCGTAATACATAGTACGAAAAGGAGCGCGACTTTACCGTTGACTGAAAAGTGTGCTCTTAAACCTGTATTCAACATTCAGAGGTATATTTTCAGCCCTTTGAATACCTCATTAGCTCTTAAGTACCGAATGCCCACGAATAATAGCAAAACGTTATATAAATGGGCGTAGTGCAGACTGCGGTAGACCGTCTGTTCAGCTTTCATACCAGGTAATGTTTAGAAAGCTTTAAAAATTAGCGTCTTAGAATGTTTGTGCTGGAAAATAAGAAGCCAAGCCTTATTTCAAAAAGGCTCGAGCGGCAGTGGGGCATCTTTGTGATTTCAAAAATAAAAATAAAATAGTCGTATTTTTGTTCGAAAAAAAGATGATCCTTGCCCTAGAATTTTGTAGAATCCCCGCCTAATTTTCTTACACATATGATTCATGGCAAAGAACGTTGTGGTACTCGGCACTCAATGGGGTGACGAGGGTAAAGGCAAGGTCGTAGACCTACTCACTGATCGCGCAAAATATGTTGTTCGTTACCAAGGCGGACACAATGCAGGTCACACTCTAGTAATCGACGGTGAAAAAACCGTACTTCACTTAATCCCATCAGGCATCCTACGCGATAATGTTACCTGTATTATTGGTAACGGTGTTGTGCTTAGCCCAGACGCACTAATGAAGGAAATGACTATGCTTGAAGAGCGTGGTGTTCCAGTGCGCGAGCGATTAAAGATTAGTGAAGCTTGTCCGCTTATTCTTCCTTATCACATTGCACTAGACGTAGCGCGCGAAAAAGCCCGCGGCGCAAAAGCAATTGGTACAACCGGTCGTGGTATCGGTCCAGCGTACGAAGATAAAGTAGCCCGTCGTGGATTACGCGTTGGCGATTTATTTAATGCTGAAGACTTCGCAGCAAAGCTGAAAGAAGTGTTAGACGTGCATAACTTCACGCTTACTCAGTACTATGGCGAAGAAGCAGTAGACTTTGATGAAACCTTAAAAGGTGCAATGGAAGTTGCTGACATTCTTAAAGCAATGGTTGTTGATGTAACTGACGAACTAGACAAAGCACACAATGCTGGCTTGCCTATTATGTTTGAAGGTGCACAAGGTACACTTCTAGACATCGATCACGGTACTTATCCTTATGTTACGTCGTCAAACACTACCGTTGGTGGTGTAGCAACGGGTGCTGGCTTTGGCCCACTTAAGCTAGATTACGTACTGGGTATTGTTAAAGCGTACACCACCCGTGTAGGCTCAGGTCCTTTCCCTACTGAACTAGAATGTGAAGTAGGCCAACACTTAGGTGTTAAAGGTCACGAGTTTGGCGCAACCACAGGCCGTAAGCGCCGTACAGGTTGGTTCGATGCAGTTGCGATGAAACGCGCAGTACAAATCAACTCTATTACAGGTTTCTGCTTAACTAAGCTTGACGTACTAGACGGCCTTGAAAGCCTTCAAATTTGTGTAGGCTATAAAGATGCAGACGGTAACGTGAAAGACGTTCCTCCTATGGCGGCTGACGGTTACGAGAAAGTAACGCCAGTATATGAAGAAATGCCAGGTTGGACAGACAACACCTTTGGTGTAACTGAGTTTGAAGCGCTTCCACAAGCTGCGAAAAACTACATTAAGCGCCTTGAAGAGCTAACAGGTGTGCCGGTTGATATCGTTTCAACAGGCCCTGACAGAAACGAAACTATCGTTTTACGCAGCCCATACGACGCGTAATAGTTTCACATTAAATATGTTTAAAAGCCCAGTGTTCACTGGGCTTTTTTGTTTGTAATTTTTCGACCTTTTACTTTTATATAATCTTGTTATTGCTTCAACCTTAACTGTTTATACTTCTTAAGTGTAACGTCAGCCACTTGCACCTAAAATACGAGCTCGTTAAACATTAATTAACAATTTAGTTGCGTTGTCTTCGAACATCCCTATTAATATAAGATAGGATCAGTTAATTATTGCGCTGCTTTGCCCGACAACAATCTTACGATGAGCCTTAGAATTGTTGCAGTGGGTGTTACGCTATCGGAGCCTTCTTATGCCAAATAGACCTTCTCTTCACGCAGTGGAAACTGGCGTGTGTTTCGTTGATGTTGTTCACAAGCTTAACGACAGTTTCGATACAGGGAAAACCCAGTCCTTGGAGTGGCGTAAAAGCCAGTTAAAGGCATTAGAAACTTTACTGAAAGACAACCAGCACGACATTTTACAGGCCCTTAAAAATGACTTAGGCAAATGTAAGACCGAAGCCATGGTGGCCGAACAAGGGTTTCTGCTTTCTGATATCAAGCATACGCTTAAGCATTTGGATAAATGGGCAAAGCCACGCAAAGTATCAACGCCCATGGTGGCATGGCCAGGTAAGAGCTTTCGCAAGCCTGAGCCGCTTGGTACTGTGCTCATTATCGGGGCGTGGAATTATCCGCTTCAGTTATTGCTTGCCCCTTATATCGCCGCTATTGCAGCGGGCAACTGTGCGGTTTTGAAACCCTCTGAATTGGCTGAAGAAACATCGTCGCTGGTGGCTAAGCTTATCCCCCAATATATGGATAATTCATGCGTTGCCGTAATAGAAGGCGGTAAAGATGAAGCGACGGCGCTACTTGCCTGCAAATGGGACCATATCTTTTACACCGGTGGTGAAGTGGTGGGCAAAATTGTCATGAGCGCCGCGGCCAAACATTTAACGCCAGTAACCCTTGAGCTTGGCGGTAAAAGTCCGTGCTTTGTTGATAAAAATACCAACCTTGCTGTAACCGCGCGCCGTTTAGTGTGGGGTAAATGGATGAATGCGGGCCAAACTTGTATTGCGCCTGACTATGTCATTGTTGAAAAGGGCTTTGAGCAAAAGCTTATTGATGCGGTTAAAAAAGAGCTGAAAAAGCAATACGGCAAAGCGCCTTTATCGTCACGGGACTACGGTAACATCGTTAATCATCGTCACTTAAAGCGTCTTGAAAGTTACCTCGAAAATGTCAACGTGGTGTATGGCGGCGAGCTTGATGAATCTCGTCCAGCAATGGTGCCTACCCTTGTACTGGAGCCATCGCTAGATAGCCCGCTAATGAAAGAAGAGATCTTCGGCCCTATTCTACCTATTATCACTGTCGACAATATGGAGGCGGGCATTAAGTTTGTGAACAGCAGGCCTAAGCCACTCGCACTTTATGCATTTAGTGATAAGGACGATGTGCTTGATAACATTATCAGCAAAACCAGTTCAGGCAGTGTGTGTACTAACGACACTATGCTGTTTATGACTAACCCTGAGTTACCGTTTGGTGGCGTAGGAAATAGCGGCATGGGTAGCTATCATGGCCAAGCAGGTTTTGATACATTCAGCCATATTAAAACGGTAATGAAACGTTCATTCGCCCTCGACGTGTTCTTTCGTTATGCGCCGTTTTCTAAGTTTAAGCTGTCGTTGCTTAAGAAGTTTTTATAACAGGAGTTTTCATGGTTCAACCTTTTCATCTTGCCATTCCGGTCACTAATTTAATCGACGCAGAAGCGTTCTACGGTAAGTTGTTGGGTTGTGAAAAGGGCCGCAGTGACACCCAGTGGATAGATTGGAACTTCTTCGGCCATCAATTAGTGACCCATTGTGTAGAGGCTATGCCGTCGCCGCCTGCCTATAACGGGGTAGACGATCATGCTGTGCCGGTGCCGCACTTTGGCGTTGTGCTAACCATGGACGATTGGCAAGCACTGGCAAGTAAACTAAAGGCTGCCGATACCGAGTTTGTTATCGCACCTTATATTCGTTTTAAAGGTAAGCCGGGTGAACAAGCCACCATGTTTTTCAAAGACCCTTTCGGCAACGCGTTAGAGTTCAAAGCGTTCGCCGATATTTCTCAGCTTTTCGCTTCATAATAATTGGGGTCTTTTACTCTTTGTTAGCGTCCTGTAGCGCAGTTCCCTTTGTGGGCAGCACTGTTGCCCTCTTTAAAAGACTTCCATCTAGACCAAAGTCAGTACGTTAAAGATTACAGGCTCTGGGTTAGTGCTTCTTCTTTTTCGGTTTGAAGCGCTTATATAAAAGCGCAATACCTGTAAGGGTGAACAAAAAAGCGCTGCCCGAAAAAGCAATTAACCACGGCGTGTTAAAGTTACTCCTATCTTTATAATCCATTATGTGCAGCATCCACATGAAATCGAACAGCCGCCATGTGTCGGTACGTACGCGCACAACGCTGCCTGTGTTTGGGTCGATATAAAACCGCGAATTAAGGTCGTCATCGAAGTTTACCTGCCATAATGGCGCAGACAGGTTCTGCACCTCTTGAGGTAACACGCTTAATAGCTGGGTCGCACCAATATCGCCAGTACCTGCGTATTGCCCTTTTGCTGCTTCACGAATAGCGCTCTCTGGCATGGTTTGCAAAGCTTCACCTGTTAATGCGCTGTAGCGATAGGCAGTGTTGTCATCCACGACATGATAAACAGGAATAGCATCAAGCGTGTTTGGGGCAGCATGGCCTACTTCATTTATACGGTGAGTAAGTGAAAGTACGGCAGCGCTATTATGGTGGCGCAAAATGTCGGAAGGGGTAACCGTAACGTTGTGCCACGACGTATTGACGGTGTGTTTTAAGTGGTTACCTCTTACTTCATCTATGGGTAACCAGGCCATAACCAAGCCGCTTAAAAACCATAGGCCTATTTGAATAAATAGAATTAAGCCCAAATAGTTGTGCGCCTTGCGCATAAATTTCATCATCAGGTTTTTTGGTTTTATTATCAAAAGGCTATAACATCAGAAAACAATAACCGAGTAAACCGAAGAAGAGGGTGGTTTTGAATAAAGCATTAGTGCTGGTAGACGTACAAAACGTGTATTACACCTGTCGTCAGGCGTACAAACGCAACTTTAATTACAACCAGTTTTGGCGTGAACTTACCTACAACTTGGATATAGCACATGCTTTTGCATACGCCATAGACAGGGGTGACAGCAAGCAGCGTGAATTTCAAAACATTCTTCGTGCTATTGGGTTTGAAGTAAAGTTAAAGCCTTTCATTCAACGTGCTGACGGCTCGGCGAAAGGTGACTGGGATGTAGGTATAACAGTAGATGCACTTGAACACGCCGACGATGTCGATGAGATCATTTTGGTGTCGGGCGACGGCGATTTCGATATTCTTGTAAACGCCCTTAAAGCAAAAGGGAAAACCGTAACTGTGTACGGTGTTCCAGCATTAACGGCTGAAAGTATTCAAAAAGTGGCGTCTAAGTACGTGCCTATCGACGCCACGCTGTTGCTGTAGTTTTCAGCTTGTACTTTGTTCAAGGCTGAACTAATAACGCTGAGCCCCCAAAGCTCCACTAATGTGGCTCAGCTAACAGCCCTGTGCTGATAAGGCTGTACTAATATGGTTGTACTAGGCTCTTACCTCGTCCGCTTTTTTCAGATGCGGCTTCTACACCCTCTTTAGTGCGCTTAATTAAATGTACATCACCAAAGCGACGGTTATCTATGGTATAGCCCATTGCTTTAAGCTCATTTACGGTTGCCTCTGTAAACCCGTCGTGCATACGAATGGTGTCTTTGGGCAATAGCTGGTGATGAAAACGTGGTGAGTTCACGGCTTCTTCAGCGCTCATATCGTAAAGCAGGGCATTCAATAGCGACTGAGTGACTGACGAAATAATGGTAGTGCCGCCAGGAGAGCCTGTTACCAGAACCACTTGGTCGTCTTTAGTGACCAGCGTTGGCGTCATAGAAGACAGCATGCGCTTGTAAGGTTCAATAGCATTCGCCTCACCACCCACTGCGCCAAAGAAGTTAGGCACGCCAGGCTTGGCACTAAAATCGTCCATTTCATCATTCAACAAAAAGCCAGCGCCAGTCACAACAACACCGCTACCAAAAGTGAGGTTGATGGTCGTTGTATTGGCAACCGCGTTACCCCATCTGTCCATAATAGAGAAGTGTGTTGTATCTTCGCTTTCTTTTAAACCAGGCTTAACGCTTGGGGTATCAGAAATGCTGGTAGGCTGAATATCTGCTGCGCGTTGAGTGATATAGTTAGCGTCAGTGAGCGCTTTTACCGGAACACTAACAAAATCAGGATCGCCCATGTATTCAGCGCGATCGGCAAACACGCGCTTACCAATTTCTGACATAACGTGAATGTACTCAGTGCTGTTTTGCGCTGGCAAATCGTGCGTTGCGTCATAGGCTTCTAGCATGCCAATCCACTGGGCAACGGCAACACCACCAGAACTTGGAGGAGGTGCGGTCACCAGCTCATAACCTTGCCAGTTTAAGTGTAGAGGTTTGCGCCACACTGCTTTGTAAGCCAGTAAGTCTTCATAGGTAATAAGGCCGCCATTTTGCTGCATAAAATCAACAATATGCTTTGCTACATCGCCTTTATAAAAGCCATCCTTTCCCTGTTGCTGAATAGCTTTAAGCGTTTTCGCTAGCTCTGGCTGTTTGAAGGTAGTGCCTGCTTTAGCGTGTGCAAAATACTCGCTAAAGTTGTTATTGATAGCTGCTTCTTTGGTACGCTCAATATAGTGATCAATGTTATTGGCCAGCTTCTCATGAACCACAAAACCTTGCTCGGCCAAATCAACGGCTGGTGCGAGTAGACGCTCCCAATCCAAGGTGCCGTATTTTTTGTGCGCGGCCCACATACCAGCAACGGTACCAGGAATGCCAGACGCTTTAGCCCCAAACAAAGACTCGTACGGTTTTACGTTACCTTGCTCGTCAAGATACATATCGCGATGCGCATTTTCAGGTGCCATTTCACGGTAATCTAAAAAGTCGGTGTTATCTTCAAACTTTATTGTCATAAAGCCGCCACCGCCTACGTTGCCCGCCTCAGGTAGAGTAACAGCCAAGACAAACTGTGCCGTAATAGCAGCATCAATTGCGTTACCACCTTCTTGGAGTACCTGCATTGCAGCATCGGCACTGTAGCTGTCAGGCATGGCAACGGCCTGTTGGCTAAGCCCTACTGTATTGTTGCTAGCACTATCAACAGGGGAATTTGGCGCATGGGAACACGCTGCCACTACTGAAATAAATGCCACTATTACCGAGATAAACCCGACATTAGCTATCCGCTTTTTCATTACAAACTCCTTGTTACAGACATTGCTAAACCTTTTGCGATTAGCAACTGATTTCCAGCAAACTTAAATCAACGGCATTAACCAAGCATGATCAAGCTTGCTACAAAATAGGCAATAAGCGTAAGTGCGCCCGCAAATAGTGCGTAGGGAAACTGAGTTTTAACGTGCGTTAATACGTCAGTACCTGCTGCTAGCGAAGATACGGCAGTAGTGTCGGAAATAGGTGAACAGTGATCACCAAATATGCCGCCCCCCAAAATAGCGCCAATGACCAGTGAAGGGGGTAATCCTAAACTTTGAATCAGCGGCACACCAATAGGAATTAGGATGGCGAATGTGCCCCATGACGTGCCTGTGGTAAACGACATGATCGCTCCGGCAACAAATAGCATGGGAACAATAAGCACTAAAGGAAGATACTCTCCCACTATGCCCGCGACAAACACGCCTGTTCCAAGCACCTTAAGGCTATTGCCTAAGGTTAAAGACAGTAACACTATGGTTACTAGAGGAAGTAGTTCACCCATCCCTTTAAAACCAATTTCTACCGCTTCCTTGTGGGTAAAACGCTTGTGGATTAAGAGCAGACCATAGGCAATGGCAGTGGCAAGAGCCGTAGCGTAAAGTACAGATTTGCTCCCGCTGCCTTCAGACAATACGCCATTACCTGTCCAGAACATGAAGCCAACCATGCTTAATACCATTATTATTAGCGGTACCAACATGAAACGAGCCTTGGTGGCAGGTTCCGTAGTTTGTTTAACCTCTGCATGCGTGAGTGCTTTTTCTTCCTCAGCCATGGGGCCATGCACTTTGTCAGCGGAAATAGTGTAGGCCACAATAAGTAAGGTGAAGATAGCGTAAAAGTTAAAAAATACGCTGCCCCATAAAATTGAGGCTGACGAAGCTGGTAGCTCGTATGCATCGAGCAGGCTGAGTATAAATGCTCCCCAGCCGTTCAATAAAATCAAAATACAAACGGGCGCGCTGGTGGAGTCGATGATGTAGGCTAAGCGCGCGCGGCTCATGCCGAAACGGTCAAACAGACCTCGGGCGAATATGCCGGCAGTGAGCACACTTAAGTTTGATTCTATGAATACAGCGATGCCAGTGAACATGGTCAAGCCGCCAACTTGTTTGCGACTCTTCGCTACCCCTTTGTTTACTAGAAAGTTGACCGTTGCCGTTACTCCGCCAGAGTCACGTATAAATGCGAGCAACGCGCCCACTAGTACAGAGAAAATAAGCACCCGTGTATTGCCAGGACTCGCGGCGGTATCAACCACGCGCTCTATGGCATTAATGGGCGCCATATAGCTGCTAGCGATATCAGCATTTATCAAAATTAACGCTTCCGCGCACAAAACAGCCAGCGCTAATGCGAGTATGACTTCTTTTTTCCAAAAGACGACGGCAATAGCCACAAGAGGGGGGATGACTGACATCCAATCCATACTTCTTTCCAAACTTAAATTTATGTGTGCCTAGGACTTGTTGAGCTTTGATAAGTTACTACGCTCTACTTGCCCTATAGGTATGTCTATTTGCGTAAGAGAATGTGTGATTGCAGTTCAAAGTTGGCGAACATGCTTCTCTCATTTATGCTAGCGTACCGTATTGTGCTTCGTGTTACCAAGGATTAGATAAACATTGTTATTCCAGCAAGTTATTTGTAAAAAACGTGCTTCATTGATGGGCCTGAGCGCTATCTTGTCAGGCATACTCATTTTATTAAGTGCTTCACTGTTTACTGCTAGCGCAACCGCTCAATCTGGAAGTGCTAACGCTTCGAATAATCCTAAGCCCAGCGCTGATGCTGAAACAATTCGCGCTGTAAAAAACATGCTCGGGCAAAAAATCATTTTGGATTTTCGCTATTTCTGTGAAGACAATACGCCGTCTTCGCGCTGCCGTACGCCCATGACCGTAATTCCACCGTCACTTTTAAATGTGCTTAGTACGCACAACATCGGCGGTGTTATTTTGTTTTCAGAGAACATTCAAAATACCGAGCAGTTAATTACGCTCAATTACACCATGCAGCAGCATATGGTAAAAGCAGGTCGTCAGCCGTTGTTTATTGCTGTCGATCAAGAAGGGGGCAGAGTAGCAAGGTTGCCTTCAGACATGCTCTCGCCGTTTGCGGGTAACATGGCCATTGGCGCCACTTTTCATCAGCGAGGCAGCGCATTTGCGCAAAGTGTGGCATCGCATATTGGCCAAACGCTTTTACCGCTGGGAATAAACACCAATTTTGCGCCGTCGGTTGATGTAAATAGCGAGCCGAAGAACCCCGTTATTAACGTACGCAGCTTTTCGCAAAATCCAGAGCAGGTAGCCGCACTCGGGCAGACATTTGTCAGTGCTATGCAAAGTACAGGTGTAATGAGTGCTATCAAACATTTTCCAGGCCATGGTGATACCCATGTAGATAGCCACAGTGGCTTGCCGCAAGTAACGCATAGCAAAGCGCAAGCTATGGCGGGTGACATCCTTCCTTTTGCGAATATCATTAATAGTGCAACGCCTCCTGCAATGGTAATGAGTGCACACATTCAGTACCCGTCTTTAGACGATACGACAATTATTGATAAGCATGGTAAGTCACAAATAGTTCCTGCTACTTTGTCGAAGAGAATACTAAGCAATTTGCTTCGCAACCAATTAGGATATCAAGGCCTTATCGTTACTGACGCGTTAGACATGGCAGGTATTACTCAGTTTTTCTCCCATGAAGAAGCATTAGTCAGTGCATTCAGCGCAGGTGCTGACATTGCGCTTATGCCGTTCACCATAAGAACCCAAGACGACATAAAAAAGTTCGCGTTACTTTTGGATAATGCAGCAAGTCGAATGTCAGAAAGCGCTTTCTTGAAAGCGTCTCATAATCGTATTATTAAGGCAAAACAGCGCTTTGCTTTGCAAAGTTTTATTTCCAAGCCCATGTCATGGTGGCTCAATGAAGCGAAAGAAAATGCTTCAATGAATAACCCTAACAGTTTGAAAAAACGAGGAATTCAAATTGAGAAAGCCCTTTCTAAGTCGTCGGTATCTGTACTCTTCGGGAAGGATGAGTTGCCAATAACTTCAAATCGCTGGTTGGTGCTTATGCCAGACGCAGCAAGATGTTTAGCATTTGAAGCCGAGCTTACACGCGCACGTTCCAACTTCAACAATAAGACTCTGGAGTTTGCGTGTTTGCCGTTAACTGCGTTACCTAAAACCCAATTAGCAATGAATCTACTAAAACAAGCTGACGTGCTGGTGGTTGGTAATATTAGCCCGCTCCATGCTAACTATGAATTAGGAGGAGTCGATTTACCTGAGCATGTAAAACGACGTGCAAGCGAAACTGAGGTGATGGCATTTAGCAAAAAAATAATGGTTGCTGCAAAAGCACAGAATAAAACCGTGGTCTTTGCTCCACTGCGCATGCCATACAAAGCGCATGACGTGAAAGAGCTAGCCGATGTTGCTATTGCTACATTTAGTTATGCGGTGAACATTACACAGCAAAGTGACAAAGAAAATCAGCAAGTTACGAGCTATAGTCTTAATGCTTTGGTTGATGTATTACTGGGTAGCGCGCTCGCTGAGGGACGTTCACCTGTTTCGTTGAAATAGGTGGCCACGCGAAAGCAGAGACCAAAACCAAAGATATTGCCCATTTAAGTGCGAACAAAGAGCCAAGCCAAAAGCCATTTCAAAAGCCAATTCAAAAGCCGTTTTAAAAGGAGTTATCGTGAATACAACAAATACATCAGGCGCTACGCAAACTTCATTAGTCGATTCGGTATTAAGTGCGTTGTTCCCTTTTGTTCCGCTCCTTATCGCTATTGTATTGGTAATAGGCACTCTCATCGCACTGCACTACCTTCTGCTAGCCAAACAGAGCCATCTTACCAGTGAGCAGAAATTACCGCGTCAAGTAGGAATGTTGGTACTTACTATCATTGGCGCTGTTGTAATTGCAATGACGCTCCCTGTAAGTGAGAGTACTAGAAATCAGGTCATTGCACTTATCGGCGTACTTATATCAGGTGTGATTGCCTTTTCTTCTACCACCATGGTAGGGAATTTGATGGCGGGGATCGTACTTCGTGTAAATCGTCCGTTTAAAGTGGGTGACTTTATCAAGGTAGAAGGCTACAGCGGTCGCGTTACCGAAATGGGCTTGCTCGATGTTGAAATTCAGACTGAGAGCAGAGAGCTTATTGCCTTTGCCAATACGCTGATGGTGAATTCGCCCGTTTCTGTGACCAGAGCGTCTGGCGCAATTGTTAGTGTGGATATCAGCTTAGGCTACGATATTCATCACAGCATTATTGAAAAGCACTTACTTATTGCAGCTGAAAATGCCCAGCTGTCAGAGCCATTTTTACAAGTAGTTGGGTTAGGCGACTTTTCAGTAAGTTATCGCATTTCAGGTCTACTAACTGAAGTGAAGAGTTTGCTGAGCGCGCGCTCAAGGCTTCACAAAGCCGTACTCGACGTTTTGCATAATGCCGATATTGAAATTGTTTCTCCTAGCTTTATGAACCAACGTCCCCAGCCTGACGGTTTGAAAATGATAGCTAAATCGCCTGGACACACTAAGCAAGAAGAAGCATCGCCTGAAGACGTTATTTTTGACAAGGCTGAAGAGGCCGAGCAAAAAGAAAAAAGTAAAGAAACGTTGATGCAGACGATCGCCGATATTGATACAAAAATCGCTGAGTGTGACGGCGAAAACAGAGATGAGCTTAAACATCAAAAAGCCACCGCCGAAGCTCAGCTCGCAGCTTTGGTAAAAACAAAAAATGAAGAAGGTTAGTTTTCACTAACTTTTTTAGCTTCCACTAAATCTGGGGTTGTGTGGGTGTGAGTATTTACTTACGTGTTATGTGGTAAGTTTAGCATCGCTAACACTTCCTCCACATTTACCTTGATAAGATACCTCAAATCCTCAAGGGTAAAGGCGTTTATCTGTACATCAATCCGTGTCTTCGTAAAGCAGGTATGCTTTTCGTTTTTCTCTAAATTTGCTTAAATCTTTCTGCCAACTTTGGCGAATTTCTGCAGGCGTTTTACCGGCTTGAATTTGATATCGTAGCGCATCGTTACCCGCTAATTTGTCGAAGAAATCTGGGCGAGTAAAGAAGGTTTCTTCAGAGGCATCACTGGCGCTGATCACCTTGTTATATTCAGAAAAGCGAGAATAGGCATCTATCAATGTAGCGATATCTAAGCCACTAATTGGTGATCGCTTGTGAGTTGTTTGCTTAGAGTCAGAGCCTTCCAAGATCGTAGGATCAGCATAAGAAAAGACATGTGCACTTAGCAGAGTATTTTCATGTTTAGGGTGGGGCGCTGCATTATTTGCATTTACCGGTATCTTGGTTTTACCAAATTCAACAAACGGGTGGCCAATAAGTTGGAAGGGAAAGTCAGTGCCGCGACCTATACTCACGTCGGTGCCCTCAAAAAAACACAGCGTTGGGTAAAGGCGTATCGATAAATCGTTTGGCAGGTTAGGGCTAGGCGCTACGGGCAATGAATAATGTGCAGTGCGTTGATAGTCCTGCACCGGGACAACGGTAAGCTGAGCGTTGTCATAACTGCTCGCGTCAATATCTAACCACTGTTCCCCCACAATCATTTGAGCAAGTTCGCCCAAGGTCATACCGTGTAAGACGGGAATAGGATGCATGCCAATGAACGACGAAAATTCAGATTGAAGTACTGGGCCGTCAACATAACGGCCGTTAGGATTTGGCCTATCTAACACGATAACGTCGATATTACGCGCAAAGGCCGCCTCCAACACATAGTGCAAGGTGCTTAAATAGGTATAAAAGCGTACGCCTACATCCTGAATATCGAAAACAATCACATCGATGCCATCCAACATGTCGGGGGTAGGCTTTTTGGTTGCGCCGTAAAGGGAGTGAATAGGTATACCGGTTTTAGCATCAATATTGCTATCTACTTTTTCGCCGGCGCCTTTGTCTCCTCTAAATCCGTGCTCCGGCGACATAATACTTACAACATTAACACTGCGTTGAAGAAGGGCATCAAGCAGATGCTGATTGCGCTGGCTTGTCTTTATCTTATTTTTTTGTGCAGCCAAGCTGTTGCTCGATTCGCGCTCTTCAGGCTCAACCGTGCTAGAAGGCAATGCGCTGTGGCTCGAAACCAACGCGCTTTGGTTTACCACCAAACTAACCCGTTTACCTGCTAGCAAGGGCAGGTATTTCGAATAGCGTTCAGCGCCTACAGTAAACTGCTTGGTGCTTGATACGGGCTGCTTAGTCCCTAGCGCAGGTTGCTTGTTTATTAATGTTGAGTGATTCGCAGGGCCATCAGTATCACTTGTATATACATGTGTAGATAAGCTTTGTTGTGCACAGCCGTTAAGCGATAAGCTAATTAATGCTAGAGAAAGTACAGCAATGAATGCGCTTGACGTTAGGCGTCTGAATACCTTGCTCAATGTGACCGAAGTTAAAACCTTCATAGCATTAGTTTACCGTGGTTATTCGCTTTTATTCACGGCGGAACGTAAATACCCACCGCTAGCATCTAATTGAGCGGTGGCCTGCTCGGCAGATTGCCCGGTTAATACCATTAAAATAGCAACTTTAGCTTTGTTATTACACGCACCAAGCGCTGCTATAGCAGCATTTTCACTGCAGTCCGTAGCCTGCATAACAATGCGAAGCGCACGGGCTTTTAGTTTTTCGTTAGTGGCATTCACATCTACCATTAAGTTTTGATAGGTTTTCCCCAGCTTAATCATTGTGCTGGTGCTAATCATATTAAGAATTAGCTTTTGCGCCGTACCCGACTTCATGCGCGTACTGCCAGTAAGTGCCTCAGGGCCAACAACTGGGCATATAGCTACATCAGCATGGGTAAAAATAGCGGCGTTAGGGCTACATGCAATAGCGCCGGTAAAGCAGCCAAGCGAACGGGCATATTCCAGTGCGCCACTTACATAGGGTGTACGACCGCTTGCCGAAATACCAATAACGGTATCGTTGTGGTTTAAGGACAGCGCTACAAGATCAGCACGCCCCGCGTCGACGTCATCTTCTGCACCTTCTACGGCGTGCTGAATGGCTTTTTCACCGCCAGCTATCACGCCAACAACTAGTTCATCAGGCACGCTAAACGTTGGGCGGCACTCCACCGCATCAAGTATGCCCAGCCTGCCGCTGGTCCCCGCGCCTATATAAACGAGCCTGCCACCATTTCTAATGCTAGTGGTTGCAGCATCCACCGCTTTTCCGATTTGCGGAATTTGCGAGGTAACTGCGTTTGCCACTTTCGCGTCTTCATTGTTAATGCGGGCAAGAATGCCTTCGGTGCTTAGCGTGTCTATATCGAGGGTGTCTGGGTTTCTGCCTTCTGACACAATTTTATTCAGTGACTGGGCTAATTCGTTAACGGTGGGTTTATTACCTGCCGCTTGATTGTCAGTACTGACTGTATTTTCAATACTGGCGTTGGCGGATGATTCTGAAGTAGAAGAATTGTGCGAAGACATTGAAAACCTTGGGGCAACGAAATTGTAATAATGAGCTAGCGCAAAGCATAACGGTATTTTATGCCATAAGAAACCTTGCGTTAGATGGTACGTTTTTCATTATTAATCCTGCGCAGCTAATACGCTTCTCGTGGTACACTGTGGCTTTCGATATTCTTTCTCATTAAACATTTAAGGAACGTGTTTTTCTGTGAGCCGACAAACGCAAGCTATCATTCATGCTGATGCCCTTTTACATAATTTTAAAGCCCTTGCTGCTTTAGCGCCCTCAAGTCAGTCTATGGCGGTAGTAAAGGCCGATGCTTATGGTCATGGAGCAGTAAATGTAGCGCGCATTCTTCAGCATGTTTCTTCGCGTTTTGCCGTAGCAATAATTGAAGAAGCCATTGCGCTTCGCGACGCGGGAATTTCTGCGCCTATTGTGGTGTTAGAAGGGGCACATCAGGCAAAAGAGTGCCAAATGGCATTTCAGCATAACTGTATATTAGTTATGCACTGCGAAGAACAGCTTACATGGTTAGAAAGCTGCCCCGAACAGCAGCGCCCGCATATTTGGCTTAAAGTGGATAGCGGCATGCACCGGTTGGGTTTTGCCCTTTCCGATATCGAAGGGATTGCTGCTAAGTACAATCATTTACTTAGCGAGCAAACGGTTATTGCTACGCACTTTGCGTGCGCTGACGATGTAGATAATAACTTTACCAACACGCAAATCGATGCGTTCAATCAAGTAGCGAGTAAATTGGGCTTGCCAACCAGCGTGGCTAATTCTCCCGCCACGGTAAACTGGCCTGCAAGTCGAAATGCTTGGAATCGTTTAGGTGTGGGGGTATACGGTGGTGCCGTCTCTACTTCGCAAAATATAGACGTTGAAATCTACCCTGCCATGACACTTCGCTCAAGTGTACTCGCAGTACGAACCATACCGGCAGGCGAGGGCATTGGCTACGGTCAGACTTGGGTGGCAGACAAGCCTAGCAAAATTGCAACCGTAGGCATTGGTTACGCCGATGGCTATCCAAGGCATTGCAAAAATGGTACGCCAGTAATGATTCGAGGTAAGCGCGCCTATTTAGCTGGCCGCGTGTCTATGGACATGATCACAATCGATGTAACTCATATCGACAACGTCGCGGTGGGCGATGAAGTTGAGCTCTGGGGGCAGAATGTGCCAATTCAGGAAGTTGCGGCTAATGCTGACACTATCGACTACGAATTAATGACCCGCGTTTCTCAACGGGTACCGCGCATTGTAAAATACCTTTAGTTATCAAAGCAGTGCCAGTTTGGCTAGACTTCATATAAGTTTTAATAAAGCACTATTCATTAAAAGAATGAGACTTTTACCCCCATTTTGAGCCTATACTGTAGTTGCTTTGTTGCGGGATTGCGGTGAATGTTTCGCCTCCAACTGTGCTGAGCAACAACTCATAAGTGAGGTTTGTATGCGTACTTCGTTTTCTCGTCCAAGAGTGAACCGTGGAGTAGTAAGTCGACCGTCAAGACCTGTTCAGAAGAAGCAATAGGTTTGTTGTAGGCGTCTAGGAATACAAATAAAAGATACAAGAAAGCCCGGTTAGGTTGTGCCTAACCGGGCTTTTTATTTGTTGCTCTAATCATCGCTTCTGTCTCTTTTTGAGGGGAGTAACAGCGACAATTTATGACCGAATGGCAAAGACTGGCTGAGTAAATTTAGCCGTTTTGTGCGCGAAGCTAGCTGTCTAGGCACTGTTCTAGGCTGTTTTCAGCATGACTTTCCATGTGATTGGTATCGGCGTCGTTTGACTCAGCGTTTGCCTTTTTTGATTCAGATTCGCCTTGCACTGGGAAGTAACGCTCTGGTCTATGGTTAAGCGAAATAACCATGTTCAAACAAAATGCCGCTAAAATTGAAATTAGCACTAAAGGCCAAGCGATGAAAAACAGAGCACTAAGTAATATACAGCTATCTACGGTTAGCTGGAATGTACCGGCTCTAATATTGAAACGCTGTTGTAAATAGAACGCCATAATACCAACGCCACCAAGGCTTGAGCTATGACGAAACATCATCAGCATACCTACACCAATTAAAATACCGCCAAATACCGCCGCGAAAAATGGATTTACGTGGCTAATATCCACAAACGCTGGAATTTGCTCAGTTAGTACAGAAACCGTGGTGACGGATATAAAGGTGTTAATGGTGAAACGCTTGCTAATTTGCGTCCAAGCTAGGGTGTAAAACGGTAAGTTAATCAGAAAGAATAGCAAGCCGAAGTCTATATCTACGGCATAAGTACCTAACAGCGCTAAGCCTGCCGCGCCACCTATCATTAAGTCTTGAGACTGAAATAAATATACGCCAAAAGCAACAAACAAGCCGGCGCTTATCAGGGCGAAAACATCCTCGATGACACTGTGTTTTGTTTTTTGCATAAGAAAAAGTTTGCGTTAAGAAGACACAGCGTAATTATACGTTTACAACACAGTAGGTTACAGCGAGATGAAAAGTTAACTCGGTGCGATAAATGGCGGAAGGTAAGTTTGCCTTTACGACTTTTAGCGCACCGGTGAATAGGGTGTTGCGTCGATGTAAACATTGCACCAACCTGGTTCACATAAAACGCAAAAAGTAGAGGAAGCTGCTAGGGAGTCTGATTACTCAACAATAGAGAATACAACGGTATCCTGCTTATTAAACTCTACACTGCATTTCAAAATGCCTAAGTGTAGCGGGCTATATGCTTCGATTTTGCTGCCATTTGCAACAAACTCTGTGTCCCACAACAGTAAGTTTGCAGTATCTAGCTGGCGTTCGACACTTTTTTTCGATACGCCAAGCGTAAAATTATCGCAGAGAATTATGACTTCGCGCCTTGCTTCTATCCAATAAAACGTTGTAGTGATCAAAAGTGCTATTGCCGCTATTGCAACAACATCAGCAATAATGGAACGCTTCATCGCCTGCACGTGCTACTTCTCCTATACTTCCTTTCACTATTCACTTACAACCTTGCCGCGAAAAATATCGCAACGACAAGGCGCACTTATATAAAGTGCAATTAGGTGGTTTGGATCAAATCCCACTTATTGCCAAACTTATCTCTAAAGATGGCTACCGTACCATACACTTCTTCCCGAGGGATTTCTAAAAATGCCACCCCTTTGCTTTGCATGGCATTGAAGTCGCGCCAGAAGTCGTCAGTATTCAAAATTAAAAATACTTTATCGGCGGCTTGGCTGCCAATGAGTGCCATTTCTGTGTCATTTTTTGCTTGCGCCAACAACAAGCTCGTAGCACTGTGTGGTGGGGTTACCAGAACAAAACGCGAGTTTTCGCCGGTTACTTTGTCTTCGGTTAAGGTAAAGTTTAAAACCGTGGTGAAGTATTCAACGGCACTGTCGTAGTCGTCTACAAAAAAAGTAATGGCAGAGAGGTTTTGCGTCATAAATCAGGATCACTTTGAAAGTTAAGCTAAGTTAGCTGCGCATACTACCTAAAAGCTGACTGAGCTGAAATGCGGGTTGTCAGTTATTGCGTGAAGTTGAGCGATTTCAATAAGCGCAATATTTTGCTTGGTGTTGTCGATGGACATTTGCATACACTCAGTGGCCACGTCATTGCGTTTATCGATAACTGTGGTCAGTGCTGTACCCTTTATCGTATTCCCGTCTTTTAATAGCACGCTCACTTCAAGGTTATTCATACAGGCAATTTCGATGTAGTCGTAAAGCTGGCACGCTATGTTCACATATTCCCCTATTCGCTGTTCAAGTGGCGACCAATTAGTAGAGTAGATCTGACGTTCACAGCAAAACTTTCCGCATCTACCGCGCATACATAGCACTTCACTTTCCACAGTAAACGACCAATGTTTAAATGCCGTCGCCTGCCGGGGGGCGCTGCTATTCATGCAAGGAACAACACAGACGTCAGACCTTAACAAATGATCTTTTTTTAAGGTTTGCTCAGTATTGTTAGTACTGAAGGATTTATTTTGGTGCGCGATACACCTAAGCGCTTGAACGCCCCTCATGTTTCTTAGAGGCATTTTTTAGCAAAGGGTTCCCGCCAAAAATTCAATACAGGAACAGTAATGAACAAGCTACTATCCGCATTTTCTTTAGTTTCAATAGCCTCGTGCACTTCAAGCTTCGCAAATGCCGACGAACTTCCCTTTAATTTGAGCGGTCATGTTAGGGTTAACTACGGGCATCAAGACTGGCAAATTCCCGAGTTTAGAGATGGTTTCGAATTTGAATCATTCAAACTTGGCGTGTCGGGTGAGTCAGATCAATTTAGCTATAAAGCCGAATATCGATGGTACGAAAACACCGACTTCGACACAGTAAGGTTCGCCGACCTGACTTATCATTTCGATGAGCAAACCGAGATTACAGCAGGTATAACCCAAACACCGTTTGGTTTGCAGCCCTTTGCCAGTAACAACTTTTGGTTCTCGGTAAATTATTATCTTGGCTTCGAAGATGATTACGATGCTGGGGTGAAAATAAACCATGATTGGGGTAACTGGGACTTTCAAGCCGCCTATTTTATGAACGACGAGTACAACGATGCCGCTGAGTTTGGGCGCTATTCGTTTGATGTGGCGGATGACGGTGAATATCGAAATAAAGAAGACGGCCAATACAATTTACGCGCTAACTACACAGCAAACTTTATTCGCGGAGGCACTACCGATATTGGTGTGTCTTACCAATACGGCAACATCTTAAACCTGGATACCCTGGACGATGGTGATATGAATGCCTATGCCGTGCATATGCGCCATACCCAAGGCGACCTCAAGGTCGAACTGCAGTATATCGATTATGAATACGATTTGGCTGCACCAGAAGGGCAAGCGGACGATCGCATAGCGCTATCCTCTTTCACCTTCCCGTTCTTAGCCGCGGCCGACGGTAAAACCTATTCAGCAAACCTTGTGTACTCTGTGCCTTATAAGTTTACTCACATAGAGTCACTTACTTGTTACTCAGAGTACAGCGTGGCAAAAGGTGAAGGAAGTGAAGGGAAAAACTCGTCGCAGTGGATAAATGGCTGTAGCTTTGGCTGGGATAAATTGTTTGTATATGTAGATAGTATCCAAGGCAAAAACATGTGGTTCTCAGGCGGCCCGGGCGTGGGACTCGACTTAGGTGGTAGACAAGAAACTACCCACCGCCTGAACATAAACCTTGGTATTTACTTCTAATCACTAACAGGACTTTGACATGCGATTACTATTAATAGCGACATTTATACTAGCGCTAGTTCCAATGCAAAGTTTTGCCCATGCGTGGATGAAACTGCGAATAGCGACCACAGAGTATGCCCCTTATACGTCAACTGACATGCAGCACGACGGTTATATCAATCACATTATCGCTGATGCGTTTTTAGAAACGGGCGTTGTGGTTGAGTTTGTCTCTTTACCCTGGGAAGAAGCGCTTGAAGCAACGCTAAAAGGCGAATACGATGCCATTTCATACGGCAACTTTGTGCGCGCCCGGGAAAGTGAGTTTTTCCACAGTAACCCTATTAGTGCGGAAAGCTTGGTGTTTTATGTTAATGCTGAAAAGGGCCCTGATACTTGGGCTGAATTAAGCGACTTAAAAGACTTAAAAATGGGTATCACGGAAGGGTATTTATACAACGATGAACTTGCCGCTTACATTAAAAGCAGCAGTAATGTTGTGGAAAGTGCCACAGACAAAGACAATTTACAGGCGCTAATTGACGGTAAAATTGACGTTTTTCCCATTGATGAGTTAACCGGATGGTATTTACTTCAACGCGATTTCACCAGGGGAGAGCGTAGAGATGTTATGCCTATCAAGCCGTTTATTTCTACCGTCACCACGCATTTATTAGTACCTAAAGGGCAAGGGGACAGTCAGCTTATTCTGTCTTTATTCAACAAAGGATTAGAAGAATTGACGCTGGACGGGAAGTTAACTCGCTTCAAACGTCTTTTGAAAGAAGGCTATTATCAGCATCCTAAGAAAAAAGTGAATTTCGACCGACGCTAACGTAAAGCTTTGCATCAGTCGCAAACGAATTCTCAAACTTTTTAAATCTAAAACCCGGTAGCGAACCAACAGCTGTTCGCTACCTTTATGCTTCTCATACTTCCATCGCTTACTGTCTTTTCTGCGGATTATTTACCTGATATGGTTAACGGCTATTTTCTAATGCCCATTTAGAGGTTGCCTTGTCGTACAAAGCTGAAGTATCGTTTGTTGCCCGTTTTATAGCCCTGCTAAAATTGCTCGGCCCAGGTGTGCTTATGGCGACGGCGGCAGTAGGTGGAAGCCACCTAGTGGCATCCACTCAGGCAGGTGCAAAGTTCGGCTGGCAATTAGCGCTGCTCATACTGCTGGTAAACCTACTTAAATATCCGTTTTTCAGGGCTGGCGTTAGTTACACTATCAGCACTAAACAAACCTTGCAGCAAGGTTATTTAGGCATGGGAAAACGGTATCTAGCCATTGCCTTGTGCTTAAATACTATCGCCTCGGTAGTTAATGCTGCGGCACTTTTGCTGTTTGCTGCAAGCTTATTGTCTTACTTTATCCCTTTCGATATTGCCATATCACTGTCTGCATCAGTCGTTTTAGCACTCATACTACTCATATTATTAGCAGGGCATTTTGAAGGCCTGGACAACATTGCCAAAGGTATAATGGGGGTGCTTGTAGTCGCAACACTTGCTGTATTTATTGTTGCCCTTAGCAACTACACCGCACCGGTCATTCCCACTGATTCGCAACCCTCTCCATGGACACTCGCCACCTTAGGCTTTTTAGTGGTGACGATGGGATGGATGCCTGCACCAATTGAAATCTCCTCCATTACCTCTCTTTGGTTAAAGCGTCAGTGCAAAGACCACGCGGTTACGCCTAAATCTGCGCTCTTTGACTTTAATTTAGGGTACGGGGTTACGGTTGTTCTAGCGTTATTGTTTTTAGGGTTAGGCGCATTAATCTTATATGGTAGCGGCACCGAGTTGAGTACAAGCGGCATTGGCTTTTCTCATCAGCTTATCAGTATGTACTCATCCACCATTGGGCAGTGGGCGCACTTGCTTATCGCTGTTGTCGCCTTTCTTTGCATATTCGGCTCGGCGTTAACCGTTTATGACGGCTACGCTCGGGTAGTCGCTGAAGCGATAGCGTTACTGTTCAACAAAAACAAAGCGGCCCGTACTAAACTTGTTACGCCAGTTTTACTGTTCATGGCAGTATTCAGTTTTATTATTGTGCTTTTTTTCAAGTCTGCGTTATTGGCCATGCTAGGCTTTGCGATGACGCTGGCCTTCGTCACGACGCCTATGTTTGCTTGGCTTAACCATAGGCTAGTGGCGCGAACTGAATTACATAAAGATGCCGCCCCCAATATTGCTGTAAAGCTACTCAGTTATTTAGGCTTAGTTTATTTGTTTGGCTTTCTAATGGTGTTTATCTGGTGGAAGTGGTTTAGCTAGTCACTTCCTACCGTAACGAGAGCGCAGAGCACTTTAGGTGCTGCACATGTCTCGCTTTAGTAAATTAGTTTAATTACGCGCACTTATGCGAGCTCCAGCGCAATACTCATCTATACTATAGATGACATCGTTTGAGGAGTTCGCAGCTTGGTGCTTGGCAAAAAACTATTTCCTTCCACCCTTTTATTATGGGGTAAGCGTATCATGCTGCTTTCGCTTGTGAGTGCGGCAATGTGGGGCTGTTCAAAAGAACCGCAGCAAACTATCCACTGGCACAATGCTTACGATATTGAGCGCGAACTTCATCTTTTAGGGCAGCAGGAAGATCCGCGAGAAATTTACAGGCGGTTACAAGGAATGAAGCAGCAAGCATCGCTCCAATTGTCGCAACTGCGTCAAACAGGGCGACACGACCCGCTATTTATTGAATGGCTTGAGTCATTGAGAATAAGTTTGTCTCTAGCCCCGCTTTACGGCAACACAATCGAGACTTGTAACGTGTGGCAGAACGCCATGGAAGAGGCATGGGGTGCAAGAATCAGCAATTTTAACGAGCGAGCTAAACTCGTGTGGCGGGTAATGGTGGCTACCTGCAACGCACGAGTTCGCTCTGTATAGTACTAGGTTTTACTCGGTGTAAACGGGGCGAGCCGCGGTTAGCGTTGCCACTTTATCTATCACTTGCTGTACTACTGCATTGTCTTCTGGCGCTGTTAACACATCACAAATCCAGTGGGCTAATTGAGCACAGTCTTCTTCTCTAAAATTGCGTGAAGTGACCGCAGGTGTACCAATTCGAATACCACTTGTAACGAATGGCGACTGCGGGTCGTTGGGTACTGTGTTCTTATTTACCGTTATATTCACGCTATTTAATATCGCGTCGGCTTCTTTCCCCGTTATTCCTTTGCTTACAAGACTTAGCAGGAACATGTGGTTGTCGGTTCCATTAGATACTACGTCAAAGCCACGCTTCATAAACACATCAGCCATAGCTTGTGCATTAATGACTACCTGCTTTTGATAAGTGCGGAATTCCGCTGTCATGGCTTCTTTAAGCGCTACCGCTTTTGCGGCAATAACGTGCATAAGTGGGCCACCCTGAATGCCAGGGAAAATTAATGAATTGAATTTCTTCTCAAGCTCGGGGTTTGACTTACACATAATAAGCCCGCCACGAGGGCCACGTAGTGTTTTATGGGTAGTCGTAGTCACCACGTGAGCCGCGTTAATTGGCGAGGGATAAACACCGGCCGCAACAAGGCCTGCAACATGTGCCATATCTACGAGTAAATACGCGCCCACGCTATCAGCGATGTCTCTAAACTTCTGCCAGTCGACCACGCGAGAGTAAGCAGAAAAGCCCGCTACAATCATTTTTGGTTTGTGCTCTTTAGCCAACGCTTCTACTTGGCGATAGTCAATCTCACCAGTTTCTGTGTTCAAGCCATACTGAATCGCGTTGTATAGTTTTCCTGAAAAGTTAGGCTTTGCACCGTGTGTGAGGTGCCCACCGTGATCAAGGCTCAACCCAAGAATGGTATCGCCAGGGTTTAATAGCGCCATATAAACTGCAGTATTCGCTTGAGAGCCAGAGTGAGGCTGCACATTCACATAGTCAGCTTCAAACAATGCTTTAGCTCTGTCGATAGCAAGCTGTTCTACTTTGTCCACCGCCTCGCAGCCACCGTAATAGCGCTTGCCCGGATAGCCTTCTGCATACTTATTAGTTAGCTGACTGCCTTGCGCCTGCATAACAGCTTTGCTGGTGTAGTTCTCCGATGCAATCAGTTCAATATGATGTTCTTGACGTTCGTTTTCTTGCTCAACAAACGCTGCGATATCTGGGTCTTGTTCGTGAAGGTGCTGGTTAAGTGGGTTCATGCTGGCTCCTAAATGTCATTATTTTGTATCTGATACTAGGAGTGTAAAAAGAATAAATAAAATTAATAAAAAATATGGCATTATAATTTTATTAAATGGTCTTGTGGGCAAGTCTGGTACTAGCAAGGCAAAACAGCAGGCATAGCTAATAGAAAGGTGTAGAGCAAAATAATGAAAAACTTATCGATAGATTTTCTGCGTTCGTTCGTGCTTATTGCACAGACGGGTAGCTACACACAATGTGCCGAGCAGCTTCAGCGCACACAGCCTGCCATTAGCTTACAGATAAAAAAACTAGAAGAAATGATTGGGGAAAAGCTATTTTCCCGCGACAAAAATCGCTTGGCACTAACTGGTGCCGGCAGTCGCTTATTGTCGTATGGTGAAAAGATAGTGGCACTTAACGATCAGGCGATGGCCGAATTCGGCAAACCGCAGGTTACGGGAAATATTCGATTAGGCATTCCCAGCGAATTTAGTACAACGCTTATGCCTAAAATTATTCGACGGTTCACGCAAACCTATCCGGAAATATCGCTAGAGGTGCATTGTGCGCTAAGTAAAGACTTACTTAGTGAGCCGCTTAAAAGCCAGTTCGATTTAATTCTCTCACTACAAGAAACACCAGATCCTCAGCAAGACGGCTACATCATTTCAGATCAACTGGTATGGGTGGGGAGTCAGCGCTTTGTAAACAGTGTGCCTGCTAAACTGCCTATTATTGCTGCACCGTCGCCATGTATTTACCGCAAGCGAGCAACCAACCTTTTATCGGCCATCAAAAAACCGTGGCAGGTGGTGTATACCATTGCCGACTTAAACGGCATACAAACGGCCATTAACGAAGGGTTGGGTATAACCGTTCTTGCAAAAAGTTCGGTGCCGCCTGGTCTACACGTTCTATCTAATTCAGAAAGTTTACCCGAGCTTGGGCATGTGGGTGTTTGTTTAGTTAACCCTCAGAAAGTGTCATCGAAAGCGATTAGCTTGCTCACTGAAACCATCACCAACGAAGTCGCAAATTTTTAACAGGAAATAGCAGGGGATAGCTAGCGCGCTTGCTAAACAACAACAAGGCAAGCGCACCGAGAGGAGTAACAGCTTTTCAATAAAGGCCGTCTATGCCTTTTTAACAAACTGTGCAGTTAGCATCATTTCACCCGCGCCATCTACTTTACAGTCTAGCTGGTGGTCTTTGGCATCTTTTACGTGTCGGATAACGGCTTTGGTGCCAATTTTAAGTACCAACGAACTGCCTTTTACCTTCAAATCTTTTGCTAGCGTAATTTTGTCGCCGGCGACTAACGGTGTTCCGTTGAAGTCTTTTGCTGAGACTTCCTCTTCTACCTCGTTCGGGTTCCACTCGTGTCCACATTCAGGGCAAATAAGTAGAGGCTGATCTTCGTATACATATTCTGATTGGCAATGCGGGCAAGGAGGTAACGACATGTGGAATTCTCTTAAAGTACTAAATTAAAGCGCTCGGGTCATAAAGTGGCTGTTGGGATCGATTGAGTAACTGCCAAATGGACCGCAATCAACAAAGCCAAACTTTTTGTATAGGGTTCTGGCCGCTAAAAAGTAGTCTTGCGTTCCCGTTTCTAAACTTACCGAACTGAACCCCTTCATTTTCGCATGTTCTAGGGCAAAAAGTAATAACTGAGACGCTACCCCGCAACCTCTGAACGGTTTGGCGGTGCGCATAGATTTTAGCTCGGCGCTATGTGTATCAAGGGTTTTAATAGCGACGCAGCCCGCAAGCTGTTGCTGCTTCCAGCCACTAAAAAAAGTAATGTTCGAAGCTTTTAGTGCTTCAACATCTAATGCATGTACGCTCTCAGGTGGCGATGTAGCATACATTTCATACAAATGCTCTTCTAAAAGCGCTAGAACTTCTCCTCCGGTGAGATCATCAATAATAATCTTCATGTGCTTTGGCCTTTAGGTATATTCTGAGTAGACGGCGGTACAAGCACGGCGGTACAAGCCTGTTTGCTACGTGCTTAAGGGTTTAGTCATGTTAAAAAAGCGGTCGTCTTCACTTTTAATGACAAATCCCACTTTTTTATAAAGCGAAACTGCAGGGCTAACTTTGAAAACTCGTAGTTCAAGCGAGTTAATATTGGCCCCTAACGCAAGTCTTTCTGCTTCTTCAATGGCAGCACTACCTATGCCTTTGTTTTGGGCGCTGGGTATGACCTGAAGGTCGCGCAATATACAGGTGTTACCGTCGTATTGAAGGCGCATAACCCCCACCGTTTCGCTGTCTACTTGAATGTCGTAATTAATGAGCTCTGCGGTAACTCCAAGTACTTTGTCGGCGTCCCAATCAGGCGCAAACTGAGCGTAATAATCGCGCATGTTATTAAAGGTAAACTCAGCAGCACGCTGTAAGTTTAAACTTGGTAAAAAAGTAAGTTTCATAATGCGCTAGTTGTTTTTTATTCGTTTTAAACAGCTTGTTAGCCATTTTAGCTACATTGTAAAATCAACCATGGCTTGGAGAAATCACAATTTCTAGTATCGCTTTCTCGCACCCAAAAATACAGCATCCCCATATCTCCCCACATTGCTCCTATTTCATCATCAGAGTCAAATTGTAAAAGTAACTTCCAATCGAGTAATTCACGTCTTAGCTTTTCAGCTTCCTTGGAGTTGTAGCCATCAGAGTTACCACAATAAACACCTCCGCTAGCTAACTGGCAGTCCTCTTCCATTGAATCTCCTTGAATAGGACTTGGAAAACCACCAATTTGATGCCGTGGTTTATTGCCGAAATGTTCATCGATAAAATCGTAATACTTATCCTCATCATTCTCTGAAATTCCAAGAGCTTCAAAATCCAGGCTTTGACCGTCGGGATAGCTAATAAAGCTCTTAGATTTAACGTATTTGATTGGCGGAGATAAGTACTCTAAATCAAGATCATCTGGCAATTCAGATGGGTATAAATCGGAATCACCATTTTCGTATAGCGTTGCCCAACCACCAATATCTTTAGGATCAAAGCCCCAAGGCCACTCCTCTAGATCATAGAAAAATAAAAGTCTACCTGTTTGAGGTAGCCAATCTATTTCTTTGTTTGAATTGATTTCCTTTAAGTCTAATTGTCCGATGAACCCTAGAGGTTTGTCATTTTTCCGAGGCCAGTCAAACTTGGCTCCAACTAACGGTTTCCCACCAAGAAAACTCGATGTACGTTTATCAGAGTTCACTAGGCGTAAACATTTTTGACCCAAAGCTAGAACTTTTTCATTCATTCTTCTGACAACTCCATTTGATGGCTAACTTTTAAATAACCGGCGCAGGCGCATGGGCTATAATGACGAAGCCGCCCTGCATGTATGCGTCCCAGCGAAGCGACTTAATTTGATTGTTAGGTGGCATGCAGATCTATTGGCTGCACGTTATCTAAATTGATATTTTGCTTTGCTTGCCAAAGTTCATAGTTGTCTTGCATACTAAGCCAACTCTCAGGGCTGCGACCTAATACCTTTGATAGCCTTAATGCCATTTCTGGCGTTACTGCACTTTTTCCCTTAACGACACGATTGAGTGTTGAAGCGGCAACACCCAGATGGGTCGCAAGTGCCCTGCAACTTATGCCGTGTGGTTCCATGTAGATGGACTCAATAAATTCACCGGGATGTGGTGGGTTATGCATATTCATTAGTGATAATCCTCGTAATTTAAGATGTAAGCATTACCATCCGTGAACTCGAAAGTTACTCTCCAGTTGCCATTGACTGATATCGACCAAATGTTTGACCTTCCTCCCTTAAGTTGATGTAGAGAAAAGCCTGGTAGATTTATGTCATCGATATCTTGTGCGGTATGGATAGCAGCTAACTGCATACGAAGTTTTTTCGCATGCTTAGTCTGTATGCCTGAAGTTTTCCCTTTTTCGAAAAAGAGCTTCAGACCCTTATGTTTAAATGACTTAATCATAGGAAGAGCGTAGCGTATTGCGCAACGCGGTGCAACTTGGCGCCTAACACCCGCATAACGGGCAAAATACGTAGGCTACAATACTAAGCGAAGCGCAGGGAGCCTAAGTGTTTTTGTCCCTAGCGAGCGCAGCTAGTGTTAATGCGTTTGTTATACGCAATTTGCCACACCTGTAGCGCATTGCTACAATGTGGTGACGAACCATTAGGAGACATGCTATGGCAACCGCGAGCGTAAGACTAGACCAAGATCTAGTTGAGAAAGCTACAATTATGGGCAAAGCACTAAACCGAACTATGCCAAAACAGATAGAGCATTGGGCTAAGATAGGTGAAATGATGGAAGATAATCCAGATTTGCCTTACGAATTCGTAAAACAGGCAATTATTTCCAAAGCTGAAAAAGAGGCAGGAAAATTGGAGCCTTACGATTTTGGCTAAAATTACCAGTGTTTTACAAACAGCTAATTTTAAGAGAGCAGTAAAAAAGTTACATCAGAATCAGAAAAAAGACTTGGATAAAGCTGTTAAGGAGCTAATGGCCGAGCCTCTTCTAGGCGAGCAGAAAAAAGGCGACCTAGCCTTTCTTCGTGTGTACAAATTCAAGATGGTCAAGCAGTCAACTTTACTTGGTTACAGCTACGAGGATGGCACTGTAATACTTGAATTGATAGCTCTTGGCTCTCATGAAAACTTTTATCGCGATGTTAAAAAGTTATTCTGACCAATTGCATATAACACCCGCATAAAGGGCAAAAATACGTAGGCTATAATACCGAGCGAAGCGAAGGGAGCCCACATGGCAGCGTCCCAGCGAGTGCCATAATTTGTTTGTTAGGTGTTACGATACCAATCACTCCCTTGAAACTGTTTTGGTATATCTTGCTCACTCGGGTCATCAAAGCCGAGGGCTTCCAGGGTGTCAAACCAAAGATCTCTTTTTGACTTTGGTAGTTCTGAACCACACCAAGGACAATATGAGATACCCGAAGTAGCGGTACCGCCATCATGGATGATTATGCCGTACTCGTCGAATTTTGGATTATATGAAATCAGTGTATCTGGACATTCATATTCATCTTTGTGATGGTTACAATCAAACTTGATTGCTAATTCCATTTCATTACAGCAATGTTTAATCACACGCGACACCTAACTTTTAAATAAGGGGCGCAGACATGTGGGGCATAATGGCGAAGCCGCCCTGCGTGTATGCCTCCCAGCGAGCCTGCGAGCGGCTTAATGTGATTGTTATGCGCTATTGACTTACATCGCGCAAGTACCATAATTAGGTATATATTGGTACTTGGAGAAATCAGATGGCTAAAAACACCAGCATTACCCTTGGAGACCATTTTGATGGCTTTATTGCTAGCCAAATTCAAACTGGCCGGTATGGTTCAGCGAGTGAGGTGATTCGTTCAGCTCTTCGCTTGCTAGAAACACAGGAAACCAAATTAAACACTCTGCGTCAATTACTTGTAGCAGGTGAAGAAAGCGGCGAGGCTGAATACGACCTTGAGCATCTGATATCAGAACTAGACGGTGAATTAAACGAGTGAAACCATTTAAGTTAACCGTATTAGCAAAATTAGATCTAAAAGATATTGCATTGTTTACGCAACGGAAATGGGGCCGAGATCAGCGTAATGTATATCTTAAACAATTCGACGACTCATTTTGGATGTTGTCTGAAAATCCTGATATTGGTAAAAGCTGCGATGAAATAAGAGATGGATACAGAAAGTTTCCTCAAGGTAGCCATGTTATTTTCTATAAACAAACGGGCAGTCAGGAAATTCTGGTCATAAGAATCCTTCATAAAAGTATGGATGTAAATCCTGTACGCTTTGGCGCATAACATTAAGCTAAGCGGCGCAGTTGCGTGGGGCATAATGGCGAAGCCGCCCACGTGTTTGTGTCCCAGTGTGCGCGAAGTGCACACGCCTTAATTTGTTTGTTATAAGGCATTGCTGATTATCAAGTAAATAGCGAAAAGAGCAATGCTGAACCAGGCTTGCTTAAATGCAGCCCTGACACTCTTAATATATGGGAGAAGCTCTGGCCGATAAAGTGGATAGTTTTCTGGATTTCCGAATACCATGCCAAAAATTTGATCATAATGTGCAAGTTGTTTTTCTATTTGCTTAGAAAAATTACCCTTTACTTCATGCGCTTTCTCGAAGAGTTTACTGGCTCTAATACTGGCTCTTATCCAAAGCCCGAGAACAATTCCGAATAAGATAAAGAATACCAGCTCAGTCAAAACTTATGCCTTATAGATACAATGACTCCAGTGAAATGCTAGCCTCCGCATTTTCGTGGGTTAGCTGAAAGCCAGTGCCATAATTAGTTTGCTTAAGACTAAATCATTTGGAGGCTAGCATGAATAAACATAGCATGATTTTTATCGGCTTGGATACGCACAAAGAATTCCATGAAGTAGCTTATTGTGAGGAGCAACGTGGTGCCAGCCCTGTCCACTACGGACGGATACCTTCATCAAAAGTTAGTGTAAAAAAGCTGCTTCGTCAGTTTGAATCTAAATATCCCGGCGCAACACTTCACGTCGTATATGAAGCTGGGCCTTGTGGCTACTGGATTTATCGGCTGATAACAAGCTTAGGGCATTGTTGCTATGTCGTGGCTCCGTCTCTTATTCCCAAAAAGCCTGGAGAGCGAATTAAGACCGACCGCCGAGATGCGCTGAAACTGGTGAAGTTGCTAAAGTCGGAAGACCTTACCCCCATTTATGTACCTGAGCCGGAAGATGAAGCCGTGCGTGACTTATCCCGTGCTCGAGAAGCGGCAATGAAAGATTTAAAGGAAGCCAAGTACCAGCTTAAAGCACTACTGCTGCGCAACAACATTCGTTATGAGGGTACAGCCAACTGGTCGAAGAAACACCTTCGCTGGCTCACTGAATTAATATTGCCTCATCCGGCCCAGCAAATAGTCTTGCAGGAGCAACTACAAACTATAGAAGAGCGTATCCGGCGACTGGAAAGGCTCGACAATGAGTTAACCCACCATGTGCACCAATGGCGTTATTATCCGGTGGTGAAAGCCGTTCAGGCGATGCGCGGTGTTCGATTGCTCGTTGCTGTTGGCGTGGTAGCAGAGCTTGGCGATTTACACCGTTTCGACCATCCAAGAAAACTCATGGCATATTTAGGTTTAGTCCCCAGCGAACAGTCATCAGGCGGAAAGCGGCACTTAGGTGCTATTACTAAAGCGGGAAATGGCCGAGCACGGCGTTTGCTGATTGAAGGCGCGTACAGCTATCGGTATCCAGCGAATGTCTCTACCGAATTACAGTTAAGGCAAGAAGGCTTACCCAAAGACATCGTCGATATTGCTTGGAAAGCACAGCTGCGTCTGTACAAACGCTATCAGCGCATGAGTAAAAAGGGTAAACACTACAATTTAATCATCACCGCGATAGCCAGAGAAATGGCCGCATATATCTGGGCTATCGCAAAAGAAGTGGTACTTACACCGGTTAATCCAAAACTAAGACTGAGCCGAGTACCTGCATGATAAACGAGTTTGAGCTAACGCGTTCGGATCAGGCCGCGGAATGTGGCACAACCTACGAGGTCGTTATGATGGCAGTCACTTAACTGTGATTGAACCACGAGCATAGACTGATGAGAAGGTGGCCACGGCGGAGTGAGTAAGGTAGGCGCTATTCATTAAATTAATGAATAATCCACGAATACCAGCTTGATAACCGACGACATTACTGCCTCATCCGGTGCGTTAGCTCAATTTATAATGAGTGGGAAACAAAGCTAATTATGGGCTGAAAGAGTGTCAGGAAAATACTCGTTCAGGGTTGACAAAGGGAGTCATACCAACGCCTTACTAAGGGGCGCATAAATGCTTGGCTAAAATTAGCGACGAAGGAGCACAAGCCAAGCGTTTTGCGTCCTTTTAAGTAACTTGTTATATGCCTGTAGTCGTTAAAATTTTCTCGATTGCACTTAACTGTAAGTCCAATTGAGCTTCATTAATATGACCTTTTTGATATGCCATTTCAAATTCCAAGAGTTTTAGTGTTTGTTCTAAAACCTTGAGATATAAAGGAGCATTATATGTACGACTTCTTTTAAGGTTGATTAAATATTCGTTCAGATCACTTAACGTTGTCCCTGATAAATTTTTGCTGACTATATTTTGCATTAAGAAAGTGTCTAAATATTCTGGGTATGGTGGTGGGTTTTTTAAAAAGAACTCAGCCTTCAATTCATCTTCTTTTGGCAATTTATTAAAATATTCTATCAATTCTTCACTATATTCATAACAAGTCTCTACTGAAGAAATCGATGACTGTAAAAGTTTAATT
Source organism: Alteromonas marina (assembly GCF_000808575.1). Lineage (GTDB taxonomy): Bacteria > Pseudomonadota > Gammaproteobacteria > Enterobacterales > Alteromonadaceae > Alteromonas > Alteromonas marina_A. The sequence continues at coordinate 105,445 of NZ_JWLW01000013.1, forward strand.
ACATCTTGTTTTTCTTTTTGTTTCGCTTCGTAATTTGTAATAGATATAGCTAATAGAACACCAACTAATGTCGCAACAAGAGTAAGAAAGAAATTAATTCCGACACTATAACGCTCAATAACACTTTTAAATTTAGGTATAAACGTAAAGACACCAAGAAAACAAAGAAGAATAGTGAGTATTATGTAAAGCATTTTAATCCTTTTAAATGATGAAAAATATAAGTCGAAGCGCTAGGCATATAACACCCGCATAACGGGCAAAAATATGTAGGCTACAATACCAAGCGAAGCGCAGGGAGCCTACGTATTTTTGTCCCAGCGAACGTAGTGAGCGAGTTTATGCGCTTGTTAAACCAACAATGATGGCCTAAACTGACCTAATTAAAGACCTTTTAGGAGACCGTTATGGCGGCGAGAGTTTTGGCAGATGTTGCTGCAAGTATTACTGAACTAAAAGCTAACCCTATGAAAGTTGCGAGCAGTGCATATGGCGACCCTGTCGCTATATTGAATAGGAATGAACCCGCATTCTACTGTGTCCCGGCTGAGATTTACGAAAAAATGATGGATCGTTTGGAGGATCTGGAACTACTACAGCTTGTTAGTGAAAGGCAAGGTGAAGAAAGCGTTTCGGTGAATTTGGATGACCTATAAATTAGAGTTTAAGAGAAGCGCCCTAAAAGAATGGAATAAACTAGGTAGCACTTTGCAGCAACAACTGAAAAAGAAGTTAGCAGAGAGATTAAAAACACCGCACGTAGCCCCAGATAGAGTGTTAGGTGCCGATAATGTTTATAAAATAAAATTACGTCAATCAGGATATAGGTTGGTTTATCGGGTACTTGATGACGTAGTTGTAGTTACAGTAATTGCAGTGGGAAAACGCGAGAGAAATGAGGCTTACAAAAAAGCATTAAAGAGACTTGATGCTGAATAAGGGTTCAACACCCACATAAGGGGCAGTAACGCGTGGGCTAAAATCCAAGCGAAGCGACTGAGCCCACGTGTTACTGTCCCAGTGAGCCTGCGAGCGACTTAATGTGATTGTTATACGCGCCTTTATACCGCCGCCAGATTATAGGGAGATACATGTAAAGAACTTTGATATTGTCGCGTTTGCCATAAATCAAAAGCATTTTGCAAACGTAGCCAATGGTCAGCTGAAGGCTTACCAAAGACCAGCTCCAGACGAAGTGCCATCTCTGGGGTGATGGCTCCTTTGCCATTAAGCACTTTTGACAGTGTTTTGCGGCTAACATCTAAATGCTGAGCGACATCAGTTATAGTGAGTTCTAGAGCTTCAATAACAAGTTCTTTGAGTATCTCACCGGGATGTGCTGGGTTATGCATATTCATTAGTGATAATCCTCGTAGTTAACGATTTCGACATCTCGTCCAACAAAGCGATAAGTAACTCTCCAGTTACCACTCACTCTGACAGACCAAATATCATTTCTGCTACCTTTGAGTTTATGCATATAAAGACCGGGCAAATCCATGTCATCAGGCGCTTCGGCTTGATCGAGATTGGACAGGATCAGACGAAGCTTATTTTCATGCTTCTTCTGAATTCCTGATGTGGTTCCTTTAGCGTAAAACTTCTGAAGGCCTTTATGTATAAAACTCTTAATCATGCAGTTATTGTAACCTCATGGGTTACGAGTTGCCAGTGGAATTTTCGGCGCGTATAACTTTCCAATAACGGGCGCAAACATGTGGGGCATAATGGCGCAGCCGCCCCATGTGTATGCGTCCCAGCGAACGTAGTGAGTGAGTTTATTGGATTGTTATATGCCTTGTTTATTAAACCTGATGACATCTTTGTGTAACCCATAAGACATGCTCAATCCAAGCGTGTCGTTAAAATAGAACTGAATATATCCATTATTGAGCCTAGCTTCCCAGTTACTGATATTGTCGTAGCGAGAAAGGTATAGATTTACTTTTTTCTGTCTCCCAAGGTTCCAAGACCTTCCAATGGGATCGTCGTACCAAGCACTTGAAACAATGCCATCCGTTTCATAAATAGCTACATTGTAAGCTGCATTTGAAACTTTATATTGCCTTTCCTCTTCGGACTCAAAAAAGACGGGGCTGCCAACCTTTTTTAATATAGCCAATCCATCTTCTATTGGAATGTCTAAAGGTACGTGAGGGCTTTTGAGTTTTTTAAACCAGATAATGTCCGTATTCCTTTGGCATATAACTTTCCAATAACGGGCGCAGACATGTGGGGCATACTGGCGAAGCCGCCCCGCGTGTATGCGTCCCAGCGAACGAAGTGAGTGTGTTAATTGGCTTGTTATATGCGTTGCTCATTTAAACCACTCGTCTTTGTGAGACTTGATTGTAACTTCGTCGACCTCTGGGAGTTCACTTAACTTTAAGCCACATGAATTACATGAGACAGCCCACATACCTGATTTAGAATAAAAACTACCGTTGAATATGATGTTTAACAAGGAATAAAAGCGTTTACCACAACGTGGGCAGGTTGATAATGACAGTCGAAGCAATAAAAAGAGAAAAAGGTAGATGAATAGTGGGGCAATGAATCCTAGTGGCGGAAATAATAAGCCAAGAAAGATACCTATTGATACTAAATAAAAGCACGGCCAGCGAGCAGAATGTAGGTTGTCAGAACGAAGCTTGATTTTTCTTAGACCAGTGAAATATTCTTCCATGAGTTAAGTACCAATTAGCATATAACTTTCCAATAACGGGCGCAGACATGTGGGGCATAATGGCGAAGCCGCCCCGCGTGTATGCGTCCCAACGAACGCAGTGAGTGAGTTGATTGGGTTGTTATGTACGTTGCTAAAACTGCCTTTCACATGGTATTCCGTCATTGTCGCCATCCATTTTTGTATTTGGGCAGTTTTCTAAGAAAAATTTTGCTTCTTCATAAGATGTCATTTGACTGCAATGTTGTCTACCATCGCAACGAAATGAAAAACGGTCTGCTTGAATTAGAGTTTCTTGTGTAGGTAAGGCAGGTTGTGGCAATACTTCCACGTTTTGATCGTTCTTAGAGTAAATAAAGGCTCCAATTAGAACGGCTAAAAGTAGTAATAATTTCTTTGACATCTAAATTTCTTCCCTGAGTACATAACATTAAGCTAAGCGGCGCAGTTGCGTGGGGCATAATGGCGAAGCCGCCCCGCGTAAATGCGTCCGAGCGACCGAAGGGAGTGGTCTTAAGCGCCTTGTTATAAGCAGAGCCAGTTCCTTTGGTCTTTTTAAAAACTGATAAAGCCAGCATACGATTGATTGTCAACGCAGACAAGAAAAACGACTGTGCAGTGATGTTTTTGATTTGACTGAAGCTAGCCGCCATCTGAGCTGTCGAGTGTAATGGCGCTTGCGAGGTTCAACTAATAACTTGGCGATAAAGCGCCTATTACACCACCTTTGAGTTATGAGCGGCGGATTTAAACCTACCACAAGCCAGAGCGATGCTAATGAAAACAGGTGAGGGCAGTTACACTGGGATTTTTATAAAGCCAAACGCGGTTTAGGCTGACGCCTTATAACTTTTAAATATGGGGCACAAACTGGCAGGCTATAATGGCGAAGCCGCCTGCCTGTTTGTGTCCCAGCCCGCCTGCGGGCGACATGATTTTTTTGTTATACGCCAAGTCAGAACAACCTTTCATAGCTTTTTTGTGCTAATAACATTTGGGTATGGTGTAAAACCCCAGAGCCAATAACCGCATAGCAAATAAGAAAGAATGACACCAAATGTAACGAAAAAAGTTATCCAGGAGCCGTCGGAAACAACAAACAATGTTATGAAAGTGACAATGCCAACTAAACCTGAGTAAGACATCCACTTTTCATGGGCTTTACTATCAAATTTCACTTTTTTCTTGCCACTACTAAGAAACGATTCTGTTAAGTTCGCTTTGCAGGAAGGGCACAAAAAACCTTTATTAAAGCCCAGCTTGTATCCATCTACAGCATCCGTGCAAGGAAACTTAATATGGCAGTTGCAGCAACAGTATTTCATCATGGCGTATAACTTTTAAATAAGGGGCGCAGGCATGTGGGCTAAAATCCGAACGAAGTGAGCAGCCCACATGTTTGCGTCCCAGCCCGCGCAGTGGGCGAGCTTGATTTTTTTGTTATACACAATTTAATTCGAAGAACTGCTTTCTTGCTGCAAAAAGAGCAGGATTTTTTCTAGAGAGTAGAAAAGTAACTGCAAAACTACATTTAAGCCAAAAATGATAGCGCCCCAAATAAAGCCTGTATCACTTGAATAGTATTCAAGGCCAAGCTCTGAGTGGTTACGAATATTTGAATCTACTAGCGCCCAGTTGGCAAACATTGCGATAATTAAAAAAGCAAACAGCCAAAAAGATGAAAGAAGTTTGTATCGCTTTACAATTTTTTTAATATTTTCTTCTGACCCGTAGGGTTCCCTCCTTGTGTATAACGCCCAACTAAGGGGCGATAACACATGGGCTAAAATTAGGAACGAAGTGACGCAGCCCATGTGTTAGCGTCCCAGCGAGCAGCGCGAGCGCCTTTAGTTTTTTGTTAGGTAGCATGTTTAATCGGAGTGCCTTGGTGATATTGAATTTGCCAATTGTTTTGTGATTTTTTCCATATAGAACACCGATATGCACTTTGTTGATTTATTGTGGTTAGATACTTAACCAAAACACAGTCTTTGGCTAGTACAACGAAGCTAAAATCATGGGCTGAAAAAGCCACTGATTCTTCGTTGACCAGTTCGTTGATAATATCCGATTTAGAAAACCTCTTGCCTGATTTTCCGACTTCCTCGAATTCATCGGCTATTAAAACTTCCAGACGTTGCTTGTTTTTTCGGGTAGCAAGATCATTTAGCTCTAATTCCAAATTTCTTATAGTGTCGAATTCCATACTGCTACCTAACTTTTCAATAACGGGCGCAGGCACGTAGGGCATAATGGCGAAGCCGCCCTGCGTGTATGCGTCCCAGCGAACGTAGAGAGTGTGTTTATTGGCTTGTTAGCCACCATTTACAACATCCTCAACTATATAGTAACCCCATAAACCTGTTTTAAGAGTTACCTCAAGTTTGTCTCCGACACTGTATGTCGTTTTTGGAGTTTCTCCAAGATTGAGTGACGTTGCATAATCGCCATTTGAGATTAAAATGTATTCAAATAAATCGTATCTAACACGTCTTTTCCCGATAGCTTTCACTACAAATTCCTCTACGTGCACTTCTTCAGATGCGAATATATGATTAGATATTGAAATAAAGCCAATAAATCCAAACGTAGAGAACACTATGAGCAGGGGAAAGTTAATCAACCGTTGATGGAATGGCGTTTTTCCAGGTTCGTCTATTATTAAATAACTTGCAGATTTAGCATGTTTCCACTTTTGAAATAGCCTTATAGCAGGAGCGCCTGAAATACCAAGCCCAACAGCGATGTATGTCAAAATGCCATCATCGAGTACATCGCTAAAGGCTAAAAAACTAAGCTGAAGGATAGCGGCACTATATGCAATAAAAAATGAAAATGAAAAAAATTGGCTCATAGTGTCTTTGGTGGCTAACGCTAAGCTAACGGGCAGTGACGTAGCGGCATAATAGCGAAGCGCCGCTGCGTTACTGTCCCAGTGAACGCAGTGAACGTGTTAAGCGCTTTGTTATGCACGTGCACGAAACATCCTTAAGATTTGTTCTGCTATACGCAATATTGCGTAGCCTAACCCCAATAAAATTGTAGCCCAAACCGGTATCCAAATAACCGCGATGGCTGCAGTAGATGACGCTCTTTCGTTGGTGAAAAGCGAGTGCTGCATTTCCCAATAACCAAACAAATGAAAAGCGGAAATACCAAATAATGCAAGCCATAATGCAAATCTGCCAGCGGCCTTGTGTCGATAATGCGACTTAACTGATATTACTGCTAGTGCAAGAAAAGGTATGGCGCGAAAACCAGCAGAGAAAAAATAACTCGAAAAGGAAGCAAACTGAAATGTTCTATCGATTGCATTTGATACCCCTAAGTCACCTACAAATAATCCGAGCGCAAATTTGGACAAGTATTCGTTGGAAAATAAGAAAAGCAAAACCAGTGCGACCCAAAAATTCCATTTCATTTAAATCTTCCTATTAAGTGCATAACTTTCCAATAACGGGCGCAGACATGTGGGGCATAATGGCGCAGCCGCCCCGCGTGTATGCGTCCCAGCGAACGAAGTGAGTGCGTTAATTGGCTTGTTAGTTGCCACGCTGATACATCCTAGATTAACAGCTGAGCTATGCGCACAATACTCACTCACTTTTGACGAATAACTTTTTGAAGAGCTCTTCCGATTTGGCGAGCCCTTCTTCAGTTAAAACAACAGACTTTGATTTGCCAACAGGGTCGTGAATATAACCTTTTTCATAAAGCCGTTCGGTTATACTCCAATCTATTTGCTTCCAAGCCCTACCAAACTTGTCGTGCAGAGTAAGGTAAAATAGAGCAAGTGCCGCTTCATCGATTTTATCTTCATCTATTTCCACTGCTGTCTCCATTTTCATATGGCTACTAACTTTTCAATAACGGGCGCAGGCACGTAGGGCATAATGGCGAAGCCGCCCTGCGTGTATGCGTCCCAACGAACGAAGTGAGTGAGTTTATTGAGTTGTTAGGTGCGTGGGTAATAAACAAGAGAACTCCCTTCTTTTAACGCTTCGTCGTAATAACCAGTAAATCCCTTGTAAGCATCAGTATTCAATATGTCAACTTGAAGCTGATTGCCTGCTAAATTAGTGATACTTGAGAAGCCAAATTTTTTAGCTTCTGTCTCCGCATTCAAAAACTCTGTTGTTTCTGACTCTTGGCGAAGAAAAAGCATGCATTTATGAGTAGCGCCAATATCTGGGTGAGCGTAATCGTACTCAGGTGTTTCAGTGAAAGTGCCAGTAAAACCATAGATGAAAACTTTACTCATACCAGTAGCACCTAACACCCCACTAAGGGGCGATAACACATGGGCTAAAATTAGGAACGAAGTGACGCAGCCCATGTGTTAGCGTCCCAGCGAGCGGAGCGAGAGCCTTGAGTGGTTTGTTAGGTGTCGTCCCTACTATGATAAAAGTAAAACCCAACGCCAATAAAAACTAATAAGCATATTATGAATAAGCGAGGTTCTTCAGCGTAATAAATAAAGCCGTTTCGCGAAGGGATTTTTCCAAAATAAACTGAAAAAAAAACAGTGGCAGGCCATACAGCGAGCACTATTCCTCGTGCTGATTTTTTTCCTTTTTTGGTGTTGTGCGGTGAAGAGTTGGTAGTATCCAATGGGCTGTGATTTTCAGCAGGAACACCGCTTCTCCTTCGTGCTATTTCTTTCTTAATTGTTAAAACTCTATCGGGGAACTGAGCTTTATCTATTTGCGTCAAGACATCTTCTAGTTCTTCCAATGTATAAGATGCGAAATTTGGTTCATCCATACTCAAAGGCACCTAACACCCGCATAACGGGCACAAATACGTAGGCTACAATACCAAGCGAAGCGCAGGGAGCCTACGTGTTTTTGTCCCTAGCGAGCGAAGCGAGTGTTAATGCGCTTGTTATGTGCCAATTTGGTCCGCTGTCATCTGACGAAATTCGGCATAATTATCAGCGTATTCCCAAACAGAGAACAAATGCTGGCCTTTTGAGTCAATTAAGCAGAATATTTGGCAGCTTGCGTATTCTTTGGATTTTTCTAGTTCACGCCAAGAATACACATCAGTTTTTCCATTATTTGTAAGGGAAATGCCACTTTCATTAAATGTAAAACTTACCTTTAGAGATTTTAAGAACCTAAACATTAAGTAGGCGAACTTTCCAAATACGAATGTCAAAACGCCGCAAACGACAACCAAGAAGATAGAGGTTGAAACGTCAGCTTCTGGTATCCGGTTTGCTGAAATGTAAATCATAGAAAGTGGGCTACCGATGTAGACAGGCATTAGTATCACCGCACAAGTGTATGCAAGTACTCTTATTTTCTTGGAATGTTGAACCATAGGTACCTTGGCATATAACTTTCCAATAACGGGCGCAGGCATGTGGGGCATAATGGCGAAGCCGCCCCGCATGTATGCGTCCCAGCGAACGCAGTGAGTGTGTTGATTGGGTTGTTAGTACCCGTAAACCCACTACTACCTAGCAACATTATTTAATTTTATTCCTATTTTTGATTATTTCACGATAGCTGAAATAGGTAAAAAATGGCGAAAGTAAATAAAAAGCTAGCAGCACATCTAGAGCAAAAAGTGGATAAATCAGTTCTGCTTGGCCAATAGAGCCGCAAAAGTCCCATGAAAATATAGAAATACATTCATAAACTGAAGTTGACCAGACATATGCAGTAAGACCGAATAGAACGCTAATTATCAAAAGACTTCTTAGCATTTTTAGATATAGCTTTTTGGATGGTTTTATTTTCAAGCTTCCTGCTCCGAGGGTACTAACACCCCACTAAGGGGCGGTAACACATGGGCTAAAATTAGGAACGAAGTGACGCAGCCCATGTGTTAGCGTCCCAGCGAGCAGCGCGAGCGCCTTTAGTGTTTTGTTAGGTAACGTTGCCACTCGAAGAAAGGCTAAACATACCAAATACCAGCAAAGACAAACAAATGAAAACGGATAGGTTCTTTATACCTTTTTTCTTATGTTGATTGCCAGATTCAGTAAGCGCCCCTTGAATGACTAAAGAGTTTAATAAGTTGAATTTGATAAATCTATTTTCAGGCGCGCCATCTTTTTGGTTTTTCGAGGCCAATAGAAGGTAATAGATGCCTCTGAATAAACAAACAAACGAGATTGGAAATGCCACACAAAACACAAGAATGCTTAAAATTACAGATGTGTTGTGCATGTTCATACCGGTACCTAACTTTTAAATAAGGGGCGCAGGCATGTGGGGCATAATGGCGAAGCCGCCCCGCATGTTTGCGTCCCAGCGAACGAAGTGAGTGGCTTAATTTTTTTGTTATGTGCCATTATGCTCCTCGCCTGAAAGCGAGCTTTCCCAAGACACAATTGCCGCTAAGATGTTTGACAAAACAATGGCAAAAAGGCCTACAGCAATGATAAGAAAACCGGCTTTAATTCCACCAAGACCTATACGATAAGTCTCTGTACTGCCGCTTAGGGGTGGTGTTGGAAAAAAATAAGTAAAGAGCGTGCCTGCAATTAACGCTATTGCTACACCAATTAATACAACCCCGAAATAAGTGAGCACACGAGCAATAAATAACAATAAACCTAGGTTTCTGGGCTTTATATTTGGGAACGGTTTCAAACCCATAATAATTCCTTTTACTGAAGCTTGGACGTTTTGGTTAACTTATTTTGGCACATAACAATTTAATCGTTCCCTAAACGGGGCGATTTAACGAACCAGAACGGGTTTTTTGTCCGTTTGGTTTTAAACATGGTTAAACCATAACCTATCATTAGAATTAGTAAAATACGTTTTTGGTGTATTTTACTCAAAAGCTAAAAACACCAAATCGGGGTGCAAGTGTTTTTGGTGTTTTTAGCGCATGCTTCTGTAAGAAAACAGGTACTAAAGTCAGTTATTTCATTGTGATTTTTTAAATAGACTTCTTTTATTTTGGAGTCGAATATGAAGTCTCAGTTTATTAAATCCCTGTACGAGCACATGATGCTGAAGCGCTATGCAAAACGTACTATACAAACCTACATAAACTGGATTTCAGACTACATTCGTTTTCACAAATTTCAGCACCCGAAAGATCTCGACGTTTTGCATGTTGAAGCATACCTTACGCACTTATCCACCAAGCGCAAAAATGCACGGTCTACACAAGCCACTGCACTCAATGCGCTCGTTTTTCTCTACAACAAGTATTTAGAGCAGCCGCTACCTTCCGACATGAATTTTGTGGGGAGTGGAAGGGAAAGGAAGCTGCCAGTTGTGTTAACCCAGTTAGAAGTAAAAGCATTGCTTGGTAGGGTGCCTACCCATCATTACTTAGCAGTAGCACTTCTGTATGGAAGTGGCCTTAGATTAATGGAGTGCGTGCGTCTTAGAACGGGGGATATAGACTTCGACTACAAGTGTGTGAGGATTTGGTTTGGAAAAGGGGGCAAACATCGTGTGGTGACGTTGTCAGATTCGCTGATCCCACTTTTAAAAAATCACATCAGTGAATGTGAAAAACTTTTGCAACGAGATTTGATGGTGCCAGACTTTGCTGGTTCTTGGATTCCACATGGATTGAGGAAAAAGTATCAACAGCGTAATAAATCGCTGGAATGGCAGTATTTGTTCCCTGCATCAAAACTAAGTATTGACCCAGAAAGTAAGCTATTACGGCGACATCATATAGATGAAAAACAGATACAGCGTGCGGTAAGTCGAGCTTCAAGTGATGCGGGAATAATTAAGCACGTTACGCCTCATACGCTTCGTCATTCATTTGCTACACACTTGCTTCAATCTGGCGCAGATATCAGAACAGTGCAAGACCAACTAGGTCATGCCGATGTTAGAACTACTCAAATCTATACGCACATACTTCAACAAGGGGCTAATGGTGTAGTCAGCCCGCTTTCTAATTTAGCGTTTTAGTTTTCTAGTTTACGGAAACAAAAAAGGGCCCGAAGGCTAATGCC
>NZ_JWLW01000014.1 GCF_000808575.1 Alteromonas marina
CTTAACTGATCGGCATTAGCGTTCAACGCCCCTTTTTTCTACTTAAATACTACGTCTTTTTTATCGCATTTAGGTTAATACTTTATTGACCTTAAACTTCTTCGTTTCCTACTAAAAACTGTCGAGTCATACCCGCTAGGTTTTCGAAATACTCGATTAGAGCAGCTTTCACCGGGGCTAACTCTTCTTCAGTCATATTCTCAAAGTCAGCGGGATCGGCAAAATCTTCTAATGGCTTGTGTTTCGCCAAGTATGTTTGAGTTTCTTTTACATGCCCTAATCGCGTGATGTCCACTGGCTTATCAATGGTTTCTATGGAAATGGCAAAGCTAGCTGAGGCCATGTAGTTATCTAGACCCAAAAAGCTTCTAGTAAAAAGTCCATAACCTTGGCTGTAATGTTCTGAGCAGCCATACATGCCACACTCCATTGCTGCTAATGTGGATGTCTCTTTAATGATAACAACCGCTGTTATGCCCTGAGCGATAAGCTTTTCTCGTGTGCTCGCGCTCTTTTCGTTAAATACCCATTCTTTATTCACCACATCAACAAAGGTAAGCGTATCACTTTCAGAAACAAGGTTTGATATGTCTACAACATCGTATGTCGTTCCGCTCTCAATTTTATCTTCAAAAATTTTGAAAATATTCTCTTTAAGCTGCCAATCGTATTCATATTCTTTGCTGAAATTATTAAATATCGTCGTACCAACATGGGTATGGCTAGGGTTTTCTTTAGCGACAACCAAAACTCCAATCTTACTTTTTTCAGGGGCTTTGTAACCTGTTGTAGGTGGCACGTACGTTGACGCACACCCTGCCACAACAATGGCCATAAAGATTATTGAAAACAACTTAAACGGCAATTTCATTTTTATTCCTTTGCATCTTTTTATTATATTTGTAACCCTAGGTAGCTCACTCTATTCCACTTAAGGTCCACTAGACCTTCACGTATGATTAGGTGTCTCAATAAAATCGCACATGTATTCTACAAAGACAATGTGTTTTATAACTCCATTTTCATTACTTCACGAGCCAGAATTATCGACCTATCGCCCGATAACTAGCCACAAGCCTCTTTCATAAAAAAACGCTGAAATATCGCCTTTTGACAATCGGTGAAATGAGCCATCATCAGGCAATTTCAAATAGGCAGAAATACAAAAGTCGTTATCTTCGCCCCTTTTAGGTTTGTTGGAAAAACATAAAAAACGGGCACTTGATGAAGTGCATGGTTCACATTTTGTTAGGTTTACTGATTAGACAAGTAGTTAGCCACCGTTTCAGCTACACGGTCGAAGTAACTAATAATCGATTTTTTGATAGGCGCCAACTCGTTTTCTGTGACTTCATCGAAGTTTTCAGGTGGTAGAAATTTTTCAATACGCACATTCTTCTTGGCGTCATCTTGTAATTCACTAAATTCGGGTTGCGCTGCGATATCTACAGGTTTATCTAAGCGCTCAAAGCTTACATCATAGCTAGCAGACGCGACGTAGTGATCGGTTCCTAAAAAACTTCGCGTAAATAAACCGACGCCTTTACTCTCATGTTCTGAGCAACCATATGTACCGCATTCAGTGATGGCTACCGTAGGTGTCTCTTGAACGACAATGATCCTTGAAACACCATCAGCTAGCAGCGACTTTCTAAGGGCATTTTGGTTTTCGTTAAAAGACCAATTGTCATTCTGCTTCACCACGAAGTCTAGCTGCCACGCACCTTTCACTTTTGGCGTTACGTCAACCACTTCAAAGCGATTTGATTGTTCGATTGCTGTCTTTAGCTTAGTAAAAAACGTAGAGGCTAGTTGCCAGTCGTATGCATACTCTTTCGTGAAGTTATTAAACTTGGTGGTACCAATATGAGTGTGCGAGGGAAACTCATTAGCATTAATGAAAATCCCTACTTTCTGCTTGGGTAATTCTGTTGGTTTGTTAGCAGTTTTGACTGTGTTTTCGCTTTCTTGCCCTGAAGCATCAACACCTTGCTTCAACGCTTCGCTGTCTGTTTTAGCGACTGAATTGGTTGTTTCGACAGTCGATTCGGTAGGCATACTTTCACTTGAGTCCATACCTTTTTGCGTTACACATCCTGCCGCAAGCATTGATACGGCGACCAGCGCACTAAGCTTTGTCACGAATTTCATATCACTTCCTTATTTAAAAACCACCAAGCTTAATACTAAGTTAATACTATTCTGGTTTTGCATAAAATGGCGCTTAAGGTAATACAACCTTACTTCCTCTCTCTACAAGTGGTCGTGGCGAACTTATATCACGCTCAATTTATGTGAGAGCTGCAGTATCACTTACTATTCAACTCTCAATTTTGCGTTAAATCTCACTGTAATAAACATTCCTCATACTGAGTTAAGGTGAGGAAAATTTCCATTGCGTAAATCGCATTCATATCACTCTACACATATGAGTAGTTAAACGTAGAAAGCACCCTCAATATTGATCGAACCGGAAGCTTTGGCTGTATTGTGAAAAAAAGGAAATTTATTGATGACTCTACTAAAGTGTTTAGGCGCAGCTAGCCTGTCAACATTACTCGCATTCTCTTCCACCGTCACTGCACAACAACCAACAGGGTCACAACAGCCCCAAGGCTGGATGTGGGGTTTTGGTGTCGCCGCATCCCAAGATGTGTATACCGACTTTGATAACCGCATTGTGCCTATTCCTATCGTTGGCTACACCGGTGAAAAGCTTCGGGTTTACGGGCCATTCATAGGCTACGAACTCTTTAGAGAAAAGGGCTTCACCCTTGATGCCCAGCTTGTGCCGGTATTTGCAGGTTACGAAGAAGATGACAGCGCAGTGTTTACTGGTATGGAAGACAGAGACTTTAGTTACGCTGCTGGCGTTGGGCTCAACTATAATACGGGAAGCTGGGTGTATTCATTGTCAACCAACGCGGATATTCTTGGTAAGTTCGATGGCTACCAGGCATCTGCTCGAATAGGCAAACAGTTTAGAGTAAATAACTTCATGATAGAGCCATCGGTAGGCGTTAACTACCAAGACAGCAACTATGTCGACTATTATTACGGTGTACGACCTGAAGAAGCTAATGCATTTCGAAACGTATATGTCGGCGATAGCGCACTTAACACAGAGGTTCGCGTTGCTATTTCCACCCGCCAATTTTTGGGTGGCATGACCCGCTTAGAGATTGGCGCCACATTCTTTGACGATAGCATTAGCGATAGCCCGCTGACAGACGATGATACAGCTCTGAGTGCCATGCTGGTTTATACACGCTTTTTCTAGACTATTGCTAATAGCCTACCCTACAACCGGTGGATAGATTAAATACAAGGTGCTAGCATCAAAAAGCCCTCATGTAAGAGGGCTTTTTGATATTGAGTTGATGCGTTTCGCTACGCGGGCTTTTTAAACGCTAGCGTTTCCCACAGTGGTACCGTAGACAAACTATGTTTATAGCTGCCAGATGTCTCTTTGGTGCTGTAAGACAAATAAATCAGCGTTTTTGATTCAGCATCATAAATTCGTCGAAGCTTCATGTTCTTAAAAAACACGCTCTTTGATTTTTTAAAAATCACTTCACCAGAATCTGACTTATCGATAGCGTCAAGCATCTCGGCAGTGATGGGGCCGGTTTGCCTGCACGCGATTGAGCTGTCTGACGGGTCCGACAAATCAAGGTTCGCTTCAATACTTGAAATATGGCAGGTTACACCTGTCACTATGGGGTCTTGAAGCGCATCAATTTTAATGTCTTTTGTGGTGAAAAGACCAAGAGACACATCGCCCACTTCGCTGTCGCTACAGCCTGCCAACGTAAACACCGACGCGGCGAGTAACCCCAGCACAGTGCTTTTCACAAAAGTGCCGCTCTTGAAAGTGCCTTTCATAGAAGTACGAGCCTCATTTGAACTTAACCAACGTCCATTTGTTTTCATATCATTCCCACCTCTACTCTATTTATGATCTGTAATTGTTTACTCGAAATACCGAGCCAGTGATCATTTTAGCCTAACAGGTTTAACTGTGTCTTATCCATAAGGTCGTGCTGCTTAATAAGTTGCTTTGCCTTTTCAATATCTGGCGCAAAATAGCGGTCTTTATCGTAAAACGGCACTTGCTCTCTTAATAGCTGCATCAGTACCTGCAGCTTTTTGCTTGTTGCAAGCGGCTTTCTAAAATCTAAACCTTGGCAGGCCGCTAACCACTCAATGGCCAATATACTTGCCACGTTATCGAAAATATCTCTTAAGCGCCTGGCAGCGAAGGTAGCCATGGAAACATGGTCTTCTTGGTTTGCAGACGTTGGCAAAGAGTCAATAGAAGCAGGGTGCGCAAGGGTTTTATTTTCACTAGCAAGCGCCGCACAAGTAACCTGTGCGATCATAAACCCCGAGTTTACCCCACCGTTTTCAACTAGAAATGGCGGTAAACCGCTTAAGTGAGTATCAATCATTAGCGACATTCTGCGCTCTGACAGTGCGCCAATTTCAGATAGTGCAATAGCCAACATGTCTGAGGCCATCGCCACCGTTTCGGCATGGAAATTTCCGCCAGATAAAATATCACCAGTTGGCGTATCAGCGTCATCATTATTTTCAACAAAAACCAACGGGTTGTCGCTTACCCCATTAGCTTCAACCACCAAAATCTCTTGGGCGTAGCGCATTTGCTGTAAACACGCTCCCATTACCTGTGGCTGACAACGCAGAGAGTACGGGTCTTGTACTTTTTCACACCGTTGATGTGAGTTGCCAATCTCTGAAGTATCTAGCAATGCTCTGAAAGCCGAGGCTACATCGCTCTGGCTTTTGTGGCCACGCACCTCATGAATGCGCGCGTCGAAGGGCACGCGAGAACCTAACGCAGCTTCAACCGTAAGCGCGCCAATACCGATAGCACTGTGAAGCGCATTTTCAGTATAAAATAGCCCCTGAAGTGCAAACGCTGTCGAGGCTTGCGTGCCGTTTAACAATGCTAAGCCTTCTTTGGGTGCCAGCGCAATTGGCTCCATGCCAGCTATTTCTAATGCTTTAGCCGCACTTATACGTTCTCCTTTGTAAAAAGCTTCCCCTTCTCCTAACAGCACCACACTCATGTGTGCTAAAGGCGCTAAGTCGCCGCTGGCGCCTACCGAGCCTTTTTCAGGAATGGCGGGGTAAACTTGAGCATTAAACAAAGAAATCAGCGCTTTTATTACGCTTAACCGAATGCCCGAAAAACCCCGTGCTAGCGAGTTTATTTTTAACAGCATAAGTAGGCGCACGGTGTCTTCTTGCATAAAGTCGCCCGTGCCTGCCGCGTGCGATAACACAATACTGCGCTGTAATAACTCTAACTCGTCAACATTAATACGGGTATTAGCCAATAACCCAAAGCCGGTATTGATACCATAAACAGTACGGTTTTCTTTAATCACGTTAAGCACTACTTGCTCCGCAGCGTTTATAGCGGATATTGCGCTTTCATCTAACGATAAATGAACGTGGCTTCGATGTACTTCCCGTAACTGATCTAACGTCAATGTGCCAGGAACCAGCGTTAGCTTTTTAATACCATCTTGCTCAGCAAAAAAAGACGTCTGGGACATGATTACGCCTCCCCGTCTAGGTTTTGGTTTGAGCTATCATGGTGTGAGCTATAATTTGAGCCCTCATTGCCAACCCCTTGACTATTAGCCACAGAATTTACCATAGGAAGGTCAAGGTCGTGCTTGGCGGCACAGTCTTTTGCAATGTCGTAGCCTGCATCTGCATGACGCATTACGCCTGTTGCAGGGTCGTTATGCAGTACCCTAGCAATTCGCTCAGCCGCTTCGTCCGTGCCGTCACAAACAATTACCACGCCCGAATGCTGGCTGAAGCCCATTCCTACACCACCACCATGATGAAGGCTCACCCAGGTTGCGCCACCCGCAGTGTTTAATAACGCGTTCAGTAATGGCCAGTCCGAAACCGCATCTGAACCATCAAGCATGGCCTCGGTTTCTCTATTTGGGGAAGCGACCGATCCAGAGTCTAGATGGTCTCGACCGATCACTACAGGTGCGCTTAATTCTCCGCTGCGCACCATTTCATTGAAGGCAAGCCCCAACTTCTGTCTTTCACCTAGTCCAACCCAGCAAATACGCGCGGGCAGGCCCTGAAACTGAATACGTTCTTTAGCCATATCTAGCCAGTTATGTAGATGCGGATTATCGGGTATGAGCTCTTTAACTTTAGCGTCAGTTTTATAAATATCTTCTGGATCACCAGATAAAGCAGCCCATCTAAAGGGGCCAATGCCCTGACAGAACAACGGTCGAATATAAGCGGGGACAAACCCTGGAAAATCAAAAGCATGCTCAATGCCTTCCTCCAGCGCCATCTGCCTAATGTTGTTGCCATAGTCGAGCGTTGCCGCGCCGGCTTTTTGAAAACCCAGCATGGCTTTAACTTGCAGCGCCATCGACTGTTTTGCTTTTTTAACGACACACGCTTCATCTTTCTTGCGTTGCGCTTCGGCTTGATCCAGTGTCCAACCTACAGGCAAATAGCCATTAAGCGGGTCGTGAGCGCTGGTTTGATCGGTTACCACATCAGGAATAATCCCTTTTTCTAACATATCGGGAAATACCTCAGCAGCATTGCCGAGCAAGCCTATTGAAACTGGTTTACCGACTTGCTTGGCCTTATCTAACAAGACCATAGCTTCTTCTAGCGAATGCGCTTTTTTGTCCAGATAGCCCGTTCGAATTCTGAAGTCTATGCGGGTTTCATCAACTTCCACAGCTACCATTGAAAAGCCAGCCATGGTTGCAGCTAAAGGCTGTGCCCCACCCATTCCGCCTAAGCCCCCTGTTAAAATCCAGCGTCCTTTAGCGCTTCCTTCAAAATGCGTTTTGGCCACGCTAACAAAGGTTTCATACGTGCCTTGCACAATGCCTTGCGAGCCTATGTATATCCATGACCCTGCGGTCATTTGCCCGTACATCATCAAACCTTCTTTATCCAGAGCGTTAAAGTGCTCCCAATTAGCCCAATGGGGTACGAGATTAGAGTTAGCAATTAACACACGAGGGGCATTTTCGTGAGTGGGAAATACCCCAACAGGTTTGCCTGATTGAACTAGCAGCGTCTCATCAGTATTTAAACGCTTGAGTACTTCGACAATTTTGTCGTAAGACGCCCAGTCACGGGCCGCGCGCCCAATACCGCCGTAAACCACCAGATTTTGCGGATGCTCAGCAACGTCTGGATCTAGGTTATTCATTAACATGCGAAGCGGCGCTTCAGTTTGCCAGCTCTTGGCATTTAGCGTACTGCCTCTTGGGGCACGAATTTCTCTTGTAGGGTCGAGGCGTTTCATAAACTTCTCCTAGGCATCTTTTTTCTTTTGCTGAAATATTGTTGTTATAAGAAGTAGTATCTTTAAAAAAGCGCCTTGAGAGTTAGCGTCCTAGGCGCGTTTACACTTAAAACTCCAAGTGTCCTCCCAGTCGGTATCTACTGCCAGGGTGGAAAAGCACAGCGTGGCTAACCACAGCACTTGTGCCAGTTGCTTTCCCCGCCCCACGAGAAAATGTTCGTCGAGTAATCTTCAGGCACGGCTCTTTAGGCTTAATCAATAGTGCTTGTGCAATATCTTTTTCAACAATCACAGCTTCTACGCTATGGTCGGCTTGTGAAAGGGGCGCGACCTGATTCAAATAAAAGTTTGCAGTTTGAGCTTTAAAATCTTTATCTAAATAGTCGTTAATCCACGCTGGGTTAACCCACCTGTCTTCATACTGCACGGGTAGATTGTTCTCGCAGTGTACGATAATGCTATGAAATACTGGCTCTCCCACATCGATACCCAGTCGTTGAGCAATAGCATCACTGGCTGGCGAGGTTTCCAACACTAATATCTCGTTAGTGTACCTATGCCCCCGCTGCTCTATTTCATCGCGAATGCTTTTGATCTCAAGCATTGAGCTCATAGGGCGACTATCTGACACAAACGTGCCTATCCCCTGGCTGCGCATTAAAATGCCCTCGTCCACCATTTCACTTAACGCTCTTCTAGCAGTCATTCGGCTTACACGGTGCTGCTGGGCAAGTTGGTTTTCTGAAGGCACTTGGCTACCCGGCTTCATCTCACCACTTTCGATGGCATCCAAAATTGCTGTCTTAATTACTCTGTACCGAGGTTGCATATCGTGGCCATTCACAACTAAATTGTTAATAATATGCTAACAGCATACTTGTATATACAAGTATGCACAAGTACACTGAACTCAAAATTTACACTGCGTTTCAGTAAAGATTTTGGACAAAGCCAGACGAAGAACTAGACGACCAGTTAGACGAAAAAACCAGACAAGAGGTGGCTTAGAGTGGAGCACGTTATGGGTTATCAGTACGACACGCTTATTTACAATGTTCGCATTGCGTCTATGCAAGACAACGCGTTGCCTTATGGTGAATTACCGCCACACGCCATTGCCATAAAAGACGGCAAAATTGCTGCGTTACTTCCTTGCGATGACTCACTAGACGACGTGTTTGAGCAGGCCAAAAGCGTAATAGATGCCACTACCCTAATTCCCCAAAATGAAGGTTCAACGCCCAAACACCCGTGGTTATTGCCTGGCTTCATCGATTGTCATACGCATCTAGTGTACGGCGGCAACCGCGCCGAAGAATTTGAAATGCGATTGCAGGGCGCAAGTTATGTAGACATTGCGCAGCGCGGCGGTGGCATTAAAGGGACGGTTGAAAAAACTCGACGCTCTGACGAACACACCCTGCTTCACACTGCGATAAAACGCGCAAAGCGACTGTGCAAAGAAGGTGTTACCACCATTGAAGTCAAATCAGGTTACGGGCTGGATTTAGACACTGAAGTGCGCATGTTACGCGTGGCTAAATCCCTTGAGCAGCATCTTCCTGTGAGTATTAAAACTACCTATTTAGGCGCTCACGCCCTGCCCAATGAATTTGCTGACGACTCAGAAGGATATATCGATTTTATTTGCGACAAAGCACTTCCTCATATTGCTTCTCAAAACTTGGCTGACGCCGTTGATGTATTTTGTGAAACTATCGGTTTTTCAACTTCACAAACAGAACGAGTGTTTAGCTGCGCACAGCAGCACGGTTTACCCATTAAAGCTCATGTAGAACAGCTTAGCGACAGCAAAGGTGCAGTGCTAGCAGCTAAGTATGGCGCACTATCGGTAGATCACATTGAATATTTAGCTGACAGCGATATTCCCTTACTTGCCCAAAGTGGCACCGTTGCCGTGCTTTTACCAGGCGCTTTTTATTACCTAAGTGAAGTTCAAAAGCCGCCGGTAGACGCCCTAAGGGCGCACAATGTGCCCATGGCCTTAGCGACTGACTTTAATCCAGGTAGTTCGCCGTTAGCTTCAATCCTTACCGCGATAAATATGGGTTGTGTGCTGTTTCAACTTACGCCAGAAGAAGCGCTACGCGGCGCTACTGCTCACGCGGCTAGCGCACTCGGGCTGCACGACCGAGGTGTTATTGAAGCAGGCAAGCTTGCTGACTTAACGCTGTGGGATATCGAAACGCCGGCAGAGCTCGCTTATTGTATTAATGGCCACCGCCCCGTTGCGGTGTTTAAGGAAGGTAAACATGTTTAAGTGGCAAGGCAGAATAGACAGTGAAGACGGCATAGAGGGCCTACGTTGGCATCAAAAAGTTAACGAACTTGAAGTGGGCGAAGATAATTCATTGGCCAACGCCGTTACCCTTGTTGGTTTTGAAAGTGATTTAGGTGTGGCATTTAACAAAGGCCGCGTAGGTGCAGCGGCTGGTCCAAACGCTATTCGCCAGGCACTGGCAAACTTACCCTGGCACTGGCCAAGCGCAGCATTGGCTGATTTAGGGAATGTTACCGCTAAAGAGAACTTAGCCCAGGCACAAACCCAATATGCTGACGCCATTTGCTATGCGCTCAAGCAAAATGATAGATTGGTCATTGGGCTGGGAGGGGGACATGAAATTGCATGGGGTAGCTATCAAGGGCTTTTCAATGCTAAGCCCGAAAGCGCCCGCATTGGTGTTATTAATTTTGATGCCCATTTTGATTTAAGAAAGCCTTCACCAAACACCAGTTCAGGTACGCCGTTCAGGCAAGTGTATGATCACTGCCAGCTACACGATACACCGTTTCATTACGCTTGTTTGGGCGTATCGAAAGCAGCCAATACACCAGCGCTGTTTAACTTTGCCAATACGTCCAACACGCGCTATTTAACCGATGTGGCGTTAAATGATGAATCACTGTGTATGCAGCGAATAGATGAGCTACTATCTCCGATGCTAAAAGACATCGATGAGCTTTACGTCACTGTATGTTTAGATGCATTTCCAGCAGCACAAGCACCTGGCGTTAGCGCGCCCAGTGCATTGGGAATTTCTCCCACACTTGTTATCAACACACTGCACTTTTTAGCACAGCACCAAAGTACTTATGGGTATCAATGGAGACTGTGTGACGTTGCGGAAATGAACCCCAATTATGACATTGATAGCCGCACCGCAAAGCTGGCTGCACGGCTAATTTTTGAAGCAGTAGATGCAATAAGCTCGCACACTTAACGAGTTAACGCTTTAACGTTTGACGCTTTTATGTTTACTGGCCGCCTGCCCTTTCACATGCAGCGGCGGTAAACAAGACATCGGTGGAGCTATTTAATGCTGTTTCAGCAGAGTCTTGCAGTACGCCGACAATAAAGCCCACCGCAACCACCTGCATAGCCACTTCATTGGGTATATTAAACAGGCTACAGGCAAGCGGAATAAGCAGCAGCGAACCACCTGCAACACCTGAACTTCCACATGCTGATACCGCAGCGATAACGCTTAACAATACAGCAGTAGGGAAATCTACAGAAATTCCCAAGGTATTAACCGCAGCTAGCGTCAACACGGTTATTGTGATTGCAGCCCCAGCCATATTAATCGTGGCGCCTAACGGAATAGATACCGAATAGGTGTCTTCATCAAGCTTTAAGCGTTTACACAGCGCCATGTTTACCGGAATATTCGCCGCCGAACTACGGGTGAAAAACGCCGTAATACCGCTTTCTTTCAGGCATTTGAACACCAAAGGATAGGGGTTCTTTTTGGTTGCCAAGAATACTAATAAAGGGTTGGTCACAAGTGCGATAAATAGCATTGCGCCAATCAGTACCGTTAATAAATGAGAGTATCCAAGCAATGCTTCAAAGCCCGTTGTAGCAATGGTATTAGCTACCAAGCCGAAAATACCGAAGGGCGCGAGTTTAATAACAAAACCCACCACGGTTGTTACGCTATCTGCCATATTTTGAAGTAGCGCTTTTGTTGCCTCGCTAGCATGACGTAGACCTAAACCTAGACCTACAGCCCACGTGAGAATACCAATGTAATTTCCATTTACTAATGCATTTACCGGATTATCTACCATGTTATAAAGCAAAGCGGTAAGGACTTCCGACACACCTTTCGGCGCAGCTTGGCTAACTTCTGAAGTCACTAAGCTTAAGCTTGTAGGAAAAGCAAAGCTTGCCAACACGGCGGTGAGCGCAGCCAGAAGTGTGCCCAACAAATAAAGCACAAGCACGGGTTTGATGAAGGTTTGCTCGTTTTGCTTATGGTTGGCGATGGACGCCATGACCAAAACAAAAACCAATAAAGGAGCAATTGCTTTTAGGGCTTTTACAAATAAGTTACCCAATAGCCCTGCTGATTGAGCAGTTGAAGGTGAAAAACTCGCTATAGCAATACCGCATACGATACCAATGATAATTTGCAGTACCAAACTGCCATTCATGTAGCGCTGAAACAGGCTGGGGCGTGACGTTGAATCCATAAATGTTGATCCATTATTATTTTGACGACGCACCATAAAGGATAACGTTACACAAATGAACCTGTTTAGTCTTAGTTACTCGCAAATAACCGTATGCTTGCCGTTTATAAGGGTTTACGCGGTGAGTTCACCCCACCGCATAAGGTTTTTCTAGTGCACTCAACCCCACACCGTTGCGTTTAATCACTTTAAGCTGAGTAGGAATACGCTCTTTCATGGCTTCAATATGGCTTATCACACCAATCATTTTTCCACTGGCATTTAGGTTATCCAGTGCATCAAGGGCCACATCTAAAGTTTCAGCATCAAGGGTGCCAAAGCCTTCATCTAAAAACAGCGAATCAATACTGGTCTTGTGACTGACCAAGTCAGATAGAGCTAATGCCAGTGCAAGGCTCACTAAGAAACTTTCTCCGCCAGACAGGGTTTTGGTGTCTCGCACTACGTCACCTTGCCAGGTGTCTAATACACTTAAACCCAACCCTTCGTTTTCTTTTCGAATTAGCTGGTAGCGACCGTGTAATTTATTAAGCTGCTGATTTGCAAGCTGCACTAAGTTGTCCAAAGTAAGTCCTTGGGCAAAACGTCTGAATTTGTCGCCACTGGCCGAACCAATTAACGAGTGCAGGTAGGTAATATCATCGTAATAGGCCTCAAACGCGGCCATCTCATCAACAAGCTGCTGCTGCCTTTCTCGGGCTTGATTGTTAGCGCTTAGCTGCTGTTCAATTTGCCCTAAAGACGATAACAGGGTGTCACGCTGCTGAGCTTGCTGGGTAATTTTCGTATCGAGCCACTGTGCACCGTGCTCTTCTAACTCGCTCTGCCACTGCGCTGCATTAGCATGGGCTTTTAGCGATTGTTGGGTAGCTAGCGCGTTTTCTAGCTTTAAGTCCGCTTGTTGTTTTTGCTGAGTTAATCGCTTTTGCAGTTCAAGCAAAGTGTTGCGGGTATCTTCGTCTAAAAGCGCATTGCTAAACGCTTGCTCATCGTCAAAAGGGCTGCTCGCCAACTGACGGCTAAAGTGCTCTGTTGCCTCTGTAAGTGCCAGTTCTTTTTCGCGCATTTGCTCATTAAGCTGGGCAATTTCTGCTTCTAAACGAGACAAAATAGTGTCCGTTTGTTGCAGGCGAGATTTGCATTCATTTACATTTCGCTCAGCGTGTTCTTGGGCAGCGCTTGCCTTATTCCTTATTTCAGCAATATCCCCCTCAGGAAATACGGTTGTGCGCGAGTCTCGCAGCGCCTTTAAACTATTATCTAGCTGCACAAGCTCTTCGCATACGCCCTTAAGCTGATTTTCGGCGCTCTCGATATCACGACTGACCACAAGCAAGGTGCTACTTACCTCTTGCAACTCATCTTTAAGTTTGGCGTGTAGCTGATGATTGTGTTTATAAGTTTTTAGCGCTTCGGCTTTTTCATTTAACCACGTGGTAATTCCATCAATAGACAGGTTGTGAATGTCAGCACCGTGCGCCGTCATAGTTTCGCTAAGCGCTAAAATACCGTCGTTAACCCTTTTTGTTTTACTCTCTAACTCTGAATTACGTTCGGTGAATTGCTTTTCCAAGGTTTCGCGCTGCTGCAACGAAACAGCAAGTTCTGACTGCTTGGCTTGTAGCAACTGTTGCGCTTCATTTTTAGCCTGTTGTGCAGCATTTAGAGCTTGCTCGCACTCTTCTAAACGGGTTAATTGAGCACTAATATCATCAAGACGAGTTTTAAACTGCTGGGTAAATTGAGCGACGCTTTGCGAAGTATTAATGTCGACCTTTTCAAAGCTCGGTATATCAGCGCTAAGTACGCTTGAAATCTGCTGCCACTTTTCTAGTAGCGTATCTCGTTGCCCGCTTGCCTGTTCTAGCTGCTTATTAACCTGAGCAAGAGTGAATTCAGTTTGTGTAACGCTTTCTTTTGCTCGCGCCCCTTGCTGCTCAATATCATCTAACTGCTGCTTTAAGCTATCTCGCTTTTGGATAGTTTCAGGTACATCAATAACCACGCTAGACGTGGTGTGCTCGTTTGCCCCACAGACAGGGCATGGCTCGCCACTTTTTAACTGCGCGCGCAGGTGCGCCACTTCAGCATCCAGGGCGATAAGCGCTTCTATGTCTTTTAAATTACTGCGGGTTTGTCTGTAAGCATCAACCAAGGCTTGGCGGTCAGATTGCTGCTGTGCTAGTTGCTTCGCTAAGTCCTCTTTCTGTGCACTCAGCGATACTCTGTCTTGCTCTAGTGCCAAATATTGCTGTTGAATATGCCCTATCTGTAACACGTTATCCCAATGATGGAGCTTGGTATCACGCTCTTGCTGAAGGCTTGCTTTGCTGGTTGCATTAGCACTATTAGTATCACTTAGTTTGTCAGATAGCGCGGCCTGAAGTGCCTTTTCGCACTTGGCAACTTGCGCGTTTTTGTCATCGAAGGTCTGCGTCAACGCGCTTAACGACTCATTTGTTTTTGCAATAGCTTCATCTAGGGATGAAAGCGCCTGACGATCATTCTTTACGCTTTGTGTCAGTGTTTCTAATTGCTTCTGATCATGTTCAATATGGCGCGCCGTTTCACTCCAGCCACTTATAAATTCTGCCATGCCGCTAAGTGAGTGATGTTCACTTAAGTAAGTTTCCAGTTCACCAAGCTTTGTTTTGTTATCTGCCGAAGCGTTTTCGATTTCTGTGCGCTTTAGCGTTAACGCGTTTATTGACTGCCTTAAACGTGCCGCGTTTTCGTTTTCTTTTTGCTGTTCACTAGTGAGCTGCGCTATTTGGTTATCTAACGGAACTACCTGCTCATTGATGCGCTTTTCAAGCTCACTGCTTTGTTGCTTTGTAAGCGCTAGCGCTTGTTCAGCGTTGGTCACTTCCAAACTGAGCTGTGCATTTTGCGTTTTTAAGTCTGGCAACTGGGCTGCTTTCTCTTCAAGCCTTTCTTTATAACGGGTTACGTCTTGCTGAAGCCCGTTTCTTTGCAAAAATGGCAGGCGAAGCTTTTCAGCTGGCTCACTTTGGGCGAGAAGATCAAGTTGTTGTTTCGCCTCATTTATGGCGTTATTCGCGCTCTGCTGCGCTTCACTGGCTTCTTTAATGGAGAGCTCATTGGCGTTAAACGCTTGTTGCCACTGCTGTTGCTTTTGTAACTGAACAAGTGTTTGGTTAGACGTTGCGACTTGGCTCTTGGTTTGTGCTTGCTCTTCTTCAAGCTGGGCGATTTGCTCGTCGCTAAGCAAGGTTACGCCTTCTAGCTTTATCGCAAACTCTTTTTTCTTTTGTTTAGCGTCACTAAATTGCTGATGTACTGCCTGTGATATCTGCCCGTAAATTTCGGTGCCAGTTAACTCTTCAAGCAGCTCGGCTCGGTCGGCCTCGTTAGCATTTAAAAACGCAGCAAAATCCCCTTGCGACAACATCATAGACTTGGTGAAACGGGCAAAGTTAAGACCAGTCAGCTTTTCAATCTCTTCGCTTTTCGGCCTAACTTGGGTAGCCAATACCTTGCCGCTTTCAACTTCGGCCAGCTCAACATCGGCACTTTGCAGGTTACCGTCAACTTTCCCTCTGGCCCGACGCATACTCCAAAACGCACGGTATGCTTTCCCCTTAATATCAAACTCAACCTCCGCCAAACACTCCGCCGTGCCGCGGGTCATGATGTCGTTGTTAGACGTTGAAATTGGCCCCAAGCGAGGGGTTTGGTGATAAAGCGCTAAACAAATGGCATCAAGTAGCGTGGTTTTACCCGCCCCCGTTGGACCCGTGATAGCAAACAGGCCATTGTCGATAAACGGCGACTGGGTGAAATCTATCTTCCACTCCCCTTTTAAGGCGTTTAGATTTTTAAGGCGTAAGGTCAATATTCTCATTGTATTACTCGCCTTTATTTTCTGTTGTGTTTGCCAATGAGGTCTCTACTGGTACTTCAGCATCTTCATCGTTGCTGTGCACTTGCTCTACTGCTTCATTGAACAGCTGCCTTATCCGGTTTATGCGTGGAGCGTTTTTCTCTGAACCGGCTTCTTTTGTCGCTCCAGCGCTTTGGTCATCATCTAGCAGGGTTGCTTGTGCCGACTCAGTTGGTACCGACCCGCTCTGTGCCGACTCACTTGTTGGATTATCTTCTATGCTCTCCAGTGCCAAACGTGCTTCAAATACATCGTTTACCGATAGTTCGCTAAGCTGGACGTTTTGCTTTTCCGTTAAGCTATTTACTGTGCGCTTGCGTTTCAACTGTAAAATCTCAGCGTTTTTCCCTTCTAACAAGCCCTGAATACGCTGCTGTAGATCAGTCAGATAGTCTTCTGTTTCAACTTCAATGCATAACCACACTGGGTCTTTAGAGCTAATGGCGTTATCCGTTCCGCTAACGGCTTTATTCATTTCGCTAAGGGGTTTATTAACCTCGCTAAGGGGTTTATCCGCATCGCTAACGGCATCATCTGTTTGAGAAGCTAACGCGATGGCGTCGCTTTTATTAATGGCCGCCTCAATCGCCTTTAAATCGCCATTTATTACTTCCATGGCCTGAAAGCGCGGTACCGGAAGCGTTGAAATAGTTGGCGTTGTGCTTTCAGGTTCAAACGTTACCAACACCACTTGCTTTTGCGTGTTTAGTTCGTCAAAGCTGAGCGGTATGGGTGAGCCTGAATAGCGAATGTGCTCTGTTTTAGCGACTTTCTGTGGCCTGTGAATATGCCCAAGTGCAATGTAATCGGCGGGCGGAAAACCCTTAGCGTCAAAGCCTTCAAGGGTGCCAATGTAGATATCGCGTACACTTTCTGACTGACTCACGCCTAAAGCGGTCAAGTGCCCGGTAGCAATAATAGGAATGGCAGCGCTGTTTTCACTGCCCTCCTCTCCTTGTTTTTCTTCAATTGAGGCGCGCAGTGCCTTGGCTTCATTATAAAGCGCCCCGTAGTGCTGCTTTATCGCATCGCCCAGCGCTTGGCGCTTGTCAGTGGCGCTTTGCCCTGCCTCACTGACAAGCACATCACGTGGGCGAATAAAGGGTACTGCACACAGTACGGCACCGGGCTGCCCCTTGCGATCGTTAAGCGTAATGACTTGTTCACTCAATTCGCCGTATGTACTGGCAATTACGTGGCTATTTAAGTATTTCAGTAGCGCCTTACTTTCGTTCAATACCGACACTGAATCGTGATTTCCCCCCAGCACCACCAATGTGCACTGCATCCCCTGTAGCTCACCAATAAACGCATGGTAGAGCTCTCTGGCGTAGCTAGGCGGCGTGCCCGTGTCGAACACATCACCCGCGACAATAATCGCATCTATTTGATGCGCTTCTACTTGTTGAAGAAGCCATTTGAGGAAGGCGGCATGTTCGTTTTTGCGGCTTTTCGTAAAAAAACTCTGACCTAAGTGCCAGTCAGATGTATGCAATATTTTCATGTAGAAGTGAACCAGGCTTGTTGCATTGGAGATAGAGGTGCGCATTCAGTGCAATGCGGCTGTTGCCAAGGTGTGTACATAGTTCTACTCACCTTAAGGCAACTATAGAGATTTTGTGCTTTTATGACAACGGTTTGATAGCGTGATTGCTTGTCTGAAAAAGTTATTTCTGCGTACTGCTCGTCGAGAAAACTGATGTCATAAAGCGCGTATTGTGGAATATGCTAGCTTGCTCTCAATAACGGCGATGTAAGCGTAAATTAAACAGGCTGATAAATGTTATCCCAGTAATCATCGAGTGTTTTCACTGCTTCGTTAAGCGCCCGCGCTACAAAAACATCGCCGTCTTGTTCAACTAGTTCCATGTCCACCAGCTTAGTAATAGCGTCAGCAACATCAAAGTCGAGAGCACAATCAAGCTCTTCTGAAAAGTAACTCTCTATCACACTATCGAGAGTTGCTAATGTCATCCCGCCCGCAGCAATCTCCTTTTCTGAACGTGATGCGCCAAAGGCGGCGGAGCATTCAGAAAAGGTTTCACTACATTTAAGCAAAAATGTATAAGCCAACAAAGCTTCTTTGCAGTCCTCTTCCTCTGCTGCATCAATTAACGTATGAAATACGCCTGCGTTGTTGTCTAAATTTTTAAAGTACAAATTGTCAGACAAGGCTTTCATAAACCTAATTTTTCTGTTTTTAAACTTTGTCCATTCCTTAAAGATAAAGCTGCCGAATACCCCCATGCCGATACCAAAAGTAATTAGGCTTTGCTTGGTCAATTCCACTTCTTCGCTTTTAAAGCCAAGCCAAAAGGCCAGAAAAGACGCCATGAGAAGTAACGACGCGCCTAACTTAGTCACTAGCACCACGGTGCCACCTATTGCAGCCGATGCACTGATAATCAACTTATCTAGCGGGCGCATTTTAACTTCACTGTTAGGAAACAGCATTTCCAAGTCTGCTTTAGGTACGTTTTGAAAAAGCTTTACTATCGTAGAACCAGGTTTAAAAGTGACAGGCTTTTGCCCTTGCTCTTTGAAGTAGGCTTCATCTTTAAAAGTGATATAAACAGCGACTTTGTCGTAATTGGTAAACGACACCTGCTTTTTTCGCAACCCGAAAAAAGTACGTATGGTTTCTGTTTTTACAGACTCGCCCCGTCGATAAAACACCACATTTTCAAAGTCATCAAAGCTTACCGCTAGGCGCACTTTAAAAAGCGACTCTTCGTTTAATGCTGCATCTAAATCGTCGTCTGTAACTTTTTCAAAATTAGCTGCGTTTAAGAGGCTAGCAAACCCCTTGGCAAACGTTCTTTGGCTCTGCTTACGCACCCTTTCATCCGCAGGCTGTAATTCACGTGTATCTTTATTTGGGTCGAAATGACTGTAGCTATTTTTCAATGCTTCCAATTGTTCATGATACTTGTAGTGAATACGGCTCACTAACAAGGTTGAGAAAGTACGGAAGCTTTCTGACTCATGAGCGAGTAAATTTTCACACAGGGTAATGACGTCGCGTTTGCGAAAAGGAATAAATCGTTCTAGAGGCATAGATGGTCTTATGAGTATTATTACTTCTTGTTCGATGTGAATAGTTACCTTAGTGTGAGAAAAACACAACAGTTCTAAGCGGAATTAAGCCAAATGGATAAGCCGCAAGTGCGACTTACGTCAAAAAGCCTTGCGCTGGATAACAAGTATAAAGAGCTGTTGAGAATCAATAGCCTGCTCTTTGCAGATTAACTCGTTTGGCATTGCTGAAAGTTATAAATGCATAATTACTAAGGTTCACTTTTTCAGAGCGCTCTTTAACTCTTTGCGGTATTAACGACATTAACAATATGCAGCTGTTAGGTGCTGACATGCAGCGATATACTGTTCCCCGCCTCCACCACACTGGTAGACAAACGCCGAAACCATCAGGTCATTTTTTTTCACTACCCTTTTATCTAACGCCGACGCTCTACTCTGGTTGTGAAACTCCCCATTTATTAATATCGTCCATAACACTACTTCTTGAGATTTCCAAGTTAGCATGTCCCTTCATTTACCAATAAAACCTAGCTGATTAAGCTTAAATAAAAAATTAACTTCGCTTACAATGCGCTGATGACTTATCCCGTCCCAGCTAAACAGGTTGAAACCCTGTACGAAATTAAGAAAAGCAAATTCATTGCATGTGCTGGCTTTGCGAATTCTCGCGAAAGCGCAATGGCGCTGTTAGATAGTGTTAAACAACAGTATCCCGACGCACGCCATCACTGCTGGGCCTATGTTTTTGGAAACCCCAGTTCGCCAAGCAGCGCGGCAATGGCGGATGACGGCGAGCCCAGCGGTACTGCCGGGAAACCCATCTTAAATGTACTTCAGCACAAAGATATCGGTGACATTATGATTATCGTTACGCGGTATTTTGGCGGCATTAAATTAGGTGCAGGAGGCCTAGTAAGAGCTTACTCTGCTGCCGCTCAGCAGGCCATTGACGCCCTTGAAATCAGGCAAGAGATTAAACTGGAACCGCTACGTGTAGACATAGATTTCAAACACGAACAGTTCGTTCGTCATCTGGTGGAACAAGCACAGGGCAATATCGCGAACTGTGATTACGGAAGCAGCGTCAAAATAGACGTCGAATTGCCGCTAGATGCATTAGAAGACTTTAAAAAGCAAATGGCACCTATTGCATTTTCGGTATCAGAAGAGAACGAGTAAGTGCCTGCGAAAACGTGATTTACGAGGTATTCAGGGGATGGGACTTAAACATCTAAGCAGTCGGCTCTAGTAATCACCAGAGCCTTACCTTGTAACCATGAGCTGCCCATACTTACCCTTTGTAAGTACCTCTAATAGGGTAGTTGTTATCTGGGTTACGGATAAACTCTAAGCCGGAAACAAGTTGCTCTAAATCTGGGCGCACGAAAGGTGCGTTAGCAATTTCCGCAATATGAATTTCATTTTTCTCATTTAATACAAACAACGCAGGTTCAGCGAAATTATGGTCGGTTTCTTTTTCTGAGCGAGGTGTTGAAATATATAGCCCAAGCTTCGCCATATCTTCTTAAGAAAGCCCATAGGCAATAGGGTAAGTAATTGACAGCTCTTCTAAATGCTCATCAAGTTGTGCTTTGCTGTCGCCACTTACGGCAACCACATCAATATTTACCTCGCGAAGGCGACCTTTGTAGTCTTCCAATTTATTCAGAAATTTTGTGCATATCGGGCAGTGTTTACCGCGATAAACAACCACCATCTTCCAGTCACATCCCTCACCTTTATTAGTCAGTGACACAGATTCATCGGTAGACAGAGTAACTGAAACGTCGGGAAACGTAGTTGCTGGATGCATTTTTTGTGTATACATAAAAGCTCCTTAAAAGAGGGGTTTAATCCTTCAACATACAAGCGATATCGCGCGATATTCCGCCATGAACCGCAATATACTTATACACATCAAAGTAAGGCTTAATACGTTGTACCCAATGTTCAGATCTTTTCTTTGAACAAATGTTCAGCTTTTCGTTGTTTCAACCCACTTCTTATTTTGATGATACACACGGGCACAAAAAAGCAGCTCGGACGAGCTGCTTTTCTATTTAACTACGTTTGCAAAATCGGCAGCAGTTAATAATTAACCTTTGCTGTCGCTATCTGCTAAACGAAAGTCTGTTTATCACGACCCACTCAGGTGAGTCAGATAACCTCTTAGTTCACAAAGCCTTCATTAGCTTTCACCGTAAGTGGATGATACCCCGGCTTCGCTTCTTCAAACGCACGCTTAGCAAATGCCTTGCCTTCAGGCGTTTTTGAAAGCTCGCGGTAAAGAGGTTTAACTAGCTTGTTACGCCCTATCGACACCAAGTAGCTATACAAACGATCATAAGCAGGCTGATAGTTATTCTGTACCGCGATCATCAACCAGCTATGAGCAATCTCATTGTTTTTAGTCGAAGTGAGCGAAAACGCAGAATCTAGTTCAGCCAGCTGTGCTTCGCTTAGTGATTCAGGCATGTTGTTAAGGAAATACAACCACTCGTGTACAGTCCACTGCGCGGTTTCAATATCCGCCGCTTTCACATCGCCAGAAAGCCAAGCGCTTCGCGTATCATCGATTTTGGTAAAGGCATCTGACTCTGGGTGTGGTGCGCCTTCAGGAATGCCTGGCTCAAAAATCCATGTGTGAATGCGATTCGCGTCCAGCTGGTCAGGGTATTGCTTTAATAACGTGTCATCTAAGTAAGCAATAAATGTGTCGGTAGTAATGCTCTTGAAAGCAAAGTCCTTAAAGTATTGCATTAAGAACGCATCAAAGTTTTCGCGGCCAATCTTGTGTTCAATTTCACGTAAGAACAGTGCACCTTTTTCGTAAGGAATATTTGAGAAAACATCATCTGGATTACGACCACGAAGGTCGATAGCCAGGATCTCATCATTCTCTTCTAAGGCTGCAACATCGTTTTCCAGGTCTTGATAACCTAGTACTGCTTCTTTTTTGAAACGATCATGGCCGTAGATCATTTCCATAATTCGGTAGGTTAAATAGGTCGTAAAGCCTTCGTTTAACCACAGATCGCGCCATGTAGCGTTAGTAACTGTGTTGCCAGACCAGCTGTGTGCAAGTTCATGAGCAATCAGAGACACCAAGCTTTTATCTCCGGCGATAACTGTAGGTGTTATAAACGACAAGCGAGGGTTTTCCATACCGCCGAACGGGAATGAAGGCGGTAGAATTAGCAGGTCGTAACGATCCCACTGGTAAGGTCCATAGGTTTCTTCCGTTACCTCTAACATTGCCTCGGTATCTTCGAATTCTTTCGCCGCACTTTCAAGTAACGCAGGCTCAGCATACACACCAGTACGCTCACCCATAGCTTTAAACTCCAAATCACCTATGGCTAACGCAATAAGGTAAGAAGGAATAGGCTGTGGCATATTGAACTCATATTCGCCATCGCGCTCGGTGGTTGGGTCGTTAGACGCACTCATTACCGCTAATAACGATTCAGGTGTTTTTATGGTTGCGTCATAGGTTACGCGCACTTGTGGCGAGTCTTGAAGCGGAATAAAGCTTCGTGCGTGAACTGCTTGCGCCTGTGTAAACAGGAATGGGTGCTTCTTACCTGCCGTTTGCGCTGGCGTTAACCATTGTACGCCAGAGGCTTCGGGTGAAGTTGAATACGCTACCGTTACTGAGTTTGCCGCACTTGGTAGAGTAATCGTAAGAGGCGTGCCTAAATCAGGGTCAGTCTCTCCCATTTCAAAGGGAACGCTTTCTCCCTCTACGCTAACACGCTGAATCTCTAACGCTCGCGTGTCCAATACTAGCGTATTGTTTTCAGGCTTCGTACGCTCAACATCGAGGGTTACTTCACCAACGAGCTGCTTCGACTCAAAGTTTGCGGTTAAATCTAAGCTTAGGTGCGTAACCCGAATTTCATTAGGGTTAGCAAATGAGTGGTAATCTACACCAGAAGCAATACCTGCATCGGTGTGCTTAGCCGCATCTGCACTAGAGTCCGAAGTAGACGCAACGGCTTGCTCGTTTTCTGTATTTGGTGAACTTAAACTGGTGTTATCACTGCACGCGAACAACACGGGCGCGCATACGAATGTAGCCAGTAATCCGTATTTTTTCATATAACTTCCTAAAGGATGATTGATACTGTTTTAGTGTACCAAGCCGTTATATGACTGGCGACTCTAATTCGAAGAGCTGCCTTTTACCCGCGCTATAATCCAAAACATTATACTTCCAAAACAGCACGGCGAAATTTGATGCGCCACTTCAATATCAAATAAATGTGAGCCTAACCGTGAAAACTGGCGCTATGTTTTCAAAAGATAGGAGTGCTATGCACAAATAAATACGCCCGCTGTGGCGGGCGTATTTGATGAACTTACTGCCGTACCGTTAAGCTAAGGCAATGTCTACTTCTATGTTACCGCGAGTCGCGTTTGAATACGGGCATACTTGATGGGCAGTATCCACCAAGCTTTGCGCTTGCGCCTTATCCATGTCGCCTAAATCTACTGTCAGTTTTACCGCAATAGCAAAGCCTTGCTCAATGGGGCCAATAGCTACGTCGCCCGTTACACTGATATCGTCGGCCAGCTTAATCTTTTGTGACGCAGCCACATGCTTAAGTGCACCAATAAAACACGCAGAATAGCCCGCCGCGAACATTTGTTCAGGGTTTGTGCCTTCTCCACCAGCGCCACCTAGCTCTTTAGGTGTTGACAGTTTCACGCTTAGCTTGCCATCGCTCGACTTCGCAGTACCTTCACGACCGCCTGTTGCTGTTGCACTTCCGGTATAAACGACTTGTTGAAGCTTATGCATAGTTGCTCTCCTCATAGGTTTGTCTAAACAAATACTTTGCATGCAAATCAAATTAACACCGAACCAACTTGCAGATCAAGTATTTTGTATGCAAAATATTGTATTAATTTAAAGCGGTATTGGGGTTAGGTGCTATGTCAGAATTATTGAAGTTAGAAAATCAGCTATGTCATCGTTTTTATACGTTGTCGAACGCATTTACGCGTGCTTACCGCCCTCTACTTAAGGCGCTGGATATCACCTACCCTCAGTATGTAACCTTAATGGCGTTGTGGGAAAACGACGACATCACCATTGCCGAACTTTTAGATAGAACCGCTATCGACGGTGGTGCTATGTCGCTGATCCTTAAAAAGCTAGAGGACAAGGGCTTCTTAGTGATAACTAAGGATAAAGCAGATAAGCGCGTTAAACGGGTTAAACTCACCGAAATGGGGAAAGAAAAAAAGACCATAGCAGAGGAAGTACCTGCTCAGATGTTGTGCAAACTTAATGGCATGACTGCAGAAGAGAGCCGCACCCTGAAATCCCTGTTAGACAAATTGGGCGGCTGTTTTGAAAACGCGGATTTTTAGCGCGGTGTTGTAATCTTATTGTCATCACATTGTTTAGCTAATCTGTTATTATTTTTGTATTGAGCGAACAAGTGTGCGCTATAATTGTCTCAATTAGCGTAGTAATATGGCGACCTTGTTTTCACCCAATATCTAGATGAAAGACAAAGTATTCGCAGGTTTTCTTTTGCTGCAAAGGACGCCTAGTGACTTGTAATTAATTAGCTTTAGTGGCGTCTTCTACATATATTTTCAGAAATAAGACAGGAGCTGTGATGATCCGCGAACAGACTCAAACACCGGCAACACAACACTCGAAAAGCATTCCTGCAAAAGCTTACTCTGTTGTGGAGGAGTGGCTGAACAGCATTAGTCATGGGGTTGGCTTTATTGCCGCTATCGTTGGTTTAATCTTTATGCTTTATCGCGCTGAAGATACGCTAGCGTTAACCACGGCGGCTATTTACGGCTCTACCCTCATTTTAGTGTTCTTAAGTTCAACCCTTTATCACGCCATTTCTCACCAAAAGGCAAAGGGGTGGCTTAAGCTATTTGACCATAGTGCGATATATTTGTTGATAGCGGGTACTTACACACCTTTGTTATTAGTTTCAATTGGTGGCGTATTGGGTATCACAATGACGGCTATTGTTTGGAGCTTGGCAATAGGTGGCGTGGCGTTTAAGCTCGTAGCGCAGCATCGCTTTCCCAAGGTATCAGTGATGACTTACTTGCTTATGGGCTGGATTGCACTAGGTCTTATCTACCCTCTTTATGTTGCGCTTCCCGGTGCTGGCCTTTGGTTATTGGTAGCAGGCGGGCTGTGTTTCAGCGTAGGTGTGTGCTTTTACGTGGCAAAAAAGGTAAAATACACCCATGCAATTTGGCACATGTTTGTTATTGGCGGTTGTAGCTGCCATTACTTTTCAATTTATTATTTTGTCGTATAACGAAGTCGTTAGGTAACGCTAACACTTATGCAAGAATTCATTTAGAAGCTTATGTGAGACTCCATGCAACAAGGTGAGACAAAGGAACATAGCGCAGCAACGCCCCCCAGCATTGCGTGGTTTTCTCTACGAGCAGGTCAAATATGCTTGGGGAAAAAGCCAGTAGATAGTGACTTCGAACGATTAAAATCACTGGGCGTAACCCACATTGCAACAGTGCAAACCAGTGAAGAACAGGCGCCAGTTATACGCGACAGTTCACTCGCCGTGGGCTTGGAATGGCTGTGGGTTCCCTTTATGCATCCGTCATCTGCGTCGCCAACCGAAGATGTACACCTTCATCAGTATCTTCACGAGCTCTCTCAAATGCTCAGTGAGGGAGCGAAGATATATTTACATTGCGACGGTTCACAGCACCGCTGTAGTTTATTGTTTTACGCCCTTTGCCACTATTGCCGCGTTCCATCTAATAGCGCTTACAATGCGCTGCACAGCTTTGGCGCTAGTGCGGCAAATAACCTTAAGAGATCTGAACTCACATGGGCAGCAGAATTAGGGCATATTGCACCTTAAATGTAGGCCAATAAAAAGCGCGCCTTTGTTATCAACGTTCATTAACGAAGGCGCGCGTGCTGTTTTAACAAAGCAAAGCGTTCATAAGTGCGCCGAGCTTATTTATTTAAAACTGATAAATATTAGCGTTGGTGAGAAGTTTATTCGCGTCTATTTTTTCTTGAACACAGCGCACTATATCAGCACGAGTAAATACATAAATTCGGTCTTTGCGCTCGCGGCTCTCGTCCATTTCAAAATCTTTCAGCACCATGCTGATATGTTCATTTTCCGGCAGACCGCGTAAGCCTGATCCAAATCGGCATAAGGTCTCGCTCATGCTCGACTCAAAACCGGCCAGAAACGTTTTGTAAGCTTGCTGCTGCTGCGCTTTTCGCGCCTCCATTTGTTTAGTCTGTTCTTTTTCAATGGCTTTGAGCTCATCCCTCATGCTTTTCTCTTTCGCTTCTAATTGCTTAAGCTGCTCACCAGACTGCTCTTTTTGCGCGAGTAACTCTTTTTTTCGCGCCTCGTCTGCGTGACGCAATTCAAAGGTAATATCTCGCAGTTCACGCTCTACTTCTCTTGCTTCCCAGGCAAGTTCACGCTGCATGTTGCGCAAGTCGCGTAAGCGACTATTGTTGTCAGCAAACGCCTGAGAAAAACGATGGCTGGTTTCTTCTGCGTAAGCTTCCCACTCTCTGGCTGCTTCAAACACAATGTCATCTACATCACTAAACGAATTTGCAGACGGGACTGGTGGTGCAGGCGGTGCTGGCGGTACGGTGGCAACCAATCCTTCTACCAGCGTTTCTATCTCTCGCACCCAGTTACCCCTTTGGCCTCTTACTGAAAAAGTAAATACCGCGCCCTGCCCTGCAAGGTAACTGGTTTCAATTTGACTTACTCTCCAAGACTCTGTCGCCGCATTTTGTCGCAACGATGTTTTAAGCACCCCAGACATTATTTCTAGCTCGTTCGATAGCGTGTCATATTTTTGCGCGCTCTGTGCATTCGCAAGGCCACCCGCAGTGGTGCAAAGTAGTAAAGCAGTTAATAAACGTTTCATAATTTCACCTAGTTACATTAGTCATCTAGCGACGACTGTGGATTGTTTGTGGTATAGGGCTGCGTTGATGGTACGGTAGAGTAATTGGTAGCTCGTCCATTAACTCCGCTGTCAGAAAGCGAGTTAGGCAGGTTTACCGCGCTGTACCCTATCTCAATATCATCAATTTCGTCCTGTAAACGCGTAAATTGGCGTGCGTAGAAGCGCTGGTCATCAATACGCTGCTCATTAATAAATTTGATAAGCTCGGCAAAGTCGTGTTTACGCTCTTCTCGGCTCGACGCTAACAAGTACTTGGTAAGCTCTGCACTGCTTTGTTGCTGCTGCGCAGATAGCGCCTGAGCGTATTCTTTAAATAGTGTTTGGTTGGCCTGCTGATAAAAATCACGTTGCTCACCTAAAGCTTTGGCGACTTCTTGTGTCACGCGCTGCTCCACCATTTTATCCACTGTGTTGGCGCCATTGTTTGAAAACGTAAGCGCTACACCGTTATCGCTATATGACAACTTAGCGCCAGTAAGTACGGCTAACAGCGCACAGGCTGACATGGCCATAGCACACGCTGGCAAGCTAAACCAAGACGAAAGCGAACGAGGTTCATCTTTCTTAAAAAAGGTCTGTTCTTTGTCCCACTGGGGAAGCGCCGGAGCAACGAAGCTTGCACTTGCGCTGTTCAAACGGGCACTATTTTCTACCGCCTGCGCGAATTCAGCATCTGCTTCGCACAACGCGTTAAACTGCTTTTCTTGCTCACTATCTAGCGAGTTGTCCAGATAAGCTGAGAATAAGGCTTCTTTGTCATATAAGGTCATTATTCCAACTCCAACTTCAATTTTGCTAAGGCAGCGTAAAGTCGCGACTTAGCGGTATTTACTGAGATATCCATTTGCTGTGCAATTTCTTCGAACGTGAAGTGGCCGAAGAATTTCAATTCCACCACAGCTTTTTGGCCTAAAGGTAAGGTCTGCATAGCCTGCGTTAACGCTCTACTCTCTCTGTCGCTATAAAGCTGCATTTCAGGGCATGGTGCACCGCAAAGCGGCGCCTGTATGTCGTCAATGTCTGAATGCGGCTTTCGCTTGCGATACAGCTCAATACAGCGGCAGTGGGCAATGCGATAGAGCCAACTTTTAAAACTGCCCTCACCTTTAAAACAGGCAAGACTGCGAAACACAGAGATAAAAATCTCCTGCATTAAATCTGCTGCATCATGGCTATTCCCTGTCATTCGAATACCGTATTGGTACATAGCGGTTTCGTAGCGAGATATAAGCGTAAACCACGCTTTTTTATTACCCTGTAATGCCTGTTCCACGAGTTTTTCATCTCGTTTTTTAAACACGCCGTTCCCCGTTTTTACGCTCTTTTTTTTACTTAACCATTAAGTCGATAAGCTTTGCAAAAAAGTTTGTTTATTTGATAAATAAATTGCCATTTAGGGAATAACGCCACTGAAACTGCGCTTTAGATGAAGGATGCAGAACTCTTTTTGGGGACGCACAAGACAGCAATTGACGTCAGCAATAAAAAAGCGGCTGAACCTATAGGCTCAACCGCTTTAGCTAACTATGAAGGAAAGCGCGCTCAGCGCCAGCACTATTTTAGTGTGGGAATGGGTAATAGAGGCGAGATAATTTCACCAATACGACGAAACAGCTGCATACGCGTTGTACCTGAACGCCATACTAAGCCAATCTCACGGAAGCCCTGCTCTTCCGCTGGAAAGCTCTTAAGACCGGTATGCTCAAGAATAGATTGGTTTATCGCAAGTTCAGGTAAGAAAGTGTAGCCCATTTTGCTATTTGCCAGCTGCACCAAGGTATACAAACTGCTTGCTGCAACACTGCTGATTTGATCGCTGTGCTGAAGATTACACGCGCTTACCGCATGCCCAGTCATACAGTGCTCTTGCTGAAGTAGGAAAATACTCTTTTTAGGTAAGGTCGAAATGTCGACTGGGTTTGGAAGTTGCTCAGCCATATCTTTGTGCGCAATAAGATGGAACGGATCGTGTCCCAATATCATCTGTTTGCACCCAGGCGTTTCCATTGGCAGTGCTAGAATAAGTAAGTCTAATCTGCCGTCGGTTAACTGCTGTAGCAGCTTCTCGGTCGTGTCTTCCTGCATTTCCAAGTTTATCTCGGGTAGAAATGCAGAAAACGCCCCCATCATGCCTTCAAATAAAAATGGTGCAATGGTTGGAATAACACCTAGTTTTAGGGTGCCTCGCTGCCAGTTACCCGCGTTTTGCGCATACTCAACAAGCTCTCCCGCTTCTTGAAGCAATACTTTACTACGTTCAACAATATCCAGCCCCAAAGACGTAAACACAAAGGTCTTATGTTCACGCTCAAGAAGCTGGCTTCCAAAGTGCTCTTCTAGATTCTGAATGGCCGTACTTAATGTTGACTGACTTACATTACAGCGCTGGGCAGCACGATGAAAATGTTGCTCTTGATGTAGCGTCACCAAATAGTGCAGGTGCTTAAGATTAGGCCATTTCATGGGCATCTCTCAGTTATTTAAAAATGGATTAAAAGATATTGGATTAATCTAACATAAAGATTAAATACAGCCTAGAGCTCTTATACCAAGGTTCCTGAGTATTGTTAAAAACAGTTAGCTGATACACCTAAAAAAACCTCGCCATTACTTTCACGCGCCTAACAGTCTTAAACACAACAATTTTTTTGGTTTATTAAGCAAGTGGCATTTCAGTAATAGGTTTGTACAATTTCCAAATATAAAGCGTATTAGAATGCGTTATACGTGCTGGAAAGCCGCTACAACTAGCGTTAGGATTAAACCAGTAAGATATTTTTACAGCGAAGTAAGACCCGCTCTTGTATCATTCAGTCAATAGAGCGATTAACTATTGAGGGCAGTATGAAAGGACATTATAAGAACATTTTATGCGTATTGAGTGACTCGCATCGTCAGGATGATACGGTTGCCCAGGCGCTGCATATCGCCAAAGCACATCAAGCTAAACTTACCATCATGCTTTCTCTTGAGTCACTGCCACCTAACGCCAGCATGGTCATGGAGTCTTTCTCTTACGTTGATTCTCAGCAAACTATGGAAACCCAAGCTCAGCACTGGTTAAAAGAACAAGCAGAGAGCTGGGGAAAAAACTATCCCGTATCTACCGCGGTAGCAGTAGGACAACCCCTTATCGACGTTGTGCGCTACGTTCAGAAGAACAAGATCGATTTAGTGATTAAGCGAGCAGAAGAAAGCTTTCTGGATAAGTTATTCGGAAGCTTAGATATGCGCTTGTTCCGCAAGTGCCCCTGCCCGGTGTGGATCATTAACCACAAGCCTCGTAGCCAATACAAAAACGTGGTTGCAGCACTAGATTTGAACTATCACTACCCACAGCATGAAGTTTCAATCAGGCGCGACCTGAACCGCGACATTCTGCGCCATGCAAGCCAAATAGCCTTGTTAGAGTTTGCACAGCTACACATTGTTCACGTTTTTGATGCTGTTCCTGAGAACATAGCAAGAGACGGTTTCATATCGGTTGATAACGATAGAATGGAAACTGACTTAGCGAAAATCCATGCAGAGCGTGAAGCTGAACTAGATAAACTGCTTGAAGAGCTAGGCAATGAGCTTGAAGAAGATGTAATGGAGTATTTAAAGCCTCAGAAGCACATTGTTCACGGCTACCCTAGAAGAGAAATTGCAGCCACTACCACGTCCCTTGATACCGACATTATCGTAATGGGCACAGTCGCACGTTTGGGCGTGCCTGGCTATATCATGGGCGACACCGCGGAAGAAACCATTCATCAGCTAAAATGCGCCGTAGTGGGCGTTAAACCACGCGGTTTTGAAACGCCTATCTCTATTGATTAGAGAAAACATTCCACAAACAAAAAGGCCGTGCTTCACTTCAAGCACGGCCTTTTTTAATTCTTTTCGCTTAATACGAACGTTTGTTAGCGCTATGTTCTACGCTACGCCAAACGACGCTTTAAGAATGTAGAAGAAGATAATCGAAAGGATTGCGCCTGCAGGCAAAGTTACAATCCACGATACGACGATATTCCTTACAATGCCCAGGTTAAGCGCTGATACACCACGCGCCAAACCAACACCTAATACCGCACCAACGAGAGTTTGTGTAGTAGATATAGGTAAACCCGTACCCGATGCAATAACTACTGTACACGCTGCTGCAAGTTCTGCTGCAAAACCACGACTTGGTGTTAAGTGTGTAATACCCTGTCCAATGGTTTTGATAACACGGTGGCCAAATAGCGCAAGACCCGCAACAATACCTAAACCACCTAGAGGAAGGATCCACGGTGCAAGGGTAGTGCTAGAGTTAATTTCACCACCACTACTTACTACGC
Organism: Alteromonas marina; assembly: GCF_000808575.1. GTDB lineage: Bacteria > Pseudomonadota > Gammaproteobacteria > Enterobacterales > Alteromonadaceae > Alteromonas > Alteromonas marina_A. The sequence goes on from NZ_JWLW01000014.1 coordinate 31,076, forward strand.
TAACTACCGCAGCCAACGGTCCAATAGCGTTAGCTACATCATTTGAACCGTGGGCAAACGCCATACAACAGGCTGTTACTACCATTAGCAGTGCGAATACTTTCTCAACGTTAGCCGCCTGTAGGTCTGCATCTTCAGAACCGCTGAACTTCATACGGCCGATAAACCATTTACCTAAGAAGCCCAATGCTACAGCAATAGCAATCGCCAGCAGATATCCGTTAACGGCGCTTAGCTCTAGACCAACGTGCTTAAGGCCCTTCTTAATAGTAACAAGCGACATAACAAAACCAGCTAATGCCATATAAAACGGCACGTAACGCTTCGCATTTGCAAACGGCGAGGCTGTTTGGAAGATGAGCTTGTGCGCGCTCATGAAAATAAGATAAGCAATCACGCCAGATATAGCAGGGGTTACGACCCAGCTACCAACAATACCGCCCACTTTGTCCCATGCTACCGCGTCCATGCTGACGCCAGTGGCAGTAAAACCGATGATTGCACCGATAATTGAGTGAGTGGTAGATACAGGCCACCCCAACCACGACGCTACCGCCAGCCAGATTCCAGCTGCAAGTAGTGATGAGATCATGCCTAATACAAGGTATTCAGGTATGTCTATAAAATAGGTTGAGTCGATAATCCCTTTTCGAATGGTAGACGTTACTTCGCCACCTGCTAGGTAGGCGCCAGCAAACTCAAATATCATAGCAATGATAATAGCTTGTTTTATGGTTAAAGCTTTAGAACCTACTGACGTACCCATTGCGTTGGCAACGTCATTCGCTCCAATACCCCATGCCATGACGAAACCAACGCCGGCGGCAAGGATTATAAGAATTAGGCCATAACTTTCAAAAAATTCCACGGATAATCGCTCCCGATCTAAACGCGATTTAGGCTGGACGCTACTTGAGTAAGTAGCATGATCTCTTCACCACAAAGGCTAGAGAATGAAGTTAAAGACAAATTGTGTTTTATCATAAGGTTCGATTAAATTTTGCACGATCTGTTCTTGGCTGCGGCGCATGATAACGTAATCATGTTAGAAGCCATAGCGAAAATCACTGAAAAACGATAAAAGTATGCGGAATTATTTGAATGCGATGATAAAACCACCAAATATTTCAGTTTTATGACAAATAAATTTCACCAACTTCCATATTTGAATATTACTACGCAAAAACACACTGACCATTTGGACAGGTTTACGTCAAATCTTCCAGCTTTTGCTGCATATTTTCCAGCGGTGTATGTCTAACATCGGTACCGCGAGTGAGATAAACCACATATTCACACACGTTTTTACATCTATCACCAATTCGCTCTAACGAGCGCATTGCCCACAACACATCCAGCCAATCCTGCATGTCGTCAGTGCTTTTCTGCATTTCGGAGGTGGTATACGACAGCAGCCGTTTGTACTCACTGTCAATGCGGTTGTCTTGGTCATACACTTCTAAAGCAGCGGCCTCATCCTGACGGGCAAAAGCGTCGAATGTGCCGCGCATCATGGCGGCGACTCTCTCGCCAATAAGCAACATACTGCTCTTGATAGTATCTGAACTCGGCAGCTTATTGCGCGTTACCAGTTTAGCAATACGCTCGATTTCATCGCCCATTCGCTCAATATCGGTAATGGCTTTGGAAATGGTCATAATCAAACGCAGGTCACTGGCGGTAGGATGACGTTTGGCAATAATGCGCAAGCACTCTTCATCAATTTGAATTTCCATGGAGTTAATTTTTAAGTCGTTTAACACCACTTTTTCAGCCAGAGCGGCATGATTGTGCTTTACCGCTTTTAACGTATCCACCAGCTGCTGTTCAACTTCGCCTCCCATGGTTAATACCGAGTTACGCAAGTTTTCCAACTCGATATTAAAGGTACCTGAGATATGCGTATTTAAGGCTACCTGTCGCATGGTGATTTCTCCTCGCGCCATAAGCTTAATAAATAACGGCTAGACAATGTGCCAGTGCCTATCGTTGCACTATTATTACAAGCCGCAACGCCATGCCAAACTTCAGCATTGCGACGCAACTCCAAGTTAGAACGCACGTTCACTGCACCGTTATCCATATCGCCCCGTTATATAATCTTCGGTTTGTTTTTTGTCCGGCATGGTAAACAGCGTATCGCTGTCTGCATATTCAATTAGCCTGCCCTGATGGAAAAAGGCGGTATAGTCGCTAACCCGAGCTGCTTGCTGCATGTTGTGCGTCACAATAATAATGGTGCATTGCTTTTTTAATGCGTCCATTAGCTCTTCAATAAAAAGCGTGGTTAGTGGGTCAAGGGCTGAGGTCGGTTCATCAAGAAGCAGAATGTCGGGCTTTAATGCCAATGCTCTCGCAATAACTAAACGCTGTTGCTGACCGCCAGATAAAACATGGGCGGATTCAAACAACCGATCTTTAACCTCGTCCCATAACGCAGCCTGTTTTAGTGCGCTTTCTACCGCATCGTCTAAGTGTCGTCGAATTTTCACACCCTGAAGCTTAAGCCCATAACACACGTTCTCATAGATGCTCATGGGAAAGGGATTGGGGCGCTGAAATACCATGCCTACATTTGTTCTTAGGCGTGACACATTTATTTTACGACTATTGATGTTTTGACCATCAATAATAATTTCACCATTGTATTTGCAGCCGTCATACAAATCATTAAGGCGGTTGAAACAGCTGATGAGTGTGGATTTGCCGCAGCCACTTTGACCAATCAACGCGGTTATTTTGTTTTTTGGGATCCGCATGCTGATGTCATTTAACACATGCTTATTGCCAAACCACAGGTTGAGGTTTTTAACCTCTACCGCAGTTTGTTCTTCACCAATGTCGTTAACGTTCAGCGTATTGTGTTCAAACAACTTCAACATGTTACAAAACCTGTATTATCCTTTGAGATAGCGTTTGCGCAGGCGCGCTCTAAGTACAACTGCCAGAATATTTAATACAAACACCACCACGAGTAAAAGCAAGCAAGCGGCAAACATCATGCTTGCGCTCTTTCCATCAGTTTGGCTGTGAAACGCTCCGTCATAAATAAGCACGCCCAAATGCATAAACTGTCTATCAAGGTGGAGATAAGGAAACTCTCCATCTATGGGCAAGGTTGGCGCAAACTTGACTGCACCAACTAACATAAGGGGCGCAACTTCACCAGCTGCCCTCGCAATCGCCAGAATTACGCCAGTCATAATACCCGGAGACGCAATAGGCAATACGGTACGCACTATGGTTTCAATTTTAGTTGCCCCTAACGCGTAACTGCCCGCTTTCAATCCTTCCGGCACTCTGCGCAAGCCTTCTTCTGTCGCCACAATCACCACAGGTAAGGTCAAAATAGCCATGGTTAAGGCAGCCCAGAAAACGCCAGGGCTTCCCATTGTGGGTGCTGGCAGTGTGTCACTAAACAATAGCTCATCAATACTGCCGCCCAAGGTATAAACAAAGAAACCAAGTCCAAATACGCCGTAAACAATAGAAGGTACCCCTGCCATGTTGCTTACACTGACACGAATAATGGTGGTCAGTGCCGTGTTAGGCGCATATTCACTCAGGTAAATAGCGGCCAACACCCCAAAGGGCGTTACTATGATGGTCATTAAGAACACCATGAGTACAGTACCAAACAACGCGGGGAATACGCCGCCGGAGGTATTTGCTTGCTTAGGCGAATCAGTTAAAAACACGCCTATTTCTGAAAACACTACCTGCCACTTCTCCATTGTGCTTAAGCGACTTACAAAGTCCACATCTTGAATACTAGAAATAGGGATAACAAACGGCGTACCGTCTGCAAAACTTACCAGCAAGGTGTACTCAGCCCGCGTCACCTCTAACGCTTCAACACGCTTTTGATATTCATTAAATGACGCGACCAAGCGCTCTCTTGCTGGTGCGTCAGCCACCACGTTACGTTTATCAAATTGAGACAGCGCTTCGTGAATAGGCGCTAGATGGCGCGTATTGAGATCTTCAATTTGCGCACTGATCTGGGCAACTTCCTCTATGACAGCATCAATTTTGTCTAGGGTCTGTGGCGGTTTAGAAGGGACTACAATATATTCGGGAATAGCCAACACGCGCCTGCCATCCAATAATTTGATGTCTGCGCTATCTTTCGCGAGCAATGTGCTAGATAAGTTTTCTCGCGATAATTGAATTTGAAAGCCATAAGGATGCTGAGTATCTGAGTAATTCAGGGTCACATCCTCATTTGAGGGGTCGTCAAATACATTGGCGAGTACTGAGAACGCCGTACCGTCTTGATGTGTACCATTTACGGTATAGATAGGTTCAGGCCAAAAATAAGCCGTCCCGCGAAAGCTTATTAACAAGAGCACGCTCACCAGTGCGATAAGCAGTAAGCTAGTGAAAAAGGCTGTTAGACTGATAACCAGCGACTGGCGCTGAACTGCGCTTAATCCAAACATTGTTCGATTAACCATAATACGCCCTACTTCTTATATGCTGGCGCAGTAGCTCTGCTATGGTGTTTACCAAAAAAGTAAATAAGAACAAAATGCACGCGGTAAAAAATAAAATTTGATAGTGCGCGGATGATACATCGGCCTCTGGTAGTTCGATTGCCAAGTTGGCAGTAAGTGCTCGCAAACCCTCAATCAAGCCCCAACTGGAGATTGGTGTATTTCCAGTAACCATTAGAACAATCATGGTTTCACCAAACGCACGGCCAAAACCTAGCATTATCGCGGCAACGATGCCCGGTAGTGCAACGTGCAGCACAACGTGGAGCAAGGTCTGTAAGCGAGTTGCGCCCAGTGCAAACGAAGCATGTTTTAAGTCGTTTGGAACGCCGTTAATGGCATCTTCAGCTAAAGAATAAATACTCGGTGAAATAGCCACACCTAACGCAAGCGCTACCACTATGGTGGTTTTGCCAATGGGACTATTCGATTCAGATGCAAGTAGCGTAAACCCGTCCACTCCCATCACCGAGAAAATAAGCGCGGGCGCATACTCCACGCTAATAAAACCTAAAAGGAACACTCCGCTTATAGCAAATAGTAGCTCTGCTCCGTGTCTTAGCTTCTTTGGTAAGTATTCCGCAACAGGGCGCTGTACCAGAGCAACGACAATAAGTACAAAAGGGATAACAATTAGGAAAAAGGCAAAGGAAAACAAAAACTGCTCGGCTTTCGGCGACAGCCAAATGGCCGCGATAAACCCGATTAACACGCTGGGTATGGCTTCTAATAGCTCAATAGCCGGTTTTATAATGTTGCGCAGACGGCTTTTGGCGAAAAATGCGGTGTATATAGCGGCGCCGATGGCAACAGGTATTGCAATTAGCAGTGCCAAAAGAGAAGCTTTGATGCTGCCTATCAAAAGCGGCGTTAAGCTAAATTTAGCCTCCTGAAAATCGGAAGCACTGGTGGTTTGCCACACCGTTTCTTCTGCTCCGTACCCCTCATAATGTTGCGGCTCAAACAGCGATGCCCACGTGGTAATGCCGCTTAAATGCTTCCCTTCCCATACTGAAAGCGTATTGCCTGAGTAGCCGTAAAGCTTATTACCATACCAGGTGATATTCTCGGCGGTACGCTCAATTTGTTGCGACGCCACTACATCACCTGATACGCGGTTTACCAACAGTACCCGTGCTTTATCGGTTAGCACAGCCACTAGATTCATACTGGCATGTTCTGCTACGTCTCTTACTGTCTCTCCTGGAAGCGCTATTTGGTAGGTTGGTTTAAATGTGAGGCCTTTTTCACTTTTACTCAGCACCCAGCGAGTCAGTGTCTGCGTTTTTGTATTCGTTAAAAAGAAAGTGCGGTTTTTAGCGAGAGGAAAAACGATGTTCTCATCTAACGATGCATCAATACCACTTATTATGGGTAGAAGTGATGCCCCTTTATCGCTGAGCCGGTTGAGGTAAAGCGCATCTTCAATTTGAAGCAGCACACTCTCGCTACCAGGCAGCAGTACCAACCTATCTACATTGTAAAACCGTTTGTCCACCACCTGCGTGGGACGAAGCCGATTCACCCAACGAATGAAAACACTGTTACCTTTTGAGATAGACACCACAGCCCATTTGGAAGACAGAGCCATATTCCAGCTGTCACGCTCTCGCCATTTTTCTTTAGGTAATGCAAACGTAATATTATTGGACAACGTAGCTTGGGGCGCGCTCGTTGCGATATCGACCGCTGTGCTGTCGCCCATGTTGAACGATCTAACCGGCAAGACCCTCACTTGAGCATTGGGCGATACATCAACAATATAGTTCTCTCCCATCACGCTATGGGCTGACAACTTATGCTCACAAGGTCGAATGTAATCGTGATTACTCTCCAAACTATCGCCTTTAAGCAACTTTAAACCTAATCTACAGTCAGACTTTCTAACCAGCAGCGGCTGGCTATTGATGATGTCGCCGGCGCTGATAATTTCTTCGTTGTCTTGGGTTTTATAGCTTGAAAGGTGTTGTAAGCTAGGGGTGTATGCCAAAGGCAGAGCTTGGCTTATTAAGTGGGTGATGAGAATAACTAACGTCAACAAAACAAGGCCGCCAAAGCCCGTCACTACATAGCGTGACCACCTGTCGCTGCGCTGGCGCTTTTTGTTTGTGCTGTTGCTGTCGAAAGTCATGCGGCTGTTTAGTAATTCTTATTTTCGAAATTCTTCATTTTTAAGAAGAATAACCCTAAATTGCACTGGTGAGCAGTGTAAGTTTTGTTATGCTAATAGCAAGTGAAAGTTTATGGCATTACCTTCGCGCAACCTACTCTGCGCCTATGGTATTACCCAACAGGAAGACGATCAAAGTTTTTCTCTACACGCCCAATAAGGAGCACTGCATGCAATCATTAGTAATCAGCATCATGGGTAAAGACAAGCCGGGTTTGGTAGACGCGCTGGCTAAATGTGTATACAAGCACGAAGGCAACTGGCAAGGGTCGAGCTTTGCGCATATGGCAGGTATGTTCACAGGCTTTGTAGAAGTTCATGTTTCAGACGAGAACAAGCAGAACTTAATTGATGCGCTAGATGCCATTAAAGATTTGTCGGTGCAGTCAGTGGCGGTAGCGAGTAGCGAAAATAACAACACCACTAAGTTGACGGTTGATGTTATGGGCAATGACAAAACTGGCATCGTTCAAGAGCTCACTTCCGTGTTAAATCAGTTCAACTTGAATATTCTTACCTTTGCTTCACACTGTGAAAGCGCGCCTAACTGGGGCAGCCTTATATTCAAAGCAAAAGCAGAAATTGCAGTTCCAGAAGACTTCGACGATGGCGCATTGCAAGATGCTCTGGAATCGTTAGCTAACGATTTAGTGGTAGATATAACCGCGAAGCGATAGTAACAAGCGCGTATTGGTATTTGCCGCGTAAACATTGCGCATAACAAATACAAAATTACGACATCGAAAGGTAACGGAATTACCGCAACGCAATGCGTGTACATATGCACCAGGATACGTGTTGTCACAGTAGTGTCACTGACTGATGGCAGTCTTTGACCATTTTTATGAACGTGAATTGAGACATTATGGATAACGACGTTTTATATTATCCCAAAGAGCTAAGCTGGCTTGCGTTTAACGAACGCGTATTGCAAGAAGCCGCAGATAAAAACAACCCCGCCGTTGAGCGAATTCGCTTTCTAGGTATTTACTCAAATAACCTAGATGAGTTTTATCGCGTGCGCGCCGCTGACGTGAAGCGACAAATTACCATTGCGCAGAACGACGGCAACGAAGAAGAAGCTGAACGCCAGACCGTGCTTATGGCACAGATCCAAAAAAAGGTGGTACAGCTTTCTGAGAAATTCGACCAAATTCATAAGGACGTTGTTAAATCCCTAGCGCGTTACAATATACACATTCTTCGAAAAGATGATTTAGACGATTATCAAAAGCAGTGGGTACGCAACTTTTTCGTTAATAAAGTACTGCGTCACATTGCGCCTATCTTGATTGATAAGAAGACCGACTTACTTAGCCGATTGAACGGCACGTCAGTGTATTTATATGTTGCGCTCAGAAGAAAAGACCGCAACCCCAAATTTGCGGTTATTCAGGTTCCTACTTCTGAAATGTCGCGCTTTATGCTGATCCCCCCGCAAAAAAGCCGTAAGAAAAAGAGCATTGTTATGCTCGATGACATGATTCAGCTGTGTATTGAAGACATTTTCCGCGGTTTCGTGAAGTTCGACGAAATTGAAGCATTCTCGTTTAAAATGACTCGTGATGCGGAATATTCTATTAACGAGGAAATTGACGAAAGCTTCGTTGAAAAAATGTCTGAGAGTATGAAACAGCGCCTAATCGCAGAGCCTGTACGTGTTATTTACGACACGAACATGCCTGAGGACATGAAATCTGACCTGCGCAAGCGTCTTAAGATTACGAAGCTGGATACCATGCACGCTGCTGGGCACTACCGTAACTTTAAAGACTTTATTGGCTTCCCGAATGTTGGCCGAGAATATTTAGAGCATACGCCGCTGCCTGCTATCGATAGCAAGGCTTTCTCCAAGTACAACACCGTTTTCGATGCCATTACTGCACGGGACATATTGTTGTACTACCCGTACCACCGCTTCCTGCACTTCACCGAGTTTTTGCGTCAGGCGGCTTTCGACCCGAATGTTAAAACCATACGTATTAATATTTATCGTGTTGCCAGTAATTCACGCATTGTGAATTCATTGATTGACGCAGTAGACAACGGCAAAAAAGTAACCGTTGTGGTAGAACTTCGCGCCCGTTTTGACGAAGAGGCAAACATCGAATGGTCTAAGCGCATGACCGATGCAGGTATACGCGTTGTACTTGGCGTGCCTACTCTTAAAATTCACTCTAAACTTTGTATTGTGACCCGTGAAGAACGGGGCAGTTTGGTGAACTATGCGCATTTCGGTACGGGTAACTTCAACGAGAAAACAGCAAAGATTTATACCGACTACAGCTTATTCACCCGTAATCAAGAACTCGCCGATGAAGGCGTGGCGGTATTCGATCTTATTCAATACCCTTACCGACGCTACAAGTTCCAGCATCTTCAAATATCGCCATTAAACGCCCGGACCAAAATTCAGTCGTTAATTCGACAGGAAATTCAGCATTTAAACCAAGGTCAGAAAGCGCAAATCACTTTCAAGATTAACAACCTGGTTGATAAAGAACTTATTGACGATTTGTACCGCGCAAGTCAGGCTGGGGTTAAAATTCGCGGCATTGTTCGCGGCATGTGCTCACTTAATCCTGGGATAAAAGGAATAAGCGAAAACATCGAAATTATCTCTATAGTTGATAGGTTTCTCGAACACCCTCGCGTGATGATTTTTGAAGGTGGCGGCGATAGAAAAGTGTATATCTCTTCTGCTGACTGGATGACCCGTAACATGGACAACCGCATTGAAGTGGGCTGCCCTGTTTATGATAAAGGTCTTCAACAGCGCATTGTTGATATTATGGAGCTACAATTTAAAGATACCCTGAAGGCTCGAGTGATTGACAAGGATCAGAGCAACAAGTACGTTCGCAGGGGAAATCGTAAAAAACTTCGTTCTCAGATAGAAATTTATGACTATTTGAAGAAGCTAGAAGACACTTTGTAGGATAGAAAATTAGTACATGATCCAGCACGAATCAGTTTTTAATGACGTGGAAACCCGCGAAGTCAATAAAGTCGCAGCACTAGACATTGGCTCAAATAGTTTTCACTTGGTAGTAGCACGCATTGTTGCTGGGTCTGTGCAGATTCTGCATAGAGTTAAACAAAAAGTACGCTTGGCCGAAGGTCTCAACGACGACGATATCTTGTCTGATGAAGCGATGGAGCGTGGGCTTGCTATGCTAAAAGTAGTAGCAGAGAGCCTGAAAGGTTTTGAGCCCGACTCCGTGAGAATTGTCGCCACCCACACGTTGCGCAGGGCGCGTAACGCCCGCGATTTTATTAGCGCAGCAAAAGACATCCTGCCCTACCCTATTGAAGTAATTTCGGGTGTAGAAGAAGCCCGACTTATTTATTCAGGCGTTGCCCATACTAACCATTCGGACGGCCAACAGCTGGTTATTGATATTGGCGGTGGTTCAACCGAATTCGTTATTGGCGAAGGGTTTACACCTTTACTTTGCCGTAGCCTCCAAATGGGCTGCGTGAGCTATACAAAACGTTTTTTCCCAGACGGAGAGCTTAAACCTAAAGCCTTTGAACGCGCCATTACTGCTGCACAGCAAGAACTAGAGTTAATAGACAACAAATATCGCAGACTTGGTTGGGTTCAGTGTATCGGTACGTCAGGTACCATTCGTTCGCTGTTTACACTTTGCCAGCAAGACCGTCCTAACGGACACGATATTCCTGTCACGCTCAAAAGCTTGCGCAACTTAATGAAGCAGTTTGTTAGTGCTGGTCATGTAGACAAGTTAAGCTACCCAGATTTGAGTGAAGATCGCCGCGTAGTAATCGCGGGCGGCCTCGCTATTCTCATTGCCATTTTTAAAGCTCTCGAAATCGAGGGATTGGTATACTCGCCAGCCGCCTTGCGCGAAGGCGTGCTTTATCAAATGGAAGATGAGCTTCATCATGCTGATATTAGAGGCAGAACGGCGAGTAGTCTTGCTACACGCTACGATGTAGACACTTCCCAAGCTACCATGGTGCTTAACACAACACTTTCACTTTTCAACGAAGTTGAAAAAGCATGGAAGCTGAAAGGTCGTGACTTTAAAAGTATGCTTGGCTGGGCTGCATTGCTCCATGAAGTCGGTATGCAGATTAATTCGCGGGGCATTCAAAAACACAGCGCCTATATTCTTGGCAATGTAGACATGCCCGGATTTACTCAGGAACAGCAATTACTGCTAGCCACACTGGTGCGCTTCCATAGAAAGAAAATTCGCACCAATGAGCTTCCCACGTTTAATCTTTTCGATGAGCAGTCGGTAAAACACTTAATTGCGTTACTGCGTTTAGGCGTATTGCTTAATATAAAACGCCAGGAAGGCTTCGTACCTGACCTGGTGGTAAACGTAGAAAAGAATGAACTTACCATTACCTTCCCCGATGGCTGGTTAGACGAGAAACCTATAATCTCTGCGGACTTACTGCGAGAAAGCCATTACTGGAAAGCGCTTGATCTAAAACTATCTATTGTTCCTGATATCGAGCAACTACACCCTACTGTGGTTTAAACAGACGGTTTAAAGCGAGCATGTTTTCTATCTTAAAGGCGAATGGCGAATATGCGCGAATACTAAAAAAATGGGGCCTTGAGCCGATTGAGTCGGCGCATTAGCCCCACTTAGTCTCAGCACACTAATTATTGAGCTTCAACTTGCGTATTTTGTGACTGCGCGCTGTCGAATTTTTTAAACCACGCCAGAATATTTTCAACCTTGCCAATCATTCTAGAAGGCTTAGAAGCAATCCCGTGCGGTGATTCGGGTACTCTCACCAGGACACTATCGACCTTTTGAATCTTTAATGCTTGATAAAACTGCTCAGTTTCAGACATTGGTGTGCGCTTATCGTCTACACCCGTGATCAGCATGGTGGGGGTAGTAACGTTTCCTACTAGCGATAGCGGCGAGCGCTTCCAGTAATGTTCTACGTTATCCCAAGGTTTACCGGGAAATTGGAAAGGAATTTGATATAGACCTGAATCGGCAGACAGTACTTTTGATAACCAGTTAATAACGGGTTTGGCAACCACGGCCGCCTTAAACCGGTTAGTGAGGCCAATGGCATAAGCTGATGCAATGCCACCTGCTGAGCCGCCAGTAATAAACAAGCGATTGGGGTCAGCGATGCCTTTTTCAATCAGCGCATCTACCCCCGACATATGATCTGAGAAGTCATATTCCGAGCTGTATTTCCCTTGAAGTAGCAATGCAAAGCGCTCGCCATAACCTGTACTACCTCTGTGATTGTCATAAAACACCACGTAGCCTTCTGCAGCCATGCGCTGCAGTTCAGCCGTAAACACAGGGCCATAGGCGAGATTAGGGCCGCCGTGAATTTCTAAGATAAGCGGATACGTTTTCGAGCTGTCGTAGTTTGGCGGCAGAATGTACCAACCCTGGATCTCTTCACCATCAATAGAAGACGAATAGACAATTTCTTTTACCTCACCAAGCTGTTTATGACCTAAAACGTCTTCGTTTAGTGCAGTAAGCTGTCGCTCGTTTCGCGTAGTGACATACAGATCAGCGGGGCGATCGGTACGTCCTTTGGTGTAAGCCACTACATCACCGACAGCGTGATAAGTGCCAAATACGTAAGGTCGTCCTAACGTTGTACCGCCCAGCCCCTTAACTACGGCTTTTACGCTGCCCGATAGTGATACTACATCTACCTGCGCTAAACCGCGAACCGACTGCTGAAAATAAACGTGCTTATTATCTTTCCAGTGAAAGTTAGACACTGAATTATCAATGTCTTTTGTTAAATTTTGAGCATCTGTACCATCGCTCTTCATCACATATAAATAGCTATTTTTGTACATCACTTTTTCGTCATCGCGGCGTGCGTAAGCAATGTGCTTTCCGTCAGGCGATACGACAGGCGATGATTCAAGGCCTTTGTCGTTGGTAAGCTGTGCGATATTACCCATCATATCCACAGAAAAGATGTCCCCCTCAACAGGCTCATACTCCCAATTGTCACTGCGGTTGGCAGAGAAATAGATTTTGTCGCTATCAGGAGAGAAACTTAAGCGCCCATTGTGGTGATAATTACCTGAAGTAAGCTGTCGTGCTGTGCCCCCATCGGAAGGAACAACGAAAACATGGGTGTAAGCGGGTTCAAGAATACCGCGACCATCTGCTTGATAGCGAGCTTTGGTAATATATTGAAAGCTAGGAGACCACTTTGCTCCGTCAGGCTTTTTAGGCATCTTAACGTCTAGTGGCTTTTCCTTGGCATCTACGCTCATGGTAAAGGCAATATGCTTACCGTCTGGTGACCATGTGATGTTGCTAGGGCTTGAGGTGACATTCGTAACGAGTGCCGTTTGCCCTGTATCCATCCAACGCACATACAGTTGTGGTTTACCTTCTTCATTAGAAAGGTAAGCCAATCGGCTACCGTCTGGAGACCAGCGAATAGAATAATAATTTTTTTTCGAAGAAAGTAAGGGACGGTTTGATTTACCATCTACCGAGGCTAGCCAAACATTGGCGCGGCTGCTGTCTGACATGATGTCGTTTGAACGACGTACATACGCGATATGTTTACCGTTTGGAGACACCTGAACTTCACTCACGTATTCCAGATTAAAAATATCTTCCGATTTAAAATAGTGTTCAGAGTCGGTAGTAAAAGATTCGGTTTCATTGCTCGCAAGCACTGTGGCTGGCATAGCTAGCGCGCCTACGCTAAATAGCGCAGCCCACATCGCATACCGTTTTTTGACTGACGGGTACCTGTGATTTCTAGTAAAAGACATATCTCACCTTCATTATTCGTTTTTATCCGATCATTTTTATGGGGTGATCACTTTGCCGTGATGCATTTAACTTTCCCATACTACTGAATTAATTCTGGCAATGAAGATTAAACGTCGAGCGACATCATCTAGGCGATTAAGCGCATAAGCCTGCCTTTGAACTTAGCCGAATGGTTAGTTGCGTGCTGACAGTTAGGTGCTAAGTTTTAAGTAAGGCTTGAAGGTATTCCCCATGAATAATCCGCACGGCGAATTTGAATGTAGCGTAAGCGGTCAACTGCTGCTTTTCTCAGCAAGGGGCCCGTGGAACGATGAAACCATGCGAAATGGCGTGGTGAAATTGTCTTCCGACATTTCGAAATTTGAACAAGGCACCAAGTGGGCACAAGTAAGCTGTCTTTACGGTGAAAGCCTGATGCCCCCTTCCACCTTTGATATTTTTGTAAAGCAAACCCGGGTAAGAAAAACCCGCGGCCTGTCGTTTCTTGCCGTGGTGATACTAGATACCGATATTATGCTTACAACTAAGCATCAAATTTCTCAGTGCTACGACGCTGCCGAGGTTCCTTATGGCTTCTACGATACGGTAGAAAATGCATTGCAAGCGATGACAGATATGGGCTATGAATTTGATAGTGAAGAAGCTGAACGCTTTTTTGGCCGTTTTAACTTTACGCAGTAAAAGCGAGGACAAAAATGCATTTTGCTAGTATCGAAAGTTAAGATAAGAATTCGACACCAGTTTCTAACAAAGGCAAATAAAAAAGGAGAGCTAACGCTCTCCTTATTGTTTTAAGACTGCCATCCGCCTCCGAGTGCCTGATACAAATCAACCAGTGCGGCCATTTGCTGCTGACGGGTTTCTATAAACTCGCTACGCGCTTCCAGTGCTTCTCGCTGTGCAAGCAGCACCTCTAAATATTCACCATGAGCTGACGAGAAAAGCCTATTGGCAATATCAATCGACTGTTCCAGTGAAGCAATTTGATGACGCCTCGCTTCAGCACTTTTCTCCAAATTATCGAGCTTCGATAAACTGTTTGTTACTTCAGCTACCGCCGTTAAAACGGTCAGTTCATATTCGTAAGCCGCTTCAATTTGTTCGGCGCTGGCATTTTGGTAAACCGCTTCAATCGCCCTGCGGTTTATTAATGGCGCAAAAACATCACCAGATAATGAATATGCCAATGACTCAGGCACATTAAACAAGTAGCGACTATCAAACGCTGATAAACCTAACCCTGCTTTTAGCTCAAAAGAAGGGTAGAAGTTAGCTTTAGCCACATCGATATTTAACTCTGCCGCCTGGAGCGTGAGTGCAGCTTGTTTTATATCCGGGCGATTGTCTAATAGCGCAGAGGGTACACCCACCTGCGGGCTAATGATTTCAGCACTAAGTAACACATCACTGTTCCTTTTAATAGGTTGTGGAGTGCGCCCCAACAACAGATTAAGCGTGTTCTCTTTCTCTAGAATTTCCTGCTCAATCAAGTAACGCTCGCTTTCGTTTTTCTTCACTTCCGCGTTAAAGCGCGCAACGGGTAGCGATGACGCCCGCCCGTATTCTTTCAACGCGTTAATAGTGTGAATAACATTGCGCTGTAGCGAAATGGTTGAGTCGAGGTTCTCTAGTTTGTTGTCTAACGCCAGTAGTTCATAGTAAGTACGCGCAACTTCAGATACTAACTGGGTAACGAAAAAGTTCTTACTTTCAACCGACGCCAAGTATTCAAGCGAGGCCACTTTAGACGCATCTCTCAGCTTATGCCAAACGTCAATTTCCCACGACGCATTAAGGCCTAGCTTTAAGTTTGCCAGCGGGTCGGGAAATTCTTTATCCTCCTTGATATTTAACTGTTCTTCTAATGCGCCTTCCCGGGTATATTCGCCTACCTTTTCGGTTTCAGCGGCTACCCCCGCAGAGAGTCGAGGCAAATATTCCCCTTCTCGTGCATACACTTCATTCGACGCCATATTAATGCGCTGAATTAATATAGACACCTCTTGGTTGTTCTTAACCGCAGTTTCCACCAGCGCAGAAAGCGTAGGGTCGTTAAACCACTCACTCCATTGAATATTTGCTTGCGTACTCTCGTTAGCCCCTTGACCAGCCTGAGTATCCACTTGCGAGACTTTCGCATTAAATTGCTCTGGCAAATCCAGATTAGGGTTTCGCGTTTCAATGGTAGGAATAGCACATGCCTGAACTAACAACGCACTACTAAGCGCTAACCACAACGGCTTATAGGTAAATCGCTTTTTATTTGTCATCGCTTAGCACCTCATCGTTATAGTGGTAAGTTTCAGTAAGGGGAACGTGATCTTCGTTTTTGATCAATGACTTACCTTCTTCAAATTTGGCGAACAAGTAGTAAAGCCCAGGAATAACCAGCACACCAAAAATAGTGCCGAACAAGGTACCGCCTAAGGCAGAAGCACCAATAGTTCTATTTCCCACTGCGCCAGCCCCCGTTGCAATAACAAGCGGAATTAACCCTGCGACAAACGAGAACGATGTCATTAGGATTGGACGGAAGCGCTGTTTGGCTGCTTCAACAGCTGCGTCAGCAATCGATAAGCCCTGCTGATTTTTTTGCACTGCGTATTCCACAATAAGCACGGCATTTTTACCGAGTAAACCAACCAGCATAACTAAGCCGAGCTGCGCATAAACATCGTTGGCCAGCCCCATACCTTTTAAAAACAGGAATGAGCCGAGAATACCGGTAGGTAGTGAAAGAATAACCGCAAAAGGTAGAAGCAGACTTTCGTACTGTGATGCCAGCACGATGTATACAAACAACAATACTACGGCAAAGATAACGATGGCTTCATTGCCTCGTTTAGCCTCGTCAAATGACAGGCCTTCCCAACCTATGTCGTATCCTTTTGGCAAGGTGGCAGCCGCTACTTCTTCAACCGCTTTTATCGCTTGCGCCGAGGTATATCCTGCTGCAGGCTCTGCCCGAATAGCTGCCGAGGTATAAAGGTTGTAGCGCGTAATTTCATTAGGGCCTTGGGTTTTAATCAGCTTCATAAAGGCCGAGTAAGGCACCATTTCACCCTCTTCGTTTTTCACGTAGTAATCCATTAAGTCACTGGGATAACGGCGATATTCCGGTGCACTTTGCGTGTACACCTTGAAGAAGTTATTAAAGCGCGTGAAGCCTTGCTCATAAGTACTACCGATAAGAATATTCAAATTCTCCATGGCCGCGCCAATAGATACCCCTTTCTGCATTGCAGCTTGGTTATCTATCTCAATTTTATATTGAGGATAATCGGCCGCGTAAAACGTGAATAAACCTTTTAGCTCATCGCGTTTACCGAGCTCTTCCATGAAGGCTTTGTTGATTTGGTCAAACTCTTGATAGTCGGTTGTGTTGGTTTTATCGAGTAAACGGAATGATAACCCCGACGACGCGCCATAACCCGGCACTACTGGCGGTTCAAAGTACTCAATAACCGCGCCTAAGTGGTGCGTTTTGGCTTCCAGCTCTTCAATAATGTCACGTACCGACTGTTCGCGATTAGCCCAGTCTTTAAGGTTAATCAAGCAGGTACCCGCGTTTGAACCTCGACCTTCCGTAAGGATTTCATAGCCAGCAAGCGAGGACACCGAGGAGACGCCTTCAACGTCCAGCGCCAAGCTTTGCAGCTCTCGCGCTACCGTATTCGTCGCTTCAAGAGTACTGCCAGGCGGTGTTTGAATGATGGCGTAGATCTGCCCTTGGTCTTCACCGGGAATAAAGCCTGTAGGTAATGCCTGATTAACGCCAAAAGTACTTACCACGAAGCCCGCAAGCAGCACCACGGTTACACTGCGGCGCGTAACGATAGCTTTGATAATGCCTGTATAGCGACCGGTTAATTTATTGAAATAATAATTAAACCCGTCAATTACTTTGCTTAACGGGGTCGCTTTTTTAGTGTGTGAATGAGGGTTTTTAAGCAATATTGCACACAGCACTGGGGTTAATGACAGCGCTACAATACACGAGATAACAATTGACGATGACATGGTAATAGAGAACTGGCGATAGAAAACACCTACCGGGCCCGTCATAAAAATAAGGGGCACAAAAACCGCCGTCATCACCAGTGTAATCGCGATAATAGCTCCCCCCATTTCGCCCAGTACTTGTTGGGTCGCCATATAAGGGGTTAGGCTGGCGCTCTCTTCCATTTTTGCGTGAACGGCCTCCACGATAACAATAGCGTTATCCACCACAATCCCTATCGCTAACACCAGAGCGAACAGGGTGATAAGGTTTATGTTCACCCCCGTGGCCTGCATGCAGAAAAACGTCCCCACCAGTGAAACTGGCACAGCTAGAAGCGGAATAAGTGTGGAGCGCCAGTCACCTAGAAAAATGAACACCACCAAAGAAACCAAAATAAAGGCTTCAAACAGGGTATGCAGCACCTGCTCTATAGAGGCATCGAGAAACTTGGAAACATCGTAGTTAATTTCATACTTCATGCCTTCTGGAAACGTTTTCTCCAGTTCAGCCATGGTGGCTTTCACCTGAGAAATCACCTCGTTGGCACTGCTTCCATAGTTCTGCTTTAGCACTATCGCAGCGGAAGGATACCCGTCTTTGTTTGAGTAAATATCGAAGAATTCACTACTTAACTCAACATCAGCAATATCACCTAATTTGAGCAAGCGACCGTCGGAGTCGGCGCGAATAATGATATTTTTATATTCTTCAGGCTCGTCATAACGTCCCTCGTAAATAAGCACGTATTCCTTTGATTGAGCGGTAATGCCTGAGCTTCTGCCAAGTCGTCCCGGGCGTCCAATCAAGCTTTGCTCGTCTATCGATTCCATGATCTCATCTACAGAAACATTGTAAGCACGCATGCGATCAGGCTTTAACCAAATTCGCATGGCGTACTGACGGCTTCCCAATATTTTTGCACTGGCAATACCGTTTACCCGCTGTATTTCCGGTATGAGGTTGATATTAGAGTAGTTGTACAGAAACTTTTCATCAGCCGTTTCGTCCGTGCTATAAACGTTTATGTACATCAACATGCTAGGCTGAACCCGCTCTAGTACCACCCCTTCTAACTGCACGAGCTGGGGCAGCCGGTTCATGATCTGGTCAAGCCGCGTTTTCACATTAATGAGCGCCTGATTCGGATCTACATCTAAATCGAAGATAACTTGAATGGTGGCTTCACCCGCGCTGGTCGCATCAGACACGATGTACTTCATGCCCGGCACACCGTTGATTGAACGCTCAATGGTAACCAGCGATGACTTCACCAATACATCAGCGCTCGAACCGGGATATGCCAGAGAAATAAGCACTCGCGGCGGAGCAATATCTGGAAACTGTGACGTGGGTAGGCTAAACACCGACAACACGCCCAAAAATATAATCATCAGCGATAACATGATGGCCATCACTGGACGTTTAATAAAAACTCCAAACATAGCGCCCCCTTATTCTGCGTGCAATGACAGTTCAGCTAATGTGTCGCTGGCTGAAATAAGTTCAGGCTCTATCTCATCGCCGTTCGAAACTCTTCGCAGTCCTTCAATCAAAATAGTGTCGTCCGGCGCTAGTCCGTCTGAAACCAGATAGATGTTAGGGAGTTCTGCAGCGATGTTAATGTGGCGGGTTGCTAACTTGTTCTCGCTATCCAGCACATATACAAAGCTTTGATCGAGAATTTCGAATGTGGCTTTCTGAGGAATAACTAAAGCATCCGGATAGGCAATATCCACCATGACATTACCGGTTTGCCCATGTCTTAGCAGTTGGTCTGGGTTAGGGAAAGACGCACGCATTTCAATGGTACCGGTATGATTATCAAAATCAGCTTCAATGGCATCTATCACGCCTTGATGCGCGTAAATACTGCCATCGGCAAGCTTTAATCGCACTGACGTTTGATCATTTGATGCGCTGTTCTGCGCGTACTTTAAATACTCTGATTCAGGCACATTGAAATACACCCACATTGTGCTGATATCAGACAATGTGGTGAGCAGTTCGCCCTCATCAAGCAAACTTCCCGTTCGAGCTTCCAGTCGGTCCATTTTGCCTGTGAACGGCGCTTTGATATCTGTGAATGCTAAGTGAGTCTTTGCCAGTTCAACTTCAGCCTGAGCTTTTTGAAGCTGTGCTTCTATGACGGCAAGTTCGTTAGGAGAAACAATGTTTTGTTCAACAAGCGACTTTGTATTTTTGTACTCCATCTCGACCGCTTTAGCCTCGGCTTCAGCGCGGTGTAGTTCAGCTTCATATACGTTCGGCATTATTTTGAACATGGGCTGACCACGTTCTACCGTTTGTCCCTCATCAACAAAGGTCGATTGAAGATAGCCTTTTTCCATAGCTCTAACTTCAATATGTTGAATGGCACGTATCTGACTGACGTACTCTTTTACCAGCGTTGTGTCTTGTACGATAGGATGAGTAACGTTGAATTGAAGTTTTTCGTGATGCGCAGCATGTTCTTCATGTCCACAACCACCTAAAAGTGCGGAAACAATGCTTACTGCAAGAAGTGCTTTTTTGCTCATAATGTAAATTCGTAATAAAAAGGCTAATCGTGACATGCCTTATAAAAAGACAGCATGCCACTAGCGCGCTTTCAGCAAATAGGTTCACCGCTGATAATTAAGCACGCAAAAACATCCAGCAAAGCGCTGGTGCGTTGTTAGGAATATCGAATTAACGTGTTTTTTAGGTAGCCAATAACCGCTAAACCTAAAAAACTAAGCAATAGGCGGCGCTCGGGTTAACGGCGTTGCGTAGTTAAGGGATGTTTTGAAAAGCCCACGCGGACGTGGTTTTGCGGTATCCGTGAAGGAGTCCGTAATGTAATCCAGCACAACATTTTGTGGCGGGACGGGCTCTTCCGGCGCACTTTCCTCTGTATCAAACTCGAAGGAATATTCGGAAATAGAAGCATCAAAATGATGCTTGAACGTGATCGGCTTGTAATCCTGTTTAAGTCCAGATAAGCAAGTAAACAACAACGCAATTAATGCGTATATGGTGTACTGCTTCATGTACTGATGATTATTCACCGATGATTATTCCGGAAATTCAATTATATAAGGAAAATTGCGGCGCTATGCTACACAGCCAACCACGCTTTGACAAGAACCAGTATTGCCACTAAACGCAGGCAATAACCGGTTGCACGTATTTGTTATAAACAAACTCAGAATTCCTGAGTGTGGCAGTGTACTTCATATCTTTTTACTGCAAGCAAAAATGCATTTTAACAGCACGTATTTTTAAGAGGCCTTTTTGAAAGTCACAGAAAAAGAGATGTGGTTGTGATCCAACTTATAAACCGACACGTCTGCCCCAATCGCACCGCACAATGCACTCACTATTGATAGCCCTAGGCCAAAGTTGTCCTCTGATGTACGTGATGCATCCTTTTGCCACAGGGGTTCAAACATATGTCTTAAGTCACGTTCATCAATTTCAGTATGCGTTGTATTTGTCACTTCTATTTGGGCCTGCCCTGATTGCGTTTTGCCTATATACACGCTGATCGGCTCACAATGCTTTCCATGCTCAATAGCGTTGTCTAACAAGTTGCTAAATATAGACTCCACCGCAATTCGGTTAGAGTGAATAACCACGTCGCCCCTTTCTTTCGCAACCACATTAATATTATCTACCGCTTTGCTTGCGACAACTTGAGCAACGAGCTCTTTAATATTAATAAGGTCGTTTAATTGAGTCTGCTTAGCACTGTGCTTTTGGATTAACATCAAACCGGAAATGATGTTTTTCATTCGCATCCCAATGCGAAGAATCTGCGGTTTAAAATCTTTTTCGAGTCGCTCCTCTCCAGGAAACTTCATGGCAACTTCTGCCAGATTGATAAGTTCGGAAACTGGCGTTTTAAGTTCGTGAGCAATGTCAGAGGTAAGTCTTTTCTCTCTAAGGTATAGGGCGTAGTTATCGTTTATGAAATGGTTCAAGCTGCTGACGATTGGCTCTAGTTCTGAAACGTTTGTAGAGAATGCTTCGTGCTTATCTGTGGCAGTAAACCTTAGAGTTCTTATATTGTTGTTTAATGCATCAAGTGGTGCCAACGCGTAAGACACCGTGTTGCGCACGACGAATCTTACCATTAACGGAATTACAATAAGCGCCACTAAAAATGCGATATCGATAAACCAAAGAGTAAAATTCAACAGTTCAGTGGAGGTTGCGTATGCGATAACCATGGGGTCGCGCTGCTCTTCGCCTCTGACGCTATAGAATGCTTCGCGGTCTTCAGAGTCAATTTGAGGCACGTATTTGGTGTGAATAATACGCCCGGAACGACCATCTGGCAGCGTAATGTCGTTAATCACCGCCTCGTTTAAACTTAAGTTTTCAAACGGCAACTCGTCGACAGTGTACAGTGCAAGGGATTCCGACTTTTCGAAAACCTGCCCTTTGTACCACAATTGAAAGTATTCTGGAGAAGAAGCACCCTCGAACTCAGGGAAATACTCGCCGGCAAACTCAAACTCAACGCCGTCTAAATCTTCATTGACTAAGCTTTGAAGCATGCCAACTTTGGCTTTTAGACCTTGGTTAAATTCTCTTTGGACCCAGGTGTCAACTCCGATATCTGCGGCGAGTAAAACGACAATCACCAGCAAAGAAATAGTGATAGAAAGGCGTCGCGTTAAGGTTTTACGTATTGACTTCATCGCCTTCCACCACGACGTAGCCAAATCCTCGCTTACTTTTAATGGGGAGTGTAGCGCCACACGCCCTTACTTTTTTTCGCGCTGAAGAGAGGTGCGCTTCAATTGCATTTTTTGAGATATGGTCATAACTACCGGAAATAAATTCACTTAATTTTTCTGATGTGACGACCTTGCCTTTGTTTAGGAACATGCACTCTACTATGCGATATTCATTCGGCGTTAAACTAATCGCCTGCTCTCCAAATAAAAAAGACTTGGCCTGAATATCCAATATCAATCCATTAATAGTAATTTGATCGTTAATACAGTTTGTTACGCCCCGTCTCATCAAACTGAGAAGTCGCGCTGACAACTCTTCAAATGAAAAAGGCTTAGATAGATAATCATCAGCGCCTGCTAACAAGCCTTCGACTTTCTCTTCAGGTTCGGCACGTGCAGACAAAATGAGCACCTTGGTCTCTACCCGTCTTTTTCTTAGCGTTTTCAAGATAGCCATCCCGTCGAGTTCTGGCAGCATGCGGTCTAATACAATAATGTCGTAGCTACCAAGAAGCGCCATACTCAAACCATCGGGCCCTGTGGCAGCTAAATCAACTGAATGGCCAAGTTTTTCTAGACCTAAGCTCAGGCTATTTCTCAAAGACAATGAATCTTCTATAAGGAGTATTCTCATGTTTCATTGGTCGATTTTTATTCCTCGCTAAGGTTATGATCTCAATCTTAAGATAAACTGAAGGCGAGAATAATATTGAATTAATTAACGATAGAAAGTGACGGCCTAGGAAGTTTTTTGAGCAACCACACCCCATTTATCTATGTATAACAAATGGTTGCAATGGCAAACCACCTAGAATTGCTGGTTCTAGATAAAAATTCCCATTAACGCTAATCCCAAAGTTTTGCTTAAGCTTTATTTAAGTTTTGAAAGTTATCTTGTGCTGCAAGTAGTACACAAGAGAACTGACTTTGAAATTTCCACGTTCGTTAAATTTAAACCCTTCATTAGCCAATTTTGTTTTTATAGCATCAGTCTTAATAACGGTGGTTTTCAACTTCCCTTTTATTTCAAATGTCTATCACGCTGTGTCGCCAACTACAGTAGGCCAGTGGATATTTTTTCTGTCCGTTCCATTGTTGCTTACCTTTTTCAATATCATCGCCCTTAGCCTATTAGGCGCCATTCTTTTGCCAAGATTGACCGTGGCAGTGACACTGTTAGTCAGTTCACTTCTTTTATACGGTACGGTCGCTTACGGCGTGATATTTGATAAGAGTATGATTCAAAATGTGATGGAGACCAATTCTGGTGAAGCATTTGCCTATCTAAACTCAACGCTTTTACTCTTTTTCTTCTTGTTAGGATTGGTGCCCGTTGTAGCCGTCTTTAATCAGGAAATTAATGGAAAATTAGTTGCTAGAGTTAAGCACTTACTTAAGCTCAACGTATTAGCAGTGGTTGGAATAATCGTTATCGCTGCTGGCCTATATAAAGACTATGCTGCGGTGGGTAGAAATAATAAAGATTTGGCCAAGTATATTATCCCTTATGCATTCTATGATTCTGGCTACAAATATCTCAGAGACACCTACTTTTATCCGCCACTTCCTTACAAGGTACTGGACAAGACACCTTCTATCATAAATAGAAAAAACGCTTTGCCTTCTACGACTGTACTGGTTGTTGGAGAAACAGCAAGGGCAGACAAGTTTGCCAGTAATGGCTATAGCAGAAACACCACGCCCTTTATGAACGACATAGGCGCGGTAAGTTTCAACGACGTGACCTCATGCGGGACCGCTACTGCGGTCTCAGTACCCTGCATGTTTTCTCGACTTTCAAGGCAAAGCTATGATGTTCGCATTGCGGAAAGTCAGGATAATGTGCTTGATATCATACATCGGGCTGGCGCTGATGTGACATGGATAGACAATAATAGTAGCTGCAAGGGGGTGTGCAAAAGAGTTGAAACTATTGCATTTGACCCATCCCGAGACCCTAGTTTATGTGACGGTGATTTTTGCTACGATGTTTTACTCAACGAGCTTTTGAAGGACGTTTTGTCATCACCTGCGACAACTAACAGGGTTATTGTGCTTCATATGATAGGCTCTCATGGCCCTACCTACTATCGAAGATACCCCGCTGAATTTGCCAAATTCTCTCCCGACTGTCCTAGAAGTGATATTCAAAACTGTGATTCGCAGGCGCTTATCAACACGTATGACAATACCATTGCGTACACTGACTATGTACTTGGAGAGATTGTTAATACATTAAAAAATGTGCCAAACGCTTCCATGCTATACCTGTCTGATCACGGTGAATCTTTGGGTGAAAAAGGACTCTATCTGCATGGATTCCCTTATCAAATTGCACCGCAAGAACAGACTCACATTCCTATGCTTTTTTGGGCGTCGAAGTTTGAAGATTCAGGCTACCGAAATTGTATTAAAAACCTGGCCAACCACCCTTACTCTCAAGACAACTTGTTTGACACGTTACTTGGTTTATCAAGTGTAAAGAGTATTACTTACCAACCTACTATGGATATCTTTAAACAATGCGAAGCCTAAATGAATCAAATCCTGTGGTTAGTACCACCACGCACTTCGACCCAAGTAACAAGCCAAAAGGCCTGCGTCGAGTATTTAAGGCTCTAAAGAATTCACTTCGAGCATTTAGCTGGCTTACTAAGAACGAAGCTGCATTTAAACAAGAACTCAGTCTAGCCGCTGTGGCATTCGTGGTTCTTGCTTTTTGGTCAATTCCTTTTCTTGAACGTGCAATTTTAATGTCTTCCATTTTTTTCATTTTATTTGCGGAAATCATCAATACGGCCATTGAGGTCACCGTCGACAGAATAGGTACAGAGTTTCATGCCCTATCAGGGTTAGCAAAAGACTTAGCATCAGCAGGCGTTTTTCTATCCATCGTTATTGCCTGTGTGTTGTGGGCGGGCGTATTTTATAGCCACATATAAAAGTATTAGTGAAGACCTTAATTCCCCAGAGGCATCCCTTTAACAAGGTTATAAAGATGAGCTTATTAAGTTGAAGGTGTCACAATACTTCAAAAGAACTCACAACGAAAAAGAGCGCCATTAGGCGCTCTTTACAATCAATTTAAAAGGAGAGAATTAAGCTTTAGACGCTTGGTAGATATCTTCAATTGCAGTATCAAGCGTTGCTTCAAACTCTTCTTGAGTTTGCTGTGCAGATACGCCTTCTGTCAGTGCGCGAGAGAAACTCGCAATCATACCTTGGTTTTCTGCCAGTTTCGCATTTGCTTCTTCACGGCTATAGCCGCCAGAAAGCGCTACAACCTTAAGCACGCGAGGGTGATCAACAAGCTCTTTGTAGAAATTAGCTTCTGTCGGAAGCGTTAGCTTGAGCATAACTTCCTGGCCTTCGTTTAGAAGGTTTAGCTGCGTTAGGATCTCTAATTTAAGAAGAGCTTCAGCTTCCGCTTTTTGTGGGCTGTGGATGTCTACTTCTGGCTCGATAATCGGAACAAGACCTGCGGCTAAGATTTGCTTACCCACTTCAAATTGCTGAGCAACAACATCTTTAATACCTTGGTGATTCGCAAGCTTAACAACACTTCGCATCTTAGTGCCAAACACGTTTTGCGCTACCGCTTTAGCTAGCAGTGCATCAAGACCAGGCATTGGCTTCATTACTTGAACGCCATTGCTTTCTTCAGCTAGACCTTTATCTACCTTTAAGAAAGGAATAACACGCTTTTTCTGCCACAGGTAGTGTGCAGAAGACATGCCTTCAATTTCTCTATCAAGGGTGTTTTCAAACAAGATTGCGCCAAGAACGCGCTCGCCGCTAAAAGGGGTGCTGGTGATAATGCGCGTACGCATTTCGTGAACAAGATTAAACATCTCTTCGTCTGAGCTGTACTCTGACTCTTCGATGCCATATAAGCGTAACGCTTTAGGGGTACTACCGCCGCTTTGATCTAACGCTGCAATAAAACCGGTTTGCGTCTTCAGTTTATCCAGCATTGCCTGCTGAGCTTGTGATGCCATTGCAACACTCCTTTTGTATATTACTGCCTTAATAGACAGGTGTAGGGTTTATTGTTATACCAATTCTATTAAAGATCTGTTTGTCTCAGACGCAGCATGCCAGCACCTTAAGTAAACACATCTGTAATAAAGTTGGTATTTATGCCTGCGTACTTCACTGTTTCGCAGGTGTAATCGTTTCCGATTAAAAGGTCACGCTCAAAAATGCTGTTACTGAGCGTGACACTTATGGGGTAACGTTTGTACTAGGCCTCAGCTATCTAGAGCTTTAAAACGCTGCGTTTACATGCAGCGCCCAGGCTTATTTATTTTTTTCTTCTAGTACTGCTACCGCTGGTAGTGTTTTGCCTTCCAAGAATTCTAGGAACGCGCCACCACCGGTTGAAATATAAGAGACCTTATCGGCAATCCCGTATTTATCAACTGCTGCTAGTGTATCACCACCACCTGCGATTGAGAATGCGTCGCTTGCCGCAATCGCTTCAGACAGCGCTTTTGTTCCAGCACTGAACTGTTCAAATTCAAATACGCCTACAGGGCCATTCCATACAATGGTTCCCGCGTTCTTGATAATGTCCTCTAACGCCTTTGAAGAATCTGGACCAATATCAAAAATCATATCGTCGTCGGCAACGTCACTGACTACTTTTAGCGTCGCTTCGGTATTCTCATCAAACGCTTTGCCCACGACCACATCTGTAGGTACTGGAATATTACCGCCATTCGCCTGCGCTTCATTCATAAGCTGCGTGGCTTGCTCGGTAAGGTCCATCTCTACTAGTGACTTACCCACATTATGGCCTTGAGCAGCAATGAAAGTGTTGGCAATACCGCCACCAACAATCAGCTGATCAACTTTTTCAGCCAATGTTTTTAACACGGTCAACTTGGTAGATACTTTAGAGCCACCCACAATAGCAACCATTGGACGTTTAGGGTTGTCTAGCGCTTTGCCAAGTGCGTCTAATTCTGCAGCAAGTAATGGGCCAGCACAGGCTTTTGGTGCAAACTTAGCAACGCCATGAGTAGACGCTTGTGCGCGGTGAGCAGTACCGAACGCATCCATAACAAAGATATCGCAAAGTGCTGCGTACTGTTTTGCCAGTGTCTCGTCGTCTTTCTTTTCGCCATTATTGAAGCGAACGTTTTCAAGAATGACGAGCTCACCTTCGCTAAGCTCAACACCGTCTAGGTAATCTTTTACTAGCTTTACCGGCACATCTAGGGCGTCGTTAAGGTAATCAACAACAGGTTGAAGGGAGAACTCATCAGCAGGCTCGCCTTCAGTAGGGCGACCAAGGTGAGACATCACCATAACTGCCGCACCTGCGTCTAGGGCTGCTTTAATCGTAGGGATTGATGCTTTGATACGCGCATCAGAAGTTACTTTGCCGTCTTTTACCGGCACGTTTAAATCTTGTCTAATTAATACGCGCTGACCTTTTAGGGCCATATCGCTCATGCTTGGAATTGCCATCGTCTTTCCTATGTTAATTTAAATTCAGTAGAGCGTGTTTTGAAGGTAAGACACGCTCAAATTAACTGTGAAAGCTGCGCGGGCTGGTGCTACCAACCCTTGGCAGCATCAATGCTTTATTTTGCGTCGAACATCACTTTTGCGGTATCGAGCATACGGTTTGCAAAACCCCATTCGTTGTCACACCATACTAGTGTTTTAACCAGTTGTTTGTGACTGACTCTTGTTTGTGTGCCATCTACAATACACGAGTGAGGGTCGTGATTGAAATCTACCGACACCAAAGGCTCTTCGGTGTAGTCCAAAATGCCCTGTAAACGCCCCGCTTTTGCATTGCGAAGGGCTTGGTTCACTTGCTCAATCGTTACCTTAGATTGAAGCGTTACACTCAAATCCATGGCAGTAACATTGATAGTTGGCACTCGAACCGCAATGGCTTCGAATTTTCCCGCAAACTTAGGCAGAATGCGCTCTATACCGGCAGCAAGTCGGGTATCAACGGGAATAATCGACTGACTTGCAGCACGGGTTCTGCGCAAATCTTCGTGATAGGCGTCGATAACTTGCTGGTCGTGCATAGACGCGTGAATGGTTGTGATCGTACCACTTTCAACACCGAACGCAGCGTCTAGCGCTTGGATAACAGGAACAATGCAGTTTGTGGTGCAAGAGCCGTTGGAGACTAATTTTTGTTCACTGGTCAACGTGTCTTCGTTGGTTCCGAAAATGACCGTATTGTCTAAATCTGGTGACCCGGGTGACGAGAAAAGCACTTTGCCAGCGCCTGCATCTAAATGTGCTTGCCCCGATGCTCTGTCATCAAACTTGCCCGTACACTCAAGCACAATATCAACGCCTAAGTCTTTCCAGGGTAGGTCTTTAATATCGTTTACCGCAAGCAGCGTAATATCGTCACCTGCGACATTAAGCGTGTTATTTTCTAAGGCCACATCAAAACGGAACCGCCCGTGGGCGGTGTCGTATTTAAGTAAATGTGCTATGCCTTCGGGTTTAGCAATGTCGTTAATGGCCACCACGTTAAATTCGTTGTTGCGCCCACTTTCATACAGCGCGCGCAACACGTTACGACCAATACGACCAAACCCATTTATGGCAATATTTACCATAGGCTTATCTATTACCTCTTACAGAGACAGTGCAGCCTCTACTACAGCGTCAGTGGTAATGTTGAAGTGCTTGAACAGGTCGCCCGCAGGTGCAGATTCACCAAAGGTGTCCATGCCTACGATAGCACCATTAAAGCCAACGTACTTGTACCAGCTATCTTTAGACAAGGCTTCAACCGCTACGCGTTTAACTACGCTAGAAGGTAGTACACTTTCACGGTAGTCAGCAGACTGACGGTCAAATACATCAGTTGATGGCATAGACACCACGCGAACGGCTTTGCCTTGCTCGGTCAGTTTCGCTGCGGCTTCAACGGCTAGCTGAACCTCAGAACCGGTACCAATAAGAATAAGCTCTGGCGTACCTTCACAGTCTTTAAGTACGTAACCGCCTTTAGCGATATCTGCAACTTGTTGAGCCGTTCTTTCTTGCTGTGCTAAGCCTTGGCGTGTGAAGATTAGTGTTGTTGGGCCGTCAGTGCGCTCAATAGCAGACTTCCACGACACAGCAGACTCAACCTGATCACAAGGACGCCAGTTATCAAGATTAGGCGTTGCACGTAGCGCAACCACCTGCTCTACTGGCTGGTGTGTTGGGCCGTCTTCACCTAGACCAATTGAATCGTGGGTGTAAACGAAAATTGCAGGCTGCTTCATTAGCGCTGCCATACGTACCGCATTGCGTGCATATTCCATGAACATTAGGAAGGTTGCACCGTATGCCTTAAAGCCACCGTGAAGGGCAATACCATTCATCATGGCAGACATACCAAACTCACGTACACCGTAATAAATGTAGTTACCTGACGCATCGTTCGCTTCAACGCCTTTGCTGCCTTCCCAAATAGTAAGGTTAGAACCAGCAAGGTCAGCAGAGCCGCCTAATAGCTCAGGAAGTAGTGGACCAAATGCGTTTAGTGCATTTTGCGACGCTTTACGTGAAGCAATATTTTGTGGGTTAGCTTGAAGCTCAGCAATAATTGCATCTGCTTTTTCGCTGAAATCTGCTGGCAACTCGCCATTTACGCGGCGTTTGAACTCTGCCGCAAGCTCTGGGTAAGCGGCTTCGTATGCCGCGAAAGCGTCATCCCACGCGCTCTCCGCGTTTGAACCTTTCTCTTTAGCATCCCAACCCGCGTAAATATCGTCTGGAATTTCGAACGCGCCATGGCTCCAGCCAAGCTTTTCGCGAGTGGCTACAATTTCATCTTCACCTAGTGGTGCACCGTGACAAGACTCGGTACCTTCTTTATTAGGCGAGCCGAAGCCAATAGTGGTTTTACAACAAATAAGCGTAGGCTGCGCGGTGTTCGCTTGCGCCTTTTCAATAGCGGCTTTTACTTGCTCTGCATCGTGACCGTCAACGCCATCGATCACTTCCCAACCGTAGCTCTTAAAGCGTGCTGGTGTATCGTCAGTGAACCAGCCTTCTACTTCGCCATCAATTGAAATGCCGTTGTCATCCCAAAACGCGATAAGCTTACCAAGGCCTAGTGTGCCGGCTAGTGAACATGTCTCGTGTGAGATACCTTCCATCAAGCAGCCATCGCCTAAGAATGCGTAGGTGTGGTGGTCAACAATATTGTGACCATCTTTGTTGAATTGTGCCGCTAGCACTTTCTCGGCAAGCGCCATACCCACAGCATTACTGATACCTTGGCCTAGTGGGCCAGTGGTCGTTTCAACACCTGGCGCATAACCGTACTCAGGATGGCCTGGCGTTTTTGAATGCAATTGGCGGAAGTTCTTTAATTCTTCTATTGGCAGTTCGTAGCCCGAAAGGTGAAGAAGAGAGTACAACAGCATCGAGCCGTGACCATTTGAAAGCACAAAGCGATCGCGGTTAGCCCAAGATGGGTTTGCAGGGTTGTGTGATAAGAAATCACCCCATAGTACCTGTGCGATATCAGCCATCCCCATTGGGGCACCTGGGTGACCAGATTTAGCTTGTTGAACGGCATCCATGCTTAATGCACGGATTGCATTGGCGAGTTCACGACGAGAGGGCATGTTGTCTCCTGATTTATTTTGTATCTTTTGTTTCGTATCTTAGCGGGCTAGGCAAGCTAGACGAGCGTAGAGGTAAGGCGTTCGCTCTACTTCTTTATACGAATGAATGTGGCGTTATTCTTACCTATGCCACCTTACAGTTCAATGGGTTTTGATTGCCAATAGTGAAAGTCTTAGTAAAAAATGGTCTATACCTTATCCATCACGTATTCCCAATACATCAAAAACGGTTATATCTAACGTCTGGTTTTACTAGTACATCATTCGCTTTACCAATTTCGTCCTGGATAACCCCATTAGTGATCGGGTTGTGTCAACTATTCGTAACGAAGAGACTTTTAGACGTCTAGAAGTAAAGACTGGTATTTATAACTTGTTTTAGTACAATATACGACTATTTTGATAATTTAACGCTTACGGAGCATTTATGGCCACGCATTTATTCACATCCGAGTCAGTGTCTGAAGGACATCCGGACAAAATTGCTGATCAGATCTCAGATGCGGTTCTTGACGCTATTTTAGAACAAGATCCTCGCGCTCGGGTGGCCTGCGAAACGTATGTAAAAACCGGTATGGTTTTGGTGGGTGGTGAAGTAACTACCTCTGCATGGGTAGATATTGAAGAGCTTACCCGAAAAACAGTTAAAGAAATTGGCTACACGCACTCAGATATGGGCTTCGACGCTGATTCATGTGCGGTATTAAATGCTATTGGCAAACAGTCACCTGACATCAATCAAGGTGTTGACCGTGCAAGCCTTGAAGAACAAGGTGCGGGTGACCAAGGTCTAATGTTTGGCTACGCTAGCGACGAAACTGACGTACTAATGCCTGCGCCGATCACGTACTCTCACCGCCTTGTTCAAAAACAAGCCGAAGTGCGTAAATCTGGTAAGCTAGACTGGTTACGCCCAGATGCTAAAAGCCAAATTACTTTCAAATATGAAAACGACAAGCCTGTTGGCATCGACGCGGTTGTGCTTTCAACCCAGCACTGTGATTCAGTGAGCACTGAAACAGTTCGCGAAGCGGTAATGGAAGAAATTATTAAGCCAGTGCTGCCTAGTGAATGGATTGATGGAAATACACGCTTTCACATTAACCCAACGGGACGATTCGTTATCGGTGGTCCAATGGGCGACTGCGGCTTAACAGGTCGTAAAATCATTGTTGATACTTACGGTGGTATGGCCCGTCACGGCGGTGGTGCATTCTCTGGTAAAGATCCATCAAAAGTAGACCGCAGTGCAGCATACGCGGGTCGTTACGTTGCTAAGAACATTGTTGCAGCAGGTCTTGCCAAGCGTTGCGAAATCCAAGTGTCTTATGCAATCGGTGTGGCAGAGCCAACGTCTATCAGTATCGATACCTTTGGTACAGGTGTGGTAGATGAGAAAACGTTAGTAGCACTGGTCCGTGAACATTTCGACCTACGCCCGTATGGACTTATTCAAATGCTAGACCTTGAGCGCCCTATTTACCGCCCAACGGCTGCTTACGGTCACTTTGGTC
Organism: Alteromonas marina; assembly: GCF_000808575.1. Classification (GTDB taxonomy): domain Bacteria; phylum Pseudomonadota; class Gammaproteobacteria; order Enterobacterales; family Alteromonadaceae; genus Alteromonas; species Alteromonas marina_A. Next base: position 63,368 of record NZ_JWLW01000014.1, read on the forward strand.
GTGACGAATTTCCATGGGAAGCAACAGATAAAGCAGAAGCGTTAAAAGCATCGATTTAATTCGACAACCAAATAACGCTTTTAAATACGCCGCTCAGTTTTTATAACGCTTTGCAAAAAAGTGTTAGTATAAACTAGCGGCGTTTTTTATTTGGCTAGCAAAATCAACGAAACAAATAAAAAACAGCAAAGAATATTTTCATCATTTATTTTTTGCAGCTATGCTTAAATAACGAACACACTATCGCTTGTAGTTTCTGGTTGTTTACAAGCCATGATAACAACAACTTGGGCTCTTCCATGAATGTGGTTACTGGAATTCTTCTGGCACTTACTTTGGCTGCGTCTATGGCGGCTTCCCCCGTGCTCGCGGAAATGAATGCTCCCCACTACAGTCCTATCCAATTCAAAAGCAAAAAAATAGCGCGGTGGCAGATAAATAGTATGTACCGCATTCAATCTACAACCGAAACTTATCTATACGACAACAGTTATACCTACCCAGCGGGGTCTCAAGGTATGTTTAGCGCCAGCCGGCGGTTTAACACTTGGGTTCCGCAAAAGGTCTATGCAACGTACAAAACCAACAATACCGCCTTTCAGCATTACGCAGAGTGGCTTTATTTACCTCATGATGTAGGTACTTTTACTCGGTTGGGCTGGCTGCTTGGCAAAAGCGAGGGTTTAAACATGGCGGTAGAACTTGAACATAGGCAAGTTGGGGAAGAAGAAAACATGGCCCTTTCTTTGGGGGTGAACTACCTGTTCTGATGAACATGTTAGCTTCCCGCTAACAAAACTCGTCATACACTTGCTGCCCGAGTTAATTAAAGCCAATCCTGCATTCACAACCTTTCCTAAGAAATGCTCCTGCACTTTCTGAGTAAGTATCTATCTATGCGATTTGGTATTACCCTTGCGTGAGTTCAATGGTTTTCGCATAAGTTTGTTGAATAATCATCGCATCTGAACTTGCTCTATGGCGCTTAACATTATGCTCGGCTACGAGACTGTTTTTTACATCATGCCATCTTTCCATTTGAGGCTCAGTTAAAATATATTCAAGAGCGCGACAGGTGAAAGACATGTCAACGTTCGCTGCAGCGTAAAGTTTAATCAGCCAAGGGTTATCCACTACCCATCCGTCGCTGTATACTATAGTGTTTCCTAGAAAGTTATTAAGCTCAACACACACTTTATAAGGGTCCTCACCTCGTGCTTGCAGCATTTGCTGAGAAATGCCATGTAGCGACTCAGCCTGCGAGTCCCAATGCACCCAAGAGGCAAATGGTCTAAGCAATTTGCACCACTTTGCACCATCATAGCGCACAATGCCAATCTCTATAGGATAACTCGCTGCCCCAAAACCACTTGCTTCCACATCTATTATTGTCGGCAGTGTTGTATTTCGCACTTATACTCCAAACTACTGTTTTCATTAATGTGTGTCAGTAAAAGAAGATACCTTTCACATAGGTACAGAAAGATTTTCTAAACAACCGTTTAGGGCGCAATTTTAGCCCCCTCACATAACAACCACTCAACTGTATATTTCTAACGCAATAGCAGAATCGTGCCACATTACTATCTACTCGACTAAACTGAATACGGTGTCAAAAAAGAGAAACTGTTTATAAAAAGCGCAAATTTATACTAAAGGATAATACGTAAATGGCAAAACGCTGAGCGCATTGCTATACACTTTTAGGGTAATCAATCAGGTGACTACCCCATGCGTGCAAATCTTTTTCTATCAGCGCTCTTCTGCTTTTTTTCTCTCTTAAATTCATGCCTAGCTGACAACAACCAAGCACCTTTAATTATAGGTATAGATGCCGACCTTTCAGCGGTAGCGGTCGAGGGAGGTATTGCTATTACTCGAGGCGTCGAGCTAGCCGTAGAAGAAATTAACGAAAAGGGCGGGATTCTCGGGCGTAAGCTTAAAGTGATGACCAAAGACCATCGAGGTAACCCGGCTCGCGGCATATTCAATATTGAACAGTTCGCCCAAATGCCCAACTTGCTAGCCGTAGTTGGTGGAGTTCATACCCCTGTAGTGCTAGCCGAAATAGATATTTTACATGCCAAGAATGTGCTAATGCTGGTACCGTGGGCCGCTGGCACACCAATTATTGATAACCAGCACTTCCCTAATAATGTTTTTCGAGTTTCAGTTCGTGACGCTGAAGCTGCATCGGTACTTATTGACTATGTAAAAACCAGGGGGCTGTCTAACATTGCTTTGGTGCTTGAACGCACAGGCTGGGGTCGCTCTAATCTAGAATCGTTAACCCAAGCTGCGCAAGTACATGGCATAAATATCAGTGCAACTCACTGGATAAATTGGCAGCAAAAAGATTTTTCCGAAGATGCCGCTGCAATTAAAGATTCAAAAGCTGACGGTGTTATATTGGTCACTAACGTACCTGAAGGTACGGTTGTCGTCGACGCATTGGCTGAGCAAGGGTTGAGTTCGCTTCCGGTCGCTTCCCATTGGGGTATTGCTTCAGGTCAGTTTGCATCTCAATTAGCTAACCCAATTAGCGAGTACGATATTTCCGTCCTTCAAACGTTTCACTTCGACCATCAAAAAAATAACAAGGCTAAACAGCTTTTAGAAGCCTACTACAATAAATATGGGTTAATCGATGCTGTAGCCATTGATGGAGTCACAGGCTTAGCGCATGCGTATGATTTAATTCACTTAATTGCCATTGCTGCCGATAAAGCAGGTAGTACAAGTGTTGACGCGTTGCGTAGCGCCCTCGAATCACTTGAAAACATCCAGGGTGCAGTTAAATACTACAAAGCCCCATTTACAAAAGAACGGCATGATGCGCTTTGGTCAAAGGATTATTTTATGACAAAATTTAATGATAAAGGCCACTTGGTCACAGTAGGCGATAAATAATGCAGCAAGAACATATGAGACTACGTTCTCTATTGCTATCCAGCATGATCCCTAGGCTGGCATTGTTAATCACAGTACTTTCCATCACGCTGTTTGCGCTATCTTTTCATTTTATCGTTAAGCAAACTGACCACCTCCAACAGCAATCAGTGAAAGGGTTGGAGCAAGACATCAATTTCATTGTTAGTGATACAACACGTCAGCTAGCAGATTTAGCAGCTAACGACATCATCATCAATTCGCTGGTAGATATAGAACAGCGGGACAACTACCTTTCTATGTTTTTTCGCTCTTTGAATCTTACCCAAGCAAAGAGTGTTGAATTTGCGCTGTTTGATTTTGCTGGAAAGAAGGTTATTGATAAAAATTGGAGTGCGGCGCTTCCTGAGTCGTTAAGTAATGCGTGGCGCCAGCAAACCTTAGGTTCATCGAATACGTTTTCTTCTGTATCACAGTATGGCGTAGTCATTAGCGTTCCTGTCTTACTAAACGGCGTCTCTGAAGGTGCCCTTGTGATGTACGTTGACAGCCTTCAATCATTACTTGCGCCTTATCCACGCCTCACAAATCAGTTAGTGACTGATGCTAACGGAAATGTTCTTTTTAGCAGTGAGCCCTCACTCATTGCTCCAAGTTCAAAGTTTTCAAACTTTAACCAAAGTGGCTATTCTATCAAGCAAACGAGTTGGAAGAACTTGCAGTTATACAGCGTAAAACCAACGATTACTGCATACAGAGAGATGGCTTGGACAGGCATCGTTTTAGTTTCAATGATCGTGGGGTTTATCTTCATCATATTGCATATGGTGCGTATGACCGGCACCTTGGCAGAGCGCACGCTTTCAAAGCTTTACAAGGATATTAAAAATCAACTTACCAGTAAAAAAGCAGCGTCTCTTCAAAATGACCAGCCAATAGAGGCCAAGGAGCTGGCAGACATCAGAGCCGCTTTTGATAAGCTTATTTGGGACTTAACAGAAGTATCGCTGTCCAACGAACAATTTTCGAATGTACTGGAGTCGATGGGCGATATGCTGGTGGTAGTCGACCCGAATCAGGAAATCCTGCTTGCAAATAAGCGCTTCGAAGGTTTTTGCGAAGACCAATACGGCGAAAAAAATTCAATCCTAAAACTGATAGTACGAAAGCTAGCAGAGAAGCAGAGCGAAGAGCTTACGCATTTTTCAGTAACCACTGGCAAAGAGCGTTACATTCGATGGACGAAAGCATCTTTAGCCGATGCTAAGGGTAATATTCGTGGCAACATATATGTAGGAAGTGATGTTACCGAACAGCGCGCGTTAGAAAGCCATCTCAACGTGCTCACCCATGCGATGGATGAAGCAACGGTTTCGATTATTATTTCTGACGTTAAACGAGTCGGTCAGCCAATTATTTATGTAAATAGCGCGTTTGAAGAATTAACCGGCTACAAGCGTGGTGAAATGATTGGTCATAATTGTCGCAACATGCAAGGCGATGAAACCAATAAGCAAACAGTCGAACAAATACGAAAAGCCATAGCAACCCGCGAGCCTATAGAAACCACCCTCATTAACTATAAAAAAGACGGCAGTCTATTCTACAATAGGCTAAATCTAACACCGGTTAAAACCAATGGCGAAGTAACTCACTATATCGGTTTTCAGCAAGATGTTACGCAGCAACGTCAAACTGAACAATACCTACAAGATGCTAGAGAGAAAGCCGAGGAATCTGCGCGCCTGAAATCGAGCTTTTTGGCGAGTATGAGCCATGAGATACGCACTCCAATTCACGGGATTTCTGGCGTTTTACAGCTATTAGCAAACTCTGATTTGGCTGAAGAGCAAAAACATTATCTTTCATTAGCCAAATTTAGCATTCAAGGCCTATTGCATATCGTTAACGATATTTTGGATTTTTCAAAAATTGAGGCCGGCCAGCTACAAATTGAAGAAAACCCATTCGACATTCTAGAGTCACTTGAGAACCTTCAAAGTCAGTACGCCATTATGTGCCAAGAGAAAGGCCTTGAACTGCACTTCCACTTTGATTTACAAGGTTTCCACGTAGTTCAGGGTGATGACGTACGCTTCAGACAGATTTTGTCGAACTTACTGGGTAACGCCGTGAAGTTCACCGATTCAGGCTACATTGAAGTAACCACAAGTATTAAGCAAAACGCAGATGATAGCCTTAATCTATTATGTAGCGTTAAAGATACCGGAATAGGTATTGCTGAGGATAAACAAGGCACCATTTTCGAAGTTTTCACGCAAGAAGATCTGTCAACTACTCGCAAGTTTGGTGGCACTGGCCTTGGCTTATCAATAAGCAAACAGCTTTGCGAACTTATGGGTGGTAATATAAAGCTTGAAAGTGCAAAAGGACACGGCAGTACCTTCTCATTCACCATATCCCTCGAACCTGCTGACGAGGCTTTGCTGAAGCCAGTTCACTACGCATCAGCGCTGACACGAGAAAAGGGTAAAAAACGTAAGGTTCTGATTGTCGAAGATAATGATATTAACCAGGTTATCGTAAAGCAGCACTTGAACAACCATACAACACTGAGTGCTAAATCTGGCTTAGAGGCATTAGAAGCATTAAATAAAATGAAGGTAACTTTTGATGTCATTCTTATGGACTGCCAAATGCCAGAAATGGATGGCTTTGAAGCCACCAGGCGTATCAGAAATGGTGAAGCCGGAGAACGCTACTTAAATGTACCTATCATCGCACTAACCGCCAATGCCATGAAGGGTGATAAAGAGCGCTGTGTAAACGCGGGAATGGACGACTACTTAAGCAAGCCTTTTGAAGCTGTTGACCTTATTGATAAAATCGAGCATTGGGCAAGTTTTGAAAGAAATAGTGAAGAAAACGCAGTTCATTAACCTATTGTAGCGGGACATCGTGAATGTATGCTTTAGCAAGATTAACACCTCTCATAAAAAGAGTTTTTTCGATAAGTTTATTGGTAAATGTTTCGCTTTTTAGTGATACCGCCACTGCCGATGAAATATTGCGGTACAACCTTGGAACATCAGGTAATTCTATTCCATACGAAAATGCTGTCGACGAAGACAGGGCCGGTATTTTAGTTGAAATACTTCCACTAATTATGGATAGAGCTGATATCAAGACAGAGAAAGTCATGCTGTCTACCAAACGCGCCATGCTTGCATTTAAAACAGGCGACCTTGATTTCGACTTCTTCAGTCCAAGCTGGCTGTCTAAAGATGAGCCTGCGGGTGACTTTACTTTTTCAGACACCCTTATAGATATCACAGAATATTTTATTACTCTGCCTGAAAATCATAGTCGATACCCTACTGTTACCTCTATCTATGGTGAAACCGTAGGAATGATTTCCGGCTATGTGTATTTTGATTCTGATAAGTTCGTCAGAATGGATTTTCAAGCCGAGAACAACCTTATCTCAGCCCTAGGCGCGAAACGGATAGATGTCATCATAATGGAGGAGGCATCGGCCCGTTACTGGTCTTCAATTCACGACATAAACATTGCCTTAGGGCCCATCCATACCGCAGGCAAAATGGCTTTGCGTCTTCACAATAGACATAAAGATAAGCTTCCCGCCATTAACCGCGCCATTGCTGAATTAAAACAAACGGGTCAAATTGATAGAATACTTAACAAGTATTCTGACTTTTCATTATAAGCCACACGCGGTTTCAACATTACGCCGTTGCTTTTTTGCCATAGCGTTTTACAGCGAATGGAAGTCTTATCGATTGGATTAAAAGGCAAAGACACACCAGCGTCATGCCACCCCATCCCAACGGCTTGAATACTTCACCAATTAGAAAAATAGCGAAAAGTGTCGCAACCAGTGGCTCGATTAACGTAATAAGCGTAGCTTTACTCGCTTCGGTAGTGCGAAGACCATAGCCAAATAGTAAATAACCAAGAAACATTGGAACCACAGCCATATAGAGTGAAACGCTAATGTGGGTAGTATTAGCAAACAAGTTTTGACCGGTAAACCAGAGGGAAGGCAACAGCGCAACTGCAGCGCAACCGAAAAGTCCCGCCATGGCAGATTTTGAATTTGCGCCAGCGTCAATGTGTTGCTTCGCGGACCATGAGTACCCCGCGTAAGTTAAACCTGCAATTAAACCCAATAGAACGCCGAACACCTGATCATCTTTAGATGCTGACAACGCCATTGCGTCGTGTGCCTTCCCCATGGATAACATGCCAATCCCAAACGCACCAAACACAAAACTAATAAACCATTTTAAAGACACGGGCTTTTTACTTAAAAAGTACTCTAAAAGCGCAGCGAATAGTGGTGCACTGGCGATAGAAACCACGGTGCCTATGGCAACGCCTGACAAACGCATTGAGCTGTAGAAGGCCAGCGGATAAATTGCAACACATGCACTGCCAAACAGAAAGGTCAGTGGTGTAGAAAAAAGAATAGGTGCATCCTTTACCAGTGATTTTCGGGCACTAACACAAAGCAATACACCGCCTATACCCATTGCAAAGGCACCGATTGCCAAAGGACTGATTTCTGGAGCGAACTGAGCGGCAGTGCCTGTTGTCCCCCACAGAAAGCTTGCTATAACAATTGCTAAGACCCCTTTTACTACATCGCTTGTATTCACTGCTTTCTCCACTTTATTACTCACCTTCTTAGCTTTAACTGTTGAACAATGCTTTCACGTTGTACTTTCCACTTAACCCATCAGCTTTTACTGTGACGCTGATATAAACCGATTGCTGCCGCTTGCTTTTATCACTCAGTCATTTTTGCTCTTAGGGTCAACACCACTTTCATAAAGATGATACGTAGATTATTGCTTTTGTAATTAGCCAGATAGACGCTTCTTTTGACCTTTTAGACGCACATTCGACGCACGCTGAAATTAACATACAGCTAACACCAAGAGATGAAATCAAACCTACTAGACTAAAGTTGAAATATTTATTTCATTACAGCTAGAAATGAATGCAATTTTTTGCCACATTACGCCCTTGCCTGATAACAAAATAGAAACAACCAACCTGGATAGACTTATGGTTAAAATAGTAAAATCGTCGTTTAGACGAAGCACACTTAGCGTTGCGGTAATGGGGTTGCTTAGCTCCGGTGCAATGGCGCAGGACACACAGCAAAAGAATGACGATGACTTTGAGCAGATCATAGTAACCGCAACAAAGCGCGCAGAATCCATTGAAGACATTCCTTTTTCAATCAACGCACAAACGCAGCGAGACTTTGAACGCAGCGGTGCAGGAAACTTAGAAGACGTCGCAAGAAACGTGGCGAGCGTCTCTATTCAAAACTTAGGGCCAGGCCAAAGCCAAGTATCTATGCGTGGCGTCTCAGCGGGTCAAATTGTACGAGACCAGCCTGGCGTTAAAGAGCAGGTCGGCGTATACCTTGATGAAAGCGTGATCTCGCTGTCTCTATTTACTCCAGATCTCGACCTTTTCGATCTTAACCGCATCGAAACCCTACGCGGTCCGCAAGGCACGCTTTTTGGATCTGGCTCTATCGGCGGAACCCTTCGCTACATCACCAACCAGCCCGAGCTCGACACCTTTGAAGGTAAGTTTGAAGCTAACCTTAATAGCGTGACAGACGGCGGTGTGGGCGGTCACGTTAAGGGCATGGTAAACGTACCTATTTCCGACACCATTGCCATGCGCGCGGTGGTATACCGCACTGATTACGCAGGCTTTATAGATGCGTTAGGTGAAAACGGCGCGTTTAGCGAAGACGTTAACGACGGCGATAGAACTGGCGGACGCGTAGCGTTTGTTATTGCTCCCAACGATAAGCTCACCATTACGCCACGACTTATCTTCCAAGAATTGGAAATGAACGGGTTTAACAGGCAGGAAGTGTATAACGTGTTTGCTAACCCTTACACAACGACCCGCCCAGCTATTCAACTGGGTGAACGAGAACAGTACCTGCTGCTTGAAGAAGGCTTCTCTGACGATACCTTGATTGCTGACGTAACTGCTGAATATCAAGCTGACGTTGCTGATTTTACCTTTGTTTATAGCTATACCGACCGCGATATTCTTGTAAGTCGTGATGCCAGTGCGCTTTCAGGCTCCGTAAGTATCGACTTAGGTTTTCCTGATGAAGCCGTACTATTACCGTCGAACTTATTAGACAGAACTGAAGTAGAGCAAGATACCTTTGAGCTTCGCGCCGCATCCAATGGCGATGGCGCGCTAGACTGGCTAGTTGGCGCTTTCTACTCTTCTACAGAGCGTGTTTACGACCAATCACTCCCTACCCCTGGGTACGACGCATTTACCGATGCTACCTTAGGTGAAGGCACGTCAGCAGCGGTTGCCAACGGTTTTGAAGCTGATTCTCCCTACAACGCCTATTTACCGTACGACTTGAAGCAGCTTGCTGTGTTTGGTGAAGTGAACTATCAAGTGAACGATGACTTTAAAATGACCGTGGGCTCTCGTTTTTACGATTATGAAGAAGAGCGTCAGTTTATCTCTGGGGGCTTATTTGCCAACGGCGACAACCAGACCGATTCTACAGAATCAGATGGCTTTACTTCTCGCGTTATCGGCCAGTATAGCGTAAACGAAAACGTGAACTTAAATGCTCAGGTGTCTCAAGGATTTAGACTTGGCGGTGTAAATGACCCGCTAAATAGAAGCCTGTGTACCGACCAAGATGAAGCCATCTTTGGTTCGTTCCAAGACTATGACGATGAAAAGCTCACCAACTATGAGATCGGTATGAAATCATCAGGTCGTGGATGGTCAGCTAACATCTCGGCTTTCTATAACGATATTGAAGATCTTCAGGTTACATTGGATGCTGGTTCTTGCTCTTCACGTGTATCATTTAACGTGCCTGACGCCCACACCCAAGGTATTGAATTTGAGCTTACGCGTCAGTTTACTGACCAGCTCTTTTTCTCATTAACGGGTAGCATCATTGAAGCCGAGTTCGATTCAACCGTTGTTGATGGTGATGGTGCGGTACTAGGTGGCGTAGAAGACGGTAACCGCTTAGCTTCAGTACCTGAAGAGAGCTTTGCCATCGCATTTACCTACGATTTAGCGCAGCCTTTATTCTCGTCAAACAGCACCTATTTCCAAGGCTCTTACCAGTACGTGGGTGATCGTATAACCCAGCCTAGTGACCAAGTTGCAGGCGCAGGTATATTCACTTCAGGCCTTGCCTTTGGCGGTGCCACTGGCGCAGAAACAACGGAATTAGACTTGTTGTTAGACGACTACGGTACGCTTAATATGAGCTTTGGTCTCACCTACGATGACTATGAAATATTGCTGTATGCAAACAACCTGTTCGACGAAAACGCGCAGCTATCCTTTGATAGAGAACGTGGTGGACGAGCTCGGCTTGGGTTTACGGTGAACCAGCCACGTACAGTAGGCGCAACTTTCCGTTACTTCTTCCAGTAACGAGCGATAAATGTCTCTGCCTGAGGGTTTACTTTCAGGTAGAGGCTTCACCTCGATATGAATAGCCGTCAGCTGCTACAGGAATAGCTTTCACCGACTTTAGGAAAAAGCTTCAAAGAAAAGCGGCACTATAAGTGCGTTTTGAAAAGCTAGCTAAGAAAAGAGTGGAGTTGGCCGTAAGCCATGTATGGTTGATTCTTCTGCTCATATTATCAAGCAATTATCTAATGTCTAGCTTACAATGTGTTACAAGCCGTGTGACAAAAGCATGTAATCTAAGATAGTATTTCGATGACGATAGCAACTTCTTACTAATGACGATTACTCAAGGATTGAGCTGAAATTTAGGTCAATAACTTTGTCAAAAGGGAACTAATGAGAGATTCATCGCTGATTGAACAGGCATTACGATTCACAATTTTATTATTAACCTGTATTTTTTTAGTTTCTGGAATCTCTTACATATTGGCGGAGTTAGCTTCCACCAAACCACTGTTTATAGCTACTGGACTTTCTCTTTTTGCTACATCTATAACGATATTTATCGCGTGGAAAATGATGTCTCTTAACTATGCGAGAGATAACTGTCATGTTTTCATAGATGACGGATACACAGAGGACGGCTACAACGCTTTCAGATTCAAAAATGCAGGGCCAAATATTGCTATAATCAAAAGCGTAACATTGAGCCTAGGTGATATTACGGCCCCTCATGATGATGCCAAACTTATTGACGATTTACTCAAAGCCTTCACCTTTGATAGCTCCGTGTACGATTGTATTTATAACAATATCGATATGCCACGACCATTATCCGTTGATGAAGAAATAACCTTTTTTGAGTTTAAACCTTCTAACACAGATAAAGTACCGTCAGGTAGAGTGGAGAGAATACGTACCCTGCTTTCAAACATGCATGTTAAAGTGAGCTATGAGAACATTCACGGGAATGTAAAAGAAAAAAACATATGCTTGCTGCCAAACTATATGTTTAATTCTACAGAGCTGTGAGTATCTAGAAATCTCAGTAAATACAAATGCACGTAAAAATATTAACTACTTAGTTTAAAACTAATTGCATATGGGTGTAAGTCTTAAATGAACCCTAATTTTACTAGGGGAAAAGTGCTAACGAATACAAAATATCTACGCTTTATCCCTAACTCTCATAATTGTTTGTCTGCTCACTTCATACTCTTTTGCCAAGGCATAAACAGTTGAGCCATTAGAAAGTTTTTTCTTGATAGACTTTCGTTGTTCTTCCGTTAAAACGCTCTTTCTACCAAACTTAACGCCTTTATCTTTTGCCGCCTCTCTACCCTCTGTAGTCCTCTGTACAATGAGATCTCGTTCCAATTGGGCAAACGTACCAATAAGGTTAAGTTGAGCTTGAGCAAACGGAGAGGAGTTCGTTGTATCTATTGCTCCATCTAGTGTTTTAAGCGTTGCCCCCTTATCCGTTATTTGCTGTATTGTTTCTAGTATTGACTTAAGGCTTCTGCCTAACCTATCAAGTTTAGTTACAACTACCGTATCTCCTTCTCTTACGTAATCCACCAGCTCTTTGAGCTTTAATTCATTCTCTTTAGATTTACCTGATTGCTTACCGTGAAATACTTTATTGCAGCCATGTTCCTCAAGCGTTCTGAGTTGATTGGCTAAGTCTTGGCTACTTGTCGATACTCTTGCGAATCCGATTAATTGCATCTTCCTACCCTGTCCAAAAATTAATATATTTGAACACATAGTAACAATGATGTACTTAATATACAATATTGAATTTTGAACATGTCCTAAATGGAGCATGTATATTTTGGGCAGTGCTATTTATACTTTCGTATAGAATTAGGGTAAGCATTTCTGATAATGTCTCAGAGTAAAGTAAATCAAGGAAGAAATAATGTCAGAATCGTTGTGTAAGCTAATTCAGAAGTATGAGGATAGAAAGTATTACGGATTATGCGTGCTATCTTTGTTTCTGCTTATGTGGCTGGTTATCGCTTTTACAGGCTTTGCAGAAATACTATCTCTTTTTTCAAATAGGCATCTTGGACTAATAGAAGCATTACTTTTCACTCAAATAGATTTACTCTCCTTCCAACGCAGTGGAATAGAAATACTCCCTAACAATAGTTGGCGCCCTGTCTCTGGTGATACATTTCTTAATAGCTTTAAATACTGGTACAACGCTATTTATCTTTTTCTATGGTTCACTTTACTGAAGTTGCTTACTTCCAAACCGTTAAACTCGCTTATTCTCGGATTAAGTGTTGGCGATATAATTAGTTCTATAAAGCTACTTTGTACCAAAATACAAGTGATTTTGAGTAGCATAGTTTCTAGTCTATTTAGATTAATTAGGCGGGAAATTGAAAACTTAAAAAAAATAGATGGGATTAAGTACAACCCACAAAATGCCAGTGTCAATGATAACCTAGAAGTAGTAAATAAAAGCGATTATGGCGAAGAGCCAACCCATAGGGAGTGCCCTTATTGTTGTGAGAAAATACTTTATCGAGCTATAAAGTGTAAGCATTGCGGTAGTAAATTAACAAATAGCGTCCACCTCAAGAAAACCAATAAAGTGAGACGTTCAGATGTTTCTTGCCCAAAATGCTCTTCAGATAATGTCGTAAAATCCAGAAGCTTTTGGATTTGGTTTTTCGCGATTGTTTTAATTCCATTGGGATTATTGCTGCTATTATTACCAGCTAGGCGCCATTGTTTAGATTGTGACTTTAAATTTAAGAAATAGTCAGTTTATGTCCGATCTCAATATCCGCAACGCTGCATTCAAAGTGGCTATTACATCGTCATGAGCAATATTAAAACAATCGTCTTCGTAGTTGTTGAACTTTATGAGGTTCGAAAGTATTACCTCTGCTTGCTCAATTACTAAGCGAGATTCTAACAATTCAGATTTAAGCTCTTCATTAGTCATGATCTTATACTTCCAATTAAGGCTAAGAGAGCCTATTGTATGAAGTTGTAGTGGCTTATATAACTGAACTAAAACCTAGTTTTTAAGTTGAATAATATTAATAAATACTATTAAAAAAAGCATAATAAATCTACTTATGCGATTGATTAATCTTGTAATCTCCCAAAAACTGATTAATAAAATTTGAGTTTCTAGCTTTTATTGAAGAGAGAGAAGGGTATTGGCAAACCTAGATAGCCACAAAAAGCCCTGTACAGCGCTGTAAGCCAATTTTTAAACAACCCTTTAGGGTTGGGTTAATATTAGACAAAAATACCCCCAGAAGGCTTTACAGGCTCAGTTTGAGCCACCCATATCCTTGGTGAAGCACTTTTTGTTAAGTATACCGTATCTTTGCCCCTTACCATCAAGATATTTAACAAGGTTATGCGGTTTCTCTCGTTTAATTTTGTTCATGTAGCTAGCGATTGTTTCTTGGTTTTGAAAGTAATTTGTATACTTATAGCCGCCAATATCGAATGACCTAATACGTGATAAATCAGGCTTTAAAGGAGTTCTCTGGCAAAAGTATGTAATCATAACCCCTGTAGTAAACTTGTTACTTTCTTCGTATTCTAAACCAAGTTCTTTGCTTTCAGAAAAAACATACTTCTTTGTCATGTTTATACAAATTCGGTACAAAAAGCCTATATCTGGATTCTTGGTAGTTAGTGAACGATTTATTCTACCTAGATACTCATAGATATTGTTTCCAAACTCTTGTGAGTCGAAGTATAGATTTAACTTACTTTCCCATGGGTAGGACTGTAACAGAGTTATAAATTTTCTCTTAGTTTTGTCCTCTGATGCTTCGCTCATAATGCACTCCTTTTAAGAGAATATAATTAAAGAATGTCTATCCATGGTACTTACTCGTTACACTATACAAAAAATGAGTTCCCATACAGGCTACATACATCGGCTAGCGTAGATGCAAGTGTTAAATCCGCCAACCTTAAATGTCGTAAGTATGCGGTAAAATTTTGACTACTATAATTTAATTGTACTACACAAAGAACACAGTAATTCAGCTGTCAATCTCTATCATATTAATTATCTCTCTCATAATTTCCATATCATCGGTATGAGTGTAATACATAGTTGTCACGCTTTGATCTAAGGACTGCAAATGTCCAATCATTGACTGAATATATGCGGTTTGCGCCTTCTTATTAACTAAAGTAGAAACAACAAAGTGTCTAAAGCTGTAAAGAGTAAGCTTTTCACCTTTCTCAGTTTCATGGGGGATATCGCATTTTGGTCTAATATGGTTAGAATACAAACGTGTAAGGTACTTCTCTGAAGTAGAATATTGTCGGAACAAGTACTCTTCTTTACACTTCTCAACAAAGTCTAGAAAACCTTTTTTCAGCAGTGACTCATGTACAGGAATCACTCTGTTGCTTTGTTTCGTCTTTAATTTTCCAGCTTCTTCGGTAACTCTAAAATACCAAATACCCTCTTCACTTTTTACTATATCAGCCTTTCTTAACTGCATAACTTCTGCGTTTCTCATTCCTGTAAACGCCATTATGTTTATAGGCCATTTTTTCCCAACAGATAAGCTATCAACAAACTTGAGTATTTTAACAACCTGCGCATTAGAAAAGCGCCCTCGTTTGATTGGTTCATTTTTGACGGTGAAGCGCATTTCTTCAATTGCTTTACTTGAGCCATTAAGCTCTTTTTCGTAAAAATTGAAAAAGGTTTTTAACTTTTTATAGTGCTCAAAAATTTGTTTCCCAGACACAGTTTTATCATCGTCTACCTGACCACCAGCGGCATGTTCGAGTAACTCTTTGGGAGACATGTTGTTATAAGGTGATATGTTTCCCATTGGGAAGTTAGATAATACCTCCCTAAATAAAAAGTCTAATTCTTCCGAATCTATGTCACCAATCATTTGGTCATCAAAATGAGCATTCATTATGTTGAAACATCGCTGGTAGTCTTTTACGTTTTCGCTATTCCATGGTTTGCCCTTGTAACTTTTAGTGATAGGAAGCTTACCTTCCTCACCAGCTTTTAAAAATAGCCTCGATACTTCAGAAAATGGTAGCGATCGCTCTTGTTTCTTTTTGAGTGATTGGTATGAATTGTTAGCTGCCTCGAAATTGCCAGCACTCAACAGCTTTTGAATTCGCTCAATCTGCATGAAGAAGATCTCTAACTTCTCTTGCATATCAAAATAGTTTTTATCGAAGTCCACAATATCTGGCGTTGGAACCGCGTCACATTCTCCTTCATCTTCTTCCGAAATAAATAATTTTCTTGATAAATTAGAAACGGAATCAGCAGGTCTTCTATGAGGAAAACATTCTTGAACTTTAAACTGATGATATGAGGGTAAAGGCGAGTCGCTTTCGTACATGTGAGTAAATTGCTCGTGGATTGCTTGATGCTGATAGCGATTAAACAACATATCTCCATATGAGCTCTTTTCTCCGAACAAACAACCAACTTTGGATAAATGATTATCTATAGTTTCTCGAACTAATTTATCTAGAGCTACTTTGTCCATACTTTTTCTACTTCCCTGTATCTTTATTTGACTTAAAATTTTACTCACTAACTCTAATGCTTCAACTCGACAGCTTGTTCGAAGCGACCTACGAACAATAGATGATTTATGACGTAAGTTAAAATGGTAAGTGTTTCCACGTTGTATAGTATGTGGAACTGATAAGTGTGACATGATGTGTGACGCCCCTGTGACAATGAGGCTTAGAGCATTCTATGCTTACCAGCAACATACTGATAAGCATAGATTTTCCGAATTAGGGCGGAGTTAGCCGTAAGCCGGGTTCTGTCGTGGGCAACCATTCCTCTAGATCAGCAATCGCTCACTGATTCAAGCAACCTACCCGATCCCCATGCGGGCCACACGTTGAGGGATCCTATTTGGTCTTGCTCCGGGTGGAGTTTACCTTGCCACACTCTGTTACCAGAGGTGCGGTGCGCTCTTACCGCACCCTTTCACCCTTACCGGCATGTAAACATGCTTAGGCGGTCTTCTCTCTGCTGCACTTGTCGTCGGCTCGCGCCGCCCAGACGTTATCTGGCACCCTGCCCTTTGGAGCCCGGACTTTCCTCCCCTTTCTTACGAAAGCGGCGATTGCCTGGCCAACTCCGCGGCGCATTCTACATGAAGTCCCCTACAATAGCACCCTATTCCTGCTCGCTGTAAAAGCAGAGCTCAACGGCGCTTTTATCGAGCAGTTTGGTGATAATAAAAATTTGGTCGCCCATTTCTATTTTGGTACTTCCTTTAGGTATAAGGGTTTCTTCACCGCGGGCAATCATTGCCACTACCGTATTATCGGGAAGAGCTAATTCGCTAATGGTTTTATGTAGTGCCGGCGATAACTTCGAAACCTCTATTTCTATAAGCTCGCGCTTGCTCTTAGCGACTTTAACAATCTCCAGCGTGCTCGATTCCTTTACTTCATCGTCCAACACTAAACCTAACTTACGCGCCGCATAAGGTAAGGTGGAACCTTGCAACAAGGCGGAAATAAGCACGATAAAGAACACCACATTAAAAATGAGCTCGGCATATGGCATGCCGAATATTAGCGGAAATATAGCGAGTATAATTGGCACCGAACCGCGTAAACCCACCCATGAGATGAGCAACGATGCTTTGAACGAAAATTTCGAAAGCAACAAAATCGGCATAACCACCAGCGGACGGGCAATAAAAATAAGCACAAACGCAATTAAAAGGCCTTCTTTCCAATTCACAAACAGCTCGGTGGGCGTTACCAACAAACCTAAGATAACGAACATGGCAATTTGCCCAAGCCAGGCCAGCCCATCCAGAAACACGAACGTATTACGCTGATAAGCAAAGCGGCTATTACCCACGATAACACCCGTTATAAAGGTAGCGAGAAAGCCGCTGCCATTTAAGTTCGCAGCAAGGCCAAAAGACAATACACCAAACAACATCACAAATACCGGGTACAAACCGATGGCCATTAAGGTGATGCGTCTGAAAAGCCATACTGCAATACCGCCAATGGCAAGGCCCACTATCGCTCCCACTCCCATTTGACTGGCAAACAGCGAAAGTAAGTCAATGGGCTTAGTGGTGCTGTCTTGAATAAGCGTAATAAGGCCAATTGTGAGGAATATGGCCATTGGATCGTTCGAGGCACTTTCCAGCTCTAGTGTGGATTTTATTTTTGAAGGAATGCGTATACCAGCGTTGCGCAGAACAGAAAATACTGCTGCGGCGTCTGTCGACCCTACAATAGCACCAAGCAATAAGCCCTTATAAAGCGGTAAATCGAGAATAACCATAGCAGCGATACCGGTGATCACTGCCGTACCAATTACGCCAATAGTGGCGAGTAACGCGGCGGGTTTCCACGCCTGCGCTATAGATTTTTTTGACGTTTGCAGACCGCCATCAAATAGGATGAGAATAAGAGCAAATGTACCAATAGCATGCGCAGCATCGGCATTATCAAAGAAAATTCGGCCAATCCCATCTTCACCAGCAAGCATACCAACACCAAGAAATAGCACCAATACAGGTACGCCAAAGCGCGGAGACAGCTTACTAGCCAGCACACCTAAAATAGCCAGCACTGCGCTAAGTAAAATAATGTGATCAACTGCAAACATTATACGTTCCTTATTGCCACTGATGCATGCTTACGCAAGACTAGAAGTACGCATCGAGGGTTCCTGTTAATACTGACACCTTACCGCGTTTTGTTACCAAAGTATTTAGGTACAGAAACGCGGCAGGGTAATAAAGTTAAGGAGCTCGTGTCGTCTAAGGGATGTGCGACAACGAAGCCTTAATCTCTTCTGCAGTAGGCTTTAACTGCGCTTTGCCTTGTTTCTCTCTTCTACTGCCCAACAAATACAGCAGCGTAGAGGTGATAAACAAGGTCGATGACGTGCCAATCACGACAGCAAAAACCATAGGGACTGCAAAACTTTCTACTGCATCACCGCCAAAAATAGCCATCGGTAACAACGCCAACAGCGTGGTAACGGAAGTGAATACCGTGCGGCTTAGCGTGCTGTTCACGGCCTCATTAATAGTATCTGCCAATGGCTTGTTTGGGTCTAAACGCAATAATTCACGGATGCGATCAAGCACCACCACTTTATCGTTTATAGAGTAACCAATGAGCGCCAACAGTGCTGCAACAGCCGTTAAGTTAAATTCGATACCCGTAAGCGCGAAAAAGCCTATGGTCTTGGTTAAATCGAGTATCACGGTTAGCAGCGCTGCGCTCGCAAAATGCGCTTCAAAGCGTGCCCACAGATACACCAACATGCCGCCACCTGCGATAAGCAGTGCTAGAATAGATAGCTCGGCGAAGCCTCCGCTGACCTTGGGTCCTACCATATCAATTTTATCAAAACTTACCTCACTGTCGGCTTTCGAAATCGCACGCTTTAGTGCGTCAGTCTGCTTTGCATTGCTATTTTCAAGCTCGCCACTGCTATCTAGAACAGGTGCTCGCAATAAATAGTGATGTTCACTGCCATATTCTTGAATTGCTATTTGATCAAAGCCATTGCTTTCAATCACATTCCTTAGCTCATCGGTACTAAGGGTTGGTGCGGTCAACTCAATCATGGTGCCACCGGTAAAGTCGACGCCATAATGTAAGCCAGGTTTAGCAAACAAGCCGATTGAAAGCACTGTTAGCACTACAGAAACAGCAAGTGCAATTTTACGCTTTGCCAGAAAATTAATACCGCTTAGCTTATCGCTTAACCGCAAAAGCGGTGATGAAAAGCGCAAAGGAACGCGCTGCTGCGCGCGATCTTGCGTATTCTTGTGCTTCGACTTAACCACTCTTAGCATTAACATTTTAGTTAGGGCTACAGCAGTAAATACCGAAGACACCAGACCAAGGGCAATGGTAATTGCAAACCCTTTAATAGGGCCGCTTCCAAACATAAACAACAAACTTACCGCTATTAGTGTGGTGAAGTTTGAATCCACAATAGTCGCGAACGCTTTATCAAAACCCACTTCTATTGCACTGGCTGCCGGACGACCTTTCTTACTTTCTTCACGAATACGTTCATTAATCAAAATGTTCGCGTCCACCGCCATGCCCATGGTTAGGATCAAACCTGCAATGCCCGGCAACGTCAGCGTTGCGCCAAACAGGGTTAATGCGCCAAATACCAGCGCCATATTAATACAAAGAGCAAAACTTGCGATAGCGCCCCACCTGCCGTAAATCGCTACCATAAATGCCAATACCAGTAACGCGCCTGCCACGCCGCTTTCCACTCCGGTTTGAATTGCATCGCTGCCTAAATCAGGCCCCACCGTACGCTCTTCAATAATGGTAAGTGGCACAGGTAGCGCACCAGTGCGAAGCATTAATGCGGTGTTGCCCGCCTCGGGCAATGTAAAGTTACCGGTTATTTCACCACGACCACCCGGAATCACGCTATTTATAACGGGGGCTGTAACCACTTTGTCGTCAAGTACGATAGCAAGCACACGGCCGATGTTGTCACGTGTCATAGTGGCAAACTGCTTGGCACCTGCGCTGTCTAATCGGAACGTCACTACTGGCTGGCCATTTTCACTACTTAAGACACCTGCCGCATCAGTAATATGCTCACCTTCTAGCGCCACTTTTTGCTCTAAGCGATAGGTATTACCCGCCGCATCTTGCTTATTCATAACCTGCTCAGACTGGCTATTCGCGGCCCAGTGAAAAGTCATTTGTGCGGTAGTGCCCAATAATTTTTTAACTTGAGTGGGGTCAGACATACCCGGCATCTGAACTAAAATGGCGTCTTTACCTTGTAGCGTAACGCTAGGCTCAGTAAGCCCCGTTTCATTCAAACGCTTTCGAACTACTTCAACACTTCGGCTTAACGTGTCTTTAACCAGTTGTTCGGTATATAGCTCGTTAAGCGTAAGGGTAACGGTGCTTTGCTTTATCTCTACATCAAGTGCACTTGAACCATTTGGCTGAGCTGAAATTTGGTATGCGATGTCTTTTACCTTTCTCGCATCATCTGCACTACGCAGTGTAAAAACGACACTTCCAGAACGACTATCTTTATGAATGAGTGAATGAGACGTTTTTGTATAGCGCACTTTTTGACTGCGCAATTCGCTAAGTAAGTCACTCGAAAAGCTGTTGAGCTGCTTTTCAAACAAGGCGTTGGTGTCTGCGGCTAATAGCAGATGCGAACCTCCTTGCAAATCTAAGCCTAAAGATAGTGTGGACGTGGTGTACCACGTAGGTAGTTGCTGTTTAATTGATTGTGGCAATATGTTGGGCGCAGCGCTCAGTAAACCGAGCATAACGATGAGCACATACACAAAGCCACGAAATGAAAATCGTGTCATTTTAAAATCCTGAATAATAATGTTTTTAAGGTCGCCAAATTTAAGATCACAACAGGTGTGCTCCCGTTTTGACGCATATGAGTTGTTAAATCAGGATAGAGGGTGGTGCGCGAGGGCTTGGTTTAACCCACCTTTGTGACCGAAAAGGAACGTTTGCTGAACGTGTATTGACAGCAAAAAGGCCGGCATAAACCGAGTTCAACGAAGCAGGTATTAGCCCTAAGAGATCGGCATCGGTAGGCTGCTCACTGTTGTTGGCCGTCAGCTTGCTGACGTTAAACCGCAGAGAGTAGCTTTGCGAGTTATGAACAAACTTAGCAAGCGGTGACTGTGATGTTACCTCGGCATTACTCGCTACATCAGGTAGCTGAAACCCGGTACTAACAACCAGATACGACAATACCCACGCCATGAGGAAAGGCGCAAATGTAGAGGGGTAAAAGCGTTTAAAGATTGTATTCACCAGAGTTCCATTAGCGGTTAGAGGTAACAGCTGTGGGTTGTCAGTGGAAGAAAGTGGGGGCTAAAAAAGCAAATTCAATCGCTATATTAAAAAGAGCCCAATTTAAGGACTCTTTTGACAATTCACGTTTATCATATTTACGGGTGACGTACATTTACTCTCGCGCCACCTTGCCAATACAGGTTACACGATTGCAATAACGTCTTCTTTCGCCAAGCGCGCTTTTGGAAGGCCGTAATTCCAATCTTTCTCAGTATCTGGGTAACCAATCGCTAATGCGACTTCACACACGTGACCGTCTAGTTCATCTCTAAACAATTCACCAAGTAACTCAGGATCAACCCCTTCCATTGGCGTAGATGCTATGCCTAAACGCGCCAGCGTGTGAAGAACATTGCCTAACGCTAGATAAACTTGCGCTTATAAAAGAAATTATTTATGGGTAATAGATCACGCTTTGCAAAGCCTTGAAGTATTGCAGCAACAACACAATTTTACAGGAAAGATGTGCATCAATATATCTGGCGTGGAGTTAACCAACGAAAACTTTCCACCTCTGGTTAAACGTTTACTTGAAACACACAAGGTAAGTCCTTGTAGCGTAGAATTGGAAGTAACTGAAACCGCATTGGTTGCTGGAGATAAAGCCTGTTTAGAAACCCTTAATGTGTTAAACGCACTAGGTGTATCCTTAGCACTCGACGACTTTGGTACGGGTTATACCGCATTCAGCCAACTTATCCACTACCCTGCCAATGCCTTAAAATTGATCGCTCTTTTGTCAGTGATCTATTTTCTGAAAAAGAGCCACGAAGCTAAATGGTTTTAATTATACAAAACCTTGCCGAGCTTTACGGCTTGCGTGTTATCGCAGAAGGAGTTGAAACTGAAGAGCAGTTAAACTACTTGAAGAGGCATGGCTGTGACTGGGCACAGGGGTATTTCTTATCTCGTCCCTTACTTTGGGATGATTTAATTAAGCGTCTAGCTGGATAAAAGTAAAGCTAAGATAACATCATGCTTATAACGAAAAGCCCCTCTGTTGAGGGGCTTTTACGCTAAAAAACGAGATATATTCGCATTTTAATTAGGCGTAATCGCGTTGTGGTAAACGTCTTGTACGTCGTCACAGTCGTTAAGCATGTCCATGAATTTTTCAAACATCGGCATGTCTTCTTCGCTAATCTCAGTTTCAGTCTGAGGCATCCAGCTCATTTCTTCTGCAATAAAGCTAATGTCTGGATAGGCTTCGGTTAGCGCTGTTTTTACTTGATAGAATTCAGTGTGTGGCGCGTAAACGGTCACTTTATTGTCTTCTACTTCAACGTCAGTTACGTCTGCGTCAGCTTCCATAAGCACTTCTAGGATAGCGTCTTCGTCGTCACCTTCAAACTGGAATACTGCTTGGTGATCGAACATATGCGATACCGCACCCTGTGCACCAAGTTTCGCGTTAGTTTTAGTAAAGCAGTTACGTACTTCGGTAATGGTACGGTTTGCATTGTCAGACAAGCAGTCAACAATTACCATGCAGTTACCTGGGCCAAAACCTTCATAACGCATAGGCTGGAAGTCTTCGCCAGCGCCACCAGCGGCTTTATCAATCGCTTTTTCAATAACGTGGCTTGGTACTTGATCTTTCTTCGCTTTTTCCATTAGGCGGCGAAGTGAAAGGTTGGTGTTAGGATCGGCACCACCATTTTTCGCACATACGTAAATTTCTTTACCGTATTTAGAATAAACTTTAGTTTTTTGGCCGGCAGTTTTTGCCATGGCGTTTTTACGAACTTCGAATGCTCTTCCCATCTTAAAATTCTCTTTCTCGCAATTTGAAATGCTGCGTTGGGTTTTATCGGGCTACCTGTTGCCTGACGGTTCATCAGGCGCATCGCTCTGCCTTACTTGGAAGCATTGCCGAACTCGACGTTTCTATAAATGGCCGAACGCGACGGTGCTTAACATTGCCAAGCGAAACACTGCCCAAAATAACGGTAGGCTAAGCGACACAAAAAATTTAGGCGAAATTCTACCTTAATTTTCATGTAATACCAATGTGAACGCCCCGAGAAAGGGTGTAGGTTGGTAGCTTTCACATTTTCAATGAGGTCAAAATGTACTCTGACTCCATATTTATGTTTACGGCAAATGCTCGGTTGCTAGGTAGTCGTGTGACTGCATTTCCTTTAAGCGGCTCAGACAGCGCCTGAACTCAAAATTAAGTAGCCCCTCGGTGTACAAGCTTTCTAGCGCGACTTCTGCAGATATGATCAGCTTTACATTTCGCTCGTAAAATTCGTCCACCATCGCAATGAAACGACGGGCCACATCGTCATTATGCTGGCCCATTTCCTTAACATTGGCTAAAAGCACTGAGTGATAACAACGGCTTAACTCAATATAATCGCTCTGGCTACGGGGCCCGCCACACAGGGCTTTAAAATCTATCATCAATACCCCGTCAGCGTTTCTAAGCGTCGGTATTTTTCGGTTGTTCACCTCAATATCCTCGTCTTTAGAGCCCTCTTCCGGTGCTAATTGTGAAAAGTAGCTATGCAAGTTTTCTGTGGCCTCGTCATCAAGTGGATAATGATAAATTTCGGCTTGCTCTAACGTTCTAAGACGATAATCAATACCGCTATCAACATTTACCACGCGGGTATTCTGATTGAGTAGATCGATGGCTGGTAAGAACCGCGCACGCTGCAATCCGTTTTTATATAAATCGTCAGGGACTATGTTCGACGTCGCCACCAGCACAATACCGTGACCAAACAGTTCTTCCATTAACGTGCCTAAAATCATGGCATCGGTTATATCAGACACGAAAAACTCGTCAAAACATATTACCCGCGCCTCTTTTGCTAGCTTGGCTGCTACTAGCTTTAGCGGGTCTTGCGCGCTTTTAAGCTGCTTTAGTTCATCGTGCACACGGTACATAAAGCGGTGAAAATGCACGCGCATTTTCTTCTCGAACGGCAAGCAGTCGTAGAAGGTATCGACTAAATAGGTTTTGCCTCGCCCTACACCGCCATAAAAGTAAATACCCTGAATGCCGGGCTTTGCGTGACCTTTTCCAAACGCAGCTTTTAACTTTACCCGCCACGTCGTTTTCTTTTCAGGTTGGGTAAGTTCATCAAACAAACGTTGAAGTTCTTTTACTGCATTTTCTTGCGCCGCGTCGTAATGAAAGTCAGACGACTGAAGATCTAGCTGATATTTTTCCCATGGCGTCATCGCCGAAACCACTCCATACAAAAGTCAATAGCGGCGCTTGCTGCACCGACCTGCTTGAATTTCTCAATTATGACCTTAATTTTAATGGAAATCACGGTAGAATCTCACATTGAAATTCGACATACACCGAATAAATGTCACGATGTATGCGCTTTTCGGGTTCGACCTTGCTATATTCAGCGTATGGTCGAAAGCAGCTTTTAGATCGTAGAAGTAAAGGTCGGCTGCAAGATGTAGATTGATTCGGAGAATATAATGGAATTGTTAGTATCTCTTGCTTTGTTAGTAGTTGGGTTAATTATTGGCTTTTTCGCAGGTCGCTTTTTTCAACAAAAGCAGGGCGCAGGCAATACTGCACAGACTGAGAAGCAAGTTAAAGAGATCCTCGCACAGCAGGCGCAACACCACATTCATCAAACTCGTCAAAGCTTAGAGAGCATTGAAAGCCAGTGCGAAACCTTAAAGCAACAAATTGAAGAGTATGAATTGCTGCTTGAGCAAGGCAGCGATGATGACAGCAAAGTTCCTTTTTATGGGGAACAAGCAACTACGTATTTACGTAACAACCTAAAAGGGTCTGACAAATCGAGAGTTCAGCGTGTATCTGACACACAGCCAAGAGATTTCGCTAACTCGGGTTCTGGGCTGTTCGTCGGCGGATCTGATAAGAATACCGCAGAAAAACAGTAACATCGGGAACTTTATCACGACCTCGGACTCTTTTAATGAAACCATGCTATGTCGCATATAACATGAAGGAGTGTAAGCGAACATGAAAATGTCTTTCCGCCATTGTCTATTGGCGTCTGCCGTTGTTGTAAGTTCATTGGGCTTTACTGCTAGCACACAGGCGGCGTTACCGTTCTTTTCTGATAAGAAAGATGAAGTTCCCTCTTTAGCCCCTATGCTAGAAGAAGCTACCCCAGCGGTAGTAAGCATTGCAGTAGAAGGAACACAAACCTCTACGCAGCGTGTACCCGAGATGTTTCGCTACTTCTTCGGTGCCCCGCAAGAGCAGGTTCAAGAGCGCCCTTTCCGAGGTCTGGGTTCTGGTGTCATCATTGATGCCGATAAAGGTTACGTCGTTACCAACAATCACGTTGTTGATAACGCGGACGAAATCACGGTTAAATTAACAGACGGGCGCGAGTTCAAAGCGAAAAAGCTAGGCTCTGACGAGCAAAGCGATATCGCGTTACTTAAAATAGAACCTGATGATTTAAAAGCGTTACCACTCGCCGATTCTGACGCGCTGCGCGTAGGCGACTTTGTAGTAGCAATTGGTAATCCGTTTGGTCTTTCTCAAACGGTTACATCTGGTATTGTAAGCGCTCTGGGCCGCTCTGGCTTAAACATTGGCGGTTATGAAGACTTTATTCAAACCGACGCCGCAATTAACCGCGGTAACTCAGGTGGTGCGTTAGTTAACCTTCACGGCGAACTGGTTGGCATCAATACCGCTATCTTTGGTCCTAACGGCGGCAACGTCGGCATCGGTTTTGCCATTCCTGCCAATATGATGAAGAGCCTTGTTGACCAAATTGCAGAGTTTGGTGAAGTTCGCCGTGGCCTTCTAGGCATTTTAGGTAGCGATATTGACGCGGGCCTTGCCGAAGCTATGAATGCGGAAGTGAACATTGGTGCCTTCGTGAGCGAAGTACAGCCAGACTCGGCTGCTGAAAAAGGTGGTCTGCAAGCCGGTGATATCATTACTGCGATTAATGGTCGAAAACTTCACAGTTTCCAAGAACTGCGCGCAAAAATTGCGAGTATGGGCGCGGGCGCAGAAGTCGAACTCACCGTTATGCGCAAAGGCAAGAAAATGAATGTAGACGTTGTGTTGGACGACGCTACTGATACCACGGTTACCGCTGCTCAAATTCACCCTGCTCTAGAAGGTGCAACCTTATCTAACGGCACCGACGATGCTGGTAATGCTGGTGTAGTGGTTTCCGATATTGAGCGTGGTGCGCCTGCGGCGCGAATTGGCCTTCAATCTGATGATGTGATAATTGGCGTTAACCGCGTGCGTACGTCTACGGTTGCAGAGTTTAGAAATGCACTAGACGAAGCAAAAGGCGTTATTGCACTCAATGTAAAACGTGGAAACTCTACGCTTTATTTGGTAATCAGACAGTAGCAATTAAACGTTCAATTACGTTCCCCCGCTCAGACGCGTTGGTGTCCAAGCTGGGAATTAGCATAAAAACGGCGCTTTATAAGCGCCGTTTTTTTCAAATGATAACCGTTGAAAACAGTGTTCTCCTAGCTTCCTAACGGGGCTTCTTTACGGGCTCCTCTGATAAGCCGCATTCTCAATGCTACACCTATGTCCACGTAAATAAGTATGTATGAACAGCATGAAAAGTTTTGAAGTACATGCTAGTGTTAATCGAGTTGCACAAAATTTGCGTTTCATTACGGTAGTTTATTGAATAAAGTGATATCCTTTATATCACGAATGATAATTCAAAAACGTTGCGCTTTTAATTTGTGAAGTAGTGCCGCTATGACGGTTCATATAGAGTAAGTGCGACAGACAACAATAAGTGTGATTTGTGACTGGCCGCTCAATAATAAACTTCTTACTAAAATCTATAATTCTTGGCGTTGCTGTTGCTGCACTGCTGTTGGTGTTTATCCCCGAGCTTCGCAATGGTAAAGGTCTTGCTCAGGGCTTCTTTAATACTCATTCAGTCAGCGCCAGCCGCGAGAGCTATTTCACCGCGTTAAGCCGCTCTGCACCTGCAGTAGTTAATATTTATAGCGTAAGTATTGAAAACGGCTCTGGTATTTTTAGAAATCAATCTCGTGGGCGCACCAACCTTGGTTCAGGCGTTATTATGACAGAGAATGGCTACCTGCTGACCTGTCACCACGTAGTTGCCGATGCAGATAGCATTTACGTAGCTGTGCAAGACGGCCGTATTTTGGAGGCGCAGATTGTCGGCACAGACCCTTTGACCGACCTAGCAGTATTGAAGGTAACCGCGGATAACCTGCATATCATTCCTCAAGTATCAGAACCTGATACCCATGTAGGTGATGTAGTTATGGCGATTGGTAATCCCTTCGACTTAGGCCAAACAGTTACCCAAGGTATTGTCAGTAGAGCGGGTCGTAACGGTCTTTCAAACTATGTTGATTTCATTCAAACCGATGCAGTTTTGAACCAAGGTAACTCTGGTGGCGCGCTGGTAGATAGCAACGGTATTTTGCTAGGCATTACCAATGCCAATTTCCAAGTATTAGATTCTAATAACCGCGCTCGCAATGTAGATGGTATCAATTTCGCCGTACCTTATGAATTGGCCAAGCGAGTCATGGATGAAATTATTAGTAACGGGCGCGTTGTGCGCGGCCAGCTAGGTTTTGTCGGCGGTGAAAATCGCAACCGGCCGGGTATTGATGTTCAAGCGGTAGGTAAAGGCAGCCCTGCCGATATTGCGGGTATTCGCCCTGGCGACATTATTGTTGCCATAGACGGTGTGCGTTTAGAAAGTGCTTCCAAAACCTTGGATATGATTGCCGAAACCGAACCCGGTACTGAACTAGAAATTGAACTTAGTCGCGATGGTCGCTCCATAACTATTACCGCTACTGTTGCAGAGCTTCGTGCGGGCCAATAATTGTTATAGATATTCAGCGCCACGTAGGCAGATTGCGTTTGTTCTGCTGCTGTTTAACTTCACTGGTAATAGAGACAAATCAGGTACAAAAAAAGCGCCGTAATGAACAGGCGCTTTTATCTATGCTAAAAACTCACAAGATAACGTTACTCTTTAACTCGCTCTATGATGGCGCCTAAACCACCAAGTTTCTCTTCTATCGATTCATAACCACGGTCTAAGTGGTAAATTCGATTTACGTGAGTTTCACCTTCTGCAATAAGCCCAGCGATAACCAAGCTTGCTGATGCGCGAAGATCAGTAGCCATCACTGGTGCCCCTTTCAAGCTTGAACTACCTTTGGATACAGCTGAGTTTGCTTCTAATGCGATTTCGGCGCCCATACGCTGTAGCTCTGGCACATGCATAAAGCGGTTTTCAAAAATAGTTTCTGTAATTACGCCTGTACCTTCGGCAACACAGTTTAGGGTGACGAACTGGGCTTGCATATCGGTGGGGAATGCTGGGTGTGGTGCAGTCTTAACGCGAACAGCCTGCGGCTTACGCCCTTCCATATCTAGCTCAATCCAGTCTTCACCTACCGTGATTTTCGCGCCAGCTTGCTCAAGCTTATCGAGTACTGCATCTAACGTGTCAGGGGCCGCATGGGTACAGCGAATTTTACCGCCAGTTACTGCAGCTGCGACTAAGAAAGTACCGGTTTCTATTCGATCAGGCAGTACGGCATAATCGCAACCATTTAAGGTTTCTACACCTTCAATGGTTATTTTATCGCTTCCTGCACCAGTGATTTTTGCGCCCATCTGGATAAGACAATTCGCCAAATCAACAATTTCAGGCTCTCGTGCAGCGTTTTCTAAAATAGTCGTACCATCAGCCAATGCCGCGGCCATAAGTAAGTTTTCGGTAGCACCTACACTCACCATATCCATAAAGATACGGGCGCCTTTTAAACGACCATCAACTTCAGCACGAATATAGCCTTCGTCTACTTCAATCTTTGCGCCCATCTTTTCAAGGCCAGTTAAATGAAGGTTCACTGGGCGTGCGCCTATCGCACAACCACCAGGCAAAGACACGTTCGCTTTACCCTGTTTGGCAAGCAATGGGCCTAACACTAAAATTGAAGCACGCATGGTACGCACTAAATCATAAGACGCGGTCACACTTTCAAGTGTACTTGCATCAATAACAATATCGTTAGGCGCGGGTAACGCTACCTCTACCCCCAATTCACGCAAAAGCGCCGTAGTCGTGTTGATATCACGAAGACGGGGAACATTGGTATAACGACAAGGAGAATCGGTAAGCAAGCTAGTCATCAACAACGGCAATGCCGCGTTTTTGGCACCTGATATACGCACTGTACCGTTAAGCGCAGGGCTCTTTTTAATTACGAGTTTATCCACGAGCAGCGCCTATTATTGAGGAATGTTGAACTGGCGCTCGCGCTCCCAGTCTTTTACTGAAAACGTCTTGATAGTAATCGCATGCATGCTGCCGTCTGCAATTTTATCAGCTAAAGGCGCGTACACCGCTTGCTGACGCTTCACACGACTCATTTCGTTAAATGCATCGCTTACTGCAATGATGTTAAAATGCGAACCTTCGCCCTTTACGTGGACTTCGTGTAGGTCTAACGCATCTTTCAAGATCTTTTCAATTTCAGACAATTCCATAACTTACTTCTTTATTCGCTAACTGGTGTTTATTCTACGGGTAAAAAGCTATTTGCGTTGCTTATTTTCGCAAGCTTCTGTAGCTTTTCAGGCATTTTATAGAGGGTCATGCTAACACCATTTTGCTTTGCATCCCTAACAGCATTAATAAGCCACGCCAAACCGGCACTGTCTGCACGCTCTACATCACTCAAATCGATTTGACATCTTTTCTTAGTAATCAAAGCACTACGTTCGTTACCGTTTAAGCTTTCCCAGAAATTTTTCGACAGTGTTTCACGGTCGAGATGACCGTGAACCACAATATTGCCTTTGTCATTTACCTCGAAAAGGCTCACTCAGCCTCTCCTTCGATTTCGATTGGCTCGCCCTGCTTGAGCTCTACTGGCTTACCAATTTTATCGCGCATTAGCGCAATCACTGAATCGATGCCGTCTTGACGGAGTATTGACTCAAATTCGCTACGCTTGCTGTTTAGCATGCTAATGCCTTCAGCCACCATATCGTAGGCTTTCCATTCATTAGTTTTGCTGTCTTTACGAACCTTAAAAGCAATTTTAATTTCAGGACGGTTGGGATCTTGAACAACCGCGCGTACAGTCACAGACTTCTTATCATCAAAAGACGATTCAGGCTCAAAGATAACTTCTTGGTTGTCGTAGTAGCCCATCGCAACAGCATAGGTTGTTACCAAATACTGACGAAATACACTGATGTACTCGCCCATTTTTTCTTGAGGAACCGATTTAAAATGCTTACCTAGCACCATAAAAGCCGCAAATTTGTAGTCAATGTGCGGCACCAACTCTTCTTCCATAATAGTGCGTAGCATTTCAGGGTCAGCTTTAATTTCAGCCTGATTCGCTTTAATTCGCTCAAATGTGCGGTTAGCCACGTCCTGAACTAGCTCATAGGGGTTTTGCTCATTAACTTCTTGCGCATTGGCTATGCCTGCTACAGACATCATAAAGATGCCAATTGCTACCATAAACTTTTTCAAAATCACTCTCCTAACTTAAAACTCTATTTAGCAGACCTGACAAACAAGCATTTCGTTTCATCAGGCCGCTGGAATTAATTGACGACTAGGTTACATACGTTCAGATGCTATGCCGCGATTAGTCTTCATCGCTGCCGCGGTTAAATAAGAATTGTCCAATAAGGTCTTCTAGCACCAAAGCTGACTTCGTATCTTGTAGGTAATCACCATTTTGAAGATTAGCGACACCGTCAAAAGAGAACCCTGGCTGGAAACCAACATATTGCTCACCCAAAAGGCCAGACGTCAGAATAGACACCGAGCTGGTTTCAGGGAAACCGTTGTATTCATTTAGGATTGATAGTTCAACCACTGGCGTAAAATCTTCTTGGTCTAGCGTAATTGATGATACACGGCCAACTGTTACGCCCCCAACTTTTACCGCTGAGCGAGGCTTTAATCCGCCGATATTGTCGAACTTCGCATATAGAGTGTAGGTATCGCCTTCGGTGGCTACCGTTTGGTTTGCAACCTTTAGTGCCAATAACAACAACGCACCAATCGTAAGCATGACAAACACACCAACCATTACTTCCGTTTTATACTTACTCATTCCAATCCCCTACTCGATACCAAACATAAGGGCGGTAAGCACGAAGTCCAGCCCTAATACTGCTAATGATGAATAGACCACCGTTTCGGTAGTCGCTTTGCTGATCCCTTCCGATGTAGGAATAGAATCGTAACCCTTAAATATGGCAATCCACGTCACAACCAAGGCAAATACGAGGCTTTTTATCACACCGTTTATGACATCTTGGTTCCAATCAACGGTCGACTGCATGATTGACCAGTAGCTACCTGCATCAACACCCAACCAGTCTACGCCGACCAAATGGCCACCTAAAATACCAATAGCACTGAAAATAATGGCCAGCATAGGCATGGCTAACATTCCCGCCCAAAAACGCGGAGCTACTATGCGCCTTAAAGGATCTACCGCCATCATTTCCAAGCTACTTAACTGCTCAGTGGCTTTCATAAGGCCAATCTCAGCAGTCAACGCAGACCCAGCACGTCCAGCAAACAATAGAGCCGTAACCACCGGCCCGAGTTCTCGTAAAAGAGACAGTGCAACCATGGGACCTAAGCTCCCCTCTGCACCATAATCCACTAAAATAGTGTAGCCTTGAAGTGCCATCACCATGCCAATAAACAGCCCCGACACCATGATGATGAGCAGCGACTGAACACCAACCACATAAAGTTGTTTGATAATCAGTGGAATATTTTTTACTCGAGGGACAGCGACAAGTGCACCAAACAACATCAGCGCGGCTCTACCAATTGCGGTAACTTTCCCTATCGTTTTAGCACCTATTGATTGGAAGAACTTCATTCATCTGCCCCCAAAAAGCTTGTTTTCAAATCAGGTGCAGGGTAATGAAAGGGGACCGGGCCGTCTGCTTTTCCTTTCAAGAACTGCTGAACTAATTCAGAGTCACTCTCTTTAATTTGCTGTGCCGTTCCTTCACCGATAACCCGCTTATCTGCCAAAATGTAGATATAGTCAGCAATGGTCAACACTTCGGTTACATCGTGGGTTACCACTATGCTAGTAAGGCCTAGAGCGTCGTTTAGTTCACGAATTAGCTTCACCAACACGCCCATCGAAATAGGATCTTGGCCGGCAAAGGGTTCGTCGTACATGATTAAATCTGGGTCTAACGCTATCGCTCTTGCAAGTGCGGCCCTGCGCGCCATTCCACCAGACAGTTCACTGGGCATTAACTTAGCAGCACCGCGCAATCCTACTGCCTGTAGCTTTAAAGCGACAATCGTTGCTATCAAGTCTTCTGAAAGGTCAGTATGCTCGCGAAGAGGAAACGCCACATTATCGAACACACTCATATCAGTAAACAGCGCGCCACTTTGGAAAAGCATGCTCATTCTACGACGGGTTTGGTAAAGAGACTTTCTCGACATTGAGACAATCGAATCGCCGTCGAATTTTACGTCGCCTTCATCTGGCGTTAACTGCCCACCAATGAGGCGCAGCAGCGTGGTTTTACCTATACCACTTGGGCCCATTACCGCAGTAATTTTGCCTTTGGGTACCTTAAGCGATATCCCATCATAAATGATGCGATCGGCGCGCTTAAAGGTAAGGTTATCTACTTCAACTAAATGATCCATAGTTACTTAAATGTCGACCCCTGACGCTGGATTGGCTACGTTTTTAACCGCGATTGCAACCCACTTAAAAAATAATAAATAATAAATAATATGAGTGATATGCATATTCAATTTCTATGCCTTAGCACTCATCTCTCATAAAGTTTACTGAGCAGTTTACTTTTAAGAGCGTGCAATTTCAAAAAAGTTTACTCTTCAGTGTAGTTTTTATGTTTACAGGCTAACATGCTTTTTGGGCCGTGTAATTTGGTGCCATTGTACGCTTTTTCAAGACCCTCGCCAAAGTCAAAAAGTTACAAGTTATGTTCTATTGAGACGAATGATAGGTGTCCCGCGCTGAAGTAATGCCCGTGCCTTCACTAATTCTTACATGTAGTACCAATTCCCATCCTATTTCCTTGTTTATTAAATGAAACTGAACGCCCTTGCATATCAATAAAGCCTCATTCAACGTTTGCTATCGGCAGAAATTTACGGCAATTGCCCTTATTTGATGAAAATAAAGCGTTGCGAGCATAGGCAAATGGCACTCTTTTTGCGACAATCTAGCGAAATACTTTCTATTACAGGTTGTTGTGCTTTTAAACATTGTTATTTTTCTGGTTGGACTGATTGTCTTGAGTTGGAGTGCGGACCGTTTTGTTTATGGTGCTTCAGCGCTAGCAAAGAACATCGGTATCTCTCCTATGATGATCGGCCTAACGATCGTCGCTATGGGCTCCTCGGCACCTGAAATCGTGGTTTCCGCTATTGCCTCTGCCAATGGCAATATGAACACTGCGGTAGGTAATGCACTAGGTTCGAATATAACAAACATCGCACTGGTGTTAGGTATAACCGCGCTTGTAAAGCCGCTTCTTGTTTCATCTACCACCCTAAAACGTGAACTTCCGGCGCTTCTGATCATCTCACTAATAGCTATCGGCTTTATGTTTGACGGAGAATTGAAGTCTTATGAAGGGATCATCTTACTGGGCCTATTTATTTTTGTTCTGGCAATGATGGCTTGGTTGTCACTTCAAGTTGATAAAGAAGACCCGCTTGTTGCTGAAACCGCAGATGAGATCCCTAAGGGCGTTTCAAATACTTCTGCGCTTATCTGGATAGGTGTTGGCCTTGTTGTTCTGCCATTGAGTGCCCACTTTCTAGTAAATTCGGCCGTTGAAATTGCCAGATATATGGGCATTTCTGATTTAGTTATTGGACTGACTATTATTGCCTTTGGCACAAGCCTGCCCGAGCTTGCAGCAAGTGTAGCAGGCGTGCTCAAAGGCGAAGACGATTTAGCACTGGGTAATATCATCGGCTCTAACATTTTCAACCTGCTTGCCGTACTTGGTATGCCTGGGTTAATTGCCCCAGGCCTTCTCGACCCGGATGTTTATAATCGAGATATGTACGTTATGCTCGGCTTAACTTTGCTATTGTTTTTGTTCAGCTTCGATTTAATTGGCAAGCGTACAATTTCAAGAACAAATGGATTTATACTTCTGGCTTGCTTTATCGGCTATCAATTCTGGCTGTTCGGATAATCATGAATACAAAAACTCAGATGAACTATATCGACTCAGCGAAGCGCGTTATTGAAATTGAAACGCGGGCTATTGCTAATCTGGCAGAACGCTTAAACAATGAATTTATCGCTGCCTGTAATATTCTCTTCGCCTGCAAGGGCAAAGTTGTCGTGAGTGGTATGGGAAAGTCTGGGCATATCGGTAATAAAATTGCCGCTACGCTGGCCAGTACAGGAACTCCTGCTTTTTTCATGCATCCAGGCGAAGCCAACCACGGCGACTTGGGCATGTTAAGCAAAGGCGATGTCTTACTCGCCATCTCTAATTCTGGTGAAACTAACGAGTTAGTTAATCTTCTGCCTGTCGTTAAGCGTTTGGGGATACAAGTTGTGGCCATGACTAATAGTGCATCCAGCTCGTTGGGTCAACACGCAGATGTAGTACTTGATATTAGCGTTGAAAAAGAAGCCTGTTCACTAGGTCTTGCCCCTACGTCAAGCACAACAGCCACTTTGGTTATGGGCGACGCCCTTGCGGTGGCGTTACTCGACCAAAAAGGCTTTACGTCAGATGATTTTGCGCTGTCACATCCTGGTGGTAGCTTGGGTAGAAAACTGTTGCTCAAAGTGAGTGATATTATGCTTAGCGGCAGCGACATCCCGCTAGTGAGCCTAAATGCGTCTGTCGCTGACGCACTTTTAGAAATCTCTAAAAAGGGATTAGGCATGACCGGTGTTTTAGACTCAGATGGTTCGTTGACCGGCGTTTTTACAGACGGTGATTTACGACGAATACTCGATGCACGCATTGATGTGCACGGCGCAACCGTAGAAGATGTGATGACCAAAGACGGTAAAACCACAACCGCTGAGCAATTGGCTGTTGAAGCCCTCAACTTAATGGAAACTCACAAGATAAGTGCGTTGATGGTCACCGATGACAAGCGCAAACCTGTTGGCGCCTTCAATATGCACATGCTTCTGAAAGCAGGAGTACTCTAAATGACGACGACCTTATATACCGACCTAGACAAAGGGCTTTTTGAAAAGCTAGCACATATTAAGCTGTTGGTGTGTGATGTAGACGGCGTATTTTCTGACGGCCGCATTTACTTAGGCAATGACGGTGAAGAACTTAAAGCATTCCATACCCGTGATGGATATGGCGTAAAAGCGCTAGTAAGCAATGGAGTGAATGTCGCAGTTATCACAGGGCGACGGTCAGCAATTGTAGAAAATAGAATGAAAGCCCTTAACGTTGCGCACATTATTCAAGGCGAGGAAAATAAAGCAGACGCACTGAGTGAACTGATGCAAAGCCTAGAGTTAGCCCCTAATGAAGTTGCAGCGGTAGGTGATGACATGCCTGACACAGGTATGTATCAGCATGTTGCTGTTAAAATTGCAGTGGCCGATGCTCACCCTCACGTCGCCAAACAAGCCAGTTGGATAACTACACTTCCAGGTGGGTTTGGCGCGGTCCGAGAAATATCAGACACTATTTTGCAAGCCAAAGGGGTAGCAAACGAGATTTTTGGAGCGAGTGTATGAGCCTATTTGGCTTCAATCGCTTAGGTTTAAGTATATCGGCGCTATTTATCTTAGCGCTTTTGATGTACATCCCTACGTGGATGGAAGAGCAGCCTGAAACTCAAGGCAGTAGCGAAAATGACGCCTTGAAGCCAGCATATAAGGCTAAAAACCTAACGACTACGTTATACAATCAAGACGGTGAGTTGAACCACAAAGTCTTTGCAGAGTCGATGGAGCACTATGACCAGCTGGGTTTTGTTTTATTTCAACAGCCAAAGTACACCTTGTACACGGAAAACGCTTCATCACCTTGGGTTGTCACGGCACAAGAAGGAACGCTTTATAACAATGAGCTGATTCAACTAGAAAACAGCGTTGTTATTGAAAATCAAACCAGCGATGACTTTGTCAAAAGGTTATCAACTGAATACATACAGATAAATTTAGAAACGAAACAAATGACATCTGATCAACCCGTTGAGATACTGGGTACACAATACCTTATTTTAAGTAATGGGTTTAATGCGAACTTACGCACACAAGAATACGAGCTTTTAGATCATGTACAAACGACTTATTCCCCTAGCAACTAGTTTTATGCTTGCCATCGCTAGTGGTGCGGTGCTTGCCAGTGAAGACGACTTTTCACAACCTATCAAAATAGGGTCGAACACCCAGTTTATTGACGGTAAAAACAAAACTGCGCTTTACAAAGAAGACGTCCTTATCACGCAAGGTTCGCTTGTCATCAAGGCTGATGAGGTCGAAGTTATCGCTACAGACGGTAGCGGACGAGAAATATTTATCGCACGAGGTAAACCTGCTAGCTATTCTCAATCGCTTGAGGACGGTACGCCAGTGTCAGCAAAGGCCAATGAGATACGCTATGAAGTTGTTAATCGTACCATCTCTCTGGCAGGCAGCGCTGAGCTACAGCAGGACACCAGTAAAGTGCAAGGCGACAAGATTACCTTTGATATGATTACCGAGCAATTACTTGCAACCGGTGGAGCGGGTAAAAATGGCGAAGGCCGGGTAACTACGGTATTTACGCCGGAAACTATTCGCAAAACATCGTCAAAGAAAGATAACAAGGACAATGAATAGCAATGGCTACTTTGAGTGCTAAAAACCTTGCTAAAGCCTACAAGTCACGACAGGTTGTTCGCGATGTGAGTCTTTCTGTCTCAACGGGTCAAATAGTCGGCCTTCTTGGGCCTAATGGCGCTGGTAAGACCACTACATTTTATATGATTGTCGGCTTGGTAAACCTAGATAAAGGCAAGATTGAGATTGACGACAACGAACTCACTCACCAACCAATGCACGAGCGTGCACGCCGCGGAATTGGCTACCTTCCACAGGAAGCATCAATTTTTAGAAAGCTTACGGTACATGAAAATATCATGGCTATTTTACAAACCCGTAAAGATTTAAATTCACAGCAGCAAGAAGAAGAAGCTGACGCCCTACTTGATGAATTTAATATCAACCATATACGTAATAGTACTGGGATGAGTTTGTCAGGGGGCGAGCGCCGTCGTGTTGAAATTGCACGCGCTTTGGCCGCAAAACCACAATTTATTTTGTTAGACGAACCATTTGCTGGTGTTGACCCAATATCAGTTAATGATATAAAGAAGATAATACAACATCTTCGGGATAGGGGCATTGGTATCCTTATCACAGACCATAACGTACGCGAAACATTGGATGTTTGCGAGAAAGCGTACATTGTGAGTCATGGCGAGCTTATTGCGCAAGGAACGGCGGAACAGGTTTTAAGTAATCAAAAAGTAAGGGATGTATACCTAGGCGAACAATTCAGGCTATAGTTAGTGTAACCGAATTGTCATTTTTCAGTTTAGCTCTGGTATATTTAATTTAGAGCATTTAAATAAGACGTAGATGAAACCATCTTTACAGCTAAAATTTAGCCAACAACTTACCATGACACCACAGCTTCAGCAGGCAATTAAACTGCTGCAGCTTTCTACGCTTGATCTCCAGCAAGAGATACAAGAAGCACTCGATTCAAATCCACTATTGGAAGTGGAAGAAGGCAATGACGAGCCACAGCTAGAAAAGAACAATATCGACAACGATGACAGCGGCTCTGAGGCCACTGCTTCTGCGTCTAGTGACACGTTAGAAGCGGGTGATGCATTAGAGAAAAATGACCTTCCCGACGAGCTACCTATCGATAGCACGTGGGATGAATATTACTCAGCTTCATCTGCGCCAGCGCCAGGCCCGTCTAATGACGACGAGCAAATCTTTCAAGGCGAAACCACTGAAGATATTCAAGAACATCTTCTTTGGCAAATGCGCCTTACTCACTTTTCAGACACTGACCGCGCAATTGCTACTGCTATCATCGACTCTATAGACGAATCCGGTTATCTAACCGTTACCCTTGAGGATATTTTAGAAGCAGTAAATGACGACGACTTAGAAGAGCCAATAGAGATGGACGAAATAGAGTGCGTACTTAAACGCATTCAGATGTTTGACCCCATTGGCTCAGGTTCCCGAACGCCTCAAGAATGCCTTATGGTGCAGTTACGTCAGTTTTCAGACGATACACCGTGGCTTGCTGAAGCAAAGCAACTGATTGAAGAGTACTCTGACTTACTGAGCAGCAAAGACTATCGTACGCTTATGCGTAAAAGCCGATTGAAAGAAGATCAGCTACGCGAGGCAATGCGTTTACTGCAAACCTTGAATCCTCGCCCAGGTAGTGCTTTAGTTACTAAAGAGCCTGAGTACGTTATTCCTGATGTCTCAGTAACCAAGAAAAATGGCCGTTGGGTGGTTGAGCTGAACCCCGACAGTCTGCCTAAATTAAGCGTTAATCAACAATACGCTGCAATGAGTCGCCGTGCCAAGAATAGTAGCGATTCACAATTCATCCGCTCACACATGCAAGAGGCTAAGTGGTTCATAAAGAGCCTTGAATCTCGTAACGAAACCTTAATGAAGGTTGCAAACTGCATTGTGCAGCAGCAAATGGGCTTTTTTGAGCACGGCCCGGAAATGATGAAACCAATGGTGCTAAATGATGTCGCAGAAATGGTAGATATGCACGAATCCACTATTTCGCGAGTGACAACGCAAAAGTACATGCATACGCCACGTGGAATCTTCGAATTGAAGTATTTCTTCTCAAGCCACGTTGCAACAGAGTCTGGTGGTGAATGTTCATCTACAGCGATTCGTGCATTGATCAAGAAATTAGTGGCTGCGGAAAATCCTAGTAAGCCGCTAAGTGATAGCAAGATTGCTTCATTGTTGGCCGAACAAGGCATTAAAGTTGCCCGGCGAACAATAGCAAAGTACCGGGAATCGTTGTCGATCCCGCCGTCGAACCAACGCAAAAGCCTTATTTAATCGGGCTTAATAATATAAGGAAGACGAAATATGCAAATCAACCTTACTGGTCATCATGTCGAAATCACCGACTCTTTGCGTAATTATGTCGATACGAAGTTCAGCAAACTTGAACGTCACTTTGATCACATTTCTAATGTGCATGTCATCCTGAACGTTGAAAAATTAAATCAAAAAGCCGAAGCGACCGTTCATTTAAGTGGCGCTGAAGTATTCGCATCCTCAGAAAATACCGACATGTATGCGGCGATTGACAGCATGGTTGATAAACTCGACCGGCAGGTAATCAAGCATAAGGAAAAACTGAAAAAACATTAGTAGTTAATTAAGCATGGATATACAAGCCATCGTAAGTCTGGACCGCACCGAGTGTGCGGTTCAGTGTAATAGTAAAAAGCGAATTCTTGAGATCATCGCTGATATCGCTGCCAAGCAAAACGAAAACATTGACCAGGCAACGGTACTTAATAGCTTAATGGCTCGAGAACGTATGGGTAGTACAGGCATTGGTAATGGCATCGCTCTGCCCCACGGACGCCTGCCGGGCCTTGAGAAAGTGATTGCCATTGTTGTAACCAGCACGCCAGCTATCGACTTTGACGCCCTTGACGAAAAACCTGTAGACATCTTTTTTGCACTGCTTGTTCCCGAGGAACAAACCGAAGGACACCTTCAAACGCTGGCTACCGTGGCGGGTAAACTTAGCGACAAAGAAACGATTAAGGCAATACGTCGCGCAACAACGAGCGACGATATTCTAACTGCATTAAGTTAATCGTTGTGCGCCTAAGTATTGATAGTTAGGCGTGTTATTCGACAACGAGTATGCGATAAAACCAGAGTATTAGGGAGAAATTAGGTGAAGCTGATCATTATCAGTGGTCGTTCGGGTTCTGGTAAGTCTGTCGCACTTCGCGCATTGGAAGATTTAGGTTATTACTGTGTTGATAATATCCCGGTAAACTTACTTCCCACCTTAACCCATACAGTTGTTGACGAATACGATCAGGTAGCGGTAAGTATTGATGTTCGCAATTTGCCTAAGAACCCTGACGACTTGGTCGAAATTCTAGATTACTTACCTTCTTCGTGGTCGATGACTATCGTTTACATTGACGCGAGCGATGATGTACTGGTTAAGCGTTTTAGCGAAACACGTCGTCTTCACCCTCTCGCCAAGCTTAATAAATCGCTTTCAGAAGCCATCAAAGCCGAATCAGCTCTACTTGCGCCTATTGCTGAACGCGCAGATTTATATTTAGATACAGATAAGCTTACCATTCACCAACTGGCAGAGTTAATTCGAGAGCGTATCTTGGGTAAGAAAAGCTCACGCCTTGTGCTTGTTTTTGAGTCGTTTGGCTTTAAGCACGGTATTCCTAAAGATGCGGATTACGTTTTTGATGCCCGCTTTTTACCTAACCCCCACTGGGAGCCCGATCTTAAACATCTGACCGGTTTAGACGCACCGGTGGAGGTATTTTTGGGCTCGCAACCCGTAGTTACGAAGTTTATTTGGCAGATTCAAAACTTAATGACCACATGGCTTCCCCATTTAGAGCGCAATAACAGAAGTTACGTAACCGTAGCGATTGGCTGCACTGGCGGCCAACACCGCTCGGTTTATATCGCACAGACCCTGTCGAAAACCTTCAGTGAAATACACCCTGATGTTCAAATTCGCCATAGAGAGCTGAATCAGTAATGACTATTCAAAAAACGCTAACTATCGTCAATAAGTTAGGGTTGCATGCAAGAGCGGCGACCCAACTGGTTAAACTGGCGAATCAATTCGACGCTAAAATCATCTTAAAAAAAGGCGATAAGGAAGCAGACGCAAGCAGTGTATTGGGATTAATGATGCTTGAAAGCCATCAAGGTGAACAGGTAGATGTAATTGTGGACGGCAGTGATGCTGTTGATGCACTTGCAGCTATTGAAGAACTTATTGAGGGAAGATTTAACGAAGACGAATAGTCTTATTTGCCCAATCCATTGACCAATTAATCAACACTTAGCGCAGTTATCTTAAAATCCTGCGCAAAACCTACGCAATTATCATGACAGACTCATCATAATTGCGATATTCTACGCCCACTTAGGCTCTATGGCCTGCATTGTTCATCTTTTAGCTTGTAGGAATAACGCCTTATGGCAGAAGCGCTTGTTTCTAAATACGTACAAACTCAGTTACGCGCACTCAACGCTGCGTTGACCAACGGTCAATTCGTATCTGTACGTAAGCTTCTGCTTGAATTACCACCTTCAGACGTCGCCCACATTCTTGAATCTAGCCCTAGCAGAACCCGTGACGAATTATGGGAGCTCATTGATGGTGACTTTCACGGCGACATTTTAGAAGAACTTTCTGACGATGTTCGAAACGGTATCATTACAAAGATGCTTCCCGCTAATGTGGTTGACGCACTTGAAGAGATGGATACCGATGACTTAGCAGAGACGCTAAGCAGTCTTCCAGAGCCAGTACTGGCCGATATTCTAGATTCGATGGATGCACAAGATCGCGTGCGCGCGGAGCAAGCGCTGTCTTACGGTGAAGAAACCGCTGGTTTCATCATGAACACCGACACCATCACATTACGTCCTGATGTGACCATTGACGTGGTTTTGCGCTATATCCGTTTAAAAGGCGAGCTGCCAGAGAATACGGATACTTTTTACGTAGTAAATCGAACTGACAACCTTGTTGGTATTGTTCCAGTTACCCGTTTACTCACCGCAGATACCGACGATAGAGTGTCTGACGTTATGGACGAGGAATCTGAAGCGATTCCTGTGAATATGCCCGACGATGAAGTGGCAAGCCTGTTCGAGCGATACAATTGGCTTTCAGCACCTGTTGTAGATGAAAACCATCGCTTAGTGGGGCGAATTACCATTGACGACGTGGTTGACATTATTCGTGAAGACGCCGAGCACTCGATGATGAGTATGGCGGGTCTTGATGACGACGAAGATACCTTTGCTCCGGTTATGCAAAGTACTAAACGCCGCTCCGTGTGGCTGGCCGTTAACTTGGTCACTGCGCTGATGGCTGCTATGGTGAGTGATTTATTTGAAGCAACGCTCAGCCAACTAGCTGTGTTAGCTATTTTAAATACCATCGTGCCGAGTATGGGAGGCGTGGCTGGTAACCAAACGCTGACCCTGGTTATTCGCGGTATGGCACTAGGCCATGTAAATGCCAGTAACTCACGATGGCTTATCAGTAAAGAAATATCCATCGGCTTTTTAAACGGTGCCATTTGGGCGGTGCTTATTGCCTCTGTCATTGCGTTATGGAAACAAGATTACATGCTGGGCGTAATTATTGCCTTTGCCATGATGGTAAACATGATTGCGGCTGCTTTAGCGGGTGCAACCTTACCTATGATCATGAAGCGTCTTAAGATAGACCCTGCGCTAGCTGGCAGTGTTATCTTAACTACGATAACCGATGTAGTGGGTATTTTTGCTTTCTTAGGTACTGCGACGCTGTTTCTAATTTAAGTTAATTTTGAACTCTCATGCCTGATAGGGCATGGGTGAGCTAAACAACACTCATGCAATAAGCGCTTTCGCTATGTATCCATTGACGTTCAGCTTGTAACCCACACCCCAGACGGTTTCTACTAGCTGTCCACCATTTTCAATACTGTTGATTTTATCAAGCTTAGTGCGTAACCGATTTATATGGGTATTCACCGTGTGCTCGTAGCCTTCGTGGTTATAGCCCCACACCTCACTGAGCAATTGATTGCGAGAAAAAACTTGGTTTGGATGACGACAAAAATAATCCAGTAGCGCAAACTCCCTAGCCGTTAGCGTTAGCACTTGGCCATTTAAGGTTACGCTATGAAATCGCTGGTCGACTTTAAGGGGTCCTATTTCGATGCGCTCTTCACTACCTTGAGATGGTCTTACATGTTCTTGGCTAGGCATACTCCTACGCATATGGGAGCGAATACGGGCAGTAAACATGCGTGCATCAAATGGCCCTGATAGATAATCATCTACGCCTACTTCATAGTAGTTTGCTTCATCTACCTCTTCGTCGGCCACATCGTCTGCCATCGCGTCACTTTCCACCGCCATCACCCAACTTTCTGGGTTCGTCTCAACAAGGCCTTTTATACGATTAAGGCAGATAATATCTCTATGCGACTCAACAATAATAAGCGAATAATGTTGCGCCTTAAGCAAAGACTCTGCGGATTGAAAATTAGAAACTGCGTCGTAAAGAAAGCTATGCTTACTTAAGCATTGCGATATGTTCTGTTGAAACATATTTCCACTGTAGATGATAAGGATCATATCTCGCTCCTAATTCGCCAATAAAAAACAAGACCAGTGCGTTCGTGGTTTTCTTTCACAGTGATTACAATTTTTTTATAAAAAATATAAATTCAGAATTTATAACAGCATTGTTATTTATTGAGACGAATCTGTGTGCGTTTTGTGAAAGTTCTGTGATGAATTGGACATTTTACTGCCCTAAATTTTTATACGATTTAAGCCATAAATAAGGACAATAAAATGAAATTCACTAAACTTGCTAGCGCAACGCTTTTGTCGCTAGCAGCAGTATCAGTAAGCCAAGCTGTCACTTTAGACATTGAAATTACCAACCTGACTCAGGCGCAGAGTTTTACGCCGCGCTTAGTCATAGCTCACGATGACACCGTCGATGCCTTTGAAGTTGGGCAACCTGCGTCATCAGCTCTAGCGTGGTTAGCTGAAGCGGGTGTTATTGACGACGAACAAAATGCTGATTCAAGCGGCGCAAACTTTGAAGCGTTACTCGGCCCTGTTGATACCGACAATGGTTCAAATACGTGGCACCGTTTTGGCGGACTTCTCGCGCCGAAAGCTACGTTAAGCTATCCCTTCGATACTATGGACAAGCCATATCTTTCGCTACTTTCCATGCTAATACCTACTAACGACGCTTTTGTTGGTATGGACAGTATTGAAATTCCAACCGAGCCGGGTACCTACACTTATTACCTTAATGCATACGATGCCGGTACTGAGCT
Organism: Alteromonas marina; assembly: GCF_000808575.1. Taxonomy (GTDB): domain Bacteria; phylum Pseudomonadota; class Gammaproteobacteria; order Enterobacterales; family Alteromonadaceae; genus Alteromonas; species Alteromonas marina_A. The sequence goes on from NZ_JWLW01000014.1 coordinate 107,692, forward strand.
TAACGATGAACTAAATAGTGCCCGTACAGATGTTGTTGAAGCTGGAACTGGAAATACGCTGGGTGGATATGGCGTACCGGGTGTTGCCGGTGGCGGCGCTCCAACTCGTATTGTTGATTTGGGTACAGGTGGCACGGGTGTGGGTGCACAAATCGTTAATGGCGAAATTGAAGATGGTGAAGATGGCCCAGTACACATCCACCGCAATGCGCTTGGTGATACTGATAGCGCCGCTGGTGCAAGTGATCTGGACTCTACCGTACACCGTTGGTTGAACCCAGTAGCACGTATAGTTATTACTGTTCCTGCATCTTAAGGAGCCAATACGATGAATAATCCAATAATTAAACTCAGTACATTATTGATGCTTTCAGCGCTTCTTGCTGCCTGCGGCGACGATGGTGATACAGGCCCTCAAGGACCAGCTGGTCCGCAGGGGGAAGCAGGTACTGACGGACAAGATGGTACGGATGGTCAAGACGGTTCGGACGGACAAGACGGTATTAACGGTAATTCTGCGGTTTATACCGTACAAATTACCAACTTAACCTACTCTCAACCCTTTTCACCTGCCGCTGTCATATTGCATGAGTCAGGCTTCCATTCATTTAATGAAGGCGAGCCAGCCAGCATGGGCATTGAAATAATGGCTGAAGGCGGTGACCCGTCTATGGTCATTACTGAAGCCATGGACTCCACGGACTTTTTGGATGCGCAAAACTCTGGGGGCATATTGGGTCCTCGCTCAATGGGCGCAGAACTAACTCTTGTAGTTCCAGAACTCGATTCTGACGACCTTCGCCTTACGGTAACGACCATGCTGGTCAACACCAACGACGCATTCACCGGCTTAAACGCTGCGAATGTAAGCAACATGGCGGTTGGTGATATAAAAACGTTCATGACAGTGACTTGGGATGCGGGTACAGAAGCAAATACAGAAACAGCTGCTACTATGCCAGGCCCTGCCGCTAGTGCAGCGGGTGGCGGCGGAGAAGCTGCGGGCTATGATGTGGTAAGGGGTGATCTTGCCGATGCAGTAAGACTTCACCAAGGTGTAGTCACTAGTGCAAACGCTGACGATCCAAGCCGTGAGGGTCTATCCACATCGGTACTAACCGAGGCCCATCGCTTTGATTTCCCAACGAGCCGCGTGGTGATAACCCGAACCCGTTAAATGGTCGAACGCAGTACACGTGAAAGCGCCCTATTACACAGGTAATGGGGTGTTTTTACTTTTGTGCGAAGGGGAAACGGAGATAAAACTTAACGGGAATAAGAAAGATAGGCGCTGGCTTTGCTGAGTAGATAAACTTCACAAAACCAGGCTAATACGTTATTTGATAAGCTATTTAATAAGTTACTTAATAAGCTAATTAATAAGCTACTTAATAACTTTAAGGGTAGGCTTACCCTTTTTAGGTGGAACAGGTGCGTCTTTCACGTCGCTTGCATCAGCATCTTCCAGCGACGTCGGGCCGCTAGGTTGAGAAACATCTTCAGATGTTTCTGGACGCTCTTGCTGCGCACGAGCCACATCTTCTTCAGTGGCGAATACTGTACCTGCACCATTTTCTCTTGCGTAAATAGCCATTACCGCTTCACAAGGCATACTTAATCTTCTAGGTTGCCCAGAGAAGCGCGCTTGAAACGATAAGCCATCTAAATCAAGAGAAAAGTTAACACACGCACTAGGTGATACGTTTAAAACGATCTGGCCGTCTTTAACGAATTCCTGCGGCACTTCAACCAACTCGTTGGTTGCATCTACCACAATGTACGGCGTTAAGTCGTTATCAACAATCCACTCATAAAAAGCCCTAAGCAAATAGGGCTGGTTTGACGTCATAGATGTCATAGCGGGTTGTGGATCTCACGCTCTTGGTCAGTCAAAGACGCTTTAAATGAACTACGAGAGAAAATACGGTTCATGTAAGCGTTAATTTCTTTGCTGCCAGCACCGTTTAGTTCAATACCTAGTGCAGGTAAACGCCATAATAGCGGAGCAAGGTAGCAATCAACTAAGCTGAACTCTTCGCTCATAAAGTAAGGCATTTCACCAAATACAGGCGCAAGAGATAGCAAAGCTTCACGCAGCTCATTACGTGCTGCTTCTACATCACCTTCGCCACGGAAAATACGGGCAGCAAGCGAGTACCAGTCTTGCTCGATGCGGTGCATCATAAGGCGGCTCTGACCACGTGATACTGGGTAAACCGGCATAAGTGGTGGATGAGGGAAACGCTCATCAAGGTATTCCATGATGATGTGCGACTTGTAAAGTACAAGCTCGCGATCAACTAGAGTTGGAACAGTACCGTAAGGGTTAAGCTCCAACAGATCTTCAGACAAGTTGCTAGGATCTGTGTAGCTGATTTCAACACCCACACCTTTTTCTGCCAACACAATACGCACCTGGTGGCTATAAATATCAATTGTGTCAGAGAACAACGTCATAATAGAACGTTTATTCGCGGCTACGGCCATTCAATTTCCTCCGTCGAGAAACAAGTTTACGCTTACAAACGGTAAGCTTATTACGTTAACTCGTGCTACCTGAAGACCCTATTTACTAGGATTTTCAGATAGCACGAGTAAATACCAAAAAAGGGGGCGAGAAGCCCCCTTTTCATATTATACATAAATCTGTGCGATTAGTGCACTTCTCGCCAGTATTCTTTCTTCAGTAAGTAAACAAATACAAACAATACTGCGATAAAGATAAGTACCCACTTACCGATTTTGTGAGATTCAAGTTTAGAAGGCTCACCTGTGTACTCTAGGAAATTCACGATATCGGCAACAGCTTGGTCGTACTCGTCAGGAGACATTGCGCCAGTACCATCTGACTTAATGCCTACATAACGCTTAACCATTTCGCCATCAACCATTTGCTCTTCATAAGTACGTGTTGGCGTACCTTGAAGTGGTTGAAGTACGTGTGGCATACCTACTTCAGGGAATACTGTGTTGTTCACACCAAATGGGCGGCTTTCGTCAACATAGAAAGAGCGCAGGTAAGTGTAAATCCAGTCTTCGCCACGAACACGAGCCACTAGCGTTAAGTCTGGTGGAGCAGCACCAAACCAGCCAGCAGCCGCCTCTTCAGGCATTGCACGAGTGATGTAGTCAGACACTTTTTCACCCGTGAACTGCAGGTATTCTTGACCTAGTTCGTCAGGAATACCCAAGTCTTGGAATGAACGCTGATAGCGCTGATACTTCATTGAGTGACAGCCTAAGCAGTAGTTCATGAACAATTGTGCACCGCGTTGTAAAGACGCCTTATCGGTTAAATCGATAGGGGCTTTATCTAGGTGTACGTTCCCGCCTGCCGCAAGCGCTACGCCAGGTAGGAAGAAGGCTAAAAAGCACATCATTTTTTTCATTTAGAAATCCTCTCTGGCACAGGTTTAGTGTTTTCGTTTTTGCTGTACAAGAACAGTGCTAGGAAGAAACCGAAGTACATTACCGTTGCAACTTGCGACGCAATGATTTTCCAGTTTTCTTGCGGTGTACCACCTAGGTAACCTAGGAAGATAAACACAATTGCAAACACGATAAGGTTTACTTTGTGTAGGCCACAACGATAGCGCCATGACTTAACACGACCACGGTCTAACCAAGGCAGAGCAAATAGCGCAGCAATTGCACCGAACATCGCTAATACACCGAATAGCTTATCAGGAACCGCTTTTAGTACAGCGTAGAACGGTGTGAAGTACCAAACAGGGAAGATATGCTCAGGTGTTTTAAGTGGGTTAGCAATTTCAAAGTTAGGGTGCTCTAGGAATTTACCGCCCATTTCAGGGGCAAAGAACAGCACGTAAGTGAACAATGCTAAGAATACACAGAACGCCACAAGGTCTTTAAGTACGATGTGTGGGAAGAACGGCAATACGTCATCAGCAATGTCGTACTTGCTTGTGTAGTATTCATGAATTTCATACTTCGTCTTTTCAGACTCAGGTAGTGAACCTTTCTTGTGCTTGATAGCGATACCATCAGGGTTGTTAGAACCCACTTCGTGAAGTGCAATAATGTGAAGGAACACAAGAATAACGATAACCAACGGCAACGCAATAACGTGTAATGCGAAGAAGCGGTTTAGTGTTGCGCCAGAGATAACATAGTCACCTTGTAGCCAAATAACAAGGTCAGGACCAACAACAGGAATAGCACCAAATAGTGATACGATTACCTGCGCCCCCCAGTAAGACATTTGTCCCCAAGGTAGAACGTAACCCATGAAAGCTTCTGCCATAAGCGCTAGGTAAATAAACATACCAAACACCCATAGAAGCTCACGAGGCTTCTGGTAAGAGCCGTAAATCATGCCACGGAACATGTGTAGATATACCACAATAAAGAACGCTGATGCGCCAGTACTGTGCATGTAACGAATGATCCAACCGTAGTCGATCTCACGCATGATGTATTCAACAGAAGCAAATGCGCCTTCTGAAGATGGAACGAAGTTCATGGTCAACCAAATACCAGTAACAATCTGGTTCACCAAAACGATAGTTGCTAGAAAACCGAACACATACCAGAAGTTCATGTTCTTTGGAGCAGGATATTGAAGAGCGTGCATATTCGCAACGCGCATCATTGGGATGCGCTCTTCAATCCAACCTAGGAAAGCATTCATATTACACGGCCTCCGCTTCTGAACCGATGATGATGTTATTGTCATCAACGAATTGATATGGCGGTACGACCAGGTTCAACGGTGCAGGAACGTTTTGGAATACACGTCCAGCCATGTCGAATTTCGAACCGTGGCACGGGCAGAAGAATCCATCTGGAACGCCTTCAACCACTTCTTCAAATGCACCGTCTTTAAGATGCTGTGGAGAACAACCCAGGTGAGTACAGATACCAACAAGGATAAGGTACTCTTCCTTCATTGAACGGAAACGGTTTTGAGCAAAGGCAGGCTGCTGCTCAGCTTCAGAGTTAGGATCTTTCAGCTTATCTTCGTGCGCGCCTAGTTCTTCAAGAATTTCAGGCGTACGACGTACAATCCATACAGGCTTGCTTCGCCACATTACACGTACTAATTGTCCAGGTTCAATCCCGCTGATATCTACTTCAACGTCAGCACCAGCGGCTTTCGCTTTGGCGCTCGGATTCCAGGACGCAATAAAAGGCACAGCAGCACCAACGACACCTACACCACCAACTACCGACGTGGCAACGGTCAAGAACCGACGACGAGTGTTGTTTTCTGGCTGGTTTTCATTGTGTGCAGACTCTGTTGCATCTACAGATACATTGCTCATCCACATTTCTCCAGGTTTGGATAATTATGATGTGTAACCCAAGCTTATACTGGTTTTATCACGCTTGCGTCATGCATCATATGGCTTGTCATGACAGCGACGTAACAGCAAAAATTTACTGATTTACGAAGTCACGAAAGTTTTCAAAATTTTCGACCGCAAATGATAAAAGAAAAGCCCTTATAAACACAAGGTTTTACTGATATTTAAGCGACAATTTAATTCAAAAGGTGTGTTTAGGTGTAGTGAGGGAAAGGCCTAAAATCAAGGTTTTGAAGAATATTTGGTAAGATAACACCAGCAAATTAAACCTTTGTTATGAATTGTAGAGGCTTGAAGACTTTACTGAATGTGGGACGCAGGCAACTTGTAATAGAAAAAAAGCAATAAAAAACCCGGCATAAGCCGGGTTTTTTGCAATACAAAAAACGTAAAAATTAACGCTTTGAGAATTGTGGACGCTTACGCGCTTTGTGTAGACCAACTTTCTTACGTTCAACGCGACGTGCGTCACGAGTAACGAAGCCAGCTTTACGAAGTGCTGGACGTAGTGCTTCATCATACTCCATAAGAGCACGAGTAAGACCGTGACGGATTGCACCCGCTTGACCGTTAGAACCACCGCCTTTAACAGTGATGTATACGTCAAACTTTTCAGTCATTTCAACAAGTTCAAGTGGCTGACGAACAACCATGCACTCTGTTTCACGACCAAAGTACTCGTCAAGAGCGCGTTGGTTTACTTTAATGCTACCTGTGCCTGGACGTAGGAACACACGAGCAGTAGAACTTTTGCGGCGGCCTGTGCCGTAGTATTGAGTATCTGCCATGTTAATAGCTCCTTAAATGTCCAAAACTTGTGGTTGCTGTGCGGTGTGCTTGTGCTCTGCACCTGCGTAAACTTTCATTTTACGGAACATTGCGCGACCTAGAGGGCCTTTTGGCAACATGCCTTTAACTGCTTTTTCAATAACCATTTCTGGCTTGTGAGCAATTAGTTTTTCAAAGTTTGTCTCTTTAAGACCACCTGGGTAACCAGAGTGCGCATAGTACATTTTGTCTTGCGCTTTACGGCCTGTTACCGCAACTTTCTCAGCATTGATTACTACGATGTAATCACCAGTGTCCACGTGAGGTGTGTACTCTGGCTTGTGCTTACCACGAAGGCGTAGTGCGATTTCAGAAGCCAAACGGCCTAGAGTTTTGTCTGTGGCGTCTACCACATACCAGTCACGTTGTACCGTTTCTGGCTTAGCAACAAAAGTTTTCATTTTCAAATTCACCCGAATAATATCGTCGTTACTGATTTCTGAACACCAGAAATCACCTTAAAATCAACACAATGACCCCTTCGAGCCGGCTGATTCTTCCACCTTCCCAAAGGTGGGCGTAACTGGGCAGGGCGCGAATTATACAGGAATTGAAGGAAATGCGAACCCCTAATAACAAAAAATATGGATAAAATTCCATCATCTGCCGATGACATAGAAACCGATTTGAGGTAACGTCAAAACGTTATATTTGGAACCGCTATAAAAACAAAATGAAAATGTCTCGCTTCGTAGCTTCAATGATGATGCTACACACGCTATTTATAGCCAGTGTAAATGCTGAGGAGTTAGTATATACACGTGCGTTTGCCGATGGTGATTATGGCAATTATCATGTAGCTGTGCTCAGTGCAGTTATCGCAGCAACACCAGAATACGGTGATGTTGCTTTAACCCCTCACCCCCATCCTATGAGTCAGAGTCGTCAGCTTGTTACTTTGCTAAAAGGCGATGCGGATGTAATGTGGAGTGTCACCAACAGTAACCGAGAGCAGCGTCTTCTGCCCGTTAAGTTACCACTGCTGAAAGGTTATTCAGGTTATCGCGTATTGGTGATTAACCCTTCTGAGCAGTCCAGTTTTGCCCAACAAACCGGCGAAGCATTAAAGCAATCAACCATGGTTCAAGGCGCAGACTGGCCAGATTTAAGTGTACTTAAAGCAAATGGCTATAACGTAAGTGGTGAAGATTGGAGCCTTTGGTTCCATTCTATGTACTCTATGGTAGATAAGGGGCTAGTTGACGCTTTCCCCAGAAATATCATAGAAGTACACCTCGATTTAGAACGCCATAAAGATAAGCATATCTCTTTAGAGCAGTTCCACCTATTAAAATACCCCAACTATGAGTACTTTTTTGTTAGCCCAGATAACCCTGCCCTCGCGAATAGATTGAGATTAGGTCTTATCAGAATTCTAGACGGTGGAGAACTCGAACGTATCTTCGATAGCTTCGAAGGGCACAGAAAAGCAGAAATGCTTGCCGATGCTGAAAGTAGAAAAATTCACGAACTCGGCAACCCAACAATACCTTATAAACTAGATTACGCGCGGTGGGATAAATACAAAGATTTAGCAATACGCGCGCTCGAAAAAGAGATGTCAGAGTAAAACACTAAACACTTAAGGTTTTCTTAAGGTCTCTCGTTTAGTGTTTTGATTTGTTTTTTATCAATGAGTTTTTTATGCGTGTACTGCTCGTAGAGGACGATAGGCCGTTGTCTGACGCCCTCGCCCTTTCACTAAAGAATGCCAACTTCACGGTAGACTGTGTTTATTCAGGCGCAGATGCCCTTGCAACGCTTCGAGCGGGCCAAAGTGACATCGTCATTCTTGACTTGGGTTTACCTGACACAGATGGCCTCGACGTACTAAAATCTATTCGAAAGAAAAACGCAACGCTTCCTGTGTTGATACTAACTGCACGGGATAAAACGCTAGACAAAATCTCTGGCTTAGATGCAGGCGCCGACGACTACTTACCAAAACCGTTTGAAATAGAAGAACTGTTAGCTAGGATTAGAGTACTTGAGCGTCGTCTGAGCACAGCATCTCACACCATTGTGAGTGTTAAGAATGTCAGCCTTGATACTGCCCATCATACGCTTACTATCGACAATCAAAACGTTCACTTACCTCGACGTGAACTCATGCTAGTAAAAGCGCTTATTGAAAACGCAGGGCGCATACTGAGTAAAGATCAGCTAGAGAATAAACTTTATGAGTGGGGAGAGGAAGTGGCAAGCAACACGATAGAAGTACACGTGAGTAATTTGCGTAAGAAAATGCCTCCTGAGTTTATTAAGACTATTAGAGGCGTCGGTTATTGCATTTCAAAATCGGGGGAGTGAATTGTCTTCAATTCGCCGCTTTCTAATTCTTACACTGATCAGCGCGCTTGTTTTAGTGATATTTAGTGCAGCACTTAAAGGCTACCGCGCAACGCTGGGTATATCGAATACCTTGTTAGATAACGAGTTAGTTGAGCTATCCCGCGCAATCTCTTACGTAGATAGCGGCACCCGCACACAGCAACAGACACTTTTCTTCCAGGTATGGAAACAAGGTAAGCTGGCCAGCTCATCTACTGACGCGCTAAGCACGCCGTTAACCAGCTTTTCCGAGGGCTTTTCTGAAGTAAACGCACTGGGCACACGTTGGCGGGTACATACCCGGTTTAACCCGAATAATGATAGCTGGTATATGGTGGCTCAACCCGTAAGTAGTCGCTTCACTTTAACTGACTCGCTAACTGTAGCCGCCATCACCCCTTTTATAATTAGTGTGCCTATTCTTGCACTCATTCTCTTTTTTGGCATTACTTGGGGACTATCGCCGTTAAAACACCTATCAAAACTCCTTGCCAGCCGCCAGGGTAATGATTTTTCTACCATTGCGTTATCCCGTGAGCCCAGTGAACTTAGCCCTGTTGTTACTACGTTAAACACCATGTTCACGCGACTGAATTCAGCGTTCGAACGAGAGCAGCAATTCGCATCCAATGCGGCGCATGAGCTTAGAACTCCGCTCAGCGTGATGAAAATAAACATTCACAATATAGCGAACGAGTTAGGTGAAAAAGGCCACGTATTGGCTCCCCTCAAAGCAGACACTGACAGAATGATCCACGCGGTAAACCAATTCCTTTTGCTTACTCGCACCAGTCCAGAAACGTTTGCAGAACAGCGAGAACCTGTAAATGTGCATGTGGTCTCGCAAGAGGTAATTAGTGACCTATACGGCGCTATAGAAAATAAAAACCAAGAAATAGCACTGGAAGGAGAAGAGGCCTGGTTGCTAAGTTCTCAATTTGTCCTTTACACCTTGCTTCAGAACTTAGTGAGCAATGCAAGTAAATACTCTCCTAGCGGTGCACAAATAATAATTAGGATTGAACGACGGAAAAACGAACTAGCTTTAAGCGTCTGTGATTCTGGGCCAGGCATCCCTGCTGACCAGCGCGCTGTCGTGCTAAACCGGTTCAAAAGAGCATCTAACAGCTCGCCTCATTCGGGAAGCGGCTTGGGGCTAGCCATTGTAGAACAAATCGTTGTATTACACGGGGCTGAGCTCTCTTTAGATGAAAGTTCGCTCGGGGGATTAGAAGTTAGGGTGGCATTTTCCAATGACTACATACTCTAAGATTTCTTTATTCTGCTTTTCAGCCCTTTGTGCTTTTTATACGCCCCTTGCGTTCGCCTTACCTGAAGTGGTGGTGGAAATTAAAGAGCACTTATTCTTTCCTCAGGAAGTGATTGTGCCTGCAGGGCAAAAAGTAAAACTAACCTTTGTTAATTTCGATGATACCCCCGAAGAAATAGATAGCTTTTCTTTGAACAGGGAAAAAGTGATATTTGCGAAAAGTCGAGGAACCATTTTTATTGGCCCATTAAAAGCCGGTGAGTATCCTTTTTTCGGCGAGTTTCACCCTAATAGCGCAGTAGGAAAGGTAATAGTTAAAAACAAAGAGGACACGCTGGATGCTAATTAATACTGTCGTTCTCTTCTTGCGTGATACCTTGCCCATATTCCTGCTCATTAGTGTATTGCTGGTGCTGCCGCGTGTATCTACGCTTGCCGTTGCGTGGCGGGTGTTGCTGCTGGTATTGCTCGCTGTATTTACCTACCCCCAGCTAGGACTGGTATCGCAGCTATCAGAAGGTGCCGGATTTGAGTATCTCAAATCAATTCTGTTTTTTATTGCGTGGTTGGGTATGTGCCTTGTTGTCCTTTTGCCGTCACGTATCTCAAATTGGTTCAGTCTAGGCCTCACCCTACTAGTAATAGGTATTGGCTTACCCAATTCGCTGCACTTTTTAGTTTATTTTGTTTCCGAGTTATCACGTAATAGTGATAGTACGTTATTACTCTTGGGCACTATCATTGGTCTGGGTATAAGTATTAGCATCGCGATTCTACTTAATATTTTGCTCACTCATTTTGTTAGCAAGCGAGCAACATACTTTTTTGCAACCACATTTGTGGCAGCTCAAACCGCTAATATCGCATTACTATTGGAACAAACTGACACCTTCCCATCGCCAAGGCAGCTATGGGATAGCAGCACAATAATTAGCGACAATAGCGAATATGGTCATCTTCTGAATTCTCTCGTTGGCTATGAGGCTACGCCCTCGACGAGCTATTTATTGGTGTTTTGCTTCGCACTTATCGTGCCTAATTTAATTGCTTTCTTTTCTTCAAAAAAGAGATTCTCTGATGAAATTCAGGAGGTCGCACAGTGAGAGGTTTTCTCCTTACTGCTATCGCATTATGCGCCGTGTTTTCAAGTAACGGTTATGCAGATAATTTTACCGTAGATAAGGTTTATCACCCTTATGTATTACCCTTTGAACGTGAGTTTGAGTGGCGACTTACCTCAAGACAAAATGACGATGGCAATGTTTTAATGCAACGCTTCTCATTCGGCCATGCACTTTCAGAATTTATGATCCTCGAGACATACCTTGTCGGTGCGCGGGACGAAAATGAAGATTTTGGCTTAGAAAGCTACGAAGTAGAGTTACGCTGGATGATGACTGAACAAGGGCGATACTGGGCTGACTGGGCAACGCTGTTTGAGCTGGAAAAGCAGCACAATACCGATGACTGGGAAGTTAAAGCGGGGATATTAACAGAAAAAGAATTTGGCCAATTCAGTTTAACAACTAACGTTAGCTTGGTGTACGAGTGGGGTCAAACTGTTGAGAATGAATGGGAAAGCGAATTTAAAGCCAAGTTTAGGTATCGCTGGATCCCTGAAGTACAACCTGGATTGGAAGTGTATGTAGCAGAGGACTTTATCGGGGTTGGTCCAGCATTCATGGGTATAAAACGCTTTGACCGACAGAAACAGTTAAAATGGGAACTGGGCTTTATTGCCGGACTAAATGGTGACAGTAAAGATCACACACTTCGAATGTCGTTGGAATACGAATTTTAATGCAAGTTTGCACTTTAGCGCCTAACTTAAGCTTTCCTTAAGGTTCAACATTTAAAGTGCACGTCATTCGATGATTTACCAAATATTCTTATGCACCAGTTTGACGTCAGTGTTGTTTTACCTGCTAAAAATGAAGCCAAAAACCTTTCTGCTTTGTTACGAGAAATTGCAGAAGTGGTTCCAAGTACAACGACAGAAATTATTGTTGTTGATGACGGTAGCAGCGACGACTCCCTAGCCTTGCTGCATAACCTTTCAAGCACCTTGCCGGTAAGTTGTCGTGTCATCGTCCACCCTATGAGCTGCGGTCAAAGCACTTCGGTTTTTCACGGCGTTTTACAGGCAAAAGGAAAGTGGATCATCACCCTTGATGCTGATGGGCAAAACGATCCTGCTGATATACCGCGACTTATTCGCGCAGCTAAAGACACTAATACAGTGCACTTCTGCGTTATCGGACATCGTAAAAAGCGAAAAGATACCCCGTGGAAGCGATTTCAGTCTAAAGTTGCCAATCGTGTTCGCCAGTGGATCCTACAAGACGACACACCAGACACGGGCTGTGGCTTGAAACTCCTCCCAAGAAGTACCTTTTTACTTTTGCCCTACTTCGACCATATGCACCGATATATCCCCGCTTTAACTAAAAGGCTTGGGGGAGAAGTGGTATGTGTATCGGTCAATCATCGCGCGCGTTTAGAAGGTAAATCAAATTACACAGCGTGGAATCGTGGCTGGGCAGGGATCATCGATATGCTTGGCGTCAGATGGCTAATGTACAGAAATAAGCTTAATCAAATTGCCAGCGGAATGGGTCATGAAGACTAATCTTCGCCGCCTCAAGAGCTTCATACAGTTTTTCATCGGGGCAGCAAGCATCGCGCTTATCTGCTATGTGTCGCTTGAAGTCACTGGTGAAGTATGGAAGCACGGTGATGATACAGATTGGTTGAATGCCTATATTTCAAATTTAAATTGGCAATCGCTGTGCATGATACTGAGTGGTTGTGTTGTACTTTTAACCATGGGCTTTCCCCGTCAGGCTGTCAGTTTTTTTTGCGGAGTGGGCTTTGGCGCATTGCAGGGAGGGTTAATTGCTTTGTTGCTAACGGTATTGTCTGCATGTATCGCCTATGCATTAGCAAATGGCCCTCTGCGCTCACTTGCCGTCCGTCTTTTAGGTACAAAATTAAAGCCTGTTGAAAACAAACTGGCCAAGCGAAGTTTTCGCAATGTGCTAATTGTTCGTTTATTCCCTGTTGGCTCCAACCTAATCACAAACGCCGTCGCAGGTGTGCTAAGCGTTCCGTTTGTCCCGTTTATTGCTGCAAGTGCAATCGGCTTTGCGCCTCAAACTTTTTTATTTACCTTGCTTGGAAGCGGTTCACGATTTGTCAGCTCCCTCGAACAGCCTTTACAAATTGGTGGCTTAATCATTAGCCTTCTTCTACTTCTATCCTTATCAGGCATTGCTCGTAGGAGTGAGCCGTCGTGAGGCTTGTGCTTAATTCGAATAGCCATGTATCTACCCTGTTCTTTTTTGCCTGTGCTCTGATATTTGTTGGTCTGGGTTTCAGAGATGCTTGGCCCCCCGATGAGCCTCGATTTGCCTTAGTCGCAAAAGAGATGGTGAACAGCGGACAGTGGCTTGTGCCCATGCGCGGTGGCGAAATTTATCCAGACAAGCCCCCTGTGTTTATGTGGTGTATTGCCTTCTTTTACCTTATTACGGGTAGCCTAAAGGTGGCTATGCTCCTGCCTAACGCTATCGCAAGCCTTGTCACTTTGGGGTTAACCTACAAGCTATCGCTAAGACTTGCCAATGAAAAAGCGGCAATGTTGAGTATGCTCGTACTTCTACTGAGCCCTCAGTTTCTTATTCAAGCCAAATTCGCTCAAATAGATGCCCTTGTCGCCTGCTTTATTTGGGTTGGCGTCTACGGACTCATTCAGCACTTTTATGTGCATGTTAATTGGCGGTGGTACTTTGCAGCATGGTTCTTTATGGGGCTTGGGATCATAACCAAAGGCGTTGGCTTTTTACCTGTTCTTTTATTTATCCCCATTGCATTTTTCGCATTTACCAGCGGCTCACATCGCGGCAAGTGGTCATTGCGCATGTTGTTTGGCCCCTTAATCATGCTATCAGTTGTGGCGATGTGGCTTGCACCTCTGCTTTATCTTGGTTTGATAAAACAAGAGCCTCAAATACAACAATACTTGTCGAACATTTTGTTTAAACAAACGGCTGAGCGATATGCCAATGCCTGGCACCACATAGAGCCCTGGTATTACTATATTGTTGAAGTTATTCCTGTATTTTGGATAACTCCAATTGCCATACTTGTATCAAAAGCTAAGTCGTTAAAAGATGTACTTACTCACACCCCCGCTTACTCATCGCTGTTTATATGGGTAATGTTGGTTGTCATTTTCTTTAGTATCAGCCCAGGTAAACGTGGTGTTTATGTGCTACCGGCACTGCCTGCGTTGAGTATGGTTGCAGGTCTGGTACTTGCGAATTCAACTGTATCAAGAGGGTTGGTGCTTTTTGCGCGCGCAGTTACTTCGTTAATCTCTGCCGTTTTATTGATTGCTGGCTTAGCACTGCTTTTTCACGAGCCCACCGCTGCTAAGCTGATGACGCGCTTTGACAGCGACAGCGAAACCCTTGTTTGTTTAAGCATAGTATTACTTGTACTCGGATTCGCTGGGCTTTGTACTCATATTGTCTACTATGTTTGCAATAAAAAGCGCAACGCAGGGGATGGAGAATTACTCGCCCGCCAATTACTGGCATGGCTTTTCATTTTAACTGTAATTCCTTCCACATTCGGTGCATGGCTGCTAAACGACTACCGTACTCCCCGTATAGTCCTTCAAAATGCAGAAAGCCAAATAAGTAATATGTTGACGAAGGATTCAACTGCCTTCGAGGTAGGGATAGTCAGCTTTAAAGAACAGTATTTGCTTTATTCACCCTTTGAAATGGCTCATTTTGGTTACCATACCCCTAAAGAAGTAGAAAACGGTACAGCGTGGGCTTGGTTGACCGATACTTCCGAGCCTTCCCGCGAGCAGACAAAGGTTTCAGGCCAGCGGGTTAGACCGCCAATACGTCAACGCTTTTTGTTAGTTCCAAGTGACTACAAATTTCAATGTGTAGACTTATCACAAGCCACTTCACTGGGTGTAGCCCACCGTGACGAATGGTTGTTGCTTCCTGCCACTGCTGCGAACGCTACCTGTGATTTACCTGCTAATGGCCCAGTTTTTAATAGCTATGACGGCTCAGCGATTAATTAGCTTGGGCGTTTTTAACATTTTGGACTGACATTTATAAAAGTTTTTACCACTTAAGGTTCTCTTAAGGTCTCGCGTAAATACTCATAACATCGCAAAACCAATGAGCATGTTTATGAGTCACGTTTTAGCTTCAGTTCCAACCCAGATTGCTAGTCAGCAATCTGCGATTGTCTCAAAGGAAAAGCCCGCTATAACCTTTATCGCGGCAAAACATGGACATAATGCCCGCCGCCGTATTGAAGCGTTTATAGCGAGTGGTTTTAAAGCTCGCTACAACGCACGAGTAACTTCCTTTATGCCTATGCTGTTTGCTCTTGAAGCTAAGGGAGTTAAAGCCGCCGCAGGCGCAAGGTTTGCCGCCTATGATGGTCAGTATAATTCTCTTTTTATAGAGCAATACCTTAACACTTCGGTAGAAACTGCCCTCACCCTACAAGGGATAACCGTAAACAGAGCGCATATTGCTGAAGTTGGTAACCTTTTTAGCAGTGCATCGCGCTATACCCTCCCCTTGTTATTTGCCCTGTTCTTCGTTTTAAAACGATGTGGTAGCAAATATCTGGTTTTCAGTGCGACCTCACAGCTTACCTCTTTACTCATGGGCGCGGGTATTCAACTGCTCCCCCTTGTTAAAGCCGAGGTATCAAAACTTAAAGGGAATAGCGACGACTGGGGCACCTATTACGACACGGCTCCTCAGGTTACTGCCCTGTCGCTAAATCACGTAACCCAACACATAATTGGCTGCCCTGAACTTAATGCTCATTACCAACGTGCAATTGAGCTTATTTCCGCAAATGTGGATGCGTTAACGCAAAATATCTGCACAAAAAAGGAAACAGCGTATGTTGCTTAATCAGTATATAAACGGGCATGACGATGACGTTGCGCTTAAATGCAAAGACGGTTCAATGACTTACCGCGCCCTTTTGAGCGCCGTCGAGAACCTCGCAAGCTGGATAACAAACCACAATGTCGAGAGGGTCGGCATTGCCTTTGACAATAGCTTTGCATGGGTGATTGCTGATTTAGCCTGCCAACAGGCTAACGTTTGCTGCGTCCCCGTTCCGCTATTTTTTACCGCTTCCCAACAAGAACATGTATTAAATGAGAGCCAGTGTCACTTTTTATTGACCAATCGCGGTGGTGAACTAAGTGAATGGAGTGAGTCACCGGCTGTTCTTGATAGCGAAAACGACATTGTCGCTCATCCACTCAAACATGACTCTCGTGTATACACACCTGTAGGAACCAATAAAATAACCTTTACTTCTGGCTCTACGGGCTCACCGAAAGGCGTGTGCCTGTCAACTGAATCGCAATGGAAAGTTGCCCATTCTATTGAGCGCGCTGTTCAACCAGAAATAGTGAACCACCTGTGTTTATTGCCATTGTCTACCCTACTTGAAAATATTGCAGGTGTTTACGCCCCTCTGTACCACGGCGGCACGGTTTATTTAGCCACGGCATCTGAGCGCGGATTTCAAGGAAGCAAACTCGTCAATCCAAACGCACTGCTGTCACTGATAGACCGCGTTCAACCATCGTCTGTGATTTTGGTGCCCGACTTGCTAATGGTGCTAGTACAGGCATGTAATCAGGGCTGGACACCACCTTCATCACTAATGTTCATTGCTGTTGGCGGTGCACATGTAGCGCCCACTTTGCTGGCGCAAGCTCAAGCGAAGGGACTACCAGTATTTGAAGGTTATGGCTTATCTGAAGCGGTATCAGTATCAACATTGAACACGCCCAATTGCAATACGATGGGCAGTGCCGGAAAAACGCTTGGTCATAATCAACTGCACATCGAAGAGGGTGAAATTGTAGTTACAGGCAACCACTTTCTGGGCTATCTGAATCAACCTTCCTCATTTTATCCGACCCAGGTCAGAACCGGCGATTTAGGCTTTTTTTCTGACAACACACTTACGCTGAATGGGCGTATAAAAAACATAATGGTGAACAGCTTTGGCAGAAATGTATCGCCAGAGTGGATTGAATCTTTACTGCTGGGAACAGGACTGTTTAGGCAGGCTTTGGTGTATTGCGAAGCTAAACCCTACTGTGTCGCGCTCCTCGTACCCGCTTCCAATACTATTTCTAATACACAGATTCAAAGCACCGTGGCGCTTATCAATAAGCAGTTACCTGACTATGCGCAAGTTGTTAATTTCGCCACCATCGGTCTTTGTACGCCAGAAAACCAACTGCTTACCCCAACGGGAAAACTGAAGCGTGACGCAATAATTGCCCGCTACGCGACTGACTTAGACATGCTCTACCAAGGCCAAGACCAACACCAGTACAGCGTTCAAAGTACAACAGCATTTTCTTCTCAATTTGTTATCAAGGAATAATTTATGAATTTCTATCAGCAACTTCAAAGCAACACCGAACATGCCAGACAGTCATTCTTACAGGCGCCGATTATACAACGCTGCTTTAACGGTGATTTTAACCTAAACGACTATATTGCCTTTCTTCAACAGGCTTATCATCACGTTAAGTTTACTGTACCCCTGCTTATGGCTACAGGTGCCAAACTCAACGAAGATAAGGAATGGCTAAGAGAAGCAATTGGTGAATACATTGAAGAAGAAATGGGTCACCAAGAGTGGATCCTTAACGACCTTGCAGCCTGTGGCGTTGATAAAGAACAGGCGAGGAAAAGTCAGCCTGCACCCGCCACTGAATTAATGGTTGCCTATGCTTTTGATGCAATAGCACGCAAAAGCCCACTGTATTTTTTTGGCATGGTATTCGTTTTAGAGGGCACAAGTATTGCGCTTGCCGACGCGGCTGCAAAACAAATCAAAGACAAGTTATCTCTGCCTAAATCAGCGTTTAAATACCTTACCTCTCACGGTGCGCTAGACCAAGAGCACATTGTTTTCTTTGAAGGGCTTATGAACAAAATTACTGACCCCAAAGAGCAGCAAATGATCATTCACAGCGCGAACATGTTTTATCGCTTATACGGAGATATCTTTCGCGAATTAACACCTGAACACGGTTTGGAACAGGTTGCTTGAATTCAAGGGTTTACCTCTGGTGCTTATCCCCGAGGTAAATTGCTAATACGTTAAGGTAAATACAATGAATATTCAGTGGCGTAATCAAGTGGTACTTCTTACAGGTGCAACTGGCGGTATTGGTCAAGCAATAGCCAAGGCGCTTGATGAAAAAGGCGCGCACATTATCCTAACTGGTAGAAGTAAGGCGAAGCTCGAACAGCTGCAACAAAATTTAACCCTTCATCATACTGCTATTGTGGCTGACATTACGTCAGATGAAGGCAGAGATAGAGTAGTAAGTGCCTGCCAACGACTTCCTTTAAGTATTCTGGTTAACAATGCTGGCATTACCTATGTGGGCGAGTTTGATGGCACCCCAATCGAGTCAATTGTGTCGACAAATATGCTGGCCCCGATGCTACTAACCCAACGCCTACTGCCGTTACTCGAACGTAGACCGTCTGCGCACGTCGTGAATGTAGGCTCAGCTTTTGGGAGCATAGGTTTTGCTGCGCACGGAACCTACTGCGCAACTAAATTCGCTTTGAAAGGCTGGACGGAAGCGATGCACAGGGAATTCAGCGATAGCAAAATTAAATTTCACTATCTAGCGCCACGCGCAACGCGTACCGATATAAATGACGATCGCGCTAATGCGCTAAATGAGGCATTGGGCAACCAGACAGACGAGCCTGATGCAGTAGCACAAGCATTCATTAAACAGTTAGAAAACAATTTGCCAAGGGTCGCGCTCGGACGTGCTGAACGCTTTTTTGCCAAGCTTAACGCGCTAGTTCCCAGTGTTGTTGACAATGCGTTGGCAAAGAAACTTCCAACAATTAAACGCTATGCCTTTCAAAAAACGCAATCACAAGACAAACAGACCAGCGCTCAAAACGAAACCCGTCTGGGTAACAAGCTGGTTTAACACGAGGACATTATCATGAAGAAATTAACCACGCTTAGCACCACGGTAATTCTGGGACTCGGTTTGGCATTAAGTAATACTGCTTTGGCTCAAGCTAACGAAGTCACAGAAAGTACAGCGCCGACATCAGCCTTAAGCGAAACGGCTACCAGCCCTTTAAAGACACTTCAGCATCAGTGGGCACATATTAACTATGAACTTGATGATGCAGAAAAGGAAAAAGCATTCGTCGCCCTTATTAATACCGCTAAATCTTTCGTAAAGGCAGAACCCAATAACCCTGAGCTATTGATTTGGCAAGGCATAATTCAATCCAGTACAGCCGGTGCCAAGGGGGGACTTGGTGCTCTGGACTACGCAAAGGATGCGCGTAAGAGCTTCGAACATGCAATGCAACTAGATGAAAATGCACTCTCGGGCTCAGCGATGACCAGTCTAGGCGTGCTGTACCATAAGCTTCCGGGTTGGCCTATTAGCTTTGGTAACGACAAAAAAGCTGAGAAATTGCTGAAGCATGCACTTGAAATAAACCCTGACGGGATAGACCCCAACTATTTCTACGCCGAGTACTTGTTCGATAATGGTAAATACGAGCAAGCGCTCAAGTTTGCCAAGAAAGCGCTCGACGCCCCAGCGCGCGCAGATCGCCCTATTGCAGATTCAGGTCGCAAAAGAGAGATCGCTTTATTGGAAGCGAAAATAGCGAGAAAAAGTTAGTCACCCCAAAAGTATACAGGGAAAGGCAATGCTCCTATTGCCTTTCCATTTTCAACAAGTATTAGATTTTCGCTGCAAATACCGTTAGATTAGCCGCCGATTCAACGATAATTCATAAATTACTCACAATTTCGTCGAGTTATCTCGTTTATTCCTAACTACCTCTATCTTATAAAGGCGACTTTTCATGCAGAAAAAGAATTTCTTCTCTCCTTTTCTCTTTATCCTTATTACTACGTTGTCGATATCTAGGGTTCATGCAAGCACCCCTGATTTACTACCGTTACAACATGCGTGGGCAAAAACGAACTATGAGCTTGAAGGTGAAGCCCAATTAGAGGCATTTTCTACATTGATAGCGCAGGCGAAAGTGTTAGTCGAGCAATCAGAAAATAGCGCTGAAGCACTGACCTGGCTAGCTATCTCTCAATCAAGTACTGCAAGTGCGAAAGGCGGTTTAGGTGCCCTGGACTTTGCTGAAAGTGCGAAGGAAAACTTAGAACGTGCCATTGAAAAAGAGGAAGCGGTATTAGAGGGGACGGCACTCACTGTATTAGCGGCACTTTATCATAAAGTACCAGGCTGGCCAGTTAGCTTTGGAAGCGATAAGAAGGCAAAACAATTATTTAAGCGTGCATTGGAAATTAACCCTGAAGGTATGGACCAAAACTTCTTTTATGCTGAGTTTCTTTTCGACGATGGTGAATACGAAGAAGCCCAAGGGTTTTTAATCCGTGCTCAAAACGCGCCTGAAAAAGCCAACCGCCCTCTAGCCGATAAAAAACGCAGAGAAGAGATTGCTATACTTCAGTCAAAATTAGATAAAAAAGCATAGTATCATTTGCTTTATGCGGGGCTATCGCGCGTCGCTAATGAGTTCGAAATAAGCAATATCCCCGCTTTTTGCGTGTAGAAAGGTGAATTTAACGCCTTTCTACATAAAATGCGCATACATAGGTGGCACTTATCCTCATGTATAAATTGTAAACAGTTCTAATTCGGTATCAGCACTCCTAATATGAAAGAAAAAAGGAGTGGCCCAATGCCTAAAATCCCACGTTCCTCAGACAACGACTATACCCACGACATGAGCCGAACACGCCGCGAATTTATTGCGCGCGAAACCGGCACTCAGCTAAATCACTTAGGACACTATTCTATACCGCCAGAAACCTTGTCGGGAAACATAGAAAACTTTGCCGGCGTTGCACAGGTGCCTATTGGCTTTGCAGGCCCAATGCTAGTGAACGGAGAGCATGCCAAAGGTGAGTTCTATGTGCCAATGGCAACAACAGAGGGCACCTTGACCGCCAGCTACAGTAGAGGCATGCGCTTAACAAGAGAGGCTGGGGGCATAACTACCACAGTCATTGACGATGCCATGCAGCGAGCGCCCATGTTTGCGTTTTCCGATGCACGTGAAGCACTCGCATTTGGCAGGTGGGTCGAGCAAAACTTTGAAACCATTAAACAAGCCAGTGATAGTACCACCAGCGTGGGCAAGCTCAGGGATATTGAGCAGTACGCTGCGTCTAAGCTTCGCTGGCTAAGATTCAATTTCACCTGCGGCGATGCGGCTGGTCAGAACATGGTAAGTAAAGCCACTAAAGCGGGTTGTGAGTGGATACAAGCGAACTACCCACGTCCTATCGAGCACTTTGTACTAGCCGCTAATCTTGATACCGATAAAAAGCACTCTCACTTAAACTCTCTGCATACCCGCGGAAAGCGCGTTGTAGCAGAAATAACCCTGCCAAAACAACTTATGACGGACATTATGCATTGCCCGCCAGAAGCATTATTCAAACAGCGCCAGTATTCAAATATGGGCGCACTAATGGCAGGTAGTGTTAATAACGGTGCGCATTTCGCTAACGGCATTACCGCCATGTTCATCGCTTGCGGGCAAGATGTCGCTAATGTGGCTGAGTCGTCGGCGGGGTTTACCTACGCTGAAATTATGCCAAATGGTGACTACTACTTCTCTGTTACTATTCCATCGTTAATCGTTGCTACATACGGTGGTGGAACCGGTTTAGCTACACAAAACGAATGTTTAAGCGTACTTGGCTGCACAGAAAGGGGCAGCGTAAATAAGTTTGCGGAAATTGTCGCTGCGACCGTATTGTGTGGCGATCTGTCGCTGGGTTCTGCAGTCGTCGCAGACGAATGGGTAAGCAGTCACGAGCGACTGGGTAGAAACCGTTAAAGGTTTTTAAACCTGTCACCTAACGCTTAGCAATGCAGTTCGAATAAACTGTGCGCTACTGCCGAAGGTAACTAAATTCTGTATAGAGAAATTATACAGCAGGCATGCTAGGGCGTGTAACAACAAAGTACGCGCCTATTCCCATAAATAGACCTATGCCTATGTAAGCAGGAATAGGCACTGATGCGAACAGGCAAACCAGAATAAAGCTCACCAACATACTGCAGCACGCTATGCATTTCACTTTTTTCGAAATTGCTCCATGTTTTCGCCACGCAACAAGACTGGGGCCATATTTAGGGTGTTGAAGTAACCAGTTTTCAAGGCGCGGTGAAGATTGAGTAAAACAAAAAAGCGCACCTATCAAAAAAACAGTTGTTGGCATTACCGGCAAGAATGCGCCAATAATACCTAGAAGGGTAAAAAACAACCCGAGTGATAAATACAGTACTTTTTTCATGAAATACCAACGCCCAATGCTAGCCGATTCCTTGGTAGGTGCTGTGACCACACACCCGCTGAACACTTTTCCGAAGTGCTAAATTTATACAGTCATTTTAGATAGTATGGATCTATGTAGCCTTGTTATAAATCAAACCTACCTTTTAACCATACGCCAAAATAACTAGGTTTCCACCTTCATTGGTCTAAATTTGTAGTACTAACATTTGCCCGGTCATAAGTGATGAGCAAATCCGAGACCTTACTATCTGGCTGATTTTCAAACTTAATAGTGAAGTTGTAGCAGGATAAACTACTTCCTATCGGACGACTGTTTAACCTGCTGCCACAGCGCTTCCATTTCATCAAGCGTCAATGCGTCGAGCTTGTCGCCCTGTTCAGCCGCTAAGCGCTCTACACCTTTAAAACGGTTAGCAAACTTGTTACTGGCGTTTCTAAGTGCGGTATCCGCATCTACCTTGCAATGCCTTGCCAAGTTAACCATGGCAAAAAGAGCATCGCCAATTTCTTCTTCAATAGCTTGTTGGTTGTCAGGCACGCCACTGTTTAAAGGTGCAACACCCGCATTCAGTGCCCCTTGTGCTCGCTGCTTGAAGTCTAGCTCTTGCTGAATCTCTTCCACCTCTTCGCGCACTTTATCTATAACAGGAGCGGCATCAGTCCAATCAAAACCTACCTTTGCACAGGCTTTCTGCAGCTTTTGCGCATACATAAGTGCAGGCATACCTTTGGGTACACTATCTAGAATACTGGGCTCTATTGCTTCGTCGTCTTGCTTCAAACGCTGCTTTTTAAGCTGCTTTTCTTGGGCTTTGATAGCATCCCACTGCGCGTTTAAAGTACTGTCGTTCAATTGGGTACGTTCGACCGTGACGTTTTCATTTGTGTCATTAACGCCCTCAGATGCAAGCGGGTTAGCAAAAACATGAGGGTGACGACGCACGAGCTTATCACTAATGCTTTTCGCCACATCGTCAAAAGAAAATGCACGCGATTCGCTGGCTATCTGCGCGTAGAACACCACTTGAAACAGCAAATCACCCAACTCATCTTTGATGTCATGCATATCACCAGTGGCAATAGCATCAGCCACTTCGTAGGCTTCTTCTATGGTGTAGCGAGTTAGGCTTTCCATGGTTTGTTTTACATCCCACGGGCACCCAGATTGCAGGTCGCGCAGCTGCGCCATAATGTCAAGCAGCCGCTGCGTTTCACTAAGCTTAGCTTTGTTTGCGTTTTGCATCAGTCACGCCTTTAAGCTGTCGCAATCGGGTTAACACCTTTGATACGGTGTCGAGATCGTGCACCTCTATCGAAATGGTGATAAGCGCCGTCTGTCTGTTTTTATCACTTAGGCTGTTCACCCCCAAAAGCGGCACGTTTTCGTTCGCTAGTACCGTGGTGATATCGCGCAACAGGCCGGTTCTATCGTGACAGAATATATCTATGCCTGTCTCAAAGCCCACTTTAAGCTCTTGTGACCAATTCACTTCTATTTGACGCTCAGGGTGTTGTGACAACAAGTGTTGCAGCTGGTCGCAGCTTTCTTTATGAACGCTTACACCACGGCCTTGTGTGATATAGCCTAAAATTGCTTCGCCTGGTACTGGCTTACAGCAATTCGCCAGCTGGCTCATTAAGTGACCCACGCCCTGCACCACCACTGCATCTTTTTTGCCCGACCCGGCCGCAGTTTTGCGCGTTTTAACCTTAGGGCTAATCTCGGGTTCTGGGGCTGGCGGCTCCTGCAAGTGATGAATAAAGTTAATCACCTGCATAACGCGCACATCACCGGCACCTACCGCAGTGTACAAGTCATCGAGGGTTTGTAAGTTAAACTTCTCAAATGCCTCATTGGGTACTTTGGCAGGCAAATGAGCACGCTGAAGTTCGCGTTCTAGTAGCTCTTTACCGGCAGCCAGGTTTTTGTCTCTATCCTGCTTTTTAAAGAAGGAATGGATAGTGGCACGCGCCCGTGATGAATGCACATAGCCAAGGCCCGGGTGCATCCAGTCGCGACTTGGGTTTGGCTCTTTTCCGGTGAGTACTTCTATCTGATCGCCACTTTGCAGTAAATAAGTGAAAGGGACTATTCGCCCATTCACTTTTGCGCCAATACAGCGATGTCCCACATTACTGTGAATATAGTAAGCAAAATCAAGCGGCGTAGCGCCTTGGGGAAGGTCAATAACATCGCCTTTGGGTGTGAATACATACACCCTATCGTCAAACACCTGACTGCGAAGTTCTTCAACCAAATCGCCAGATTCCGCCACTTCCTCTTGCCACGCTAGTATGCGACGAAGCCAGTTTATGCGCTCGTCATAGCCTGACTGCTTGCCCGTGCTACCCTCTTTATATTTCCAGTGTGCAGCCACACCCAGTTCTGCATCCTGATGCATTTTCTGCGTGCGAATTTGAATCTCAACCGACTTCCCTTCTGGTCCCACGATAACCGTGTGAATAGACTGGTAACCGTTAGGTTTGGGGGTTGCGATATAGTCGTCGAACTCGTTAGGTAAGTGCTTATAGCTGGCGTGAACCGTACCAAGCGCGGCGTAACAGTCTTGAAGTCGCTCGGCAATAATTCGCACCGCACGAATATCAAAAAGCTGCTCAAACGTAAGGCGCTTTTTCTGCATTTTTTTCCAAATGCTGAATATGTGCTTGGGACGGCCGTAGACCTCTGCGCGAATTTCTTCGCTATCAAGCAAGCCTTGCAAGTCGCCTACTATGGTTTCTATGTACTCGGCACGCTCTCGGCGCTTGCCGTCAAGCTGATGAGCTATTTGCTTGTAGGTGATGGGGTGTAAATAGCGAAATGCGAGGTCTTCAAGCTCCCACTTTAACTGACCAATGCCCAAACGGTTTGCCAATGGCGCATAGATGCTAGCGCATTCGCGGGCCACCATAACGCGGGTTTCTTCGTCGGCTTTTTTAACCTGTTGCAATGCACAAATGCGTTCTGCCATTTTGATCACAACGGCACGCACGTCTTCTACCATCGCCAGCAGCATGCGGCGAATACTGTCTATGTGCTGTTCGTCTGACTTTTCGGCAAAGCTAGAGCCATTCACTTTACGCGCATGTAACGATTTAATGGCATCCATTCGGCGCACGCCAACGATTAGATCGCGTATTTCCCCGCCGAATTCTTCATAAATATCGTCTTCACTTAAGGCGTGCTGTTCGCAATATGGAAAAACCAGGGCCGCCTGAAGCGTTGCATCATCCATATTAAGCTGGCATAAAATTTCGACCATTTCCTGACCAACCAACAGTCGCTCTGGAATAGATGACACTGCACTTAGTTTTTCTTTTGTTTCTGCACTTAACTCAAGGCTATCTAACCACGCTTCAAAGGGTGGTCGGTCGGCTTGGTGGACCTTTCTTGTCGATACCATATCCTTTACTCGTTACTGCTGCTTTCGCGTAAACAAGGCCATCATTTCCATGTGATGGGTGAAGGGGAACATTTCTGCTACGCCCGCTTTTTCCATTTCATAACCTCCGTCTATCAACACCTTCGCGTCTCTAGAAAACGTACTTGGGTTGCAAGAAACATACACTATCGTTTTTGGTAGTGCTTTTACAAGCGCATGACAAACGGTCAACGCCCCTTCTCTTGAGGGGTCTAGTAGTACCTTATCAAAGCCCAGCTGTAATGAAGCCTCGACGTTGGTCTTATCAGCCAAATCTAAATGCAGCCACTCTACATTTTCAATGCCCTGTTGCTGTGCATTGTCTTTGGCGCGGCGCACCATCTCTGCCACACCTTCTACCGCCTGAACCTTTGCACCTAACTTAGCAATAGGTAGAGTAAAATTGCCCAGCCCGCTAAACCAATCGGCGATACGTTCGTTGGGCTTTGGGTTTAGCCATCCTATTGCCTGATTAACCATTTTTTCGTTAACCACTTTATTTATTTGAATAAAGTCGTTAGCGCTAGGTGAAATTGAGCAGCCATTTACCGTGTTCATCACCATATCAGTACCACAACCCACACTGCGAATTTGCCCTTGCTTATTTTCAAGCTTTAATTCAATTTCGTAGCCGTTAACCGATGAACTCGTGTTCACCAATTCACTCACTGCATCAATCAGCTCAGCTTCAAGGGCTTTGGTGTGTTTAATAACAAGGTGCGAAGTGTTGTCGCCTGCAATAAGGCTGATATGCCCAATATGACGCGCTGACTCGAACCCTGTAAGCACATCTCGTAAAGGGCCAATAAGTTTAGATAGCGGGTCGACCAGTATTGGGCAGGTTTCGACATTAATAACGTTATTGCTATTTGCTTCACGGAAGCCTAACTTAATTTGATTGGGGTTGCGGGCATCTATAGCCAGCCTTGCTTTTCTGCGATATTGAGGGCGCGGCCCTGCTAAAGGTGCTTGCCAAATGTCTGGCTTCATTGCAAGGTGACGTTCCATCATCACTTTAAGAGCACGGTCACGTTGCACAAGGGCAGCGTCGGGCTTTATGTGCTGTAGCTGACACCCACCACATACATCAAACACAGGGCAAAAAGGCGCTTGTCTTTCATCACTTGGCGAATGAATGTTTGTTGCCTTGGCGTTAATGACTTTCTTTTTGCTAGATAGCACCTCTATGTCGCAGCTTTCTCCCACAAGGGCACCTTCAACAAATACCATAGGATTGCCGCGCACTACGCCATTGCCCATCCAGTCTAAATCTTCAATGGTGACCGTGTTAGGTTTTCGACTTTCACTGGTACCAGCTGCTTTTTTGCTTTTCCCAAATCGAAGTCCTGCGACCTGCGCGTTGGCTCTGGCATTCCCTTTTTTTGAAGCGCCACGCTCAGTAAGCGACGTTTTGCCTTTTTGCTTGCTACGAGATTGTTTAAAAAGGTTTGCCAAGTGTGACTCCGGTTACTTGCTTTACGTCGTTTGATGTTAGTAGAGGTTTTTGCGCGCGCTCACCAAATAGAAGTCGCCCACGTGGGTTAGGGGCAGTTGCTCTATTCAGATTCTAGTATAACGGTGGCGACAGCATAATGCAGCTCATCTGAAATACTGACCACGCTTCGCGTGATACCTCGGTTTTTGCACATTGCAGCAAACTCGCCAGAAAAATGAAGCTCTGGCGCACCTAAATCGTTATTGCGCACTTCTATATGCTGCCAGCTGATCCCGTTTCCAATCCCTGTACCAAGGGCCTTCACTGCCGCTTCCTTGGCGGCAAAACGTTTGGCCAAAAAGCGTACTGGCGTACTGTGCTCACTAAATTGCTGCCACTCGGCAGGCGTAAGTACTCGCTTGGCTAAGCGTTCATTAGCACCGTCACCTTTACCAAGTCGCGCTATCTCTACAATATCAGTACCTAGCCCTGCAATCGCCACGTTATCTACACCCTTTTGAATCTAACGTTAAATGCCCGCTCGCGCTTCAAGCATAAGCTTTCGCATATCCGCCACTGCCGTGTGAAGGCCATCGAAGGCAGCACGGGCAATGATAGCGTGACCAATATTAAGCTCAATTAGCTGAGGGATAGCCGCGATAGGCTTAACATTGTGATAGTGCAAGCCGTGACCCGCATTCACTTTAAGCCCTAAACTATCGGCGTACTCAATACCTTCAACTAAACGCGCTAGCTCTTTGTGCTGCTCTTCTTCGCTAGTGGCTTCTGCGTATTGGCCTGTATGAATTTCAATGTAAGGGGCGTTGCATGCTGCGGCCGCGTCAATTTGCGCTTTGTCCGCATCAATAAATAACGACACCAAAATGTTTGCATTAGCGAGTCGCTCACACGCCGCTTTGATGTTTTCAAAATTCCCTGCCACATCAAGACCACCTTCGGTAGTCAGCTCTTCGCGCTTTTCTGGTACTAAGCAACAAAAAACAGGCTTTACTTCTTCTGCAATTGCCAGCATTTCATCAGTTACTGCCATTTCCAGATTGAGTCGAGTATTGATCGTCTGCGCTAAAATGCGTACATCGCGGTCTTTAATGTGACGGCGGTCTTCACGTAAATGAACCGTTATGCCGTCTGCACCTGCGCGCTCTGCAATATCCGCTGCATGTACTGGATCTGGATAATGTGTACCGCGCGCATTGCGTAGCGTTGCGATATGGTCGATGTTAACGCCTAATAAAATCGTGCTCATTTCACCACCTAGCCTGTAAGAGCGATAGAAGAGGCCAGCTCTTCCTGTTTAATACGTTGCTTTAAGGGTAAAAATACCCTTTTAAGGAAAGTCGCAATTGTAGCAAATTTTTTTGTAGAACGTGCTGTTTAAGCGTTTGAGTTAAGAGAAAATAATTTAATGCTTTTACCGCGGTTTGGGCATAAAAAGCTCGCGGCTTTTAAGTGGCTTGTCACCAATTAACGGTTTCAGCAAGTCCCGGCAAAGCACCTTAGCCACTTTTTTACTAAGCGGCGTAAATTCCCCCCGTGACAAACTAAGCAGCGCTTGTCCAGGAAAGCCTCGCATGCCGCGGGTACCTGCCATATCGTCAGGCAGTCGCACAAACCCTGCGTCTATATGAAAATGATAGCTACCGGTTTCTTCTATGGGCAATTCATATTCGACGTCGGTGGTGAAGTCGGGTAACAGCCCCATTTCGTCAAGCAGTGCAAATTCGAACTGACGTAAGGTCACTTCTATGTCGCTTTCATCGCGAAGAGACAGCAGCGCATTTTCATAAGCATTGTGAACGCCATCGCTGGCAAGCCCTGCCGGCATAACGCGATTAGTTAGCTCGTTAACGTACATGGCGCAAAATAACGCCGTGCCCACTAGGTTGATAGAAGGCGAAACGCTTTCAACGTGACGTAAGTTCTTTAACTCTGACTTTCCGCTTAACTGTAAACGTAGATGCTGAAAAGGTTGAAGCAGGCTTTTCTTGTCAGATTTACTATTCTTCACCCCTTTCGCTACCGCACTAACACGCCCTTCTTCTAGGGTAAAAAAGTCAACAATATAGCTGGTCTCCCTGTAAGGGCGTCTATGCAGTACATAGGCATTTAACCATTCATTATTCATTGTTGCTCACTGTGTGTTAATTGTTGTCGAATTGGTGCCTGTGGCAACGTTAATATCAGCTGCGCTTAATTCGTACCACTTTCATGGTTTCAAACTCAATGCCAGCCAGATCTTCAACGTGGCGATAATAGGTTACGTTCACCCGCGCGCCTTTTAAGCTTTGGTATTGCTGTTTGCGACGGTAGATAAAAGGGACATCAATGCCTTCTAGCATAATGGTGTGGCGAATCCAGTCGCTGTCTTTCTCTTCTCGCTGAACGTGAGAAATCACTTTAGCATTGTCGGTTTGATTCAGCTGACTGTGCTTTTCCACCAGCTTTTGTCTTTCGCTTTTCACCCTTGCTCCTTTTCCACTGCTTACACTTATTGCTTGCTAGGCTTATCGTCATCGCCTGCGTGTGAACTCGCTGCTAACGCGCTTCTATTTGCTCCACAATAAGTTGCACGGTTTCCTGACCGCGAAACACATTGATATCAAGTCGATAGGCAATATGTACACGCTTAACCATGGCATTCGGCCATGATTTTAAATCGACGTTAAACGCAATAGCATCGACCTCGTTAGCACCGTCACTTTTCAACACCATTTTTAGGTGCTTTTGGCCAACTAAGCGCTGGTCAAGTAGTGCAAATTCACCATCGAATAGTGGTGATTCAAAGCCCTGTCCAAACGGACCTGCTTGACGCAGTAAATGCGCAAAGGGTAAACACAGCTCTTTCGATGACAAGTCACCGTCGGAAAGTAAAGCATGATTTCCATCAAGCTTTGCCATGTGCGCACGCGCAATATCAACAAAAGCCCGCTCGAAGTCTTGAAGCTTAGCTACGGGCAAGCTCAATCCAGCGGCCATGGCATGCCCGCCAAATTTTTCGATAACGCCAGGGTAGCGCGTATTAACTTCATCAAGTACATCGCGAATGTGCACGCCGGGAATTGAGCGTGCCGAACCTTTAATGATCTCGTCGTCTTGATGGGCAAAAGCAATAACAGGCTTAAGATATTTCTCTTTCAAACGCCCTGCCACAATACCAATAACTCCCTGGTGAAAGTCTTCGCGATAAACCACCAGCGCGCTTGGCATATCGCCTTCATCCAGCGCCATTTGCTCTAGCACGGTTTCTGCTTGCGCTTTCATGCCGGTCTCAATTTCACGGCGTTCTTTGTTAAGCGCATCGAGTTCGGCGGCAATCATTCGCGCTTGAATGGTTTCATCTTCTAATAAGCACGCAATACCTTGAGACATGTCGTCTAATCGACCCGCGGCATTAAGCCTTGGCCCAACCACAAAGCCTAAGTCAGTTGAGGTTAAGTGAGCGCAATCGCGATTCGCTACTTCGACCAATGCTTTAATGCCAGGTCGACACTTACCCGCCCGAATGCGCTGAAGGCCTTGATGAACTAAAATTCGGTTGTTTTTATCCAGCACTACTACATCGGCCACGGTGCCAACCGCAACAATATCAAGTAGCGACGCTAGGTTTGGTGGCGCTACTCCCGCTTTTTCAAAATGCCCTTGCTGCTGTAACTCGGCTTTAAGTGCTAGCATGATGTAAAAGGCAACGCCAACCCCAGCCAAATTTTTAGAAGGAAATTCACAGCCAGGTTGGTTAGGATTTACTATCGCATCAGCAGGAGGTAGAACATCACCTGGCAAATGGTGATCGGTAACAACAACCTGCATTCCCAACGACTTTGCATGGGTTACACCGTCAATACAGGAAATGCCATTGTCCACTGTGACAATAACCTCTGCCCCCTGTTTGGCAGCTTCATCCACAATAGGCACGCTAAGGCCGTAACCAAAGTCAAAACGATTAGGTACAAGAAAATCAACGTTGTGATAGCCCATGGCTCGAAGCGCCAATATACATACCGATGTACTGGTTGCTCCGTCGGCATCAAAATCGCCCACAATAATAATACGTTTATTTTGCACAACAGCATTGGCGAGAATTTGCGCGGCCTGCGGCATCCCCTTCAAGACATTGAAGTGGGTTAGTCCTTTTAGACCATTCTCCAAGTCATCTAAATTCGCAATATTACGACCGCGATAAATTCTATCGATAACAGGATGTAAGTCGGAACTAAGCGAGGCGCCGGTAACCTCACGGCGAACAATAGGCAAAATCATGAAATACCACTAACCAATACTGTAAATGCAGTTGTCGATGTCAGTTCAAATAGGCTTTAAATAAAAAGACTGGAGTCGGGACACTTGATAATTAGTGCAGATTCCAAGTGAACGCCCGTGTGAACTACAAAGCAAAACTGTACGAAAAAACGCTAGAAAATATGAGGACGAATCATACCGCAGAAAACAAAAAAACGCACAAAGCGTGCGTTTTTATCATATTTAAGGTTAAGGACTGAATGGCTATTCAGCTTCCTCCAATGCTTTAGCAAGCAACGCAGCTGGCTGATAACCAGGAATCAATGAACCGTCTGGCAGTACGATATTTGGCGTGCCATTCACGCCTAATTTTTGACCCAACATGTACTGCTCTGCCACTTTATTTTTACAGCTTGCGCTAGCTACGTCGTCACCCGCTTTCGCTTTAGTTAACGCTTTTTGCGGGTCTTTCGCACACCACACCGACACCATATCGTTGTAGTTTTCACTGTTTAACCCAGAACGTGGAAACGCAAGGTAGTGTACGGTGATGCCCGCATCGTTGAGTTCATCAATCTCGTTGTGAAATTTACGGCAATAGCCACACGTAATATCAGTAAATACGCTTATTTCATGCTTTTCATTTTTGGCCTTAAACGTAATAGACGATGATTCCATCTCTTTTACGCCTTCTTTGCGCAGCCCAGAAAGTGCCAGCTCTGTTTCGTTACGCATCTCTTCATCAATGTTAAAAACACGAGCCTGAAGCAGATACTGCCCGTTTTCACTTACGTAAAATAAACCGCGGTTTGTTGATACCTGAACCAGCCCTGATACTGGAGAGTCAGCAATAGTTTCTACATCTAACCCTAGCATTGAGGTTAATTTATCACGGATAGCCGCTTCATCAGCCGCTTGCGCACTAAGCCCTAATAGAGAACCTGCCGCAACTACACTGGCTAACAATACTTTCTTTACTGCTTTCACTAAATACTCTCCATTTTGCCATTTAAGTTCGCTTGTACTTACTGGCTTAACATGCAACTGCTTGAATCGGTATCTTTCCATTTAAAGCAATTGCTAAAAATTTTTACATTCATAACGTTCAGACCGTAAAACTTAGCAAAAAATTGCACGTTAAACGCTAATTTTCTTTTAACCTCAGTACATTTAACGTCAACATTTAAACTCAGTCACGTTAGAGCACTAACGGAAAATGTATTTTCTAAACGTTTTGCATGGCTCGTATCCTACCATAGACCTTTTTATTTTATATACGTCGTCACTGAGCCTCGTCGTATACAGCCCCCAATTTATAGCATTCTTTATTTGTATATTTAGCCAATTTAGCCACGTGGGTGATGACTGTGGATTAAAGTTTGAAGTCGCTCTGTCGCTACATGGGTGTATATTTGAGTCGTTGACAAATCGCTGTGCCCCAATAGCATTTGTACAACGCGTAAATCAGCACCGTGATTCAAAAGGTGTGTCGCAAAGGCATGGCGCAACGTGTGAGGAGAAAGGTGCTGCTCAATTCCCGCTTTCACCGCATAGTATTTAATGCGATGCCAAAATGTTTGACGCGTCATTTTCTGTCCACGCTTGCTCAGAAATACCACATCAGAAGCTTTACTGGCGAGTATCGGTCTTGCTGTTTTAATATAGGTCAGCAGCCATTCTATTGCATCTTCACCAAGGGGCACTAAGCGCTCTTTATTCCCTTTACCCACAACCCTAACTACGCCTTGCTGAAGGCTTATTTGATCCATTGTTAACCCAATAAGCTCACTTACACGAAGGCCGGTCGCGTAAAGCACTTCAAGCATGCTCTTGTCCCGACATTCAATAGGGTCGTCGGTAAGGGGGGCATTTAGCAAATCTTCAACTTGTTGTTCACTGAGTGAAGAAGGCAAAGCTTTGGGTGTTTTGGGGTTTGATAGCGCGGACACCGGGCTGTCTACACGTACTTGCTTACTAATTAGGAATACGAAAAACGCCCGGATAGCGCTAAGCGCACGTTGGGTGCTGCGTGTGGACAGCCCCTTGTCGTGACGGTAGGCTAAATAATCCTGAAGCTGCTCAGTGGTCAGCACAGCGATATCTTTTACGCCTTGATTGTTGCTGAAGATAGCAAGCTTAGTAAGGTCGGTGCGATAGCTCTGCTGAGTATGATCAGACAGTCCTTTCTCAAGCCAAAGCATCTCGATAAAACCATCGATATGCGCCTGACTCGCTGCCGGCACATAAGTTAACTCACGTTGAGTTTTTGCCATCTAAAAGCCACGCTTTTGCTTAATCAGCTCGTAGGCTGATTGAATATCTTGCGCTTTCTTTTTCGCAATTTCCATTGCCTGTTCAGGTAGCCCTTTAGACACCAGCTTATCGGGGTGATGCTCAGACATGCGCTTCCTGTATGCACGCTTTATTGTCTTTTCATCGTCGGATGCCGCCACACCTAATATGTGATAGGCATCATCTAAACTTTGCTGTTCTGAATAGGCTGATTGGCTGTGCTGACGTTGACCTGAATGAGTGCGTTGTCCTGAGCCAGAGTTAGACCGCTGCCTAAAGCGTATTTCAGCTTCATACATTGAAATTAGATAATCTAAATCACGACGCCTAAAACCTAGTGGCTTCGCTACTTTTTCTAATACGTTGTATTCTTCCTGTGAAAGCTGACCGTCGGCGAAAGCGGCTTGAATAAGAATCTCTAAGAATACTTGAAGAATATCCCGTCTACCGTGGCTGGCGTCGTAAAAACCTTTCAACGTATCGACTAAAGGAAAGTCTCGCGCTTTGCCTTCTCTAAATGCATCCTGAGCTTCACGACGGGCATCCCCAGTTAAACGCATCTCGTCCATTAATGCTGTGGCGATTTGAATTTCTCTGTCCGTTACTTTGCCGTCAGACTTAGCAAGATGGCCTAACGCACTAAACAAACTATGAAAGAAAATAGCTTGCTGCTTCAGATTGTCCTGATCGGTAAAAAAGCGCCCAAAGCCACCTAGCTGATTGAAGTCTTGGCGATAGGCTTTATCAAAAAAGTGCCCGACTAATAGCCCTAAGATCGCTCCAGGTATTTTAAGAAACATAAAGCCGAACAAGGCGCCGAGGATTTTTCCCCAAATTGACATCGCGTCATACTCCGTTGGTGCACTGTTTAGAAAGTTGATGTTACTATTGTAAAATCACGCCGTGCAGAGCGCGTTATACCAATCATCATATCAAATACATAAGTTAATTAACTAGGGCTTGTGCAGCTTGAAATCAAGCTTACTGCCACTAATTGCCTCCGTCTTTGATGTGTTGTACATATAAAAGTGCATTTTTTTGTCTGAATGGTTGGTAATTACGACAGAAGTGCTTAGAATTGAGCGCTTGAATAAAATAGTTATAGCTAGTGAACGCCCTAATTCTTTAACTAGAAGGTCAATCAAGGGTATGTAATCACTGTTTTTTTAAAACGTTATGTCGAACTAATCGAGACGCATGTCGTCTTATTTGGGTTTATAAGCAACATACAACAAAACAGGCCACCCATTTACGCATGAAAAATACCTGCGCCATGCTTGTTTCCGCGACCCTTTTGCCTACAGTCGCGTTTGCACAGGAAACGACAGCTTCAAATTCTCAATTAACTCCAAATGCAGCCCCGCTTGCATTTTGTTCTGTTGAACCCGTTACTTTTAGTAGCCAGGCGTTAATGCCTAAAGGTCATGTGAAAGTTGAAGCTAACCGAACTGAAATTATTCAAGACACTGTGGCATTGTTTTCTGGCAATGTAGACATAACGTCAGACACCGCGGTGATTAGTGCGTCTCAAGCGCAAGTGAACGGCAGTGGCCGAGACCTCATTGCTAAAGGCGATGTGACTTACCAAGATGCGCAATTGAAAGTTGAAAGTGACGCGGTAACCCTGCGCTCTGAAGAAGAGCGTTTAGAGATGCAAAACACCCGCTATAAACTTACGGGGTTTGTAGGACAAGGAGCCGCAAAAGATATCGTGCTAGATACCGATACCGGTATCGTACTTAAGGAAGTCAGTTTCACTACTTGCCCAGAAGGGGGAGAAGACTGGATGATCCGTGCCAGTGAGATCAGTTTGGAAAAAGGCACGGTATGGGGCAAAGCTAAACACACCCGATTTTACATCGCCGATGTACCAGTATTTTACTTACCTTACTTTGCGTTTCCCGTAAGCAATGAACGACAAACCGGCTTACTATTTCCCGAACTCACCAGCTCTAGTCGCACGGGCGTAGACTACACCCAGCCTTTTTATTGGAACATTGCGCCAAACTACGATATGACGATTTCACCTCGGTTGATGACCCTTCGCGGCGTTCAGCTGAATACGGAGTTTCGCTATTTAACAGAGCGCAGCCAAGGTAAAGCCTATGTTGAATATTTACCCAGCGACTCGGACATTGCAGGTAATCCAGACCGCTATTTTTACCGCTTAGAGCATCAGGGGTTAGTTGCTGATAATTGGCTACTTAATATTGATTTTAACGGCTTAAGTGACAACAACTACCTAGTTGACTTGGGTTCAGACTATTATAGTCGCGCAGACACTCACCTGTACCGCAACATTGGTTTAAGTTACTACTCTCAAAATCTATCGGTAAATATGCAAATAAAAGATTTTGAAGTATTAGGCAATACGGCAGACAGCTACCGTGCAGTGCCAGAGATTAAAGTTAACTATAACAGAGCGTTTGGCGAATATTTCGAGTTCAACCTTGACTCTGAGGTTGCTCATTTTGATAACACGTTGGAGACTGCGCCAACAGCAACTCGCTTCCATATTGCGCCAACACTTGCCATGCCATTTCGCGCTGCATGGGGAGAGTTTGTTGCTGAAACCTCATTATTTCAAACGGTTTATCAGCAAGACAATGTTGAAGGCACTAATTTGAAAAAAGATGTTGAGCGAACTCTCGGACAAGCTCGTCTTTACGGTGCATTATATTTTGAAAGAGACACATCTTGGTTTAGTGACGATATGTCAATGACCCTAGAACCCAAGGTGCAATATCTCTACACGTCTTATGAAGATCAAACTGCTATAGGTTTTTATGACTCAACGCCGCTTTTAACCGACGTTGAGGGATTGTTTAGGGGACAAGAATTTACCGGCCTTGATAGAATTAGTGACAACAACCAAATTACCCTTGGTGCAACCACA
Source organism: Alteromonas marina (assembly GCF_000808575.1). Classification (GTDB taxonomy): domain Bacteria; phylum Pseudomonadota; class Gammaproteobacteria; order Enterobacterales; family Alteromonadaceae; genus Alteromonas; species Alteromonas marina_A. Next base: position 144,190 of record NZ_JWLW01000014.1, read on the forward strand.
CGCATGTTAGACAAAAACAATAGGGAACAATTTGTTCTTAGTGTGGGTCAGATATTCTACCTTGAAGATAATAAAGTTATTGCGGCAACAAAAAATCAAGACCGCTCAGCCCTTGCCGCTGAGGTGGATTGGCGCTTTAACAACAATTGGTTTTTCCATTCTGATGTACAGGTAACCACTGACACAGACAAAGTTGATCTAAGTAGCGTGGGTATTGAATACCGTAGAGATGACGCGCGTTTTATTCAATTGAGTCATCGCTATGTTCGCGACTTAAGTGGTGAAACCATCGATCAAATTGGTATTTCAGCAAGCTGGCCTATTTCTGAGAATTGGCAATGGGTTGGTCGTACTTACCGTGATCTAGAGCGCAATCGAAGTGTGGAAACCTATGCAGGTATTCAATATGAATCTTGCTGTTGGGCGGTTCGACTTGTCGCACAGCGCAGTTTAAACAACCGCTACAACGACAGTGGTGTTCAAACAACCGACGATTTCGACTCTGGTGTATCGCTCCAGTTTATTTTCAAAGGCATAGGTTCATCAGGAACCCGAAGAAGCATGCTTCAAGACGGTATGTTTGGCTATCGCCAGCCTTATAGTTTAAATTAACCCGCAGTTGAGCGCTTAACCGCGCTTAAATGCAATCAACCAATAATAAAAGAGTGTGTATGAAGTTCATTATCCGTGCATTGATGTTAGGTGCCCTACTCTCGTTTAACAGTGTTGCGCAAGAAGTTATGCTTGACCGCGTTGCTGTAATTGTTGACCAAGGTGTTGTGCTTGAAAGCGAAATTGATGCCCTTGTACAAGAAGTTAAACGCAACGCTGAAGCTAATAATCAACAGCTGCCATCAGATCGTGCGCTTCGAACTCAGGCCATTGAGCGCTTGATCAGTAAGAGTCTTCAGTTACAAATGGCTGAACGCATGGGTATTCGTATTAGTGACCCACAGCTTGAGCAAACTATTGGCAATATCGCGTCTAATCAAAATGCGACTGTTGAACAACTTCGTGCACAATTAGCTGCCGAAGGTATTGCGTACGATGACTATCGTGAAGATATTCGTGAAGAAATTATTATGGGTGAAGTGCGCCGTGCAAACGTACGTCGTCGCGTCTATATTACTCCTCAAGAAATCAATACCCTGATAGACCTTATGGAGCAACAGGGTGCGACGCAGGCAGAATACCGTTTAGGTCACATTCTTATTGGTTTCCCACCTGAACCAACAGACGAAGATATTCAAGCCGCCCGTGAGCGCGCAGACAAAGTAATAGCCTTGTTAGAATCAGGTTCTGATTTTGCTAAGATAGCCATCGCGTCATCGTCTGGTAACGAAGCGCTAGAAGGTGGTGATATGGGCTGGCTTAATATTAACGCCATGCCTACACTTTTCGCTGAAGCTATTCAAGACAAAGATAAAGATGCCCTTGTTGGACCAATCCGAAGCGGTGCAGGATTTCACATACTTAAAGTGTTAGACACCCGCGGTATTGAGAAAGTCACCGTGGAAGAAGTGGACTCTCGCCACATTCTTGTGAAGCCGTCTATCATTCTTAGTGAAGAGAAAGCAAAAGCTATGCTTGTTCGCTTTAAAGAAGAATTGCAAAGTGGCGAAGCTGATTTTGCAGAGTTAGCCAAAGAGCATTCTGAAGACCCAGGTTCTGCCCTTCGAGGTGGCGAGTTAGGCTGGTCTGACCCAAGCAATTATGTACCAGAGTTTAAAGATGCGTTGTCTCAGCTTGAGCCTGGAGAGTACAGCGACCCAGTACGCACAGTTCACGGCTGGCACTTAATTCAACTTATCGACCGCCGCATGGATGACGCAACGGATAAGCGTAAAGAAGACAAAGCATATCAGCTTATCTTCAACCGTAAATTTTCAGAAGAAACCGAAAACTGGTTACGTGAGATGCGCGATGCCGCTTACGTCGAAGTAGTCGAATCTTAATAAAAAGTTATTCATGAGCACACCAATTAAAATAGCAATAACACCGGGAGAGCCGGCAGGTATCGGGCCAGATTTGATCATTAAACTGGCCCAAGAAACATGGCAAGCCCAGCTTGTCGTGTTTGCCGATGGCGACATGCTAAAAGCACGAGCGAGCGCCTTAGGGCTTCCGTTAACGCTAATCGATTACGATGCAAATAACCCGCAGATACAAGCTGCGGGTTCGTTGTTTATAAAGCAGATAGACAAAACCGCTGACGTTATCCCCGGAACCCTTGATAGTGAAAACGGGCTTTATGTGGTTGAAACCTTACGTCAAGCGTGCCAAGCCAATATTGACGGTGACTTTGATGCCGTTGTGACTGGTCCTGTACACAAAGGTATCATTAACAAAGCGGGGGTTTCTTTCAGCGGCCATACAGAGTTTTTCGCTTACCAGTCCAACACGATTGACGTGGTGATGCTGCTAGCAACGGAAGGCCTGAATGTGGCACTAGCTACGACACATATCCCCCTTGAATATGTAGCAAAAGCAATAACCCGCGAGCGACTGCACAAAGTTATTCATATAATTAATACTGACTTGAAGCTGAAGTTCGGCATAAAAACGCCTCACATTTATGTATGTGGTCTAAACCCACACGCAGGTGAAGACGGTCATATTGGCACTGAAGAAATTCACACTATTATTCCGGCACTTAATGAGCTTAGGGAAGAAGGCTTAAATATTACAGGTCCACTGCCTGCTGACACTATATTTCAGCCTAAATACTTAGAAAATGCCGATGTAGTGCTAGCGATGTATCACGACCAAGGCTTACCCGTGCTAAAATATAAGGGTTTTGGGGCGTCGGTGAATATCACGTTAGGGTTACCTTTTGTTCGCACTTCAGTCGACCACGGTACTGCATTAGATTTAGCAGGTACAGGTGAGGCCGACGCCGGTAGTTTCAGAAAAGCATTGGAAAAAGCCATTGAGCTTGCACATCATCAACAATGAGTAAAACACACTTAGGCCATACGGCCAGAAAGCGATTTGGACAGAACTTCCTTCACGACGAGTACGTGATAGGAAAAATTGTTGCCGCAATCGCGCCAAAGAATGAACAAAACTTGGTAGAAATAGGACCTGGTTTAGGTGCATTAACAGACCCTGTTTGTGAAGAAGTAGACGCACTTACCGTTATTGAGCTAGACCGAGACCTTGCCAAACGACTACGTCACCATCCATTTAACGGCGATAAACTCACCGTAATTGAACAAGATGCGATGACGATGGATTTCGGCGCGTTATGCAAAGAGATGCCAATAAAAGACAAGAAGCTGCGGGTCTTTGGTAACTTGCCTTACAACATTTCAACACCGCTAATGTTCCATCTATTCGACCATGCTCACTGTATTGAAGACATGCACTTTATGCTTCAAAAAGAAGTGGTTAATCGACTAGCCGCGGGGCCAGGCTCTAAAAATTACGGCAGACTTTCAGTAATGGCGCAGTATTACTGCCACGTTATACCTGTACTGAACGTTCCGCCCGGTGCTTTTAAGCCACCACCGAAAGTAGATTCTGCCGTTGTAAAGCTAGTACCGCATCAATCTCCACCCGTTGATGTTGAATCAGTGAACACGCTGGAACGTGTCTGTGCCCAAGCTTTCAATCAGCGCCGCAAAACAATTCGCAACTCACTGAAAGACAGCTTAGGTGAGGAAGAAATCCGTGAATTAGGGATAGACCCAACTTCTCGCGCAGAAGTGCTATCGCTTAACGATTTTGCCACTATAGCCAACGCTGTATCGGCGAAAGAGCACCAACAAGAGCAATAACTTTCTCTATGGATGTACTTGATATAAAGGTGCGGGTGAAAACCCGTCACCTTCCTGACCACCTCCCCTCTGACTCAAAGCAGTTTGCATTCGCCTACCACATTACTATTGAAAACAATAGTGAGCATACGGTACAGCTGCTAAGTCGCTACTGGAAGATAACCGATGCTAACGGTAAAACGTCAGAAGTAGAGGGCGATGGAGTGGTTGGGAAACAGCCAATAATGAAGGCAGGTGAAAATTTTGACTATACCAGCGGAGCAGTCATTGACACTCCGGTTGGCAATATGGAAGGCTACTATGTAATGGAACTAGAGAGCGGCGAGCGTTTCCGCGTTCCTGTAAAAGTATTTCGCCTAGCCATTCCAAGCATTCTTCATTAAGGTTTTTATGTCCAAAGGTAACACCTACGTCATTGGCGATATTCAAGGCTGTTATGACGGTCTTCGCCGCGCATTAGATAAAGTCGAATTTGACGAGACGAACGATAAACTGCTTGCCGTCGGTGATTTGGTTGCACGAGGAGAAGATTCGTTAAACACATTACGCTTTCTGAAATCACTTGGCAGTCAATTTAGCAGCGTATTGGGTAATCACGACCTACATTTACTCGCCGTTGTTAACGATATCCGTAAAGCCAAAAAATCAGACAAATTAACGCCATTACTCAATGCTTCAGACTTGACCGAACTTATTTATTGGTTGCGTCAATTTCCGCTGGCAATGAAATTAGACGAACAATCAGTAATGGTCCATGCTGGGCTCTATCCTAAATGGTCTATCGATAAGTGCATTTCACTGAGTGATGAAGTTAGCAACATCCTAAAATCCGATGATTACGCTACGTTTCTATCCAGCATGTACGGGAATACACCAGACAACTGGTCAGATAATCTTGAAGGTGACGAGCGACTGCGTTTTATTGTGAATGCCTGTACCCGCATGCGGTTTGTTCATACAGACGGCACACTCGATTTTGAAAATAAGTCTCACCCTGGTGCGGTATCACACAGCACCAGTAGCACGCTAAGACCATGGTTTGAGGTTGAGAATAAAAAGCTTGGCGATGATCAACGAGTAGTATTTGGGCATTGGGCTGCTCTGTCTGGCGAGACAAATAGTTCTCGGTTTATTGGCTTAGATACGGGTTACGTGTGGGGACAAAGTATGACGCTACTAAACCTAAACACATCATCGCTCGTTAGCGTCTCGGCGTAATATCTCATTTCAACACATCATTGGGCTGGAAAAGCGCAAATGAGGAGACTTTTCTCCCACCCCAACTGGTTGTACCAGTGAAAACATTAGCACTTAAGTGCTAATTAAAATAAACATTAAGTTGTTGTAGCCGATACACTTACTTGTGATAGTAACGATGATGTTTCGTTATCCCCTCTCATTACATGAGCAAATACGCTTATACAACCGCTATATTTTGTTAGCTGAGACGGGTAATATCGTTAGGGATAAAAACAAAAAACACTCATCCAGGAGTTCCGATGAAATTAACGGTAGCCACACGCGTAATCGGGGGATTTGTATCGATTAGTGCACTTCTAATCGTCATAAGTGTTGTTTCGCTATACAACCTCAATTCTATAGGCTCTGCGACAGAAGAAGTAAACGACGTTGCGCTTCCCACCGTAGCAGGCAGTAACGCATTAAAAGCAAGCTTTCTAAACATGGGACGACTGACCTTCGAAAGCTACATTGAAGAAGATCTAAATGGCTTAAAAGACAAACGAGCATCTTTTAACTCTGCCAAAGATACCTTTGAGAGTGAATATAAGAAACTGGCGCAGGCAGTTAATAACGAGCCTGAACTAAAGAGTACGCTGAATACTGTACGAGAATCTTATGAAGCGTATGTCACCAACGTAGAAGCGATGTACAAAAACCATCAAATGTACCTCGACCTGCGCAATAGTATTCAAGACCGACTTGGTGACGCGGAAGACAACGCCGACGATGCTTCTACCTACCTTCTAGACTTCTCAGACTTAGACGCTGTTCAGCGCGACTCTAACCTCCGACGTGCGGCAGAAATCGGCGGCCAACTTGAGACGTCGCTGCTTTCTTTGCTAACGGTTTCATACGAGTACATTAAAACAGAGACACTGGTTCGTTCGCAGACGCTAGGCAACGAAGTTGATTTGGTTGTCGAGAAAGTGGTCACGCAATTAAGCGACATGATGCAAACTGCGGGCGGACGCGATGCTTCTGGTACTCTTGATGACATTAACGACTTGGTTAACGACGCCATCAATGCGATTAAAGCTAACGACGGCGTGGTGCAGCTTCATGTAGATCGCCTAGAGCGCAGAAATGATGCTGAACAGGCACTTAATGCTTCTGATGCAAACATCACGCAGGGGGTTGTGGCGCTTGAAAACCTTCTGAATCTTGCAGATAAAAAAGCATCTCACATAGAAAACCAAGTTAATGGCGCCATTACAACAGGCAACACGTTCGTTATTGTGGTCGTTATCATCTCGATTGCTGTAGCGGCCTTCATTGGATACGTAACCGTTCGCGCTATCACACGTCCGCTTTATCGCGTAAATGAACTACTTACGGTGGCTTCATCGGGTGACCTTACTCACCGCTTAGATGATTCTGCACAAGACGAATTTGGTCTTTTAGCTCGAAACTGTAATACGCTTATTGGAAACCTTAAGGAGCTCATTACAGCCATTAACGTTCGTGCAGAACAATTGGCGGCAGCTTCAGAGCAAACATCTGCGGTAACGGCGCAAACTACCCATTCAATTCAGGATCAAAAATCTCAAATTGGCCAAGTGGCAACAGCAACCACAGAAATGCACTCTACGTCGCAGCTGGTTGTTCAGAACGCAGAAGATACGCTTAGCCAGATTCGCCATGCAGATGCTGAGGCCGAAAACGTTCGTCAAATCTCGTTAGAGAACAAGAACACTATTGAAATTTTGTCTCGTGATGTTCAAGAAGCGGCGGATGTTATCAACAAGCTTCATCAAGACAGTGCAAGCATTGGTGGTATTCTTGACGTTATTCGCGGTGTTGCCGATCAAACCAACCTATTGGCCCTGAATGCTGCTATTGAGGCTGCTCGCGCGGGTGAACAAGGTCGGGGTTTCGCGGTTGTTGCAGACGAAGTAAGAACCCTAGCTAGCCGTACACAAGAATCGACACAAGAAATTAATGCCATGATTGAAGTGCTTCAAGCAGGCGCGGAAAAAGCGGTGTCGGTGATGAATCAAGGTAAAGATCAAACCGCCGCATGTGTTGCGCAAACAGAAAAAGCCACACAAGCGTTGGATATCATTACCGATGCGGTTCACAAAGCCCATGACGTGAGCTCTCAAATTGAACAGTCAGCTCGTGAACAGAATACGGTATCACAAGAGATCAGCGAAAAGCTTGAAACTATTGTGAGTATTGCTGAAGAGACAACCGTTGGTGCACAGCAGACGTCTGAATCAAGCCATGAAGTGGCTCGCCTTGCTGAAGAGCTACAGCAGTCTATTAGACAGTTTAAAGTGTGATCCTCACACGTTAAAGAAAACAAAAACGGCCGATTCAATATCGGCCGTTTTTTTTAGTCTGATATTTGATTACTCAAACAATGCCGTATGAAGCTTGCGAACCACATCGTCACTGTCGGTTTCGTTGACCAAGAACGATAGGTTGTGAGGGTTGGCGCCAAAGCAAATCATGCGAAGGTTGAAATCTGAAACCGCAGCTAAAATCTTGCTAGAAACACCTACAGCGGTTTGCATGTTGTTACCTACAACGGTGACAAGGTCGTAACCTTTTTCTACTTTCACATCACAGATAGTTTCAAGTTCAGCAATGGTTTCTTTGTTTAGTCGCTGAGCCACAGAGTTTGCAGGGTTATCAAGGGTAAAAGATACCGAGATTTCTGATGTGGTAACCAAATCAACACTTAGCTTGTGCTTAGCGATGATGGCAAATACCTGCTGTAGGAAGCCTTGCGCATACATCATCTTCGGAGTTTTCACTGTCACCATTACCTGCTCTTTACGGCGAGTAATAGCTCGATACGGTGGTTCGTGCTCACAATCACGCACAATCCATGTACCGCCCTTTTCTGGCTCCTTACTAGAGCCTACAAACACCTTTATGTCCTTGCGAAGTGCAGGCTCCATAGTGGCAGGATGTAGTACCTTGGCACCAAAGGTGGCCATTTCCGCCGCTTCTTCAAAGCTGAGTTCAGGTAACGGATGAGCAGCTGGCGTGATGCGCGGGTCAGTTGTGTACACCCCTGTTACGTCAGTCCAAATCTCACACGATTCGGCATCAAGCGCTTCAGCAAGTAGCGCCGCCGTAAAATCAGAACCACCACGACCTAGCGTTGTAGTACGGCCTTCCTCGTCAGCACCAACAAAGCCTTGAGTAACCACTATCGCGTCTTTAATTTCAGGTGCCAGCAATTGTTTAGACAGCTTTTCGATTTCTTCGATTTGCGGCGCACCTTCTCCAAACTCACTGTCCGTACGTAACACCTTACGTACGTCAAAGTTCATGGTTTTTACGCCCTGCTCTGCAAGCACGGAAGAGAACATCAGCGATGACATCCGCTCACCCATTGAAAGCAGCTGATCTTTTAAATCATCACGGTGAAGGATTTCTTCATGAAACGCTAAGCTTCGCATTTCATCTAACAAGTCGTTGAGTTTTGGCTCAACCGCGTCTTTATCTTTCAACTTGTTAAGAATGGCAAGCTCAATATTGATAATGGCCTGACAGGTCTCTTCAATTTGCTGTTGCGTCATAGGTGTGTGCGCTAAGCTTACCAGGTGATTGGTTACACCTGCCGCAGCGCTCACTACCACAATGCGCGTTTTGTCATTACCGGCAACAATTCGGGCGCAGTTTTGCATTACTTCGTAATTCGCAACGCTAGTTCCACCGAACTTAGCTATCGATAAGGCATTTGTCACTATATTTAACTCCAGAATAAAACTAGCATTTCGCTAGCGGCAACCGCGCGTTCTGCGCGGTTAATCAATCGTTATTTGGTCGCCTACTTTAATATTATTCTCGGCAAACCACCCTTGGTTCATTTCCAACGCGTAAAGTACCTCTTTCGATGATCCGACCGACTCCAAACTATGCGGAGTGAGAGGTTTTATATCCGTTATTACGCCTTTTCTGTCGATAAATGCTACGTCTAGAGGAACAAAGGTATTTTTCATCCACATGCCCGCAAACTTTGGGCTAGAAAACTTAAAAAACATACCGCAGTCTTCACACAAGGCTTTGCGAAACATAAGGCCCTGTGCGCGTTGTTCAAAGGTTTTGGCATACTCAACTTCATAGTGCTTGCCGCCAATCTCAAGTGTAATGGATTCAAAGTCCACTGAATTCAGCGACGATACAGGGTCAACCTGCGCTTTTGCACACCCTAAGGTTAATACAAGTGCAGCAACAATAAAGAAAGATTTTCCCATTAGACATTCCTTTTCGCCATAAAAAAAGCCGGTCACCTTAACGGTCACCGGCTTTGTAGTTTATACACTATTTTAAGCAACATTCAATGTTGGAATAATGCGCGCTTTTGCTTCTTCCTCAGCCTTTTTAAAGCTGGGCATTTTGTCGAAGTTTAAGTAGCGGAATACTTCACCCGACATTGCGTTAATTTTGCTGGCGTATTCCATGTATTCTTCGGCAGTTGGAATGCGCCCAACAATGGCACCCACCGCAGCAAGCTCTGCTGAGGTCAAATAAACATTCGCCCCATCGCCCAAGCGGTTAGGGAAGTTTCGAGTAGACGTGGAAAGTACGGTTGTTCCCGCATCCACCCTTGCTTGGTTACCCATACATAGTGAGCAGCCCGGCATTTCTGTACGCACGCCTACACGACCATAAATGTTGTAGTAGCCCTCTTCCATTAACTGGGCTTTGTCCATCTTGGTCGGTGGTGACATCCATAAACGAGTGGGCAGTGTTTTGTTGTACTGCTCAAGTAGCTTACCGGCTGCCCGGAAGTGACCAATGTTTGTCATACATGAACCAATAAATACCTCGTCTACCTTATCGCCTGCAACGTCAGATAAGGTTTTCGCATCGTCAGGATCATTAGGGCAGCACACAATTGGCTCTTTAATATCGTTAAGGTCAATTTCGATAACCTCTGCATACTCAGCGTCTGCGTCTGCTCGCATTAATTCCGGGTTAGCTAACCATTCTTCCATTTTCTGCGCGCGACGCTCTAAGGTACGTGGGTCGCCATAACCTTCGTTAATCATCCAGCGAAGCATGGTAATGTTTGAACGCAGGTATTCAGCAATCGACGCTTCAGATAAGTTGATAGTACAACCGGCTGCTGAACGCTCCGCCGATGCGTCAGAAAGCTCGAACGCCTGTTCTACGGTTAAGTTCTCTAGTCCTTCGATTTCTAAAATACGGCCAGAGAAGGCATTGATCTTGCCTTTTTTCTCGACCGTTAATAGGCCTTGTTTAATGGCGTACAGCGGAATGGCGTGTACTAGGTCGCGTAACGTAATGCCCGGCTGCATTTCCCCCTTAAATCGCACCAATACCGACTCGGGCATATCTAGCGGCATAACGCCAGTAGCCGCAGCGAACGCGACCAGCCCAGAACCTGCAGGGAAAGAAATACCTAAGGGGAAACGAGTATGCGAGTCACCACCCGTACCTACTGTGTCAGGCAGCAGCATGCGGTTTAACCAGCTGTGTATAATACCGTCACCAGGACGCAGCGATACGCCACCGCGGTTCATTATAAAATCAGGTAGCGTGTGCTGCGTTTCTATGTCCACCGGCTTGGGGTAAGCGGCGGTGTGACAGAATGACTGCATGGTCAAATCGGCCGTAAAGCCAAGGCAAGCTAAGTCTTTAAGCTCATCGCGGGTCATGGGCCCTGTGGTATCTTGCGAGCCTACGGTCGTCATTTTAGGTTCGCAGTAGGTGCCTGGGCGAATACCGTCAACACCGCACGCCTTACCCACCATTTTCTGCGCTAGCGAGAAACCCGCTCCACTGTCTTTTGGCTGTTCAGGCGTACGGAATAAGTCCGTCGGGCCTAAACCTAGTGTCTCACGCGCCTTCTCGGTAAGGCCACGACCAATAATCAGGTTAATACGCCCACCTGCGCGCACTTCATCCAGGATCACCTTCGACTTATAGCTGTATTCTGCAAGAAGTTCACCGGTTTCATGGTTGGTGATTTTTCCTTCAAACGGATAGATGTCTATCACATCACCCATGTTCATTTTTTCCACATCGGCTTCAAACACCAATGCACCGGCATCTTCCATAGTGTTAAAGAAGATAGGCGCAACTTTTGAACCAATGCACACACCACCGCCTCGTTTATTGGGTACACCCGGTAAGTCTTCACCAAAGAACCACAGCACAGAGTTAGTTGCCGACTTGCGTGACGAGCCTGTTCCAACTACATCACCAACAAAAGCCACGGGATAGCCCTTACTTTTAACTTCTTCTATTTGCGCCATTGGGCCTTTAACACCAGGTTCTTCTGGCTCTAAACCTTCGCGGGGCATTTTGTAAGCTGCAAGAGCGTGCAATGGAATATCTGGGCGAGACCATGCGTCAGGGGCTGGCGACAAATCATCAGTATTCGTTTCACCTGTTACTTTAAACACGGTGTAAGTGATTTTATCGTCCATTAATTTGCGCGACGTGAACCACTCACCTTCAGCCCAAGATTTGATGATGTCAGTGGCATGCTCGTTACCCGCTTTGTGCTTTTCTTCCACATCGTGATAAGCATCAAACATTAAAAGGGTATGTTTCAGCTCTTTCGCAGCCAACGGCGCAAGCGCGTTATCATCAAGTAGCTCTACTAAAGTGGCAATGTTGTAGCCACCATGCATATTTCCTAGCAGTTCAACGGCTTTCTCTTTAGAGATAAGCTCACAACTATCTTCACCTTTTGCGATTGCACTTAAAAACCCAGCTTTAACGTAAGCTGCCTCATCAACCCCAGGCGGTACACGTTCTGCCAGCAGTTCTAAAAGAAAGTCCCCTTCGCCTGCTGGCGGGTTCTTCAATAAATCAACCAGGCCAGCTACCTGTTCAGCGTTAAGCGGTTTAGGTGGGATATTTTGAGCGGCACGTTCTTCAACGTGATTGCGATAGTCTTGTAACACAGTCTCTTCCTCTAAGTTAGCTTGCGCAATGGGAGTAAACGGTCTTGTACGCACTTGACGCAAGGTGTGTTTAATAAATCATCAACAGTATAACTTCACGAGCTCACTTTTTAAATTTAGCGCCTTTTTAATTCAATTATAATCGCTATTCATACCATTACTTTTAAATGACAAAAGCGATTAAAAAGAAATAAGCAAAGTAACTTTAGCAATTAACATGTAGTAAAGTTATAGGGCTTTATGACTTAAAGACAAGAGGTTAGCTGTACACGATGCTTTTTCAATTAAAGCAAACCGTAAACGATTAATACCAGTCCGCATAGATAATTACCCACTCAGCGAGAGTTAAAATGTTCGTAATCGCGGCGTGTTTCCGCAGGTATAGTGGTTCTACATCAAGGTGTCACAATAAAGAGTACGGACATTTAAAACTCGCCCTTCGGGAAGGCCTGGCAAGCTTCCTAGCTTCATTCTGGGAATTTGAAAGGGAACAACCATTCCTGCATTCCCACGCTTTGCTAGGAAACTTGCCAGCGCCTTCTGAGTGGGCACTTATCCATGCGGATTGGTATAACAACAGTAAGTGAGAGGCAGTTCATGTGACTATACTGGCAGTAAGTAAGTGTTAATTGGGCAAGTCTGCCTGAGGTCTAGTGCGAAGATAGCTTGCGAACCTTGGCTTTCCATTCTTTGTTAAACCGTAGTACTTAAAGGTTACCCAGCTACCGATAGCGGGCGGAGATTGGCGCTCATTTTCTGAAAAGCCCGTTCCTAATTTAAATTGAATGCCTTCTCGCGTTTCTACAAGAAGCGAGCCCATCATTCCTTTAAATCGTCCTTTTCCCGGAAGCAATGCCAGTACTTTCCCTTCTGCATCTTCAAAGCGTTTTACTTTGAGTAACTTGTCACTTCGCCCAGATGTGTACAGCGCTTGTTCATGATGAAGCATTAACCCTTCTCCGCCTTCCTGGGCTACTTGCTTCAGCTTTTCATCAAGTGAAGAAATAGACGTAAGCTTAAATTGAGGGATAACTGCAAACGTTGGATTAGGTGTAGATTTACTTAGGCTGTTAAGCATGTTGAGTCGCTGACCAAAGGGCTCACCCATCATAGGCATGTCAAAGGCCATAAATCTAACTTTGGCCCAGCGTTTTGCAGATAGAGAATTTGCTTCGGCAATAGTGTCTGCTGAAGACACTGTGCTAGATGAAGCGTTAGTGACAGAATGCAGCTCGATGTTTGTCAGCGTTGAAAGCACAATAGAAGCTGTACGTTCAAACTCCCCTCTTCCTATCCAAAGTTCGCCGTCAATAGTGGCTTTTGGCCAGTTAGCGGTGAACCATGTTGGCGCGAATATTTTGTTCCCATTGCGGGTAAGTAACTCAGTACCGTTCCATCTTGCGCGAATGCCGTCTAGCTTCTCACTAACCCAATAGTCAGCTACGTTAATATCAGTGCGACTTTGATCGTATTGCTTAGCAAGCTGCACCCCTTCGACAGTATCGAGCATGTAATTAGCATTAACGTTAACTATGGCGGTGATTAAAAGTACACATACAGCAGTCAAAAAATTTCGCATCGGCTCTTCCTATAAGGTTTTAACCTTTGCTTGCTTTAACGCTTTTAATAGAGAAGCAAAAACAAAGAAGGCAGAGT